>CAYFNE010000048.1:4118-40322 GCA_964344355.1 uncultured Magnetococcales bacterium
TCGAAGAACCGGTCGCCGAGACGGTCGAACTTGAAACGTCGGTTGAAAAGGCGGTCATCGAGCCAGCCCCGGTCGAAGAGCCGGTTGTTGAAGCGGTCGAAATGAAAGAGCCGGCGGGCAACGAACCGGCTATGGTCGAAGAACCGGTCGCCGAGACGGTCGAACTTGAAACGTCGGTTGAAAAGGCGGTTATCGAACCAACCCCGGTCGACGAACCGGTTGTCGAAGTGGTGACGGTGGAAAAACCACTGGAAAAGGTGGCTGCCGATCCGGCACTGTCCAAACAAACCGACGGAGAGGTAGTTGCGCCGGCCGTCGTTGCAAAGCCGTCCCCAACGATGGCCGAAACGAAGTCCGCCCGTGCAACAACGGTTTCGGAACCGGCGCAACCCCTGCCGGCGCTGGATGAGGGGGACCGCTATGCCGGGGTGGTGGCCGAATCGGCCTGGCGGGATGACGCCGTGGAAATAGTCCTCATGCCGACCATACGGGAAATGGAGTTGACCGATGAACGACCGGGCGGAGCGCCGGTGGTTTCACCCCGCCGGGTCGCCGCCTTGAAACCAGCCGAACCTTCGAGCGGTTCGCCGGAGAAAAAACAGACCACCCTCACCGGCGAACCGGCCTCCTCCGAGGGTTCCAAGGCGATATCGGACCACAAAAAATCCTCCATTCAACTGTTGCTCAAATTGGCGGCGGCCGACATCGAACAGCGTCGTTTGACCCGGCCCAGGGGGGATAACGCCCAGGAAAAATATCAGGCGGTCCTCCGGTTGGACCCGGACAACGAACTCGCCAAGGCGGGTTTGAACCGGATCGTCGATCGATATCTGGAAATCGCCCGGGAGGCCCTGGCCGACGGCAAACGGTTCAGGGCCCGGCAACGGTTGCTGCGGGCGGAGTCGGTGCTGCCGGGCACCGAGCGGGTCAAGCGCATGCGGGAATCGTTGGAAGCGGCCAAAAAACGGAAAATCCTTCCGCGAATCAAACGACCGGCCCGGAAACCGGTGGTCGATGCGGCGCCGGCCGAACAGCGGCCTGCGGAAGTGGAAAAACTGCTGGCCGCGGCCGAGCGTTATACCGACCGCAACATGTTGACGCAACCGCCGGGCATGAACGCCCTGGAAAACTATCAACAGGTGTTGAAACTGGACCCGGGCAACGAACGGGCCTTGCAGGGGATGCAACGGTTGGTCGAACTCTATCTGATCATCGCCCGCCGCGCCATCCGCGAGGGCAAACTGTTGAAGGCGCGCAACCGGCTGTGGCGGGCGTTGCACATCGATCCCAGCGCCAGGGAGGCGGAAAAACTGTTGACGAAGGTGGAACAACGGTTGCGGCGCAACTGATCGGGCCGGATGGTCGATCGGTCTTTTCCATCGACGGCGGACAGCTCTTCAACGGAGGTCGGCAAAGGTATCGATATAGCCCGTCACCTCCGACAGGGCGGTTTCACCGTCCAAAACCTTTTTCAGGGCCGTTGCCGTCAACGGCTGGAAATTTTTTTCCATGGCCAACCGGCGCAATGCGGCGGCCGGTTCCCGGTGGGCGATGCGCTGTTTCATCCCTTCGTCCACCGCCAACATTTCATAGACCACCGTGCGCCCGTTGAACCCGGTTTCGTTGCAGGCCGGGCAGCCCGAACGGTCATGCAGCGTCACTTCGGTATCATCGTGGCCCATGACCCGTAACAGGTGCCGGTCCCGCTCCTCCGGTCGGTAAGGCCGCCGGCACCGTTTGCACAGCCGCCGCACCAATCGTTGGGCGATCACCAGGGTGACCGCCGAGGAGACCAGATAGGGTTCCACGTCCATGTCCAGCAGCCGGGTGATGGCCGAGGGGGCATCGTTGGTGTGCAGGGTGGAGATGACCATGTGTCCGGTCAGGGCCGCCTGGACGGCGATCTTGGCGGTCTCCTCGTCACGGATCTCGCCGACCATGATCACATCGGGATCGTGGCGCAAAAAATGGCGCAGGGCGCGGGGAAAGGTGTAGCCGGTCTTGTTGTTGACCTGCACCTGGCTGATCTGCTCCATCTTGACCTCCACCGGGTCCTCGACGGTCAGCACATGGCAAAAATCGTGATGGACGATATGGTCGAGGGCGGCGCGCAGGGTGGTGGATTTACCACTGCCGGTGGGTCCGGTCACCAGGATCAAACCGTAGGGGAGGGAGATTGCGCGGCGCAACCGGTGCAGATCGTCCTGAAAAAATCCCAGGTCCGCCAACCGGACCATCCCCACCTGCTGGTCCAGGATCCGCAATACCAGGGTCTCGCCCTGGACGGTCGGTACATTCGACACGCGAATGTCGAACATCCGGTCGGAGAGCCGGGCCTGGATGTTGCCATCCTGGGGCAACCGCCGTTCGGCGATGTCCATGCCCGCCACCACCTTGATGCGCGAAATCAGGGCGCTGCGGAAACTCAGGGGAATTTTGGCCTGTTCGTGCAATTTGCCGTCGAGACGGAAATAGATGTGGACGAAACGGCTGTCCGGTTTGATGTGTATGTCGCTGGCCCGTTTGTGGACGGCGTTGAGGATGATCTGGTCGACCAGCTGCATGGCCGAGCCCTCATAGTCCATCAGGTGGGAGCCGAAATCCTCCGGGGTCAACTCCCGCAGGTCGAGCTGGCCGATCTCCTGCGGCGTCTCTTCGGTCGCCTCGCCGCCATACCAGTAATCGATGGCATAACGGACCATGTTGCCCGGACTGATGCACAGATGGATCGGGATCCCGGCCAGTGTTTCCGCCTTGACGGTATCGACCGCCTTGGGATCGGCCACCGCCAACAGCAAACCATCCTCCCGGACCCGTAACGGCAACGCCTGCCAGAGGGCGGCGTTCTTGCCATCCAGATGCCGGATCGCCCCGGCCTCGGCCAGGGCCGGTTTGCACTCCAGATAGGGCAACCGGGAGGCTACGGCCAATCCCAGGGCCATGGTACGGTCGCCCAGGAAGCCCAGTTGTCGCAAGATCGTCACCAGGGGGGTGTTGGTGTTGTTTTTTTTGTGGGTTTTGGCCTTTTGCAGCTCGTCGGCACGGATGAGCCGGGCGGCCATGAAAATTTGGATCAGACTGACATTGCCCTCGACGATGGTATGGTTCAACAATTTCGCCAACCGTCGATAATCGACCGGTTCCGACTCTTGCAGGAGTTGGTCGAGTTCGGTGAAATCGGCCGAGGTCGCCAACCGTTGATCGCTGGTGGCCGGCGAGGGAGCCCCGTTGCCGGTGGTGGTTCGGGTGGTTTTGGGCACGGTGTTGTTCATCGGTCGATTGTCGCTCGATTCGGCCGTCGGTTTGAATGTTGTCGGATTTCGTGGAATAAAGAGGGGAAGCAAACCGCACGCCAGCCGGGTGAAACCGGTGGCCCCGAGACGGGGGGTGTGATAATTTTTCAGGTCACGATCGAAATCAACGTTCCTTTCCGTCATGCGTCCGCCATGCGTTTTTACCGAACCGGTTATTATTCCGTCGATGAGATGTTGGCCGCCCTGGGGCGCAAGGAGGACATCGACGGCCATACCGAACGGTTGAAAGGATTGGGGGCGGCGGCGGTACCGGAAATTTTGCCGCATCTGCGCCGGTCCGGGGATCGGCGGGGGATGACCATCGCTTTTTATGCCCTGCAACACTGTTGGAGTCCGGAGGCGTTGCCGGCGGTATTGCCCTTTTTAACGGATGCCGATGCCACCTGGCGCGACATGGCGGCCATCGTCATCGCCCGCGGGGCCGGTTTCGAAACGTTGTGCGATGCCTGCCGGCCGTTATTGCACCAGGATGACCCGGCCCTGGTCCGTTTCGCCCTGACCCACATCGAACCCGAGGAGCCGGACATCGATCGCATGCGGCGGTTGATCGGCACCGCCCATTTTTGGCCGGTGTTGGTGCCGCATCTGCCCCGGTACCGGCTGCCGGAACTGGTCGAACCGACCTTGGCGGTGTTGAAACGGGGCGCCGACGATCTCAAACCCCATGCCGTGGCGGCCCTGATCCATCAGGGGGGGCCGGTGGTTGATATCATGGACCGGTTGTTGGCGCTGTTACCGACGGCCACGGCCCCGGTGCGGGAGTTGATCGGGGAATATGTGACCTGGCATGGCGATGCGGCGGTCTTGCCGATGCTGGCCGCGGCCCTGGAGCGGGAGTCGGACCCTTACGCCGCCGCCTCCCTGCGCGGCGCCGAGGCCGCCATCCGGTTTCGGCATCATCCGAATCCGGAAAAAACCGAGCGGGCGCAACGGGTCGATTCCGGGGAACGGGGAGCGGTGCCCAACGGCGATGGTCGCATGGAACCGCGCTGGGCCTATCGCGGACAAAAACCGGATCCGCACTTGAACGCCCGGAAAGAGCGGGAAGAGCGGGTCCTGCGCCACCGGTTCGGTTTTCCCATCCCGTCGGCCAATCGTCGGGAGGAGGCCGAACGGCCCCGGTTGTTGCCGCCGGTGCGGGACTATTTCGACCCGGAGCGCACCACCTATGGCAAGGAGATCGACCGCAATGCCATCAAGGGGTTCGGTGGTCTGGTACATGTCGGCGACGATGTGGCCTGGAACCGTCCACATGCGACGGTGGTGGCGGTGGCGGCCGGCCGGGTCCGGCAGTTGAACCATGACAACACCTGGGGCTGGTTGGTGATCATCGAGCATCCGCCGCTGGCCGGTGAACGGTTTTGCACCGTCTATGGCCATTTGGGATCGGCGCTGCTGGTTCGACCGGGGGATCGGGTGCGGGCCGGGCAGAAAATCGGCTCGGTGGGCCGGGCCTTCACCTGGGAAAATGGTGGTTATGGCGCCCATCTCCATTTTGCCGTCCATCGCGGTCCCTACACGTTGATTCCCAGGCGGCAATCCGTCCACGATGTGCGCTATCAGGGGCGCTTGTATCGTGGCCGTGTGGTTTGGGCCGACTCCGAAACCACCGCCCTGGAAATCTGGCATCGGGGCGGCTGGCGCCTGGTGCGCAAACCCACCGCCTGGGTGGTCGGATATGTGTCCAAGGAAAACTGGGAGTGGGAGGGTCACGGTTGGCAGGCGCCCCAGGAGTGGTTGCAGCGATGGATGAAACGCATGTGAGCGGGGAGTGAACCATGACCGGTAACGACGGGAAAAAACGGCGGGCGGCCATCGAGGAGGAGGTGCGGGGGCGACAAAAGTTCACCATGGCCGGGGCCATCGGCCGCGCCGGCGGCGGCATGTTGAAAGGGGCCTCGCCGGTGCCGAGATTGGAACAGGCCGGTCGCGAAATCGGCCAGTTCATCCAGCAATCGATGAGGGATCCCTCCGGTTCCTTGAAATCGATCCTGAAGTTGCGGGTCACCGCCGACGAGGCGCGGTTGGCACGGCACCTGGAAAATCCGTTGGGCGCCTTGCGCGAGGTCCTGGAAGAGCTGCTGGAAAACGAAGCGGCCCTGTTCGAGTTCGTCCGCCGGGTCGATGTCAAATGGGGGCAAACCTATCAGGAGCGTCCCCATTTCCAGCAACCGGGCCAGCCGGCGCATCCGGATGATGAATACACCCACGAATCGGTGAAAAAGGACCTGCGCCAACTGCTGGACCGGGTGGCGGAAGCCGGTTTTTGAGCCGGCGCCGGTCAACCGTGGAACGTCCGCTGCCCGGTCCGGGTGAAACGGTCAGTGTCGGGTTTTTTGGACACTTCTCCCGCCGATCACCGCAATGACCCGTTTTTGCACCGAGCCGGCATCGAGATCGGCCAGGTCGCAGGCCAGGCGAAAATCCTGACCGCCACGGCGGAACCACTGCCGGGCCTTCTCCTTGAGTTCGCTGTCCTGGCTGGCCAGGGCGTCTTCAAGGGCGGTATTGATCACCGCGATCCACAGTTCCTTTTCCGGAGTGTTGACCGGGGCTTGCCAGGTGCTGTTGCAACTGTTCATGAGGTTTCTCTCCGACCGGTGAGAATGCGAAACGTATGGGACAGTTCTATCTTGAGTTGCTTCAAGGCACGCAACTGCTGTTGCCGATGATCGTTGATCAAAGCTTGAACCTGCTCCAGGGTTGCGGTCATCTGTCATTCCTCCGTTGGAATATTGACATTTGAAAAATTAATGAAGCATACCGCGTGCCATGTTTTAAATGTATTGTGAAATCAATTTGTTGTGTATCAGTTTTTATCAGATTCAATCAGAAAATAATGCCCGAACCGGAAAAAAGGCACCACCTCCGGGACCCATTTTCACCCTTTCCGGCGTCATGGGAGCGGCCGTCGTCGCCGGGCGGACGGGGAATGATCGATGCCATCGACGGCGGTTTTCGACCGGAAAGGCTTTCCAGGCGACCATTGCCGAAAAAGGGGCTTGTGTTTTTTGGTTTTTCCTGGCTTTGTTGTGATTCCCCGATGCCCCTGGAACAGTGTGGGATGACCGTTTGCCGCGGGTCGGACGGTCCCGGGGGAGTGGAACCGATTGCCCGGGGTATGGACCTGATTGAAATCTGCCAAGGAGATCCTTGAAACCATGACGACCGACAAAACCTATCCGATTCCGGAAACGACCGCCAAACGCGCCCATCTCGACAAGGCGCGCTATCAGGAGATGTATCGTCGTTCCATCGAAGATTCCGACGGTTTCTGGGCCGAGCAGGCCGAAACCTTCCTCGACTGGTACCAGCCCTGGGACCGGGTGCAAAACTGGAATTTCGACCGGGCCGAAATCCGCTGGTTCGAAGGGGCGACCCTCAATGTCGCCCACAACTGCATCGACCGCCATCTGGAAACCCGCGGCGATCAGGTGGCCATCATCTGGGAGGGGGATGACCCCGGCGTCGATCGTAAGATCACCTATCGGCAACTGCACGAGGAGGTCAGCCGGTTTGCCAACGTTTTGAAATCACGGCGGGTCAAAAAGGGTGACCGGGTGTGCATCTACATGCCGATGATTCCCGAGGCGGCGGTGGCGATGCTCGCCTGCGCCCGTATCGGCGCCATCCATTCGGTGGTGTTCGGGGGCTTTTCACCGGAATCGTTGAAGGACCGCATCCTCGATTCCGACTGTTGCGCGGTGGTGACGACCGATGAAGGGGTGCGTGGCGGGAAAAAGATTCCCCTGCGCGCCAACGTCGACGAGGCCCTGACCGCCTGTCCCGGCGTGCATACGGTGTTCACGGTCCGTTATACCGGCGGCGCCGTGGAAAACCATGAAGGGCGCGATGTCTGGTACCAGGATGCCATGGCCGGCGCCAGCGCCGACTGTCCGCCGGAAGTGATGGCGGCCGAGGATCCCCTGTTCATTCTCTACACCTCCGGCTCCACCGGCAAACCCAAGGGGGTGCTGCACACCTCCGGCGGTTATCTGCTCTATGCCGCCATGACCCATAAATATATTTTCGATTATCACGACGGCGACATTTACTGGTGTACCGCCGATGTCGGCTGGATCACCGGCCACAGCTATATTCTCTACGGTCCCCTGGCCAACGGCGCCACCACCCTGATGTTCGAAGGGGTGCCGACCTATCCGGCCGCCGACCGTTTTTGGCGGGTGGTGGATAAACATCAAGTCAATATTTTTTACACCGCCCCCACCGCCATCCGCGCCCTGATGGGCCTGGGCGACGAACTGGTCAAAGGGACCAGCCGCGCCTCGCTACGCCTGCTCGGCAGCGTCGGCGAGCCGATCAATCCCGAGGCCTGGGAGTGGTATCATCATGTGGTCGGCGATGGCCGCTGTCCCATCGTCGATACCTGGTGGCAGACCGAGACCGGCGGCATCCTCATCACGCCGTTGCCGGGGGCCATCGAGACCAAACCCGGTTCCGCCACCCTGCCCTTTTTCGGCATCGAACCGGAGGTGGTCGACGGCGAGGGCACTCCCCTGGAAGGGGAGGCCAGCGGGATTTTGACCATGAAACGGTCCTGGCCGGGACAGATGCGCACCGTCTATGGCGATGCCAAACGCTTTTTCGACACCTATTTCGCGGCCTTTCCCGGCCGTTATTTCCCCGGCGATGGTTGCCGGCGCGATGCCGACGGATACTATTGGATCACCGGCCGGGTTGATGATGTGATCATCGTTTCCGGCCACAACCTGGGCACGGCGGAGGTTGAGAGCGCCCTGGTATTGCATCCGTCGGTGGCCGAGGCGGCGGTGGTCGGTTATCCCCATCCGGTCAAGGGCCAGGGCATCTATGCCTTCGTCACCCTGATGGCCGGGGTCGAAGAGGGACCGGACCTGCAAGGGGAACTCGTGGCCCTGGTGCGCAAGGAGATCGGTCCGATCGCCCATGTCGATATCATCCAATGGGCGCCGGGACTGCCGAAAACCCGTTCCGGCAAGATCATGCGCCGTATTTTGCGCAAAATCGCCGCCAACGACCTGGACTCCCTGGGGGACACCACCACCCTGGCCGATCCATCGGTGGTCAATGAGTTGATCGACCATCGCTCCAACAGGTAGCCGGTTTTTTCGGGATGCCGACCGTTGCCTTGAAACCGCCGGCGTCCCGAAACCCGAGGGGCCCGATGAACGCGATCGATCGAAACCATACCGTTTCCGGAGATATTCTGGTCGTTGAGGACAATTCGGCCAGTTTGCGGCTGCTGCGGGACATCCTCTCCTCCGCCGGTCATCGGGTCAGGCCCATCAGCAGCGGTGAAGAGGCCCTGGACGAGATCGGGACGGAACTCCCGGAGTTGATCCTGCTGGACATCTGCCTGCCCGGCATGGACGGTTTCGACGTCTGCCGGCAATTGAAGAGCGATGCCCGTACCCGGGAGGTGCCGGTCATTTTCATCAGCGCCATGGGGGATACGGTCGACAAGATGCGGGCTTTTGATGTCGGCGGGCAGGATTTCATCTGCAAACCGTATCAGCTCCAGGAGGTGTTGGCCCGGGTGCGGACCCATCTGCACCTCTATCAGGCGGAAAAGGCGTTGAAAGAGACCCAGGATCGCCTGGAGGAACGGGTGCGGGAGCGCACCGAGGCGTTGAGTGAAAGCGAGGAGCGCTATCGCAGCATCACCCAACTGGCCCTGGATGCCATCATCGCCAGCGATGAACGGGGCCGGATCATCGACTGGAACCGGGGGGCCGAAACCATCTTCGGCTATGGCCGCGAAGAGATATTGGGGCGGCCCATCGAGGTGCTGGTCCCCGTGGCGTTCCGGGACCGGCACCGGTCGGCCTTGCAGGGGGCGGGAAAGAGCGGTGAGGTGAAGCTGGCCGGCAAACTGTTGGAGATGACCGGTCTGCACAAGGATGGGCACGAATTTCCCCTGGAACTGTCGCTCTCCAGTTGGGTCAGCCGGGGGCGGACCTATTTTTCCGCCGTCCTGCGCGATATCACCGAGCGGAAACGGCTGGCGGAACATCTGCAACGGGCCAAGGAGCGGGCCGAGGAGGCCTCCCGGGCCAAAAGCGCCTTTCTGGCCGCCATGAGCCATGACATCCGCACACCGATGAACGCCATTCTCGGCATGGGTGAGGTGTTGCGGGAAAGTGGCCTGAACCCGGAGCAAAACCGGGTGTTGAACATATTGACCCACGCCGGGGAAAGTCTCCTGGCCCTGATCAACGATATTCTCGACCTGTCCAAGATCGAGGCCGGGCAGTTGCAGATGGAAAACGTGCCTTTCGATCTTCGTGAACTGACCCGGGGCACCTGCCATATTTTGCACCAAAAGGCGGAAACCGGCGGTCTGACCTTTCAGTATCGGCTGCAACCAGACTCGCCACGGGTGGTGGTCGGCGATCCGCAACGATTGCGGCAGATCCTGCTCAATCTGCTCGGCAACGCCATCAAGTTCACCAAACGGGGCGGCGTCACCCTGACCGTGGAACCGGTGGGGGCGGATCATGTTCGATTCATCGTTTCCGACACCGGCATCGGCATCAAACCGGAAAACCTGGATCGCATTTTCAATCCCTTCCAACAGGCGGAAAAATTCATCTCCCGCGAATTCGGCGGTTCCGGTCTCGGTCTTTCCATCTGCAGCCGTCTGGTTCAGGCCATGAACAGTGAAATCGAGGTGGAGAGCGAGGAGGGGCGTGGCAGCCTCTTTCGATTCGTCGTGCGGTTGCCGCGCCTGGAAAAGGTTCCGGCCGAGCGGGAGCTGGCGCATGTCACCCGCACCACTGAACGAAAAAAGGAATCGACCGGACCACCGCCGGAGCGGGTCCTGAACATTCTTCTGGTCGATGATGCCGAGGACAACCGAATGGTGATCACCGCCTTTCTCCGCAAGAGCCCCTGTCGCCTGGTCGAGGTCTCCAACGGCGAGGCGGCGGTGAAGGCCTATCAGTCGGAACCGTTCGATCTGGTATTGATGGACATGCAGATGCCGATCCTGGACGGTTTCGGCGCCACCAAACGCATTCGCGATTGGGAAAGGGCGCAAAACCGCCCCCGCATCCCCATCATCGCCCTGACCGCCAACGCCATGAAAGAGGACATCGAAAAGGCGGAGACCCATGGTTGCGATCTGCACCTGTCCAAACCGGTGCGGCGTTCGCATCTGTTGGAGGTGATCAACCGGTTCGGTCGCGGGGCGGCGATTCGACCCTGAGAGGGGGAGGCTGGGAAAAGCCTTTTGGGATGATTTTGGTTTTGATGTGTCTCTGGTGTGGAAGTTTCTTGGGGGAAAATTTCTTTCAGGAGAATGAGCGAAAGTAAGCCACTCATTCCTTTCTTGGCTTGTGTGGGCGCCTCGGTTATCATGATGAGTTACCGGGTTATCGGGTTAACAGGATGGGAGCAGGAAGTGAACACGAATGCCATGAATGAGGACCAATCGGAGAATGAGGGATTGTCTCCACGAAAGGTGGCTGAGGCCCTGGTGGAACACCCCGGTCTGAGTGGCCACCTGCCCAATGCATTCGGGATGCCCCTGAGGCGGCTTGATAGCCCGGAAGAACAAATTTTCACCATCGGTATGGTTAACGGCCTCCTGGACAGGGGGCCCCTCTTTCTGCAGGAGATGGATAAAATCAGACTGCGCTGCAAGGAGTTCCCCAGAACGGGCACCTCCTCCAGCGGCATCCAATGGCCGGTTTTCCTCGCTTCCTTCGGTGGGCACATGGAAGCCTTTGTCAATGCCGTGCGCGACTCCAAGATCGATTGGCACGGGTTGGAACCATGGCGCCGCGCCCAGGTTCTTGCCGCATTGCGGAAAGGGCGTGGCTGGGAAGCCCTTTCCGCTCAAGAACGGGTCACACTTTTCGACAACCTTCTTACTCTCAAAGAAGAGGATGCCGTTCCCGCCACCAAAGAGGATGCCCCTCTTTTCGCCCGCATCTTTACCACCGCCTTCGAGGAAACCAGACCGGTCTTTCACGCCATCGGCGATTCTCTTGATCTGGTGGTGAATCAAGAACTTTTAAAAGCCAATAAACCGGTTGATTTGCGTTTTGGCGTCATCTGGATGACGCGAATCCGCCGACGGCTGTTGGAGAAGGATCGTGAATGCGTCTCCTACATCCAGACCTTTGAATGGTTGGTCCGGGATGTGGACCATGAATCTTTCATGAAACTCAGTGGAGCGGGCGCCGAGGCCCTTCAATCCCTCCGTCAACTTCAGAGTAATGTGGCGGATTTAAGCTTGAAATTGGGCAATGCCTACGCCGTTTCCGGCGATCAGGGGCTCATGCCCCAACATCTCGGCTATAAAAGCTGGGAAGAAGCCGGCTTCAGCTTTTAACAAGACAGCAAGCCGGTATTTCGACTCCTGTATTGGCAGGGGGCATCCGTCAAAAAAATTAAAAGAAATCCATGCCGTTGACAACTGACAATTATTGCTATGGCGATATTGCGCCCTATCCGAAAAACGGAGATACGATCCATGGAATTCTTTCCCGTTTCGCGGCAAACCTCAATTTGAATTGTCAGAACTACAGTGAGTCCATGCGTCGCTCAATAAGAACCCGATTTGAAAAGATTCTCAGGGGCGCTCTTCCACCCGACCAGATTGTATACCACTGTGAAAACTCCGAGGAACAAGCATTCTTTTATCTGTATCAGCCTTCCAAGGAGGAGATCCGCAGCCATCGGGATTTTCCCGGCCTGGCCATTGCCGTCGCCAAATATGATGCCAGCGACAAGACGATTCACAACCATGAAAAAGGGGCGTTGAACAAACGTCGGCAACGTGCTCGAAATCAATCGGCTCAGCTTTTCCTGACCCAAGGGGTGATCCTGGAGTGCGGTTAAACCCTCCTCTCGGGTCAAGTCTGGCGACACTCTTCAGTACATGGCGTTGATCATCGTTTCGGTCATTGCACACCGTTGAACCACGGATGAACACGGATAAACACGGATTGGAACCGGAAAGCGGCGTTTGAACAATATAGCGAACTGTTTTTTAATATCCGTGTCCATCCGTGTCCAACCGTGGTCCCAGTTTTTTTGGCCGAAACAATGATCGTGTTCCAAAGGGACGAACCCTCAATTCGCATCCAGACCGATCCCACCGAGCGATGGACTCATGCGCAATTTTTTCGGTTGCGGCTCCCTTTTTTTCGGTTTGCGGTTGGTGGCTTTTTTTCTGGCGGGGCTCTTTTTGCCGCCGAGGATGCCATAGGAGGGTTTGGCGCGGAAGGTGGCGGGGTGATGTTGGTCAATCAGGCGGTGGATGCGGGTGGCCAATGATTGATGGACCTTGGCGCTGTTGCGGTAGAGGACGTTGGAGGTGATGACGGCCATGTAATAGAGCGGCGGTTCGCGGTCCTGGGAGGCGACGATGGCGGTGGAGTTCATCATGTTGCGCACGTTGCCGTGATATTTGCGGCAGACGAATCCCGGTTCCGGGCGGCATTTGTAGAGGGAGCCCGATTTGAAATAGACCGCCGAATGACGCAGGGCCGGGGAGGAGGCATAGCGGATGCGGGTGTCGGTGAGATAGATCATCTTCTTGATCTCCAGGCTCGACCACGGGTCCACCAGCTTGCCCTGTTCCATGAGCACCAGATAACGCATCAGTTCGCGGCTGTTGGCATGGCTGGAGGTGCCGGGGATCATTCGTTTGCCCTGACGGGTGAACAGGCTGCCCTGACGGAGATATTTCAGGTCCAGGCCGTTTCGCAGAACCGGCTCCTGGAGGCCCTTGACCAACATGTCGCGCAACAGGCCTTTTTTGGCCGTGGCCAGGAAGGTGTTCATCTCCTCCTCCGGGCGTGGATAGTCGCGACGATACCGTTGCAGCAGAACCAACTGTTTCATGACCATGCTGGCGGCGGCGTTGGAACTGTTGGAGGCCATCCAGTCCATGAAGGTGTAGAGATTGGCCCGATCCCCCTGGCGGATGGGCCGTTTGGTGATACGCCGATCGCCCGGTTTCCAGATCGGCACCGTGTGGCTGTCGGTGCGGATGAACTGGTCGGCGGTGATCAGGGTGTTTTTCAACACGCGGATGCGCGCCGGGACGTCATCGGGATAGATGTCGGCCAAGGTGTGGAAGATACCCAGCAACACCAATAGTTTGCCGACACTGCCGGGGTTGACCATCTTGCCGGCGTTCACCTCGGCGTAGCGGGGATTGTCGATGTCGGTCAGGTCGGGCAGGGTGACGCCGTAACCATGCAGGTCACTGCCGAGAAAACCGCGCAGGGTGCGGCTCAGGCCCGGGTCCGGTCGCGGAATTTTAAAGTGGGGTGCGTCCTTCAGGTAGAGATCGATCTTTTTCGTCGGCAGGATGGCGCCGGCAAAAATGCGTTTGCCCGCCACTTCCCCTTCCAGGGCCAGACGATAGCCCTCCAGGCGGTTGATGCCGGTGGCCTCATAACCGTCCAGGGGGTAGGCGAAACCGGCGCCGTACCAGAGGGCGGCGAGCAACCCGAACAGGGCCGCCACCCGGGTGCTCCGTTTGCCCTGGGACTTTTTCATGCCACCGGTTGCCGTTTGTATCATCATCATCCCCCTTGCTGTTTTTTTTACGGTTTTCCATTCGTGATGCCAAATATCGGAAGGGCGGTGTCAATGCCCGGTTCTTCCCGGTCATGCCGGTCCCCCGGCCATCCCTGATAAAATCGTATCATGCGCCGTACCGGGGCGCACCCGCTGACGGTAACGTTTTGCAACGGGGATTGTTCAACGCTGCCGCCGTCTCCGGGCGTTTGGTGAAAACAAGTTTCGCGGAAGGCGGAAATCTATAAATCCATTTTACCTATTTTTGCCGGTTTCGTCGTGTATTATCATCGAAATTCATCAGGTTGATGGTGATTCTTCCATTCACCGCGGTTCCCGATCATTGGCTCGGGAAGCGGGTGCCCCTATTGACTCGAAATGGAGCATGTCTGATTTCATTCTCAACCGAATCCGCGCCTGGCCCCTGCAGGTCCTGATCGTCGTGCCCTTCGTGCTGCTGATCGTCATCAGCGGCGGTTTGGCCGGATACCTTTCCCATAACAACGGCCAGAAGGCGGTGCATGATCTGACCATGCGCCTGATCCGCGAGGTCAGCGGTCGCGTCCACACCCATCTGGAAGATTTTCTGCACACGCCGCCGCTCATCACCAAACTCAACGCCGACCTGTTTCAGCAAGGACAACTCGATCCGCAAAATTCGCGAAATCTGGAAACCGTCCTGTTCCATCAACTGCACCGTTTTCCGGTGCAGGGTATTTTTACCGGTTTCACCGATGGCCGGGGGGTGGCGGTTTTTCTTCAGGATGACGGTACCCATCAATCCCGGGTCATCGATCATCCGCCCAAACGCGGTTACTATCCCCTGGATGCCCGTGGCCAGCGTCTGGCGCCGATCAAAACCACCGAATGGGACCCGCGCAAACGGCCCTGGTACACCGGGGCCATGCAGAAGGAAGGCGCGGTCTGGAGCCCGGTCTACACCTTTACCGACGGCATGTTGGGCATTACCGCCTCCCAGTCGTTTCAGGATGCCTCAGGCCGGGTGGCGGGGGTGTTGGGGGTCGATCTGGACCTCGGTTTCATCAGCGCCTTCATGAAAAATCTGGAGATCAGCCCCTCGGGGCAGGCCTTCATCATGGAGCAGACCGGTTTTCTGGTGGCCACCTCCTCCGGGGAACCGTTGTCGAAACCGGATCCGGAAACCGGCGCCCTGCAACGCATCCGCGCCAGTCACAGCGTCAACGCCCTCATTCAGGCGACGGTGCGGAATGCCAAGCAACGGTTCGGTCGTTTCGACCATATCACCAAACCCCGGCACACCACCTTCGAATCCGATCAGGGGGTGTTGCACGTGCAGTTGACGCCGTTCAAGGATGAACAGGGGTTGAACTGGATCGTCGGCCTGGCCATTCCCGAAGCCGACTTCATGGCCGTCATCGATGCCAACACCAACAACACCCTGATGTTGACCCTGGCCATCCTGGTGGTCACCGTTCTGCTCGGTTTCGTCATCGCCCGCAAGATCGCCGAACCCATCGTCCGCCTCAGCGAGGTTTCGCAAATGGTGGCCGATGGTCAGTTCGATCAACGGGTGGCGTTGAGCTGGGGACGGGAGTTGATCCAGCTCACCCAGGCGTTCAACCTCATGTCGGCGCACCTGGGCTCCTTTTTCAAGGCCATGAAAAAGATGAACACCGAGCTGGAGGCCAAGGTCGCCGATCGGACCGCCGAACTGAAGGTGGCCAAGGAGGCGGCCGAGGAGGCCACCCGCGCCAAGAGTGAATTCCTGGCCAGCATGAGCCATGAAATCCGCAGCCCCATGAACGCCATCATCGGCATGACCGATCTGGTGTTGCAGTTGAATCCACCCCGGGAGCAGCGTGAATATCTGGAGATCATTCAAAACTCCGGCGCGGCGTTGCTCTCCCTGATCAACAGCATCCTCGACTTTTCCAAGATCGAGGCCGGCAAACTGGAACTGGAGCCGACCCGGTTCAACCTGCGCACCATCCTGGAGGATGCCGCCGACACCCTGGCGGTCAACGCCGCCAAAAAAGGGTTGGAACTGGTCTATCACATCCATCCCGACGTGGCTGAGGAGCGCATCGGTGATTCCGTGCGCCTGCGGCAGATCATCATCAACCTGGTCAACAACGCCATCAAGTTCACCCACCAGGGGGAGATCGGCATTCGCATCTGGACCGAACCGGAAGCCGGCGGGGAAGGGGACGAACTCCATTTTTGCGTGAGTGACACCGGCATCGGCATTCCCGCCGACAAACTGGATACCATCTTCGAGGATTTTGGCCAGGCCGACAAATCGACCACCCGCAAATATGGTGGCACCGGTCTCGGACTGACCATCAGCAAACGGTTGGTGGAGTTGATGGCCGGCCGCATCTGGGTGGAGAGCGAAAAGGGCATCGGCAGCCACTTTCATTTTCTGGCCCGTCTGCCGCTCTCCGACCAGAGTGATGATGAAACGGCCCTGTCGGCGTTCACCGGTGCCGACCTGAAGGGCGAAAACATCCTCATCGCCGATGCCAACGAAAGCGTGCGCAACAATCTTGGCGATCTTCTCTTTCCATTGGGGGCTTCCGTCGATTGGACCGAGACCGGCAGCGGCATCCTCGGTCATGTTCGAAATGCCGCCCAGAGCGGCACGCCGTTTTCATTGATCCTGCTCAACAGCCAACTGCCGGACATGGGGGCGGCCCTGGTGGTGGAACGGTTGCAACGGTTGCCGGAGTGGCGCGGCCGGTTGGTGGTGATGTTGCCGGCCATGCACCGGCTGGAGGATAAAAAACAGCTCAACCGTCTGGGCGTGACCGATATCCTGCGCAAACCGATCAAAAAATTCGCCCTCTTCCGGTCGGTGCTGGTGGCCCTGGGCAAGGTCGATGCCGCGGCCCTGGACGAACGGAGCGGTGGCGGTGCCGGCCGGTTGCGCCAGGGGCCGTTCGACATTTTGCTGGCCGAGGACCTGCCGGCCAATCAAAAACTGGCCAAGGATACCCTGACCCGTGCCGGCCATCGGGTGGAAATCGCCGAAAATGGCCGATTGGCCGTGGAGGCGTTGCAAAAACGGCCCTTCGATCTGGTGTTGATGGATGTGCAGATGCCGGAGATGGACGGCATCCAGGCGACGCGGATCATCCGCTCCGGGGAGCGGCACGGGATCGATGCCGACGTCCCCATCATCGCCCTGACCGCCCATGCCCTCAAAGAGGAGGAGGTGCGCTGCCGGGAGGCCGGCATGATCGACTTTTTGAGCAAACCCTACAAACCGGAGGCGTTGCTGGCCCTGATCGATCGGGTGATGGCCACCGTCGTGCCGGCCCGCCGCCAGGGGGCGCCGGCCTGGTTGCGGCAGAAAATGCGGCAGCGGATCGACGTATTGTCCCCGACCGGTGATGTCGATGGGGATATCCTCGCCAAACGGGCCGTTTTCAGTGACGAAACCGGCCCGGTCTGGCAACGGTTGCGCATGGCCCTGGAGCAAGGGGATGGATCACACGCCGAACAGCTCCTGCGCACCATCAATAAACGGGCCGCCGGCATCGGCGCCGGACTGGTGCGGCTCTGGACCTTCAAACTGTTGTTGGCCCTGCGCAATCCGGAGTCGGCGCCGGTGGCGGGGGTCGATGCCGAACTGACCGGCCAGTGGCAACGGTTGTTGACCGCCCTGGATGCCGGGGACCGGGAGCGGACGGATGGCTGAACCCATCAGGATTCTCATTGCCGATGATGAGATCAACAACCGTTTGTTGATGCGCAAACTGCTCTCCCCCCTGGGCCGCTGTGATCTGGTGGTCGATGGTGAGGAGGCCTGCGAGGCCTTCGAACTGGCGGTGGCCGAGGGGGAGCCTTATGATCTCGTCTGCCTGGATTTCAACATGCCGAACAGGGATGGCGATCAGGCCTTGAAGGAGATGCGTCTCCTCGAAGGGCGGATCGGCGTGCCGGGCAAATATGCCGCCGTGGTGTTCATGGTCACCGGCGAGGAAAAAAGCGGACGCGCCCCGGGCAGTGGACCGGTGGACGGCAGTGACGACCATCTGGTCAAACCGGTCGATCGGGAAGAACTGTACAAAAAATTGTGGCAACACGGTTTTGACACCGGTGGGGGGAAAGCAGCGCCACCGAGGACCCCCCCGCCGCCGATGAGACCGGTTTTCCGTTGATCGCCGGGGTCGATGTCGCCGCCGGCCTGGCCCGGGTCGGTGGCACCCAACCGTTGTATGCCAAGTTTCTGCTTCATTTCCGCAAGGATCATCTCAACGATGTGGCGGAGATCGAACGGGCGCTGCGTGATGGCGCCGTCGATACCGCCCGCCGCCGCGCCCACTCCGCCAAGGGGGTGGCGGCGACCATCTGCGCCGAACGGTTGCGGTGCGCCGCCGGGGCACTGGAGGCGGTACTCAAGACGGAGGAGGTGGAGCGGGTTCCGGAATTGCTCCCCGAGTTTTCGGAGGCCCTGAACGAGGTCAACGAAGCCATCGCCGCCGCCGCAGACCATTTCCCAACCTCCTGATCCTTCTTTTCCGTCCACTCCCTCCAAACCGGTGCCGAAGTGAAACGGCCCGCCGTCGCGGTTTTCTATCGGCTGTGGCGTTCGATCATTTCGAGCAATTTTTTCTTGGTCACCGGTTTGGTGAGGTGACCGTTGCAGCCGACGGCCAGGGATTTTTCCCGGTCGCCGTGCATGGCGTCGGCGGTCAGGGCCAGGATCGGCGTCGGCGCCAATCCCCGTTTTTTTTCCCAACGCCGCACCTGCCTGGTCGCTTCGAGACCATCCATGCCCGGCATGTGGATGTCCATCAATACCAGGTTGAACGTTTCTCCGGACTGAATTTTTTGCACGGCCTGATCGCCGTCCTCGACATAGTGCAGCCGATAGGGGGTATTCTTCAGGTAGGCGCGGATGACCATGGCGTTCTCTTCCACATCCTCCACCAGCAGGATGGAGCCGGCGCCATTGGCGGTCTTCGGTTCCCTCCCTGGTTCGATGGTCGGGGTCCCGGTGTCCGGGACCGGACGTTTGGCCTCTTCCCGGTTGGTCAGGGGGATGAAAAAGTGGAAGGAGCTACCCTCACCGGGGCGGCTTTCCAAGTCGATGCGGCCGCCCATGGCATCCACCAGCCGTTTGCAGATGGCCAGTCCCAGGCCGACGCCGCCATGGAGGCGGGTGGTGGAGGTGTCGGCCTGTGAAAACGGTTCGAAGATCAGTTGCCGTTTTTCTTCGGCAATGCCGATGCCGGTGTCGGTAACCGAAAACTGCAGGGATCCGGGGTCGGGGCGGATCACCTGCAGGTTGACGGCGCCGCGGCTGGTGAACTTGACGGCATTGCCCAGCAGGTTGAGCAATACCTGGCGCAACCGTTTGAGGTCCCCCTCGAACCGCTCCGGGGCGGCCGGGTCGATGTGGCTGTGGATGTCCAATCCCTTTTTGCGGGCGTTGCGTCTGTGGATCTCCATGGCATCGCGGACCAGGTCGGGCAGGTCGACGGTCTTTTTTTCCAGGACCAGGCGTCCCGATTCAACCTGTGCCAGATCGAGGATGTCGCCGATCAGGATCAGGAGATTTTTGCTGGCCCGTTCCAGTACCCCCATGTAGCCGGACTGCTCCTCGGTGAGGCCGGTTTCCTGGACGATTTCCACCATGCCGAGGATGGCGTTGAGCGGGGTGCGGATCTCATGGCTCATGATGGCCAGGAATTCACTCTTGGCGCGGCTGGCCGCCTCGGCCTCCTCCTTGGCCCAGACCAGGGCGAGGCGGGTCTGCTCCTTTTCGCGGATCAGGGCCTGTTTTTCGATCACCCGTTCCAGGGTGCCGGGCAACAGTTCCAGGTAATTGCCGCCGCTCTCCTTGATCACATAGTCCGCCGCTCCCAGGCGCATGGACGCCACGGCCACCTCCAGGGAACCGACGCCGGACACCATCACCACCGGTGGCGCCTCGGGGTCGGCCACCAGGTGTTTCAGCACCGCCATGCCGTCCATGTTCGGCATCCGGTAATCCAGTACCACCACGTCATAGCGGTGGTTTTCCAGTTGTTTCAACCCTTCGACGCCATCGATGGCGGTGTCGACGACGAAACCGTGCCGTCCCAGCCGTCTCTGGACCAGCCGCGCCAGGGCCACATCGTCCTCCATGTAGAGGATGCGTGGTTTGCCGTCGGTTGTGGTTTCGGTTCTCATTGACAGCAGGGGGCGGAAATGATGTCGATGAACAGGCCCAGATCGCGGATGGCCTTGGAAAAGGCCTTGGGTTCCACCGGTTTGGTGACGAAACTGTTGCAGCCGAGGTCATAACAGCGTTGTATCTCGTGGGGATCGTTGGTGGTGGTGAGGATGATCACCGGCACCACCCGGCACTCTTCGTCTTCTTTCATCGCCTTGAGGACCTGATACCCGTCCACTTCGGGCATGTTCAAATCCAGCAACACCAGCAGATGGACGGGCCGGACATTGCCTTCGAAACGGCCGCTGTTGAACAGATAGTCGAGGGTGTCGCGGCCGTTGTTGAACTTGATGATCTCATTGGTCACCCCACCCCGGCGCAGATTGCGTTCAATCAGGGTTGAATGGGCCTCTTCGTCATCCACCAGCAGGATGGTGATCGATTGTGGATTGTTCACGGTTCGGCTTCCGATCGTTGAGGGTTGTCCGATGGCGGTTGCAACGGCAGGGTGAGGGTGAAGGTGGACCCCTGGCCGACCGTCGACCGGCAGTGAATTTTTCCCCCCAGACGCCCGGCCAGGGTGCGGACGTAGGCCAGTCCCATACCGTCCCCCGGTTGATCCTGTCTGCCCACCCGTTGGAACAGGTTGAATATTTTTTGAATATCCGGTTCGGACATGCCCCGGCCGTTGTCGCTCACCTCGATGGTCGCCTGGCCGGTGTCGGGATTGGCGGCGCCGGCGATGGCAACGGTGCCGGGCCGGTCGGGGGACCGATATTTGATGGCGTTGGTGAGCAGGTTGCCGATGATCTGGCCCATGGCGGCACGGTCGCTGGTCAAGGTGGGCATCGTTCCCACGGTGATGGTGACCCCGGATTCGTTGATGAGATGGGCAAGGGCCCGGATATTATCATGGACCAGTGATGCCAAGTCCAGTGTTTCGAACTGCAGGTGGGTGCGTCCCAACCGCGACAGATTGAGGATGGCGTCGACCAGGCCGTCCATCTTGGCGGCCGAAGCCCGGATGAAGGTGATGTCGTCGGGAATGCGTTCCCGGAGCAGGGTTTCCAGTTCGTCCCGCTGGGCCGGATCCAGCCGTTTGCGGATGCCGGCGGCCACTGCCTGGATGTCGTCCACATCCATTTGCAACTCTTCCAAGAATCCTTGGATGCTCAACAGCGGTGAACGCAGATCGTGGGAGACGATATAGACGAAATCCCGCAGTTCCTTGTTGACGCGGGAGAGTTCCCCGGTCCGTTCGGCGACCATGTTTTCCAGGTTGGCCTGGTAGTGGCGTAGTTTTTCCTCATTGCGGACCCGCTCGGTGATGTCGCGAAAGGTGATCACCGCCCCTTTGAGGGTTCCCGCTTCAATAATCGGCGTGCTGGTCGACTCCACCGGGAAACCGTGGCCATCGCGGTGCCAGAACAGATCGTTGTCCACCACATGTACCCGGCCGTCCCGGTAGGCGGCGCAGTTGGGACACGCCTCGATGGGGTAGGGGCGACCGTCGGCGAAATGGTGGTGAATGATTTCGTGCAACGGTTTGCCGAGCAGTTCCGCCGGTTGCCAACCGATCATTCGGGCGGCCGCCGGGTTGACGAAGATGGTCCGGCCCTCCGTGTCGAGGCCGCAGATGCCGTCACCGGCCGATTCGAGGATCAGTTCGTTGCGTTGATGCAGGGCACGAATGTTCTTCTCCGCCTCCCGCCGCCGCATCATCTCCTTTTCCAGTTGCGCCAGGGTCGCCCGCACGGTGAGGGTCCGTTCCTCGACCCGTTCCTCCAGGGTGGCATTGGTTCGTTCCAATGCCTTCCGCGCCCGGGTGAGCGAACCCTGCATCAGGTTGAAGGTGGTGGCTAGGCGACCGATTTCGTCATTGGAGGTGACCGCCACCATCTCCGTCCCCTGGCCTCTGCCCAGTTGTTCCGCCGCCAGGGTCAGGGCCTGGACCGGTTTGGTCAGATAGCGGATGAAAAAGGCCGCCACCACCAGTCCCGTCAACAGAATGGTGAAGAGGGCGAACAGCAACTGGTTTTTGACCTGGTCCATGTGCCGGTGGACCGGTTCCATCAGGATACCGACATGGGCGATCCCGGCATCCCCTTTCAGTACCGGCATGTCGAGATCGAACATTTTTCCCCGGTTGGTCTCCATCATGGTTATCCGCGGCGATGTCACCATGTCGTGATGGGTTTTTTCCTCAAGGTCGTCGGGGAAAATATCGGGGAAGGAGTGGGCGACGATCCGGTTCTTGTAGTCGGTGAAATAAACAAATTCCACGTCTTCGTACTCTTCGACGGCATCCAGCACCACCCCTTTCAAGGCGTCGATGTTTCGGGTCAACAGGAAGTTGGTTCCATGGTTGGCGATATCCCTGCCGATGATGAGCGCCCTTTTTTTCGATTCCGTCATCAACTCATCGTACAGGAGGTTTTGAATGAAATGGATGGCGGTGACGCTCATGAGCCCCACCAGTCCGATCACCATGCCAAGAAGTTTCGCCTTCAGGCCCAGCCCGTTGAACCCGTTCATGTCGATCCTATTCCAGACCCAGAAATCGTTTCATGTCGCGAATGCCGTCATAGGCACTGTCGTCGATCATGAGGAAACGGTCGATGCCCATGGCGGTGATGATGGTTTTTCCTTCCGGATCCTGGTGGATGTTCAGCAAAATGCGCCGCAGACGGGACTTGACCGCCGGGTCCAACGCCTTGGGCACCACCACCGGGGGGATGCCGAACGGCTGGGAGGTGTCGATGATCCGGGTCTGGGTGGCATATTTGGAATTTTGAGTGAGTTGATGTTCATAAATCAAACTGTCGACGGCGGCGGCATCGGCGACCTTTTGCGCGACGCTCTTGATCGATTTGTCATGACCGTAGGTGTAGAAATACCGTCCGAAAAAGGAATCGGCCGTCTCGCCCATTTTCGCCAGTTGCCAGGTGGGTACCAGCCAGCCGCTGTTGGATTGTGGATCGGCGAAGGCGAACACCTTGCCGCGCAAATCCTTCAGGGTTTGATAGGGACTGTCCTTGTGGACGATGAGGTGCGAGTAATAAACGGTTGCCCCCTTGACCCGGGGGGCGGCCAAAATTTCCAGGCCGAAATGGTCATGGCCATCGACGTATGGTTTGCCGCAGACGAAGGCCGCCGTCACCTTGTTGCCCCGCAACAGGTCATTGGCCTCCCGGTAACTGGTCTGGGCGATGAACTCCACCGACCGGTTCATTTTTTTGCCGATATATTCCAGCAGATGTTGATAGTGGGCGAACCCCTCTTCGGGGGTGATCATGGCGCCGACGACGATTTTCAGGGTATCGGACCGTTCGGGTGGGGCTTCAACCGAAATTTTTTTGCCCTGGTCGAGATTGATTCGTTTCACCTCCTCGCTGTCGCGACAGGCCCCGAGCAGGGACAGCAACAGGAGGCAGATGATGCGATCGATTTTCAGCCGGTTCAACATGCTCCACCTCCGCCGCCCGGGTTCGTCGCCGGGAAGGAAATCCATTCCTGTTCGTGAATTGATCGGATCGGGGTGACCTGATTGCCCGTTTGGTGTTCATTGTGGCGCTATTTTCCAATCATCACAGGGACATTTTAATCGTGAATTCCAAAAAATGCCATCTTTGTCGTGTATATATCGGCGGGATACCGGGGGCGGGTGGTGATTTTCCGGTCGGGCGGGGCCCTGGTCCGGGGCGTTTCATCTCATCGTATCGGTTGATGGCGATCGTTTGTCGGCCCCGTCCGTCACCATTGTGGCATTTTGGGCCATCCGTTTTGGGCATAATGGTGGGAGCAGCCATTGAATGGATCGCTCCGATCCACCCTGATCTTGGGTTTCGTTAATTAGTCGGAAGGTTTTTTACCAATGTAAATTCTTTTTCACGTGTCGTTTTTTACGGTCAACCGCTGGTTCCCTTTGGGGTGAAAATGGCGGAAAAAATATGATTTTCAATCGGTTGAACAAAAAACCATCCATCCACATAAAAAAAATTGACAACAGGATCGATCTCTTTCATCTTGAATGTGGGGGTGGGTGTGTAGATTCTCAGTTTAAGATCGATTCTCATTCTGGTATTGGTTATCGTCGTCCGATCATGAGCCACCATCAACGGGGTCCATTCGGGGCGGTGGTTGTGTCAACAGGAGCGAGAACGATGAACTTTCCCGGCGGTTCGGGTAATGCCATGGCGAAAAGGGCTGGATTCAACGACGCCAAACCCATGCAGGAACCCCGTCATCTGAGCAGTTCGCAACTGCTGGCCGGTGATCGGGAAGTGATCATCGAACACGGTGATGAAAAATATCGTCTGCAACAGACCAAAAGCGGCAAGCTGATTCTGACCAAATAGTCCGCTACGGTTTTTTTATTCGTTTTTCCGGGCCACGGCAACCACGGTGGCCCTTTCGTGAATCGCCAGCCAGCCACCCAACACCGTCCCGGTGTCAGGCAGCCAGCCAGCTCATACAGAGGTTGCCCGTCGTCCGGGTCAACCCTTTTTCGTTTGGACGAAACCGGTTCCCCGGTTTCGTTAACGGGATGGGAAAACGGTCCCTTTTCGATCCACCTCGGCCAAATTTTTGCAACAGGTTGGTTCGGGAAGGTTTTTTCAGGTTGAAGGTCCGTTGGGGAGGGGGATGAAATACTTGACTCTTTCGTGAGGATATGGTTTTCTGGTATCGATTCTCAAATTGAGATTGATTCTCATTTTGAGAATCGATACGACATCCGCAAAACGATGATGTCGGTTTTTTGTCACCCATGGTTCATTCGTTCTATGGCAAACGGGGTTTGTTCAGACATGTCTCAGCATAAAAACAACGGTATTTCATTGGATTCCCTGAAAGATGGTGAAGCGGCGGTCATTGAAAAGCTGCTGGGGGACAAGATCAGCCGGCAGCGGCTCATGGCCCTCGGTATCGTCAAGGGCCAGGAAATCACCCTGGATACCCGCGCCCCCATGGGAGATCCCCGGGTTTACAATATTCTCGGATACCGCCTGTCGATCCGCAACGAGGATGCCCAGAAAATCATCATTTCCCATCCGGCCTGATCCACATCGCGCCGATCTTCCGGCCCGCCGTCCCAATGTCGGTTGATCCCGAACGGCATTGGGACGATCGCTGTTCAACACGAGAATAAACATCAAGGAAAACAAAATGGGCGACCGCGACCAAACCACCATTACCGTTGGTCTGGTGGGCAATCCCAATTGTGGAAAAACGACCATCCTCAACAAGCTGGCCGGCAGCAAGGACAGCGTCGGCAACTATCCGCGGGTGACGGTCGCCATCAAAAAACACCTCATCCGGCATCGGGACCGTTTTATCAATCTGGTGGATCTGCCGGGGGTCTATGCCCTGACCACCCAGTCCCCGGAGGAGAGCGTCAGCCGCGACTACATCCATTCCGAAGAGGCCGATGTCATCGTCAACATCCTCGATGCCGGCAATCTGGAACGGTCGATGTTCCTGACCACCCAGTTGATCGAAATGGGCCGGCCGATGGTGTTCGTGCTCAACATGATCGACGAGGCCGAGCGCAAACAGGTCCAGATTGATGAAAAAGCCCTGTCGAAAATGCTCTGCGGGCCGGTCATCAAGGTCAATGGCATCACCGGCATGGGACTGGACGAGGTGAAGGATGCCATCGTGCGGATGGCGGATGATCCCTGTACCGCCGACCCCGCCACCATCCGCTATGATTCCCACCTGCAGGAGGCCATCGTCCATGTCAAGGAGCAGGTCCAGGAACTGCACGTCGAGGAGTTGAGCGATCGACAGTGCCGTTGGTTGGCCATCAAACTCCTGGAGGGGGATGACGCCATCCTGAAAAAGGAGGGTGATCATGCCCATCTGGCGGAGATGGTACGACGCAAACGGTATGATCTGGCCCGGGACCACAGCGAAGAGTGTGAAATGCTGTTCGCCGACGCCCGCTTTGGTTTTATCCACGGTCTGCTGGCCCGGGTGGTGCGCAAACCCGAGGATGCCGATTTGCGTCATGACATCACCCGCAAACTCGATGCGCTGCTTTTGCACAGGACCTTGGGCATTCCCATTTTTATCGGTTTTTTGTGGCTGATGTTTCAAACCACCTTTTCGGTGGGCGAATATCCCATGAACTGGATCGATGCCGGTGTGGCGGCGGTCTCCGACTGGGTCGATGCCCTGTTGCCGGTCGGCATGGTTCATGATCTGGTGGTGGATGGCATCATCGCCGGGGTCGGCGGCACCATCATTTTTCTGCCCAACATCGTCATTTTGTTCTTTTTCATGGCCGTCTTCAGCGAAACCGGCTATCTGACCCGGGCCGCCTTTCTCATGGACCGGTTGATGTCGGGTTTCGGCCTGCACGGCAAGGCGCTCATTCCACTGGTGATGGGCTTCGGCTGCAATGTGCCGGCGGTGATGGCCACGCGCACCATCGAGAGCGACCGGTCGCGCCTCATCACCATTTTGATCAATCCTTTCATGCTTTGCGCGGCGCGCATGCCGGTGTTCATCCTCTTCGCCGGCGCCTTTTTCGCCGAATCGGCCGGCACGGTGGTGTTCATCATGTACATGCTCAGCATCATCATCGCCATGGGGGCGGCGGTGTTGCTGGACAAGCTGTTCCGCGACCGGGAAGGGGAATCCTTCGTCATGGAGCTGCCGCCCTACCGGTTGCCGACCCTGCGGGCGGTGTTGGTGCACATGTGGGACAAGGCGATGAATTTTTTACAGAAAATCGCCGGTGTCATCCTGGTCGGTTCCATCGTCCTCTGGTTCATGCAGGAGTATCCCCACAACGTCCAGTGGAGCGTCGACTATGAGGGTCAGATCCAATCCCTTCAGGCGCAACCGCCTTCGGAGGCGGTGACCGGGCGGATTGCGCAACTGAAACGGGAACGGGATCAGGAGGCGCTCTCCAAGAGTTATCTCGGTCAGGTGGCCCACACCGTGGCGCCGGTGTTCGAACCGCTGGAATTCACCTGGAAGGATACCGTCGCCATATTGACCGGGCTGGTGGCCAAGGAGGTGGTGGTGGCCAGTTATGCGGTGCTCTATGCCCAGGATGAGGAGAGCACCGAGGAGTCGGCCACCCTGAGAACGGTGCTCGGTGGCACCATGTCGCCGCTGGTCGCTTTCGGTTTCATGGTGTTCGCCCTGCTCTACGCCCCCTGCCTGGCCACCATCGCCACCATTCGCCGTGAGGCCGGGGGGTGGCGATGGGCCGGATTTTCCGTGGCCTTTTCACTGACCCTGGCCTGGACCCTCACCTTCGTGATCGTCCAGGTGGGTGGTATGATCGCATGAGTGAAACGACCACCCCCGGGGAAGCGGTGGTGCTGGGGATCATCCTCGCCGCCTGCATCTGGTACATCTATCGAAACCTCAAACGGATGTTTTCGAAAGATGTGCGGCAAACCGGTTGCGGCAACTGTTCCGGGCACAGTGAGTGCGCATCGGCCAATGCGCCCAAAAGTCAGGAGGAGTGCCCCCCCTGACACGGCCTGTTGGCGAAATGGTGATACAAAAAAACATGGTCCGTCGTGGACCATGTTTTTTTTGTTGGGGATTACCCGAACGATGTCGGTTTCAGGCCGTCGCCGGACGGGCGGCGCGCAGGGAACGCAGGGAGAGCAGGATCAAAATCAGGGTGGAGGCGGCGGCCAGCCAGGTGGGGATCAATGCCTCCTCACCGTCGGGAACGAGGATGTTTTCCGGGGTCGGACCCAGGTTCCAGGTCTGGGCGATCAGGTCGGTGGCCAGGCCCAGACCGATGGCGCTGATGGCGATCCCGGACAGATAGGCGGCCAGGGTGCGCCAGCCCAACTCCTTTTTTATCAGGCCCAGGGGCGCCAGATTGGTGGCCGGTCCGGCGATGAGAAAGGCCAGGGCCATGCCCGGCGTCAAACCGCTGTAGATCATCGCCGCCGCCATGGGGGTGGAGGCGGTGGCGCACACGTAGATCGGCATGCTGGCCAGGACCATCGTCAACATGGCCAGCCAACTGCCATCGACCCATTGATTCAGGTCTCCCGGCGCAATCCAGGTTTGCACCAGGGCGGTCAGGAAAATACCACCGGTGATCCACGGGGCGATGTCATCCCAGAGGTTGGTCATGGCATAATCGATGCCGTCCCGAGTTCGTTTCCAGTGGGAAGGGGGGGTGATCGCCACCGGTTCCGGGGCGCTTTTGGCGCCGCCGCAACAGGAACTTTTGCAGCCGCCGCCGGTGGACGGTCTTTCCGCCACCGGCGGCGTGTTGGGCCGCTGCTGGTCCTTTTCGAAAAACAGGGTCATGAATCCGGAAAAGACGGCGCTGAGGATGGCGGTGACCGGCCGGACGATGGTCATGAACGGTCCCAACAGCGACCAGGAGAGGATGATCGAGTCGACGCCGGTTTCCGGGGTGGCGACCAGAAAGGAGACCGTTGCCGGTTTGGAGGCGCCGTTGCGTCGCAAACCCAGGGCGACCGGGATGACCGAACAGGAGCAGAGCGGCAGGGGCGCCCCCACCAGCGCCCCGCGGACGATGGGCGCCGCACCCCGGCCTCCGAGCCAGCGGGCGATCACATCCTCCGGCATCCAGGCCTTGACCAAACCGGCGGCCAGCAGTCCGAACAGCAACCAGGGGGCCACTTCGAACGTGATGTTTTGCAGATGATGCAGATATTCCATTATCCTTTTCCAATCGGTGCCGGAGGTTCACGGACGATGAAACGGGGCGACCGCTCCTGTTTCGGGGACAGGCTACAACCTACAGTTGCTGGAGGTTCAAGGGAAAAATGGCGGCGCCGGGAAAAATGTTGATCGGCCGGCTCTCCAAGGCCACCGGCTGCAAGGTGCGGACGATCCACTATTATGAATCGGTCGGCCTGTTGCCGCCGGCGGTCCGCTCTTCGGGCAATCAACGGCTCTATTCACCGGAACATGTCCACCGTTTGAGCTTCATCCGCCACTGTCGGGACCTGGGATTCTCCCTGGAGCGGATTCGGCGTCTGCTGGAACTGGCGGACGATCTGGACCGGCCCTGTGCGGAGGTGGACGAAATCGCCCGTCACCACCTGTGGGAGGTGGAGGAAAAAATCGCCAAACTGCAAAAACTCAAACGGGAATTCGAACGCATCCTCGCCAGTTGCCGGGGCGGGTTGCAAGTGCGTGAATGCCGGATCATCCAGGCTTTGGCCGATCATGATCAGTGTCTGGAGGAGGAGCATCTGTGATAATGGTGTTTCGGTACCATGGGCGTACCAAATAACAGGAGAGCCGGAATGTCAACGAACTATCCAAAACCGATAGCGGACCTGTTCACTCTTGGGGAGTGCCAGTCACCCCCATGGGGAACAGAAAAAAAAGTATGGCGGAACTATTTGGCAATGGGGTTCGGTCCGGAGCATGTACCGGATTTGGAAAGATTGGCGGTTGATGCGGATATATTGATGGATGAGAGTGACGATCCGGCCGGGTGGGCGCCGATGCATGCCTGGCGGGTGCTGGGACAGTTGAAATCACTATCTTCCATAGCTGTACTGCTTGATCATTGTATCGTTTGGGAAAATAATGATTGGCTTGTGAATGAGGCAAGGTTTGTATTTGCCATGATGGGACCTTCTGCGGCTAACGTATTGATCAACCGTTTATTGGATGATGGTCAACCCGAAGAAGGGCGGGTGTTGCTTTCGGAATACATAGAGAAGGTTGCCCAATGCTATGAAAGTATTCGAGATGATTGTGTGCAAGGGTTGGCTTGTCAGTTAAAAAAATATAACAATAATTCAAAAAATTTCAATTCGAGCATCATTTCATCCTTGCTGGAGCTGGAAGCGGTGGAATATACCGATCTCATAAAAAAGGTATACGATGAAAACCGACTGTATCTCTCGGAGCCTGGAGATTGGGAAGATGCGGAAATCGCTCTTGGATTGCGGTCCAAACGTTCCACGCCAAGCCCGAATTATCATATGATCGGCCTTCAAGAGATGGATGAAGAGAATGGGGGGGCGGAATTACCGGAACAAAAAACGGTTCCGGTTGCGACCTGCACTCGAACTTCCCCAATAATCGGCCACAATGAACCCTGCCCGTGTGGCAGTGGGGAAAAATACAAAAAATGTTGTGGGGGGGCGGCGGGGACCGGCTCAATGGTGCATTGAACAGGCTGGATATGGACCAAATAGTGAAAAAACGCAACGATGTATGAAAAAATGTTCAAGGCAGCTCATTTTCGGCGATGGCCTGGACCACCACCATGAACGCCAGTTGCAGGTTGCCCATTTCGAGGTCGATGTCGGGGCGTTCTCCATCCACAGTTGGCCGCCCATGCGTTGCACGATCTCCTTGGAAATGGACAGGCCGATGCCGGCGCCGTCATGTTTCCGGGTCAGGCAGGTCTCCTCCTGGGCGAATCTTTCAAACTTGCAGCAGATTCTGTTTCCTTCTGGAAAAACGGCGCAACCGTCGCCTTCCAATCACCTCGAGACGCCCGCTGAACCGGCCCGGTGCTCGGAATTATTTGGATTTCTCCCGCAGTAGATAATAAGGAGAGCCTGGTTCGAATTCACTCAATGGTTCCACATCCGCCTCATCCAATGGTTCCTCCACGGCATTTCGATACCAGGACGGATCGTATCCATCCACCGAGATACCTTCAACCGTGATGGTCACCTGTCCATCATCCGACCTTTCCGCAACGTTGGCGATGGCTGGAAATGACTTGAATATCTGGTCCCGGGTGGCCCTGAACTTGATTCTGAGGCTGAGTCGTCCACCATCGGGCTCCACTTGGTACGGTTTTGTTCCTTCGTCGCCTTGCTCCCCGGGCTGGGGTGGTTTCTCTCCTTCCGGTGGCTTGTCATCATATCCACCGCGTCGAACCGTGGTTTCAGCAGATTCGGGAATGGTTGGTGGAATCATCAGGAATCCGGATTCGAAGTCCACTTCATCCTTGGAGATCGGTTGGTTGATGACCACTCGTTCAGGGTTGACCTGATATTTTTTGTCTGCGCCCAATGATGGAAACGGCCCGCTGGTGTAGGCGAAATGGCCATCTGAGATACCCCGTGCAATACCCTGCCGCAATGCATCCGAGGACTCCAGGCGAGGTGGATGGATATCCCGGTAGAAGGCTTCCAGAACATCGGCAGTCTTGATGCCGAGGCAGCCCGACTCCTCCCCCAGTCGGACCCGCTCGGCGATCTTGCGCGGGTAGACGATTTGGTGGATCCTCTGGATGCCGCCGCTGTTCAGGAGTTCCTGGATGCGCTCATGGACACCGGTGGCTCGGAGGGGGCGGCCGCCGCGTTCCACTTTTTCCAGTTCCATCTCGCCGCTGACCACGCGGGGCAACCAGATCGCCGTGTAGAGATCACGGAGGGTGGATTCCGCAGCCGCGTTCTCGGCACGTTCCCGCTCCTTCAACTGTTCCAACTGATCCTTGTTGAGTCGCAATTGGTTTTTCTTTTCCCGAACCCGCTCGATTGCAAGGAGATAGCGGGTTGCCCGTCGCAGGGTCTCCACCTGTTTCCTGTCCGGGATGGCCAGGCCCAGGCCGTTGCGGAAGCGCCTTGGCCGGTCGCCATATTGGGTCAGATGGATTTTGGCCTCGGATTCCTTCTCCTCCCGGCTGCCCCTGGAGAATTCCATCGGCAGATAGGCCACCTGGAAACGGGGTTCGCCATCCGGGATGTCCTGGCTTTTGGCGGGCCAGATCAGGGCGGGGTGGCCGGCCAGACGTTGTTCCAGCATCTCCTTGATGCGTTCCCGGACCGGACCGATGCCGCTGCTCTGTCGCTCCTCACGGGAGACCTCCTGTTCGGCGTCCTCAATCAGCTTGGTGACGTTGGGATCCTTCTTGAAGCAATAACGGACCCCGTCGTAATGGAGATAGAGACAGTTTTCCCGCAACTCCTTGAGCACTGCACCAGCGGTGATGTTGTCCAGATTCGGCCCGACACAGGCGGATAGCAGTTCGTCCTCGTTTACACCGGGGGGCAAGGGTTCGCTCTCCCCGGCTTTGTCCGACCGAAGTCCCCCGAACGAATAAAGCAGAATCGCTGTGGCGATGCGGGTGGCGGGTTTGACGTTGGCCAGGGCGGGCGTCTCCCGGGCCAGGCGATCGTCGATCCGTTTGGCTCGGGCGTTTGGACCAGTGATGTCGGCAATGATGACCGGGTCGAAATGGTTCTGCGCCCCCAACTCCTTGAGCATCTTGACGCGCACATCGACTTCGGCAAGCGGTACATCTCCCGGTCCCAGGAGCGGTTGGGCGCCGCCATTTTTTTTGAGGGCCTGGAGACAGGAGGCGAGAAAACGCAAGGCGCCACGGGTGCGCTGGAAGGCATCCACCGCAGTCCACCGCTCTCGCATGACATCGATGAGCGTCGGATGGAAGGGGTAGGCCGTCTGCATACGGTCGCGCAAAAGCCGTCCTTCCTCCTCTGCCTGGCGGCGTTCCGCCGGTGTCTCGGCATAGGCCCGCCACATGCCGGTCACCTTCTCCTGATAGACAGCAGCCACCGCCGTGGAAGGGCCATCCTCGGGGTGTTGACCCAGGAGACGGCGTTGCAGGATCGGGAGGATTTCATCACCGGTCACCGGTTCACGCTGTTGATCCACTCGGGCTGCCAGCTTGTCGATCTCGTCCAATAGGGCCACGTTGCCGAAAGCCTCCCGATGACTCCAGGTCAGGGAGTAGGTCAAGGCTGTGTTAGGCGTACCCGCCACCTCCACGGTCAGGTTCTGGAAAAAATCCTTGGCCTGCCGCTGGAGGGTGGAATCGAGCACCGGAACGGCGGCAGCACGTTCCATGTATTTCAATACTTCATCCAGGAGGATGAGGACGGGACGTCCAGCAGCCCCCACGGTGAGCATCTTTTTTATGGTATCGCCGCCCGGAGCGACGCGATCCCGATCGTGGTCGGCGACGATTGAAAAAGCCTTTTCCGAATCAATCTGCCAGGCGATCCAGCCCCACATGGTCTGGATGGTTTGGCCACCATCCATGGCTTTGCCTTGCAGGGCATCAAATTTTTCCCCGTCGAACACGGCAACGGCCACATCGCCGGGCCGGGCGAGGTTTTTCGATTCCGGTATAACGTCGAGAGCCTTCCGGTTGCGGGCGGCGTGCAACAGGGAGGCAAGGGTATGGGATTTTCCACCGCCAAAGGGGGTGCGGAGTTTGAGCACCCGGTCGTATCCCGGTTCTCCGGCCAGGGAAGCGAGCACTTCCTCCAGGAGTTTTCGCAGATCGGTGGTCAGGTAGGTGGCGCGGAAGAAGGCCTCGGGATCGCGGTTGACCACGGGCACGTCGGGATCTCCGGCGGCAATGGCCCCCAGATCGATGGCAAAGACCGACTCTGTAAGAGCACCCGCTTCCACATCGGGATGCAACTTGACCAGTTCGGTCCAGGGACGGAGGGTTCGGGCTGTCATAGGAAACACATTTGATTGGGTTTTTGTGCTTCGTCTTTCAGATCCAGGGCAACGAGAAGATCATTCACAACCTTATAAAGCTCCCCGACTTTCACACTGATGTACTCCCCCACCATGTCAGACCCGCCGTGAGCCAAATGGTGGCGATAGTTCCAATATTTTTCAAACTCCTCAAACTTTTCAATTAAAGTCGGTTCCTTATCTTTCCATACTTGATAAATATGATCCCAAAATTTAACTTGTTCTTTTGGAATTCGGTTTCGATGAAACTCTTCATCTACAGAACGCTCCATCCGGTGGTTCTGAATACACAGCATATAATCGTGTCGCATTGCCCCTTCTGCGGCTGTGAGAATGGCCAGATTGTACTGAGTCACCAATGACTCAATGGCGTTTCGAAATAAACCCCTGACCTCTTCTGCACTCTGATTTTTATTGGCCAACATTTTTTGCTTTCTATCTTCCAGAGCCAATAAAGTTTCCTCGTAGTACAGATACAGGCAGTCGATATCCATCGTCAGCATTCACATACCCCAATTGGAATCATGGTCGTAGGATTATTTGAAGATTAGAGATAAACGTATCCTCATCCACTGGAGTCATGGGGAGCCTGGATTTGTTGGAAAAATACCACCTTGACTGGTTAATCCTTTCCACGGAGGACGGAGCGCCCTCATCGGGCGACTCCTCTGGAACTTCCTTCAGATCATTCTCCTGGAGAATCCGTACCTCGATGGAGGGTGACTCTCCGGTTTCGTTTAGAACCATGACCAGCTTTCCCTGGGGACCGGTCATATCCACACGCCCAAAAGCACCGATGATTAGAGATCCTTTGGGAATGATTTCAACCGTATCCGCACCGACCTGAATTTTCAGGACAGGGACCTCATAGGTACCGATGAAATCTTCCTGAATCTGAGTCGTGTTCGGAAAGAAGTCTAGATCCCCTTCTTCCCTATAAGGTTTCAAATATGTGGTGATTTCAGCGAAAAGCCATCCTAATTTGGCCAGCCAGGCCTCTTTTCTCCCCTCCCAGTCTATTGGGGGGGTGGAAGTCTCTCTTTGGCGTTTCCTTTTCAGGAACTCTGAAAATTGAGTGCTAGCCATGGCAATATCCCCTTGGCAAAAACGCTAAATCTCACTGCTGACACGTCATTCGTTATTCTGGACTTCAACCCAAAAGTCCGCCCCGCTGTTCCATCAAAGCCCGCCAGTTGGCGACGAGCTTTTGCAGTGTAGCATGTTCCGCGGGCGTGGTAATGGCAAAATGCTCTTGGTTATCTCCCTTTTTGCCAGACAGAGCTGCCCCTGACAAGGCTTGTGCCATCATTCGCAGCCTCTCCAGGTCCGGTTGCGCCTCATCCAGATAGGCGTTCAGTTTTCGCGGGGCGTTCTCCACGATCCACAGGATGCGGTGCAGGACGTCGATCAATGGGGCAGGTTTGCCATCATCGGACGGCATGCCGAGTTTTTCCCGGGGGCCCCGTTCGGTGAAATCCCGCAGCCGGTATTTGGTTTTTTTCTTTTCGACCAGCGCTTGGTTACCGGAGGACAGACCGTTGGGGCCGTCCAGCTCCACATGCTGACCGTAGGTGAATACGATGGCCTCTCCGGCCTCCATATCGGCAACCTTGTAGGCGTAGCGCCACAGAACGTAAAACCGGCTGGGACCGTCCACACCCGCCACCCCGCTGCCGGCCACGCCGAAGATTTTTTCCAGGAGATTTTCCAGAACCACGCTTTCCACTTCGGCCAGGAATTTTTCCGCCGGCACCTCGCCGCCGTTGTCGTACTCCACCCGGGAGAAGCGAGTGAAGGCCCGCAGCCCGGCCCCGACGGCGGCGATGATGAGATCGGCGCCGACGATGCCCATTTTCCAGAGAGTACCCACCCGCTCCCGGACAATGCTATCCAGTTCTGGACGTACAGAGGCCTCGTAGGATCCAGTTTCATGCTTGGCCCGCTTTCTGGCGACAAGAAAAATGCTGGAAGCAAGGGCGGCAGAGGCCATTCCACGCAGACGTGATTTCATTTCTGTATCTAGAGGCCATGCTTCTGTTACTGTAAATCCCGCTTTTCGAAGAGCATCCACCAATGTTGACCATCCGAGCGTTGTTTTGTGGGCATAGATCACTGTTATTTGCCCGTTCGGTTTTAGTACACGGCAAGCTTCGGAAAAAGATTGAGCCATCAAAGCTTCATATGTTTGTTTGGCCTTTTTTTTGTCGCCTCCATGACGGACAGCATCTGCCACCGCTTCCTTCTTTTTGGGTGTTTTTTCTGTTGAAAAATGTTCTGGAAAGAAACCGCCAACGCTTCTTTTTAACCAAACAAAGAAAAAATCCGATATGTTAGAATACGGGATATTATCATAATAAGGAGGGTCGGTTATTACCGCATCAAAAAAAGCATCTGGCCAAATGATGGAGGTGGCAGATCCGCGAACTACCTTCGCTTCCCTGGGTGATACAATTGCTTCACCGAGTCCCTTCAACACCCAATCAAGACATAATGCAACCCCACCTGTCGATCTACCCCAAACCCCTGACTCTGCAAAGTCCCAGACCATAGGCAGTGCTTGCCTTCCAAAAGTATGTCCGATTTTTGCGCCTCCAGTGTTTTCTGGAGACCATGAACACAACATGCTATTCCAATCAGCCAGACGGTCAAGAACGCATCCTAAGTATACTGCTATAGAAATTCGTTTGTTGTGGGAAATGCTCATTTCTTTCATTTTGCTTTCTGATTTACGAATAATATCCGCAAATGTAAGAAGACAGA
>CAYFNE010000049.1:0-38020 GCA_964344355.1 uncultured Magnetococcales bacterium
AAATAAAAAATTATCACGACCATATTTGGTTGATTTGATTGGGCTGGCTGGTATAATAATGATCCTGTTTATCGCCAGTGTTTCCCATACGGACAAAAATACAGTCGGCGCCTACATGATGCTTCCTGTCTTTGGCGCTTCTTTTGTAATAATTACAGCCCAGTCCAAATACACTTCGATAGTGAATAGATGGCTCAGTATTAAACCTCTCCAATTCATCGGCAACCTGTCATACTCCTTATATCTCTGGCACTGGCCAATTTTTATTTTTATTGGTGTCAAAATCACCGATACCAATATCTTTGTAAGTTTCGCAGGTTTTGCTGTTTCTTTGGTTTTGGCCTTCGTCACCTACCATTTTGTAGAGAATCCCATCCGCTATAACCGGTTTTTGTCACAGAACCTTTTTGCTTCCATCGGTCTCGGAATATTATTGACAGTTTTGGTCTCGGGAATTTCGCTGTTTATATTCACAGTTAACAAAAAAATGATAGCTCAGAGCCGACATCAAATTTATTTCGATTCATTAAAGCAATCTAGTAAGTTATATGCTGAAAATTGCCATGCAAAGTTTTTCGATATCAAATCCAAGAAATGTGTTTTTGGCGATCTGACATCGAACACTACGGTGGTCCTTTTTGGCGACTCCCATGCCGCCAACTGGTTCCCAGCCCTTGAGCTGATCGCACTCCGGGAGGGGTGGCGACTTGTTCCCTTGACGAAAACGTCTTGCCCAGCGGTCAGCTATGAGCCGTTTCACAAAAAGCGTTATAGAGCATACACTGAATGTACTCAATGGCGGGAATGGGCATTTCAGCGGATCTCCGAGCTGAATCCATACCTTACGATTATCTCCAGCACCAATTCATATCTATTCTCCACACCACGAAACGAGGAAAAGCAGAAACCGCGCATATGGCAGGAGTCAATGAATACCACCTTGAAACGGCTGGAAAAAATTTCAGACTTCACCGTTCTTATCCACGACACACCAAGACTCCCCTTTAGCGCGCCAAAATGTTTATCCCGTGCCTTATGGCAAGGAACCACCCCAGAGGCAACATGTGTTTTTGATGTGAGGCCGTCGAAGCACGATCCGTTCTATAATGCGGAAATGGTTGCCATAACCGGGATCGAACGTACGTTCTTAATCGACATGAACGACATAATCTGCCCAACCTCCCCCTGTCGGGTGTATCAGGACGGAATGATTCTGTTCAGTGATAAACATCATCTGACAGTAAACTTCAGCCGGTCCCTCTCTGCACAACTCATGGCACGTTTGCATCTTTTCCTGCCGTCCACACCGAAAAAGGGACAGTGAACGGTCTAAACTCTGCAACCTGGTGGACGTATAATTCTCTTTCCATGAAGAGAGTTTTTGTGATATCTGACTTTCAGGTTTGCAAGAGCTGCCATTTCGCTGAAGGTCTTTCACACGGATAGATCGATATCCCTACCCGTTCGATATGTTCCAGAAGGGGGGGATGTCGGATGTTTTCATAGGTTTTGAGGTCGAAACGGTAGGGCAGGGGCAGCAAATCCAATGCTTCGGCGATGGCTTGGGTTTGAAGATCATCATCCGGGCCGACCAGGGCCAGATCGATGTCCGATCCCGGGTGGTGGGTGCCTTTGGCGCGGGAACCGAATAGAATGACGGCGCGAATTTTCGGGAATCGACGGAAAACCTGGCGTAGCAGGTCCAGTTCCCGATTGGTCAGCCCGGTGTCGTTCATTCGCTGAGGGTTTTTTCAAGAAAAAAGTCGTGCAGCCGTTCGAAGGCGGCAAAATATCGTCCCTCGATTTCCCGCAGGGCATCGTCGAATGTCCGGCTGTCATAGGTGTGGGAGAGTTGGTTTCGTTGCAGCATGATATCGATCCACACCTGTCCGTCATCCAACAGACGCGCGGCGAAGGCCTCCTTGATCACGTTGCGTGGCGTAATCGGAGTGATGACGATACCACTCTCCTCCAGATAGTCCTTGAGGGTTTTCCAGGCCAGTTCATAGCTGAATTCAAAACGTTGGATGGCCCCCTCCTTCTCCAGTTGTGACAGGTTTTCCACACCCCGATCCCGTACCTCACGCAGCAGGACGAAGGCCCGGTCGAAGTTGTTGAAGCGTTGTTTCCAACGGCAGTCCGTCATCGTTTAATTCAGCGCCCCCATCAGATAGGCGATGATGAACCCCTGGATGGCGATGATGCCCGCCGCCACCGACCAGAGGCCGGTCGTCCAGGAGGGGGACTGTTCGCGCTGGGCGAGCAGTTCGGAAAAATCCATCATCTCCTGGCGCAGAAAAATGCTTTCGATGGCGGTCTCCAGATGTTCGGCGATTTTTTCCAGGAAGGCCCGGTCCGATTCCACGAAATTGGCGTTGTTTAATTTGTTGAGCACCAAAATCGCCCCGGCGGCGTGATGGCTGGAGAGACTGCGGATGGGCACACAGAGTTGATTGCGGGTTTTGAAACCGGTCCGGGCATCGACGGCCTTGTGATCGCCGCTGCTGGTGGCCATGTCCTCGCGCACCATGTATTCGCCGCTTTCGATCACCTGGCCGACCACCGAGGTCTTTTTGTTGACCTCGATTTCCCCCTCATCCATGCCGGTGCCGCTCTGCAACCAGACGGTCTCGCCATCGGGATCGTTGATGAAAATGCTGCACCGTTCCACCTGCAGATAACAGGGGATCAAATCCACGAAAATATCCAACAGCGCCTTGTTGCCCCGGGCGCTCCAGGTACGGTTGAGGATGCGTTGCCGCAAACGGATCTGATCGAACCGTTGATAGACGGCCTGGATGTTCTCACCCGGTTTTTTGGTATAACCGTCATCCACCAGACGAATTTGCCGGGGGGGTCCGCCCGGGTCCTCCCGGACATAGACCTTCATGCCGCTGGCGCGGAAAAAAGAGGCCAGGATGCGAAAATATCGGGTCTCCTCGGCCACCTTGGCCAGGGTCAAATCCTTGTCGACATGGTGCGTTCCCTGGGTGGCGCGGTTTTTTCGCAGCTCGAACGTGCGCTCCGGCGATGGCAGGATGAATTCGAAAACCAGGTTTTCCCGAAAGTTGGGCTCGAAAAAACGGGCTTTCGGAGAGGGCAACGGGATCCGGAACAGGTCCAATTCCAAAAAACCGGCATCGTCCAGCGTGTCCACCTCATAGACCGGCACCGCTTTTTCGTGGCCCATGAACGGCAACCCGAAATGGATCTCCCGGGGACGATAGGCCAGCACCGGCGATTTCCACCAATCGGGGCTGGAAATATCCAGATATCCCTCTTCCGGCCAACCGCCCAGGCTTTTGAGGATGGTGGATTTGCCGGTGCCGGGCGGACCGGTGATGATCAGTTGGTTCTGGTCCAACCAGTCGGGAAACGGTACGCCGTTGATGGTTTTCAACGCCGGCATCTCTTCGGTGAAAAAACTGTCCACGATGAACTATTGCACCTCTCTGGTCGGCAACTGTTGAAATCGGTTCCAGTCCGCCGGGGTGTCCACGTCCCACTGTTCCGGCAGTTCCGTCCATGACCAACCCAGTTCGATCATTCGTTGACGGGTGACGGCCGCCACCCGCTCCCCACCCCAGGGGATGTCGCGAAAAACGGCCTCATGCACCCGTTTGAGTCCCAACATGACATATCCGCCATCTTCAGCCGCGGCCAGGACCGCCGGCCGTTTTTCCAGGGCCGCCTCGGCCCGGTCCAGCAGTTTTTCATCGACGGAAACCCCATCCGCCCCCAACAGCAATACCGCCGCGCCATCCCCGTTCTCCCGGGCGGCGACATGGGCCAGACGGTCCCCCAGGTCCCCCGTCGGTTGGTCGCGCAGGGTATCGGCATCGGTCAGGGTCGAAAAAAAAGGGTGCCGGCCATCGGGCGAACACCAGAGCCGGAACCGCCGTCGGGGGGCCGCTGCGCACCAACGCCGCCCCACCCCGACCACCCGTTGCAACAACCGGCATTGGGCGCGCGCCGCCCCTTCGGCCCCCAGGGCCGGCATCAGGCGCGTCTTGGCCTGTCCGGGAATGGGCGCTCGACCCAAAACATTCAGCGATATCAACAACACCCCTGGGGACCGCAGCACGAATCGCCACGCCCTTCCGTGACGGTCGGGGCATCGTTGATGAGACCGCCGCGGGTCACCGCCGCGGCGCGGATGCTGCCCGACGGCAGGGTATAGGGCGCCGCCGGCAATGGCGTCGCCGGCGCCAGACGGATGAAATGGTCGGCAAAGGGGGGCTCGCCCAGACGGTTGAACAACGCCACCGGCACCGCCGTCCGCTGTCCGGCCACATAATGGTTGCCCAGATCGTCGGTCACCGCCGCCATCGGTCCCCGGTAGATCACCGCGTGGCCCCCCTCGGTCTGTTGATCGATGGGATCCTTGAGGGCGGTCAGGGTGACCGAACGGAATTCGATGCTCCCTTCCACCCGCCACGGTTTTTCATCCCATTTGTCCAGGGTCACGGCGGTAAAACCGGCCCGCTGGAAGGCGTGCAGAAATTCGGACTCTTCGAAGGAGCCGGAGATGCAACCGCTCCACAACTCGGGATCGGCCTTGAGCTCTTCCGGTATGGGGGCGTCGGCGACGATATCGGAGATGGCCACCCGTCCACCGGGTTTGACCACCCGGTATATTTCATCGACCAGCTGTTTTTTCTCCTCGTCGGCCACCAGGTTGAGCACACAGTTGGAGATGACCAGATCGACGCTGTTGTCGGCGATCATCGGTGCCTGGTGGCGTTGATGCCGCTGCCAGAGGCTCAGGGCGTCGGCGCTGGCCAGGTCGGTGACCGGATGATCCCGCAGGTAGGCGGCCAGGCGATCGAGGCTTAAGGCCAGGTCCTGAATCCGCCCTTTGTGGAATTCCACCCGGTCCCCACCCAGTTTTTCAGCGATTTCCGGTTGATATTTTCGCGCCAGGGCCAACATGTCATCGTTCATGTCGACGCCGATCACCCGGCCATCGGCGCCGACCAGTTGCGCGGCCATATAACAGATTTTGCCGCCGCCGGAACCGAGATCCAGCACCGTGTCCCCCGCTCGCACATACCGGGAGGGATCCCCGCAACCATAGTCCCGGTCAATGATCTCCCGGGGCAGAATCTCCAACAGTTCCCGATCATAATCCACCGGGCAGCAGAGGGCGGGAACCACCTCCTGCGCCCCCTGGGAATAGCGTTCCCGTACCTGTTCCTCCACATTCATGATGATTCACTCTTTCCTGTTTTTTCAGCGTGTTTCATAAAACGTAAGACTCGTTTCATGAACTCCGGCAATTTGCGCACGGCATTGATCTGGGCCATGTTGTCCCGATGTTTCGAACCCCACCAGCCCGACCAGGAGACCCCCGCCGGCACATCGCCGGCGACGCCGGTGGCGGCGGCGACCTTCGCCCCGGGGCCGATGGTGACATGGGGCACCAGTCCCGCCTGACCGGCCAGGATGGCGCCGTCGCCGATCCGGCAGGAACCGGCGATACCCACCTGGGAGACGATGATGCAATGTTCCCCGATTTCGACGTTATGGGCGATCTGGACCAGATTGTCAATTTTGCTGCCGTTGCCGATCCGGGTCTCGCCGAAGCGGGCGCGGTCGATGGTGGTGGCGGCGCCGATGTCGACATCATCGCCGATTTGTACGCCGCCGAGGTGGGGGATGCGTTGCAGGGCGCCATCGACGAACTCATAACCGAACCCTTCGGCGCCGACGACGCTGTTGGCGCCGATGCGGCAACGGGCGCCGATATGACACCGCTCATGGATGACCGCCCCGGCTTCGATGGTGGTGCCGGCGCCGATGCGGACCCGGGCGCCGATGACCGCCAGTGGACCCACCGCCACCCCTTCCCCCAGCTCCGCCGTCTCATCCACCACCGCCGAAGGGTGAATGCCGCTGGTGCGCATTTCCGGTTGGCCCAGCAGCAGCGCCGCCCAGGCGGCGTGCAGGGCCGGGGCCGGACTGACGAGAAGGGACCGTTCCGGGGGCAGGGCCGCCGCCAGCTCTTCCGTTACCACCAGGGCCGCGGCCGGTTCGGATCGGTCGAGCCATTTTTTGGCGGTGACGAAGGAGAGCGATCCCGGTCCCGACTTTTCCAGGGGAGTGACGATGCGGATTTCCGGATCCCCGCCACGCCGCTCCAGGTGCAGCCCTTCGGCCAACTCCGACAGTTTCATCGTCCGTTTTTCCTTTTGTGACAATAATGATTTATCCAAGCATTCGATTCTATTATATCGAACGTCCGTGATGTTTGGAATGGATATGGACATGGGCCATGAATCCCATGGCCAGCATGATGGTGATCATGGAACTGCCGCCATAGCTGATCAGGGGCAGGGGCAGCCCCACCACCGGCAGGAGGCCGATGACCATCCCCAGGTTGATGATCACTTGAAAGGAGAACAGGGCCGTCAGGCCGGTCACCGTCAACAGGCCGAACCGTTCATGGGCCATGGAGGCGATGATCAGGCAACGGCCGATGATCAGTAGATACAGGACCAGTATGATCATGCCGCCGAGAAACCCCCACTCCTCGGCCAGGACCGAAAAAATGAAGTCGGTGTGCTGTTCCGGCAAAAAGTTGAGATGGCTCTGACTGCCGGACATGAACCCCTTGCCGGTCCAGCCGCCGGAGCCGACGGCGATCTTGGACTGTATGATGTGGTATCCGGTTCCCAGGGGGTCCTGTTCGGGGTAGAACAGGGTGGTGACGCGGTTGCGTTGATAATCGTGCAATCCCTCCCAGGCCATGGGCAGGGAGGCCCCCAGGATCACCACCGAACCGAACAATATTTTCCAGGAGAGTCCGGCGACCACCACCACCACCATGCCGACGGCGGCGAGGATGATGCCGGTGCCCAGGTCCGGTTGTTTGATGATCAGTACCAACGGGGCGAGGATCATCAACAACGGGATCCAGAGGTCCGACCAGCCATAGCCCGGGGTGATGCCGCGGTCGTGGAAATAGCGGCTCAGGGCCAGGACCAGGGCCACCTTCATCAATTCCGACGGTTGCAGGCGGATGACCCCGAACTCCAGCCAACGCCGGGCGCCCATGCCGATGCTGCCGGCCAGGAACACCGCCACCAGCAACATCAGGGTGAGGCCGTAGAACAGGTAGGCGTAACGCAGATAGATTTTTCTCTCACCCAGAAAGGCCACCCCGCTCATGATCAACAGGCCGGTGGTGAACAGGGCGACCTGACGCCACAACAGCCGGGTGCCGCCATCGCCGCCGGCAGCGGAGTAGAGGGCCACGAAACCGATGCCGGCGGTGAGGATCAACAGAGCCAGCAGGCTCCAGGGGAACCGCGCCATCCGCTCCCCCCAGGCCAGGGAGCCATCGCCGCCCGGGCCCGGCAATGGATCGCCGCTAACCATGGGGTGGCCAGGGCGTGGGGTCGGGATCCTGGTTGCCCTTGTTGGCGAAATAAAAATCCAACACCCGTTTGGCCACCGGCGCCGCACTGCTGCTGCCGGCGCCGCCATGCTCGATGACCACCGAGATGGCCACTTCCGGCCGTTCGATCGGGGCGTAGGAGATGAACAGGGCGTGATCCTTGAGATGATATTTGTTCGACTGGATCAGGGCGCCATTTTTTTTGCGCCGATGGCGCGCCACCTGGGAGGTGCCGGTTTTTCCGGCCGAGCGGATGCCATCGAGTTGACTTTTCCGGGCCGTGCCCAGGCCACCGTGCATCACCGCCACCAGTCCGCGGCGCAATATGGTCAGATGGTCGGGGTTTTCGATGGTGAGGCGGGCGTGGCGGCGGTTTTCCTTCAAGTCCCTTTTCACCAGGGTCGGTCGGTGGAGGACCCCTTCGTTGGCGACGCAGGCGATCAGGTTGGCCAGTTGCAGGGGGGTGGTGAGCAGATAACCCTGGCCGATGGCGGTGATCAGGGTCTCGCCGGGATACCAGCGTGCCTGATGGATGGCCCGTTTCCAGTTCCGGGAGGGCACCAGGCCCGGCCGTTCGCCGTTGAGACCGACGCCGGTTACCGCTCCCAGCCCCATGAGCAGGGCCTGCCGTTCGATGGCATCGATACCGATGCGTTCGGCCAGTTTGTAGAAAAAGACATCGCAGGATTGGGCCATGGCCTGGATGATGTCCATTTTACCGTGGCCGCCGATGCGCCAGCAATAAAAACGGTGATCCTTGCGGGTGATGTGTCCACGGCAGGTGTACCGGTCGTGCAGGGTCAGTTTCCCTTCCCTCAGCGCCGCCAGGGTGACGACGATCTTGAAGGTGGAACCGGGTGGGTATTGTCCCTGGATGGCCTTGTTGGTCAGCGGTCGGTCGATGTCGGAGATGAGCAGTTGCCACTCTCTGGTGGAAAAACCCTGAATGAACTGGTTGGGATCGAAGGAGGGTTGATTGGCCATGGCCAACACCTCTCCCGTTCGCGGCGCCATGACGACGATGGCCCCGGCGGCGTTGTGCAGGGCCAATTCCGCTTCGTGTTGCAGCGCCATGTCCAGGGTCAGGGTCAAATCCTTGCCGGCTTCGGGGGGGGTGAGACGCAACTCGCGGATCTGCCGACCGCTGGCGTTCACCTCCACTTCACGCAACCCCTCGACTCCCCGCAAAATCGGTTCATGAACCTGCTCCAGCCCCGACTTGCCGACCAGATCGCCGCTGCGGAAATAGATGTTGGGAAAACGGCGGATATCGGCATTGCTGACCCCGCCCATGTAGCCCAGGACATGGGCCAACATCGGGCCCTCCGGATAAAATCGTTGGGAGTGGACCTGTATGGTGATCCCGGGGAAGCGGTGCCAGCGCGCCTGAATCTGGCTGAGCTGGGTCCAGGTCAGATGCGATTTGACCCGCAGGGGCAAAAAGGCCCGTTGTCGTCCAGCCTGGTCGAGAAGAGATTGAATTTCCTCCTCTTTCAGGTCCAAAAAGGGTTTCAGGCGCAACAACAGACGCCGCAGATTGTTGGAGAGTTCGGGGATGACCGCCAACCGGTAGTCCGGGTTGTTTTCTACCAGGATCAAACCGTTGCGGTCAAAAATGCGTCCCCGGGAGGAGGGGACCGGTTGCAGGCTGATGCGGTTTTCGTCGGCCAGGTTTTGATAGGTGCCGCCCTTGAGGATCTGCAGGTGGAACAGGCGACCGCCCAGGCCGAAGAAGGCCAGCCCCAGACCGGCGCTCATCATCAACAGACGGCGGCGGGCATCCACCTGAAAATTTTCCTGCTCATATCCCAACATTCAGATCGGCTCCGGCATGATTTCCGTTGGATTATTTTTTCGGCAACAGTTGATGGGCCTGGTTGAGACCGGAAAAGACCAACGGCGCCAACAGCAGGGTGGCGACCGGACGTCCCAGGAACAAGGGCCAGCGGACGTGCGGGCCCTGCAAGGGCAGAATGATGGCCAGTTGCAACAGTTCCACCAACAGGGTCAAAATCAGCAGGAACGGCAACAGTTGCACGAAATCGGAGCCGCGCAGCCGGCTGCTCAGGCGGTCCACCGTCACCACCAGCAGGGTATTGGAGAGGGCGTGCAGCCCCATTGGCGTGTGGGCGAGGACATCCACCACCAGGCCGATGGCGAAGGCCAACTCCGGCGCGCAACGGTCCGGACGGTGGAGACGCCAGAAAACCAGGCCGACCAGGACCAGGTCGGGACGGAACACCGACCAGGACTGAAACGGCATGGCCAGGTTTTGCAGCACCCCCGCCAGCAGCAGGGTCAGGGCCGGCAACCACGGCAACAGCAGGGAGCTGATCATGGCGCCGGATCCGCGTCGGAGGCGTGGAAGCGACCGGCGGAGGTGTCATCCATCGGTTCCAACCCACGCCGCCGGCGGGATTTTCGGCCATTCAGGAGGATGCGCACCTCCTCGGTACGGTCAAAATCGACCACCGGTTCCACGTTGAATTTGCGGAACAGACCGCTGCCGCCGGTGATGGAACGGACCCGGCCCACCACCAACCCCTTGGGAAAATATCCGCCGGTGCCGGAGGTGATGATCACATCGCCGGTTTGAACCTCGGCATCCTTGCTGGCGAATTCCAGGCTCAACAGACGGCTGTTCATGCCGGCGGCGATGGCGCGGGTGCGGGTGCGTTGCACCAGGATCGGCACCCGGGAGTTGATGTCCAGGAGGGTGAGGATCAGGGCGCTGTGATCGCTCCGTTCCACCACCCGGCCCAGGAGGCCGCCTTCGGCCAGCACCGTGGCATCCAGTTGAACCCCTTCCTTGCGGCCGGCATTGATGGTGAAGGAGCGGGCGAAGGCCGAGGCGGAGTCGCCGATGACGCGGGCCGCCACCTCCTGGTAGGAGGGGTCGGGACGCATGCCCAGCAGTTTGCGCAACCGTTGATTTTCCAGCTCCAACTCCTCCAGCCTGACCCCCAGGGGCCGCAACAGGGCCAGTTCGCCGCGCAACCGCCGGTTGTCCCGTTCGAGTTGGTTCAGCTCCTTCATCCGTTTGCGGATGTTGACGAAAACGCTGATCGGGGCGGAGAAGAGCCTTTGGATGGGGGCGGTCATGGCCAGTATCGGTTCGCGCAACAGGGCGCCGGAACCGGGGCGGACGGAGACGATGAGGAACAGGGCCACCAGGGCGGCCACGAAGGCGGTCAACCCGTTGCGATATTGCTTCAGGAGTACGGGAATGGATCCCATGGGGTTGATTTCCAAGAAAAATCAAACAGGAGTAGGGTTTTGGCCCTTCCCGGCGTTTCCGGTCGGGAGACGGGACCGGGGCGCCTTCCCCCGCGGATGCGATCAACGATCCTTCAGAATATCCAACATTGTATCCAATTCTTCCAGGGCTTTTCCAGAGCCCATCACCACGCAGGAGAGGGGATCATCGGCGATGATCACCGGTAGACCGGTTTTTTCGGCCAGCAGCCGGTCCAGTCCCCGCAGCAGGGCGCCGCCGCCGGTGAGGACGATGCCGCGGTCGACGATATCGGCGGCCAGCTCCGGCGGGGTCCTCTCCAGGGCCGCCTGTACCCCTTCGACGATGGCGTTGATGGGATCGCTCATCGCTTCCAGGATCTCCGGGTCGACGATCACCTGATGCTTGGGCACGCCGTTGACCAGGTCGCGGCCCTTGATCTCCACCTCCAGCCGTTCCTCCAGGGGGTAGGCGGAACCGATTTGAATTTTGATGTTTTCCGCCGTTCCTTCGCCAATGAGCAGGGCATATTTGCGCCGTACGTGAGCGATGATGGCTTCGTCCATCTTGTCGCCGCCGACACGGATGGAACTGGAGTAGACGATATCGCCCAGGGAGATGATGGCCACTTCAGTGGTGCCGCCGCCGATGTCGATGACCATGGAACCGCTGGGTTCCTGTACCGGCAATCCCGAACCGATGGCCGCGGCCATCGGTTCTTCGATCAAAAACACCTCGCGGGCGCCGGCGCTGTCGGCCGATTCGCGGATGGCCCGCCGTTCCACCGGCGTGGCGCCGTAGGGGACGCAGATGATGATGCGTGGGGAGTCGAACAGCCGCCGCCGTTTATGGGCCATGCGGATGAACCGTTTCAACATCGCCTCGGTTTCCATGAAATCGGCGATCACCCCGTCGCGCAGGGGACGGGTGGCGGTGATGTTGCCCGGGGTGCGGCCCAGCATCCGTTTGGCCTTGTTGCCGACCGCCAGCACGGTGCGGTTTCCACGGGAGCTTTCGCGTATGGCCACCACCGACGGCTCGGAGAGGACCACCCCCTTGCCGCGTATATAGACCAATGTGTTGGCGGTGCCCAGGTCGATGGCCATGTCGGTCGAAAAAAACCCCATGAGCTTGTTGAACATGTAATGGACGTTCCTTGACTGATGATGTTTTCGGGACTCGTCGGTGATCCGGCGGGGAAAATTTTCTACCTTACACGTTATCTCGGAAAAACGGAAAGAGATTTCATTTTTAACCTTGGAAAGCTACCATGTATGGCGTAAACCCATCAAGGAGATCCCCGGCTGCCGAATGGGTTCATTTTTTACTTTTTCCCAGAGAATGAATGGTCTGGACATTCAAAAACAGTGAAATAATCGACGTCAAAGCCCTGGATGACCAGGTGGCCGGGCTGTCGGCCGAGCTGCGTGGCCAACCGGTGAGCGATGAAACGCGCATCCGGCTGTTGGCCCTGTTCCGCGGCTCCCTGGAGGCTGGACGGCGCCGTTTGCACGAGAGCCATCTGGCCGGGGCCACCGGCAATTTCATCGTCGCCGGCCACGCCCACCTGATGGACACGGTGTTGCGTCGCATTCTTGGCATCATCAATCTCAACCAACCGGTGGGTCCCGGCGTCAACACCTTCAGCCTGGTGGCCACCGGTGGTTACGGGCGGGGGGAGCTGGCCCCGTTCTCCGACGTCGATCTGCTGTTCCTGCTGCCCGAAAACAACCACGCCACCCTGTTGCCGCAGGTGGAGAAGATGCTCTATTACCTCTGGGACCTGGGCCTGGAGGTCGGTCATGCCGTGCGCACCGTCCCCGAGTGTGTGCAACACGCGCGCCAAGAGCTGGAAATCCGCACGTCCATGCTGGAATCCCGGTTTCTGGCCGGCTCGCCCAATCTGTTCCACCATTACAAGGAGACCCTGTTCGCCAAGGTATTGGACAAGGATCCGGAGGCCTTTTTGCGCGCCAAGCTCCTGGAACAGAGCAAACGTCATGAACGGTTCGGCAATTCGATGTTCTATCTGGAGCCCAACGTCAAGGAAAATCCCGGTGGGTTGCGCGATATTCAAACCTTTTTCTGGATCTCCAAATATCGCTACAAGGTGGCGCGCATCCGCGACCTGATCCCCCAGGGCATCATCAGCCAGGAGGAATACCGCACCCTCACCCGCTGCCGGGAGTTCATCCGTCGGGTACGCAACGCCCTGCACTACCGGGCCGGTCGCCGTGATGATCGTCTCACCTTTCAATATCAACTGGAGATCTCCAAGGAGTTCGACTATCGCGATCGTCCCGGCATGCGCGGGGTCGAACAGTTCATGCGCCGCTATTATCAGGTGGCCCGGCACGTGGGCAGTTTTTCCTGGCTGTTTTTACGGAAATATCAAGAGGAACACCGCCGTCTGCACTTCTGGAACAAACGGCGGCTGGAGCCGGGGTTTCAACTGTTGGGCGACAAGGTGGCCTTTACCGAACCGGATTCGGTACGGGAACATCCCATATTGTTGATGAAACTGTTCGAAGTGGCGCAGCGTCATCTGAAACCGATCCACCCCGAGACCATGCGCCTGGTGACCCGTTCGTTGAATCTGATCAACCGTGATTTTCAGCGGGATCCGGATGTGGCGGCGATTTTTTTGCGCATGCTCGATGGCGAACGGGTGGTGGCCTGGGTGTTGCGGCGCATGAACACCCTGGGGTTGCTGGGACGCTATATCCCCGAATTCGGTCGGGTCATCGGCCAGACCCAGCATGACATGTTTCACGTTTATACCGTCGATGAACACACCATCCTGGCGGTGAAGGCCCTGCGGCACATCAAAAGCGGCCACTTCAGCGAGGAGTTGCCGCTCTCCACCGAGTTGATGAGACTCTTGAAAAAACCGGTGGTGCTCTATCTGGCGGTGTTGTTCCACGACATCGCCAAAGGGCGCAGCGGCGACCACTCGGTCAAAGGGGCGGTGATCGCCCGTTCGGTCTGTACGCGCCTGGGATTGCCGGCCGGGGACGTCGAACAGGTCGCCTGGTTGGTGGCCAATCACCTGATTTTTTCCCGCACCGCCTTTCGCCGCGATATCAACGATCCGGAAACCGTCTCCCAGTTCGCCGTCCAGGTGGGGACGGTGGAACGGTTGGACCTGCTGCTGTTGTTGACGGTGGCCGATATCCGCGCCGTCGGACCCGGGGTTTGGAACCAGTGGAAGGCGACCTTGTTGAGGCGGTTGCATCAACGCAGCCTGCATCTGCTGAAAAAAGGGGTGCTCTCGCCGGAGGAGATGGCACGTCAGGCGAAAATCCGCAGGGATGCGGTATTGAAGGCGCTTTCCGGAGAGGCGGATATTCACCGGGTGCGCCGTTTCCTCAACCGGTTCTACCCCGATTATTTCATGCAGTACGAGGTGCCGGTGCTGGTCGAACACTATCGGGCGCTGATCGATGTGCTGGATGATCCGCTGGCGGTCGTTTTTCGCCCGACGCCGGCGGTGGATGTGACCGAGGTGTTGATCCATGCCCAGGATCACCCCGGCCTGATGGCCAAGATATCCGGCACCCTGTCGGCGGAGGGGGCCAATATCGTCTCCGCGTTCGTCACCACCGCCCGGGATGGCATGGCCCTGGATGTGTTCACCCTGCAGAGCGGTCAGAGCAAAGCGATTCAAAATTCCAACCAGTTGCAGCGGATCAAAAACAGTTTGGCGCGGGTATTGGCCGGGGAGGTGGAGCCGGAAGAGTTGTTGGCCCGGTCGCGCTCCCAGGTTTTCAAAAAACGGCCATTCAAAATACCGGTCGAGGTGGTGATCGATGACAATCTCGACACGTTTACCATCGTCGAGGTCACCGCCCTCGATCAGATGGGCCTGCTGTTCACCATCACCCGGACCCTGATGCAGGAAAATCTGCAAATCCGCTTCGCCAAGATCGCCACCTATGGGGAACGGGCCGTGGATGTGTTTTATGTCCGCGATCTTTATGGCCTCAAACTGCTGAGCCGGCGCAATGACCGCCTGATCAAAAAGTTGACGGTCGCCATCGAAGGCCTGGAACGGGAGGAAAATGGTCCATGATGGCCATCACCCTTGGATTCGGGCCGGGGAATCGATTAGAGTGCTCGGGATCCCCCGCAGAGCGGCTGGCCGCCGCTCCATCATTTCATATCAACCGCTGAGGAAAAAAACTCGTGTCCGAAGTCTGGCGTCTCGATTCATGGAAACAGTGTGAAGCCCAACAGCAACCCGATTGGCCCGACCGCGGTCTCCTCGACGAGACCTGCCGTCAGCTTTCGGTCTATCCGCCGCTGGTATTCGCCGGCGAAACCCGTTCCCTGAAAAAACATCTGGCCAAGGTGTCCCGAGGGGAGGCTTTTTTGCTCCAGGGTGGTGATTGTGCGGAGTCCTTTCACGATTTTTCCGCCAACTCCATCCGTGACAAATTGAAGGTGCTGTTGCAGATGGCGGTCATTCTCACCCACGGGCTCTCCAAACCGGTGGTCAAGGTGGGCCGGATCGCCGGCCAGTTCGCCAAACCGCGTTCCAGCCCGATGGAGACCCAGAACGGTGTTTCTTTGCCCAGTTTCCGGGGGGAATCGGTCAACGCCTCCTCATTCGACGAAGAGGCGCGCCAGCCCGATCCGAAACGGCTGGAACGGGCCTATTTCCAATCGGCCAGCACCCTCAACCTGCTGCGCGCCTTCACCAGTGGCGGTTTTGCCGATCTGCGTCAGTTGCACAACTGGAACCAGGATTTCGTCGCCCAGAGCCCCCAGGGGAAACGCTATGCGCACCTCGCCGAGCAGATGGGGGATATCCTGCGTTTTTTCAAGGTGATCGGCATTGACAGCAACCATGAGAACCTGCTCAGGGAGGTGGAATATTTCACCAGCCATGAGGCGTTGATCCTGGAGTATGAGAGCGCCCTGACCCGGGTCGACTCCCTGACCGGGGACTATTACGATTGCTCGGCGCACATGCTCTGGATCGGTGAGCGCACCCGGCAACTGGATGGGGCGCACGTGGAATTTTTACGCGGTGTCAAAAACCCCCTGGGGGTGAAAGTCGGTCCCAAGGCCACCGCCGATGACGTGCTGCAACTGTGTGATCGCCTCAACCCGGACAACGAACCGGGCCGTCTGACGCTGATCACCCGCTTCGGATACGACAAGATCGCCGAATCGTTGCCGACCCTGCTGCGTGCCGTCACCCGCGAGGGACGATCGGTGGTCTGGAGCTGTGACCCGATGCACGGCAACACCTATGCCGCCCCGGGCGGGTTCAAAACCCGGGCCATCGACCATATCCTGAGCGAGTTGAAACTCTTTTTCGCCATCCATCAAGGGGAGGGGACCATCCCCGGCGGGGTCCATTTCGAACTGACCGGGGACAATGTGACCGAGTGTGTGGGCGGTTCCCACGAGGTGCGCGAAGAGCACCTCAAAGAGCGTTATGAAACCACCTGCGACCCAAGACTCAACGCTGCTCAGAGTCTGGATATCGCTTTTCTCGTCGCCGAGATTTTGCGGGAAGGGGTGTGAAATATCCGCGGGGACGGTCGATATCCTCCCAGATGAGACGAAACCGTTTGCCGCCTTTCGGGAACAGGTTGATGGTGGGCAGAAATACGAAACTGTTCATGACCGACCTCTCTCATTTTGAAGGTTTTCCAGCATTTCTTTCGCTTGCGCGGGAATGGACCGGTTGACCCCGTACCACCAGTTGCGGATGGTGGATTCGGACTGCTCCAGGTCCCGGGCCAGGGCCTGGATATACAGTCTGGGCATGAGTCCGTCCCCGTAGAGACGCGCGCCGATGGCGCGTAGTTGTTCCGGTTCCATCTCATCACCTTTACGTCTGTTCTTTTACCGAACCCGGTTGACCGGGTTCGGTTTTTTTTAGCTCTTTGCATTTACGTAAGTTACTACTGGCAAGAGTGCCATGTTCGAGGCAGTATGCAATCCAGTGGCCAAGATGTATAATTAATAAAAATCAGATAGTTAAGTCTGATTATTGATAATGGCACGTCCCGGCGTGTCGAATTGGTGACACCGGCTGGCCGATTTGCAACAGTTTTTCGTCACCGGGGCCGGCCGCTTGTCGTTTGGATGGTCGGCCGCTTTCTGCTATGATCGGGCCGGGTTGTCATCATTGTGAAAAATAGCTCATAATCATCGTGTAAACGGGAGAAGGAGCATGGGGATCGTTGCCAGACTGTCGGGGTGGATGGTGTTGTCGGCCCTGGTGTTTGTTTTCAACTCTGGACCGTCGTTGGCCAAGGATGATTCGATTTTGGTCAAGATCCGGGCCGACCGCCCTTTCGTGGATGTGCTCCACAACGGCAAAAAGGTGCGTATCCAACGCAACCAGGATACGGAAAATGTGCTGGATTTCGATTTTTCCTTCACCTCACGGCCCTGTCCGCCGTTCTGTATCCAACCGATCAAGCTGGCCGACGGGGTGGAGACCCTGGGGGAGTTGGAGCTGTTGGACTATCTGGAACGACATGCCAAGGGGGACGATTCGGTGTTGGTCATCGACTCCCGGGTCGACAAATGGGTGCGCAGCGGCATGATTCCCGGCGCCATCAACATTCCCTGGACCAAACTCCATCCGGTGCATGCCGACCCCAAGGAGATGGCGGAGATCCTGGCGTTCAAGTTCGGCGTCGCCCACGATGGCCATCTGTGGAATTTTGAATCGGCCAAAACGTTGATCTTCTACTGCAACGGCCCTTGGTGTGGCCAATCCCCCTCCAGCATCCGCGCCCTGCTGATCTCCGGTTATCCACCGAAAAAGCTCAAATGGTACCGGGGCGGCATGCAGGACTGGCGCATGCTCGGTTTCAACGTCGTCAACGAGGAGGGTCTGCCACCGGGCCATGATGACGGTTCCAAGGAGACGGTTTCCTGTTGTCCCAAGGGGCCGGAACCGAAGAAAAAATAGGCCGGTTCATCCGGGAGGTAAACGCCGGCCGCTGTCGATATCGAAAAAATGCAGGCGGGACGGCGGTGCCGTCAGGGAGATCGTTTCACCGGGCTGCGGGGCGGGGGCGTTGTCCAGGCGCAGGGTGAGCGGATTCGTTTCACCGGCGATCTGGCCGTGGACCAGGGTGTCGGCCCCCAGGTTTTCCACCAGATCGACCCGGCAGGGGATGCCGGGGGTTTCTGGGGCATGGACGGTGAGATCCTCCGGTCGGATGCCGAGAATTTGTTTTTTACCAGCCACCCGACCCTCCGGCAGGGGGATTTTTTCGCCGCCGGCCAGCACTGCTTCCCCACCATCGGCGCCGGGGGTGATCTGCAAAAAATTCATCGCCGGCGAGCCGATGAAACCGGCAACGAAACGGCTGGCCGGTTTTTCATAGATGGCCATGGGGCTGCCGATCTGTTCGGCGCGTCCCTGGTTCATGACGATCAACCGATCGCCCAGGGTCATGGCCTCCACCTGATCGTGGGTGACATAGACGCTGGTGGTTTTCAGGAGTTGATGCCGTTTTTTCAACTCGATGCGCATCTGTGTGCGTAGTTTGGCGTCGAGGTTGCTCAGGGGTTCGTCGAACAGGAACACCTTGGGTTTGCGCACCATGCTGCGGCCCATGGCCACCCGTTGCCGTTGGCCGCCGGAGAGTTGGCGGGGTTTGCGGTCCAGCAACGGTTTGAGCTCCAACATTTCGGCGGTCTCTTCCACCCGTTTTTTGATCTCCACCTTGTCATGGCCGCGAATTTTCAGGGCATAGGCCATGTTGTCGAACACCGTCATGTGCGGGTAGAGGGCATAGTTTTGAAACACCATGGCCACATCGCGTTGCGCCGGCTCCAGTTGGTTGACGACGGTGTCGCCGATCCACACCTCGCCCTCGGTGATGGTCTCCAGACCGGCGATCAACCGCAACAGCGTTGATTTGCCGCAACCGGACGGGCCGACGATGACGGTAAAACTGCCGTCGTCGATTCCGGTGTTGACGGCCTGGACGGCGGCGATCCCGCCGGGATAGGTTTTTCCAACGTTTTTCAGGGTGATGGCGGCCATGATCGCTCCTATTTTTCCGTCTCGGTCAAACCACGCACGAATTGACGCTGCATCAACACCACCACCAACACCGGCGGCAGCATCGCCAGCAGGGCGGTGGCCATGATCAAATGCCATTGTGCCTGTTGATCGCCCACCGACAACATGCGGTTGATGCCGATCAACACCGTGTAATAGCTCTCTTGCGTGGTGATCAACAGCGGCCAGAGATATTGATTCCAGCCGTAGATGAATAAAATGACGAACAGTGCGGCGATGGCGGTGCGCGACATCGGCAGCAGGATGTCGAAAAAAAACCGCATCGGCCCGGCGCCGTCGATACGCGCCGCTTCGCACAGTTCATCGGGCACGGTCATGAAAAACTGCCGGAACAGAAAGGTGGCGGTCGCCGAGGCGATCAACGGCAGGATCAAACCGGTGTGGCTGTCCAACAGTTGCAACCTGGCCACCACCTGATAGGTGGGCAGGATCCGCACCTCCACCGGCAGCATCAGGGTCATGAAAATGATCCAGAACAGCAGCATGCGGAACGGAAAGCGAAAATAGACGATGGCAAAGGCGGCCAACAGGGAGATGAAGGTTTTGCCGAAGGTGATGCCCAAGGCCATGATCAAACTGTTCCACAACATCCGCCCCACCGACACCCCCAACGCCTGGCTTTTGCCGGTGATGGCCTGCGTGTAGTTCACCAACAGCTCCCCCCCCGGCCACATTGGCATCGGCGACTGCAAAATATCCGGCAGGGTATGGCTGGAGGCGACGAAGGCCACATAGATCGGGATCAACAGGATCAGGATGCCCAGAATCAATACCGCATGGGCCATGAAATCGAACCAGGGACGGTTTTCAACCATGTTTCACTCCATTCGCCAGTCGGGACGGCCGAGATGGACCAGGGCGTCGCGGTTGTGTTCCAATATCTGGTTGTGGATCGAAATAACCAAAAAGTTTCTGTTTTGATAAAAATACCGTATAAATCGATATATCGACTCATACGAGAACTTCGAAAGTCAAAAGTTGCGCAAATTTGAAGTGACCGGGAAATGGAATTTCAAACTTGTTGGCTATGTTTTTCTAATAGTGGTAGCGACAGGCCAGAATTTTGATCTTCTGATCGGTTGGTTGATAGACCAAACGGTGTTCTTGGTCGATCCGGCGAGACCAACAGCCGGACAGTTCGTGTTTGAGAGGTTCCGGTTTGCCGATTCCTTGAAACGGGTCACGCTGAACGGCTTGGATCAGATCGAGAACCTTTAGAGCTTTTCTCCGATCTGTTTTAACCCACCATTGAAGGTCTTCAACCGCGTTTGAATCAAAGACCAACTCTATCACGGGCATCCTCCAGTGAAATGTCATCATTTCTCTTGATGGATTCCAGTAGGCGGTTCTTCATCGATGTGCTGGAGAGAAGGTGTTCAGTCTCATCATGACCGGAACCAATTTCTCGCCACAGATCAATGGGGACGATCACGGCCGTGATCTCCCCTTTGTCATCCGACACATAGCGGACACTCTGTTTTTCCATTATCAACCTCCATTTGGTTACAGATCATGACATGCGGGATGGCTTTACCAGTATCGACAGCTTCGAATCGCCTCTTGATTTTTGCATCTGCCATTCGTGGAGTTTGAGCGCTTCCGGGTCTTGGGGGGCTGTTTCCAGGAAAGGCTCCAGGGCATCCTTTTGCACGGTTTCCAGGCAGTGCGCTGTCTTTGGTTTAAGAAAACTGCGGGCCACATGCATTGCCCTTCCCCCTGTTGGCATTGTGGCGGTTCTGGTTTGGGGAATCAGTATCGTGAGAAGTGTAGCATAAAGGGAGCCCCGCCGCATCTCATCAAAAGGGTTGTTTGGCGGAAGCGGAATCGATGGTCTCATGGCAGATGACCGCCGTATGCATCCCGGTTTCAATACGTAAAGACGCTTGGCTGGGGATGGTCATCAATAGTGAACCCGCCGTTCGACATAGCGGAACTGGATGACGGTGAGCAGGCCGACGATGGCCATGAGGATCACCGATTGTGCCGCCGAGCCGCCCAGGTCCATGCCGAGGAAACCGTCGTGGAAAACGTTATAAACGAGAATATTGGTGGCGCCGTCGGGGCCGCCTTCAGTGACCTGGTGGATGACGCCGAAGGTGTCGAAAAAGGCGTAAACGATGTTGATCACCAGCAGAAAAAAGGTGGTGGGGGAGAGCAGGGGGAAGAGGATGGTCCAGAAACGGCGGCCCGGCCCGGCGCCGTCGATGGCGGCGGCCTCGATCAACGATGGAGGGATGGTCTGGAGTCCGGCGAGGAAAAACAGAAAATTGTAGGAGATCTGTTTCCAGGTGGCGGCGATGATCACCAGGGTCATGGCCTGGCCGCCGTTGAGCAGATGGTTCCACTCATATCCCATGCGTGACAGGGCGAAGGCGAAAATACCGACCGTGGGGTTGAACAGGAACAACCACAACACCCCGGCCACCGCCGGGGCGACGGCATAGGGCCAGATGATCAGCGTGCGGTAGGTGAGGGCGCCGCGCAACACCCGGTCGGCCATCGCCGCCAACAGCAGGGCCACCCCCAGGGCCAGCACGGTGACGGCGACGCTGAAAAAGGCCGTGACGGCCAGGGAATCGATGTAGGCCGGTTCCTCGAACAGCCGGGCAAAATTATCCAGCCCGACGAATTGACTCTCCAGGCCGAAGGGATCCTCCTCCATGACCGACTGGAACAGTCCCTGGGAGGCGGGCCAGATGAAAAAGATCAGGGTGATGGCCACCTGCGGCGCCAGCAGCAGATAGGGGAGAAGCGGATGTTTGAACAGGGCGCGTTTGTTCATCGACGACACCTCCTCCTTTCTGGTCTGATGTAAAGAATTGTTTACGTTCGTCGTCCTTGGTCCCCAGTGCCCGATTGCCGGACCGTGGAATCATCGTTGTCTGTTGGTACGGGCGAATTTTTTCAACAGGCGGTTGCCGGTCTTGACCACCGTGTTCAAACCCTGTTTGGCCGATTTGCGTCCGGCCAATACCGATTCGATTTCGTTGTAGATGATATCCCGCAATCGCACCATGTGACCAAATCGCAACCCGCGGGAATTTTTCGTCGGCGGGTTGAGGGTCAATTGATGCAGGGCGGTCTCGGCAATGGGATTTTTTTGGTAATAACCCGATTTTTTCGTCAAATCATAGGCGGCCTGGGTGATGGGCAGGTAACCGGTGGATTGATGCCAGTCGGCCTGCACCGCCGGTGACGAGAGAAACGCGAAAAATTGGCCCACGCCCCGATAGGCCGCCTCTGAATGACCGGCCATCACCCAGAGGCTGGCGCCACCGATGATGCTGTTTTGCGGGGCCCCGGAACCGCCGGGCCAGAACGGCAACATGCCGGCGCCCAATTCAAATTTGGCGTTTTGTTTGAAACCGGCATAACCGGCCGAGGACTCGGTGTACATGGGACATTTGCCGCTGGTGAACTTGGCGTTGCCCAGGTTGCGGCGTCCCCCGTAGACGAAAATTTTTTCCTTCTGCCATTTGGCCAGATGGGCCAGATGGTTGACATGGAGCGGACCGTTCAGGGTCAGCCTGGCATCCATGCTTTCAAAACCGTTGTCGCGGGTGCCGAGGGGGACATTGTGCCAGGCGCCGAGATTTTCAATGTGAATCCAGGATATCCAGGCGCTGGAAAATCCGCATTGATAACCGGCCTGCAACAGTTTGCGGGCGTGGTCGGCCAGTTGCGGCCAGGTGGCCGGCGGTTTTTCCGGATCCAATCCCGCTTTGCGGAACGCATCCTTGTTGTAATAGAGGATCGGTGTGGAACTGTTGAAGGGCATGGACAACATTTTTCCGTCCGGAGAGGTGTAATAACCGGTGACGGCCGGCAAAAAATGCTTGGGGTCGAAATCGGTCCCCGAGGCGGCCATCACCTCGTGGACCGGTTTGATGGCCCGCTGGGCCGCCATCATGGTGGCGGTGCCCACCTCGAACACCTGCAGGATGTGCGGCGGCTGTCTGGAACGAAAAGCGGCGATGCCGGCGGTCATGGTTTCGGCATAGTTGCCCTTGTAGACCGGCACCACGGTGTATTGATCCTGACCCTCGTTGAAGGTTTTGGCCAACCGTTTGACCGTCTCCCCGAGATTGCCGCTCATGGCATGCCACCACTGGATTTCCATGGCGGCGTCGGCGCTGGATAACAGGCTGAAAAAAAAGATGGAAACGAAAATAAAAACGGATCGCGAACCAGTCATGGCAGTGCCTCGATAATCGGGACCAGAGTGTCTTTATGGCCATAGATGATAAACGGCGGGACATTGAATACAAGGGAATTCTCGAAATGGTCGCCGGCCGGGTTTCATCAATTTTTCGGCGCCCGAATGGTCAGGGCATTGACGAATGTCAGATGTTTGGCAAGGGGGAAAACGGCCCTGGCGGTGGGTGAATGGGGTCGAATGGGGGGGCAGGCGCTCGCCGCTGACCCGTTCCGAATCGATGGGCGATGTCAAGAATGGCAACCATCGATCCACGCCGATGGCCCCGGATTTGATCAAAACCGCATGAAAAATCGATTGTTTTCGATGGTGGCAATGGCTGGAAACGAAACGTGTGCAACCACTGACCGAATGGGACCGACGTTGGTGGCGAGAGGGCTGGGAAAATGTGTTGCCAGATGATTATCTGGATGTTTTCCAACTGGTTACCGGTTTGTTTCCGGTGTTGGAGGTCGGTGTTGGCAAACTTTTGGGAAGGAAGGGTGTGTGCCGGTTCCGATGACCCGTTTTTGGCCGGATCGGGTAGCATTCATTAACCCGTTGGCACGCTATTTGAATGCTATGGCGCAATTGGAGAGTTAGTCCTCACTAACGGATCATGATCATGAAGAACCGGTTTTCTGGTCCGCTCGTGCTGGAACCTTTTACATCCAACCTATGGAGAAAAAACGATGTCAAGTCAGGCTGCGGTTTATTGGCAAGGGCTGGTGGTGAAGCAGGAACGTCGTGATGTATCCGATGGATTTTTTGGTGAAGGTTTGGCGACAATGAGCAGGGTGGGGGCTCGTCTGGGTGGTGTGGTCAAACGGATGCACCGGCAGGCGATGATGACGGTTCGGGGGGTGTCCCCCCACTGTCCGGATGGTGAGAGCCACCACCCATCGGTGTGCGCCCGGGGTTGGCGCGGCGATATCTGTTTTTCCTGTCCCTTCTGCAAGATTGCCTGACGGGCTGTCCGCCGTTTGTCGGGAGGGCGAATGGCCACGGGAGTGATTCCGGGCGGGATCACTCCCGGATCAGATCATATTTGCGTAATTTTTCGACGATACGGTCACGGGTGATCGGTTTGGTCAGATAGTCGGTGCAACCACCGTGGAAAAAGGCCTCGACCACCTCCTCCTGGGTTTCCAGGGCCGTCACCATGAATATGTGGGTGGTGGCGGGTTCCATCGGCGAGGCCGAACCGCTGCCCCGTTCCATCTGCAGCTGTTTTTTGAGTTGCTGCCGCCGTTCCACTTCCCGGATTCGTTTCAGGGTCTCCTGACCATCCATCACCGGCATCATGATGTCCAGGCAGATCAGGTCGTAGGGTTCCTCATCCATCAGGGCCAGTTCAAACGCTTCCACCGCCTCCTGGCCGTTGACCGCCAGATCGCAGGAGCCGAAGGAGGAGAGGATGCGCTCCATGATGACGCGGTTGTGAATTTCATCATCAGTAATTAAAAATTTCATGACCCGTCTTTCACCTACCCCTGTTGTTTTCTTCTGGCATGATCGTTCCCCCGGCCGGTCTTTGGGGCGGAGCACTCCTTTCAATCCAACCATCATACCGGATCTTGTAACGACATTCTATCGGTTTCGTAATAAAAGGCCGGATGATCGGGGTAATGGCGGGAGGGGGTCTGTCAAGCGACCCAGGTATAACTCAAGATTTCCTGGACCGTTGGTACCTCACTTATTTTTTGCAGAATTTCACCGAGAACGGCCGGGGTCTTACCGCCCAGCTCCAGGCTGATGATATAAGAGTCGGAGGAGCGTCCCTTGCCCTGGATGGTCTGGCCGTTGACGCCGTGCCGGGCCAGGAGTTCCAGGACCGTCAGCAGGGCGCCGGCGCGATGATCGACGGTGAAGGTCACCTGCAGGGTTTCCTCTTTGGACTGAACCGCCCAGCGGCCCTGTTCCCACTGTTGTGTCTGGATTTTACGGCAATCCGCGCGGTGAACGATCCAGCGGCCATCTTCCGACAGGCGACCGACGATGGGGGTGGTGGGCACCGCCAGGCAGCAGGTGGACCAGAGGATGTCCTGTCCGGTCAGGGAGGTGAGTTGAAATTTTCCCGACAGCGACCGGTTGATCCCCTTGACCGGGGTATCGGGATTTTTCAGGGCTTGCTTGATCAGGGTGCGGGCGCGGGCGGTTTTGACCACATCCAGCCAAGCCCGTTGCGGGGTGCTGTTTTTATTGGTGAGAATGCGTACCACGTCGCCATCGCTCAACGGGAATTCCGGTGGCCGCAGGATGCCGTTGATCTTGGCCCCGGAGCAGTGTTCGCCCAGCTCGGTGTGGACCAGATAGGCGAAATCCACCACCACCGCCCCGACCGGAAAGGTGAGACGGTCACCTTTGGGTGAGTAGACGTCGAGCAGGTCGGGCAGTACATGGGCGTGCACCTCCGACATGCGTAGATCGCTGTCCCCCAGGGTGGCCAGCAGGCGCATGTAGCGGGCCGGATCCGGTCCACTGATCCCCCACTGGGCGAGAATGCCCATCCGGTTGGCCATGTCGTCCTGGTGGCGCACCACCTGGACGTTCAAGGGGTGTCCATCCCAGAGGATACGGGTGGTGAGAGCACGGAAACCGTTGACCCGGGGGGCGTTCAGATAGTCGCGGATGTGTCGGGGCAGGGGACCGAACAGTCCGTGCATTTTACCCAATACCCGCCAGGCGGCATCTTCATCGGCCACCAGGATGCGCAGGCGAAAGGCCGGCCAGCCGATGCGCAGCAGCCGTCCGGTTCCCGGTTTTTCCGTCAGATAGAAATAGTCCGCCAGTTTCCTCGGCTCCACTTCGAACTGTTCCACCAGGCCCGGACCGGAGACCAGATCCATGTGGCCGGCGAGCCGGGTCATGCTCTCCTCGCCACGTTTTTGCAGGTCTTCCAGGGCGCGTTGGGCGCGTTGATACTGGACCGGCATCAAGTGGGGGAGGATGCGTTCGATGATCTCATCGGCCAGGGTCATCATCCCCAGTCGCCGGGCGACGCCGACATAGATCAGGGAGAGGCTGGCCTTGTTTTTCGCCTTGGTCTTGTTGTGGACCTGCAGGGTTTTGGAATTGTGATAGACGTCGAAGGTTTTGATGACCAGGACCCGCAGATCCTTGGAGGCGGAACGGAGGATGCGCCGATAGGTGGCGGGCAGATCGCCGGCGCCGGTTTTCAGGTTGCGGATTTTCGACAGGGCGCGGACGATGGTCAGCACCTCCGGATCGAGGGAGCTGACTTCGCGTTCGGCCTGTTCATAATCGTCGGCATCCTCCAGGACATCGTGGAGCAGGGCGGCGCAGATGGCCTTGGTATCGGTCAGGCCCCAGGAGAGGCAGTTGTGGGCAACGCTGATGCAGTGGGTGACGTAGGGGGCCTTGTCCAGTTTGCGGAACTGGCCGTCATGTATGCGTACGGCGATATCGGCGGCGGCGGCGACCTTTTCCGCCGCCGCATCGCCCATGCGTTTACGGGTCAGGTCCACCAGTTCGGCGATGCTTTGGGACAGGTTCATCCCGGGTGACTCCGAGGCAAGACGAGCAGGATGGGAGCGGGTAGCCGCCGATGGGGCGCGGGGATGCGATGCGGGGACGGCTTGACAACCGGTTTCCGTTTCGTTCTCACAACCTTTTCGTCGGCACGAACTGGCAGTATGGAGGGGGTTGCGGACAAATTCAAGACATTCAGCGCCGCCGATGCGGTTGACCGGTCGGTAATCGGCCGATTTTTATCTTTGAGCGGCAACAAGGGAGTTTCATCCGGGGTGGAGTCGGGGTATAACTGGCCCGTGTTGATTATCGTGAGCCGGGCTCGGGTCGGAAGGGGACGAAAAAATGATGAGTGGTTTGATTCGGTGGTTTTTGAAGACATTTGCACCCTATGCGGTGGGGATTGGCATCGGCGTGGGATTTTTTTTCCTTCTGTTGCGTGTCATTCCCGGGCCCGTCGGTGAAGCCGGTTCCATGGCCGAGGCGTTGACCACGGCCAAACGGTTGGTGGTGGAGACCCCGGCGACGGCGCCCACGGAAGAGGTTCCGCCACCGGTGGTTGAACAAACGATCGAGCCGGTGGTGACCGCGGTCGCCCCGGAACCGCCGGCGCCGGTGGAGGCGCCACCGGAACCGGAAACGGTGCAACCGCCGTCGAAGCCCGAGGTGGCGGAGCGGTCGGTCGAAGGGTCCGCTGGCGGCTCCCCGGCCCACACCGAAAAGCCGGGCCGTTCCATCTGGGCCGATCAACGCATGATGGCTTCCCGCACTCCGCCCGAACCGGAGGTGGCCGTGGCGCCGGAGAAAAAGGGCTGTGGCCAGCGGCCGGCCTATCCGGGGGCGGAGATGAACCGTCACATGGCCTGCATGTGGCGTCAAAATTGTCTGGATCGTCTGGCCCACTCCCGGCGCATGATCGAGCAGGGGCGGGAACGGTGTCCCACCTCCGGCGTCAATGCCCGGGCCTGCCAGAACTATCACGATTCCATGGCGCTCCGGTACCATCCCGGTCTGTGTGAACAGGGTGGGTTGATACCGCGTGCCCCCGGCTGGTGAGGCGGGGCGCCGGGCACTCTTTTTTCCGGGGACCCGTCGACCTTTTTTTCGACCGGTCTTCGAGGCCGTCGAAAACCTTTCGACGGCCATGTGCGGTCCGTGGATGGACCGCCGAAAAGCGCAGTTTTTTGAGGGTCCGGTTCGAATTCACTTCGCACCGGACGACGTCCAGGAACGCCATGGATGGCGTTTTTGGACAACCTCTTCGTCATTCGGGGTGGCCGGTCTTCGGGAAATGGTCGCCTTGGGGCGGGTTTTTCAGTCGTCCTCCGCTTCCATTCGTGTTTCCCAATCCCAACGGGATTCGGATATGCCGCCGATCTTCCAGGTGTCGTTGATCAGGGCCGGGGGGCTGTAAAGGGCGATGAGATGGTCGAGCCGTCGCAACTCGGCGCCCCCCTCCTGGTTACAAGCCTCTTTCTGGGCGACGCCGTCCAGTTGACGGCTCCACATGAACAGTTGGGCGAAGTTTTCCATAGTGCTCCTTTGGCGCATCCGCCGGGTTCGGGCGGTTTGGCGAGTCGTTTCCTCAGGTCGGCCATAGGAGCATTTTTCGGGCCAGTATCGGTGGCATCCGGTTACCGTGAGATATGGTGCCGTAACGGAATGTGGTTATTGAAATTTTCAGTAAAATCAATTAATAAGCCCATCGGCGGTTCGCTTTCGCGCCACCGGCGGCGGGCTTTTCCAGGGGTTCTTCCCATGATGAATGCATTGTTTTTTCTGTCGTTCATCCGTATGTTTTCCGTGTCGTCAATCAAACATGTCGAATCCTCCCGTGCTGGTGGTTGATGGGGACCTCACGGGCCGGGGACGGTCGCTTTTTTCCGGGAGGTCGGTTGAGCGGACCGGTCGCATGGGTGTCAATGAACCGTATTCACGGTTCCGGCCGGGCGGATTCCGGCCCGTTCACCCCATTTGGCGCGGAGCTCCCAGGCGCGGGCGTTGATTTCCCGTTTGGGGATGCCCAGATAGCCGGACAGCGTGTCCGTGCTCCAGTACGCTTCACCGCTGTCACTGTAACCGGTGGGAGGGGGGATGGGGCCGAAAACCGTCTCCATGGTCGTTTGCAGGGCTTGGCAGATGGCGGGATGCCTGCTGATGGTGAGATATTCCCAGGCCGTCTCGAACTGGGGGTGTCCGGTGCCGGTTTTCACCACCTGCAGTGCGGCGTTGATTCGTTCGGTTTCCGGTGTCATGGTCGTTGCGCTCCCGGGGGGCGGTTGATCTGTCGATGAATTGACGCCATTGTTTCACCGAACCCCCGGTTTTGACGCGATTTCGACCGGGGCGGCCGGTTGTGGGGAGTTAATGCAAGTATTGTGCAATTATTGAAACGACCCGGGGTGATGGTATTCCGGTCGGTGGCGGGATTTGTTTTTTCAAAGTCTTGCCGGGCGATTTTCGCCCGTCGGCGCTGGCCGACCGGTCGACGGGACCGCCTTCCCGCGGGGAGCGGGGGTGAAGCGGAACCGGTGTTTTTTTCCCGTTGCCGGGCAACTGTTGCCCCTTGCCGGCCGGTTTGCCGGGGGGGGGGACGTTTCCGGATTTCGGTTTCAAAATGGATGTGTGACGGAGTGTCATTGCGAAAACAGACCTGGATTGTTACGTTGGCGTGCTTTTTGCTTTTTTCGGGTACCCCCTTTCCTGTCCGGATATCTGCCCGCTCACCGTTGGCAGTTGGAGGAGTTTTGGCAACAGTGGCCGCCCGGTGTGCGCGCCTCGGCGGCTGATTTCACCGGAACGGGACCGGGGCGGGTGATACGAAAAAATGGCATTGGCGTAACACGTATAAACGTAAAAAGGAACTGCGAGCATGGATTTGGCAACCATTATCGGGCTCGTCCTGGGTTTCGCCCTGATCCTTATGGCGATCATGCTGGGCGGCGACATTGTGATGTTCATCAATGTCCCCAGCGTACTCATCGTCTTGGGTGGCACCATCTCGGCCATGTTTGTCAAGCACAAGATGAACGAGGTCTTCGGATCCGTCGGCATCATGATGAAAGCCTTTTTCGTCAAGGCGCAGGATCCCGACCAGGTGATCAGCCAACTGATCGACATGGCCAATATCGCCCGCAAGGACGGTATCCTGGCCCTGGAAAAGGTCAAGTCCGACGATCCCTTCCTGCAGGGGGCCATCAACCACTGTGTGGATGGCGCCGATCCGGATTTTCTGGAGAGCGTGCTGCAAAAGGATCTCGATTACATGATCGACCGTCACGATCGGGGGGTATCGGTCTGGGACGGCATCGGCGAGACCGCACCGGCCTTCGGCATGATCGGAACGTTGATCGGCCTGATGCAGATGCTGGCCAGCATGGAGGACCCCTCCTCCATCGGACCGGCCATGGCCGTGGCCCTGCTCACCACCCTCTACGGTTCCATCATCGCCAACCTGGTGGCCATTCCCATCTCCGTCAAACTGAAAGGCTACAGCCAGGAGGAGCGCCTGATCCGTCAGGTGATCATCGATGGCATGATCGGTATCCAGAAGGGCATCAATCCACGGATGCTCCAGGAGGCCTTGAAATCGGCCCTGGCTCCGGATCAACGGGACCTCGAATAGGCCGCCATGCCGGCGGGAACGGATTTGATCGATGCGGGCCGATAACTGCGAAAGGTTTCGATAATGGCATCCAAATGTCCTCCGTGTAAGAAGGGCGCACCGGGATGGATGGTCACCTTTGGTGACATGATGGCCCTGCTGCTGACCTTTTTCGTATTGTTGCTCTCCTTTGCCCAATTGGATATCGTCAAGTTCGAAGAGACCTCCGGTTCGATGAAGGATGCCTTCGGCATTCAACGCCTCCAGCAGATCAATCCGGTGCCCACCGGGGAAACCATGGTGGCCGTCGAATTCCAGCAGGAGATCATTCTGGTGCGGTTGATCGAGCGCCTGGAGGTGATCCTGGTCAACATGATCGACAACGGCGAGGCCGAAATCATCGAGGTGGAGGAGGGGTTCGTCGTCCGGCTCAACAACGATGTCCTGTTCGAAGACGATGCCAAAAAGCTCAAAGGGGATGTCAAACCGTTGTTGCAACAGATCGCCAATCTGTTGATCGACATCCCCAACCTGGTCCATGTCACCGGCCATACCGACAACCAGCCCGCTTCACACAAGGGACCCTTCGAAAGCAACTGGACCCTGTCGTCGGTGCAGGCGGCGCGGGTGGTGGAATTTTTCACCGGTGAAGGCGGTGTCGATTCAACCCGGTTGCAGGTGCGGGGTCTGGGGGACATTCAGCCCCGGGACAACAACGATACCGAAGCGGGCCGGGCGCGGAATCGCCGTATCGAGGTGCTGATCTCCAAGGAGACCTCCCCGGCGGTGGCCGATTCATTCCTGAAAGGAACCGATTTCGTCGATAGCGGCGAACCGGTCCTGGGCAAGATCAAAAAACCCTGATTTCAAGGAACGCCGCCCATGCCTCCCGCAACGCCAAAAGCCGCCACCCAACAACGGGAATTCGTGCGTGTCGATGATATCCTGCCCCTGGCCTGGCGTTTGGTCGAGGAGTCGGAGTTGGCCGAGATCATGGCCTTTTTCGAAAAAAAACGGGCCTTTCCACCCAAACAGGGGGATGACGTCCGCCAACTGCTCAACTCCCTGGATGTCACCGGCAAACTCAAACAGCTCGAACGCACCGATCCGGTCCTGGCCCAGATTCTCGGGCGCATGGACATGAAACTCAACCTGCTGTTGCGCCTGTTCCATCCCGGCGAGGAGGAACGGCCGCTGGTCCCCACCAACGTCAATCTCAGCGGCGGCGGCATCGCCTTCATGGAGCCCACCGTTCCAGCGGTGAAGGAGGGGGATGTGCTGGAGGTCCGCCTGGCCCTCTCCAACGACGCCCTGACCTCCATCGAGGCCTATGCCCGGGTCATGAAACTGTTCGATGTCAATGCCGAAGGTTTGACCAAGGTCGCCTGCCGTTTCGAACCGATCCTGGATCCCGACCGGGAGCGGATCATCCAACACATCTTCAAAAGGCAGTCGGAACTGTTGCGCGCCCAGCGTGGCCGATGAAGCCTTTTCGGGAGTGATCGTCGTCCATGGCCCAGCCGAAGAAACCCGTTGCGGGCGGTCCCATACCCGTCTCCGTCTGGTGGCGTAAAATCACCCGGCGGAACCTGAACGCCGTCGCCGCCTGCCATAAACATCACACCCCTTATCCGACCGCCCGCATGGGGATGGAGTCGGCGTTGATCGACGTGCTCGAAGAACGCCGCAAGGCCGGCCGCATCACCGCCGTCCGTTCCGCCAGTACCCGCAGTCGAACCGATGTGCTCGAATTGATGGAGCGCAAGATCGACCGGATCCTCGGTCTGTCCAATCCGAAACCGACCCCCTTTTTCAAGGCGGTGGTCCGTCTTTCCAAGGACGGTACCGGGGTTTCGTTGTGGATGAAAGAGCCGGCCCTGGAAGAGTCGGACATTCTGGAATTGCGTTTTTCACCCTTTTCCAAGGTGCCGATGACCATGTTGAGCTATTGCCGGGTCAATCGGTTGCGACCGGAGTGGAAAAACGATCTCACCCGGATCGACTGTGAATTCATCACCGTGTCATCCCTTGGTTCCCGGCAACCGGTCCCGGCTCCGGCAAAAAAATCAATCGCTCCGAAACCGGCCCCGAAACCGGCCCCGAAACCGGCCCCGAAACCGGCCCCGAAACCGGCCCCGAAACCAGCCCCGAAACCGGTCATCGAACCGGAACCGTTGGAGACCCCGCCGCCGATCCGTAAACCGGTGGTGAAAGAGCCGGAGCCGCCGCCCCTGGAGTTGCCGACCCTGGATTCCAGTAACGAAAACAAGGGGGTGGATCGGCTTCTCAGCGAAGGATTGAGCATTCTTTCCGCCAATCTGGAGGATACCCCCAAAAAGGTGGACGTGGTGGCCGCCAGCAACCGGCCGGCCGACTACAAACGGAAAGAGTTTCGGATCAACGATCAAATCCCCTTCATCTGGAGTATCGTCACCCAGGAAAGTTTCGAGGCCGCCCTGGACCATTTCCACCGTCATCAGGCTTATGGACCGCGTCTGAAAATCGTTCAGTTCCAGAAGATGCTCCGGGAACTGGACGACGGCATTGAAAAATTGCGCCGCAACCGGTCCAAGGCACGGCGCAACGCCATTTGGTATCGGGATCAGCTCTCCTGGTTCTTTCTGCGTTCCACGTCGGAGAGTGAGGAGGATTTTTACCTTACCATGACGCGGTCGTTCATGAAGATCGTCGAAGGCTTGTCGCTCCAGGGGACCCTGCCGGCGCAAACCCTCCAGGTTTTGGCCTATATGAAGGACAAACTGGAAATCCAGAAAATTCACGATCAGTGCAATCCCGTCACCGAATCGACCCGGTTGGCCAAATCCGTGGCGGATCTCGCGGAACTGGAACGGCAGATTCCCAAACTGTTGGATACCCTGGCCAAAAAGGATGCCGACATGGCCCAGCGGTTGGGCCTGTTCAAACAGGCGGTGGATGCGGTGCGGTTCATTCATCTCGATCGGGCGGTGGGCAAGACCCCCGATGGCAAGGATACCTACGCCGTCAACATCAGCGCCACCGGCATCGCCTTTCGCACCCGCAAGACCGAGGTGAAAAAGGGCGATATCCTGGAGTTGCGTATCTTTCTCAGTGAGGATGGCAACAAATTCTCCCCCATCAACAGCTATGGCCGGGTGGTGTTCGTTCAGCCGCCACGGGATGGCAAGATCAAGGTGGCGACCCATATCGATCCACAACCGCCGGAGATGACCCAGCGCATGTACGCCCATATCGCCCGAAAACAGCGGGAACAGTTGCGGGAGCGCAAGGAGAACCGGCCCGAGGAAGACGAAGAGGATTTTTATTGATTTCGTTGGATCGGGAAGCGGAAATGAAAAAGCCCTGACGGCGACTGCCGATCAGGGCTTTTTCGTTCGAAGCGGTTTTTCGCCGGTTTTTTCAAATGGCGACGACCTGCGAACGACCGGAGGCCTTGGCTTGATAGAGGGCTTCGTCGGTCTGGTTCCACCAGGCTTCGAAGGGGATGCCCGGTTTCCAGGCGGTCAGGCCGATGCTGACGCCGAGCGGTTTGCTGCCGGGGGCGCAAATATCCAACGCCGTGACCGAATGGCAGAGGCGGTCCATCAACAGTGTGGCACTCTCCAGGCTGGTATTGGAGAGGATCATGGCGAATTCATCGCCGCCCACCCGCGCCAACAGGTCGGAATCACGAACGATTTTGGCGAAGGTGGCTGAAACCTCCCGCAACACCGCATCCCCCCGCAGATGTCCCAGGCGGTCATTGATGGCCTTGAAATGGTCCAGGTCGAGACAGGCCAGCACCAGGGGGTGGCCATACCGTTGGGCGTTGGCCATCTCCTGGATGACCCGCTCTTCGAATACCCGTCGGTTGACCAGGCCGGTGAGGGTGTCGTGACGGGCCTGGTCGTAAAGGTCCTCATAGGCCAGGGCCCGCTCCAGGGGGCCGCGCAACTCTTGCAGGAACTCTCCGGCCAACTGGCAGAAGGGGTCGGTTCCCGGATAAAATTTCCGGTGGATGATCAGCAGGCACTCTTCGTTGTTTTCGTCCAGCGGCCAGAGGTGGTAGAAGAGATCGGTGCCGGCGATGGTGCCGTTGCAGACATATTTGATCGGCTGGCTCATCAACAGCATGGCCGATTCCATCAACTGTTTGCGGTCGGGTCCATGGCAGGAACAGGCGGCCGGCAACCGTTGACGGCCAAAATGGCGGTAGGCCAACAGGTCATGTTCCAGCATCGGCATGAGCCAGCGGGAGAGGGCCTCGATCATGGCATTCAGATCCAGGGTTTTCCCCAGCTTGCGGTGCAGATCGTAGATGCGGGCCAATCTTTCGGTCTGGCGTTTGTAACCCTCGATCTCTTCGAGCAGATCGGTCGGTTTACGGGCGAACAGATCGGGATTGATTCGATGTTTGCGTCTATTGTCCAGTGCAACGTGGACTCCCATGGGAGATCCCCCTTGTCCGGTTTGATGGACAGTCGCTGTCCATGGTTTTGCATTCGGTCACGATCAGCGCCGATGAAGGCGGGACGACGCATTTTTTTTTGTCCCGCATATCGATCGGCGATGGACGTTCCGAACCATTATCGACCGTTCCCGAATGAAATCGGCCAGGGTGCCAAATGTGCCAAGGGCAGTTGTAACTTATTGTATTGGTAGGGCAACTTATCCTTGGTCGTCTCTCCTGGGAAACGGTCTGACCAGGATGGATGCCAAGTTCGTGCCAATCACCGGGGCCGTTCGATATTTTATGGCGGCAGCAGGAGGGGTTAGCGTTAGCCAGGGGGTTGATTATTCAGGGCGAAGGGCGGTTATCGACAGAAAAAAAAGCCTTCGTCGAAGCCTTCCAACCGCGGCCGTCAGTTAATTGGCAAGCCGGACGAGTTGGGAAAAAACCGGAAAAAAAAGGCGGGGTGCCGGGCAAAAATGTCACCCTTGTCCAGGGCCATTTGGCGCTCGAGGGCCAGGATGGTCCGGTGCAAAAGCGGAACGCCCCCTGGGGAGGGGGCATTCGGGAAAGGACCGGATATGCCGCAAAGCGGGATGCCGTCCAAAAAGGCCGTTCACGGACCCCACGGGGCCGTGGCAAGGGGTTTCGGCGATTCGTTACAGCAACCCTTCGACGCGGGCGGCGGACTGGTTGGCCTGGATTTGGATGGCCAGTCCGGCCTGGGCGCGGATGCTGGCGGCGGTACGGTTGGAGGCCACTTCGGCGAAGTCGGCGTCGCGGATGCGCGATCCGGCTTCGGTCAGGGCGCCGGCGGTATTTTCCAGGTTGGAGACCACCGATTCCAGGCGGGCTTCCGATGCGCCCAGATTGGCGCGGGCATCGCTGATGGTGCTGAGGTTGGCGTTCAGATCGGTCAGGGCCGACTGGGCGCCGGCCTGGGTCGACAGATCGACGCTGTTCAGGGCGGCGCCGAGATCCTGCAGATCGATGTCGGTTTGATCGCCGGCATCGGGACCGGTTTGCAGGTTGACGGTCTGGTTGGAGGCCAGCGGTTGGTTGCCGTTGAATTCGGTGTTGCTGATGGTGTCACTGATTTGCGCCTGAATCTGCTCGACCTCGGCCTGGATCGCCTGGCGGTCCGAGTCGGTCAGGGTACCGTTGGCGCTCTGCACCGCCAACTCCTGCAGGCGTTGGGTGCCTTCCTGGATGTTTTGCAGGCCGGCGTCGGCCACCTGCGTCAGGGAAATGCCGTCGTTGGCATTGCGCACCGCCTGGTTCATGCCCTCCACCTGGGAGGTCATCCGGGTGACGACGGCCAGGTTGGCGGCGTTGTCGCTGGCCTGGTTGAGTTTGTGGCCGCTGGCCAATTTTTTGAAAGCGTCCTGCAGGGCGTTGCTGGCCTTGTCGAGCGGCGACAGCCCCTGGGTGACGGCGGTGGTTGCGTTGATTCCAGCCATTAGATGCCTCTCTCTCTGTTGTCCTCTCCTCCAACAGTGGATCGTCTTTCAATCCCCACCGTTTGGAGGGTACACGGGGGGCCTATGGTCACTTATCGGTCATTCTAAATAATAGTTGATGAAAAAATCCAGCCCAATCACACTTTTTTGCAGGGTCTTGAAAAACAATGAATCCTTATCTTTCAATAAACTGGATATTGCCGCACCGTCACGGCGGGGGCCGCTCCGTGACCGCCGGTCCCGGTCGGGGGGCTCCCGAAGAAATTAATGCAATTTTCGTACAAAAATCGGAGATGGGTGCAGGGTGGTCTTCGTCCGAATAGAGGCGGTTCGGCGTGGGGGCGGTCAATAATCCAGGGACAGACCGAGGGTGGCGGCATCGGCTCGCGGTTGCAGGTGTGGGCGCAGACGATCCAGCCAGGCCTGATCGACCTGACGATTGTGTTTGTGGGCGAGGCTGACGGAACTGTATATGGTGCCGGTGTACCAGCCCAGTTCGATCACCGCCAGGGCCGCTCCCAATCCGGAAATATCTTCCCGAAAGGCCTGAACGGTGCCGGTAATCAGCAGGGCATTGGAGAGAAAGGCGAACAGGGCATCCCGGGGGCGGTCGAGATAGAGATGGCCGCTGCCGGGGACGATGGCGCTCAATACCCCGGCGGTGTGGGGATCCTTGTGTGTCAGCCCGGCCCGTTCCGGCAGTGCCGCCAGGATGGCGTCGGCCTGCCGCCGATAGTCCGGGGAGGTGATTTTTTTGAGGTATTTCGGCACTTTGTCGACCGAGGACCCCTCCTGCAGGGTTAACCCGGCCAGCCGGAGACGGGCGGCATCGGCCAGGGGATGGGCGCGGTTCATCAACGACCGGTACCGGCGCTGGGCCAGGTCGGAATGACCGTTTTTTTCATGGATCCGTCCCATGCGGTAGAGGGCTTCGGGGATGTGCCGGCTGTTGGGGAAGGTGGCCCCCAACCCGGAAAAGGCCCGCAACGCCCGTTCCGGTTCGTCGGCCAGTTGCAGGTTGACGGCCCGTTTGAACAGGGCCTCTTCCAACCAGGGGGCCGGGCGTCGTGGATGGCGCCGGGCATGATGGATCAACCGGCCATACTCACCGGCGGCTCGCCGATGGTCCCGTTGCCGTTCCAGAGAGTGGGCATAGGCCAGGACCTCCTGCGGAGAAGTGATCCCGGTTGTCGAGACCGCCGGTGCGGAAACGGGATCGGTCTCCGCCGCAAGAGGGGGGGCGAATAGCAGCAACAGGGCGAGGAGGGGAAAAGTTTTCCACATTCCGGCCGGAAAGGTTGGAAAAAATGTCATCTGGTTGAGGCTCGATTGATGGGAATGGCGGGGTGTTTCGGTCTGAACCCCGACCGATCGGGCGGCTATTCTCGCGGATCGTGTTGAAAAAAGAAAGGTGCCGGTTGTTTCTGATCCCGAATGGTATCGATTCTTGGTCGCCATTTGACCGGAAAGGTCCAACAGGGGGCGATCTGTTTACAGGTCGTTCGTCACCTCTCATTGGCGGCTGGCGACATCGATGGATCGGTGGTGCCCCTCAATGATCCAATGATCGTTATCTTGCTGGTTTTTAGTGGATTTGGAGAAATCCGGCTTTGTCGGTTTCTTCCAGATACTCCATAGCCAGCTTGGTAGAATCCAACATATCGAGCAGGTAGCCGGGATCACGGTCCATAGACGCGCTCCGCTGAATCCAGGATCGCCTGTCGCCTATAGGCGTTTCGGCTGGATTCGATTCCCTGCCGGCTCACCAGATCCACATCGCGTCCGAACACCTCTTTCAACTCTTCCCGCATGGTTATCATGTCGAAGAGGCTGCGGTGGGCTTCCGGTGCGAATGAGACCATCACATCCACGTCGCTGTCATCTGAGAATTCACGATTGAGAACGGAACCGAACAGTGAAAACTCGGAGACCTCCCACCGTTCACAAAATGCCTTGATGGCCCTCATCGGCAACCGTTCGTGTTGAATCCCACCTGGCATGCTCTACATCCCTATTCACAGTGTAACTGCCCGTACCATACCATTACTTCTCGTGAAATGGCGATCCAAACCATCAAATGCTTGATATCACTAGTGTCCGGTTAAAAGTCGAACAATTTCAATTGGTTCTGATGGTTGTCT
>CAYFNE010000050.1:0-37549 GCA_964344355.1 uncultured Magnetococcales bacterium
GCATGGCAGAAAAAATTCTGACGCGGGAGCCTGGGGTTTGCCAATCGCTTACTTTGAATCACCGGATGTTCGGCATGGTCTGCGGGATCATCAGGCGGATCAAGCTGCATTTTGCCGACGAGCGGCGCATTCCGACGTGGCTGATCATCCGGTGGTCCGCTGGAATACGGTCAATGAGGATCATGGGACCGCATGAGGTGACCGCGGTCCCGGTCGGCTGACCTCTCGGGTACGCAAAAACCGGAAAAGCCCGCTTTTCAATGCACAGAGGTACCGGTGAGGGAGCCGGACCCGTTCCGATTCCCCTGCCGGTAATTTTCCGGGTGGATCACCTCTCGGGTTTTTCCGCGTCGGTGATCACCGGATGGTGCAGCAAGGTGTCCAGCACCTCATCGACCAGCACCTGAATGGCCTGGTTGACCGGACCGGGACCCCGGGAATGGGCCTGAATCGTCTTTTTGGCCCCCGGTCGGCGGGAAGCCGCTTCCGAGAGGGTGACGATATCCTTGACGGCGAACGCCGAACCCTTCTCCTGCCGAACTTCCCGGACCGCGTTTCCCCCATCCCGGACCCCGACGGACCGGAGGTCCTGGCGTACCAAGTTGGACTGCAACGCGACCTGCATGACATCCTCCTGTTTCCCTGACGGTTGACTGAAATATCGATCTCTTACTGATTTGATCGGGTCATAAAGACAGTTGAATGAGGGGAAAAGGGGGTGCAAAAAAATTTTTTGGGGGCTATTTCATTGCGATAATTCAACGGGAAAAGACCATTCAACCCCGGTCAACCGACGATCCGCACCGGGGCGTACCCATTGCCCGGCAAGCGAAAATTGGTCACCTGCCCCCGGTAGATCCGTGCCGCCACGCCCAACACCTTTTTGCCATAGACGAACAGGCGAAAATCGGTTTTCATCGGTTTTTCCTCGCCGGGACAGCGGGTTTCCGAGGGCGGGGCGAAGGCCTGCACCAGGGTTTCCCCGGGGTCCAGGGCATTGAACCGCGAGCGGGTCATGCGCCGGCCCAACAGCACCCCCCGGCTGCCATGGGAGGCCACCGGCTTGAAAACCCAGTGTTTGCGTTGCGCCCAGGTCCGTTCGGCATCCATGTGAGCCAACAGGGCGCATTCGGGCACCACCGACCGCAGGGTGGTGATTTCGGCCTCTTCCAGACCCAGCTCCGCCAGAAACCCGGGATCGCTCCAGGGAATCATGCGCCGTTTGTCGGCCAACAAACCGTAGGCGCGGGGATTGGGGGTCACACAGACCGCCTTGGCCAGATAGGCGGCGCGCAACCCGGCCAGTTCCGGCGATTGCAGATAAAAATCACAATGGCGATTGTAGATCATATCCACCCGTCGTCCCTGGAAAAACACCCCGGTCGCCCCCATCTCCAGTTGCCCGGGATCCACCACCTCGGCCGCCACCCCCCAGGCCCGGAACAGGGAGCGTAAATTTTTCATCTCCGGCAACAAAAACTGCTCCTCCGGCTGATCATCCATGATCACCACGTGCCGCGGTTTTGGGCGCTCGCCATCGCTGAACAACGTCATCTCCCGGGCGAAGGATCCCAACAACATCGCCTGATGCCGCGCCACCGGATCACACGGCCAGTCGGAAAAATCGGGATAAAAGGTGCGATAGGCCAGCAGGGCGCCGCCGGCATTGGTGTTGACCTCGATGAGCCGGGGACCGTGATCGGTGACATGAAAATCATAGCCCATCATCACCGACTCATGGCCGGGGTCGAACCGGGCGCTCTCCGGCAGTTGCGGTTCGATGAGGCGTTGATAGGCCGGCAACCGGCAGAGCCGGTGCAAAACCCGCATGAAACGGATCATCCTCATCACCTGGCGACGGCGAAGGGTCACCGGACAGCGGGCCGGGTCCAAAACCGGAGATTGCCGGGCCTCGGCGTTGACATCAGTGGGCATGGACCACCTCCTGGGAAAACAGCCGGCCGGCGCGCCAGGAGACCCATACCCCCAGGGCGGCACAGACGGCCATGATGGCGAACAGTTTTTCGGCACCGATGATTTCGAACAGATATCCGGACAGCATCAAACCACTGCCGCCACCGACGCCGAAGGAGAGGGCGGAATACCAGGCCTGGGCGATATTGCGCTGGCAACGGGGGGCGATTTCAAAGGCGCGGCGCACGGCGGCGATGTGAAACCCCCCGTAGGTGAAAGCGTGCAATATCTGGCCAAAAATCAACAAGGGCCACCAGAGGGTGATGGCATAGATCGACCAGCGCAGGGCCGCCACCGCCAGGGAGACGGTGATCAACGGTGAAACCCCGAGCCGGGCCAGCAACGGAGCGGAAACGTGCATCAACACCACCTCCGCCACCACGCCCAACGACCACAGCAGACCGATGACCGTCAGAGAAAAACCATTATTTTCCAGGTGCAGGGACATGAAACCATAATAAGCCCCATGCGAGAACTGCATCAACAGGGTGGAAAGGTAAAACCAGCGCACCGCCGGCCGGGAGAAAAAAGGTTTATTCGCCCGTTTTTCCGCCGCCGCCGTCCGTTCCCCCTCCGGCAGGATCAGGGTGAGCAGGGCCACGGCCAACAGCAGGGCCACCAGGGCCATCGGCACCAACCGCAATCCCCACAGGTCGGCCAGGGGACCGAGACCGAGGGCGAACAGAACGAATCCCCAGGAGCCCCACAGGCGAATGCGGCCATAGTCGGCCTGGTGACGGGTGACCTTTTCCAGGGTGGTGGCCTCCACCAGCACCAGGGGACCGTTTTGAAACAGGCTGAACACAATGGTGCCGCTGACGATCAAGAGCAGCCCATCACCCAGCAAAAACAGCGTCGAGCCGATACCGGTGGCGAAGGCGGTGCCGATCATCACCCGGCGGCGGGAGCCCCGATCGGCCATTCGGCCCCAGAGCGGCGCTCCCAACACCTTGATGCCCATGGAGAGGGCCGTGACCAGACCGATGGCCTCGGCGCCATGGCCCAGTTCCGACATGTAGAGTGGCCAATAGGGGATCCACACCCCGAGAACGGCGAAAAAGGCGCCATAGAACCCGGCGAGCAACCAGTAACCGCGGCGGCTCATGATCGTCCCCGCGGCCTGTGGCGTTCAACAACACCCCCTCCGGCCCGACTGGACGGGCTCCGGGGAAAAATCCTAAAAACGGAACAAGACCCACTGGGGAACGATGATGCGCGGTTCATAGCCGCGATAACGGTGTTCGAACAAACCGTCCCCATTGACATCCATGAGATAATAGGGCGGACCGTTGAAGGGAATGACCTGGATCTGAAAAATCGCCCCGTTGATGACATATTCCCGCACCTCATTGCCAGCGCCATCCTCATATTTGCGGATGATGGTCTCCGGACCGGCGATCTCCGGGTCGAGGTCTTCCCGCAGTTCGCTGATCAACGGGCCCCGTTTGGGTACCGCATGGCCCCGTTTTCGGATCTCCGGCATCTGCGCCCGGGCGTCATCCACCATCAAAATCGGCGAAAAACCGATCAAAAACAGCAGGACCGGCAGGAGAATCGGCCAACGGACGGGTGATTTGGAAGGATCGGTACGGGACATGTCGGTTATCCGCTGGTTGAGATCGGTTGCAAATCAAGGGGGGTTGCCGCAGGATGAACGAAGCTCATCCAGCCACCGTCAATCATAGACGATCGGGACAGGATATCAAGACACCACATGATCCACACCCGGTTGCCAATGCCTCTCTTCAGCAATAGTGGAAATCCGATATGCTCAAGAGGATTTACCTGAATAATTTTCGTTGCCTAATCAATTTCGAGCTTGCATTTTCCGGTATCAGTCTGCTCATGGGTGCGAATGGGACGGGAAAATCCTCCTTGTTCGACATATTGTACAGGTTACGCCGGTTCATTTTAAACGAGGAAAGAGTGGGTGATTTGTTTTCAGAATCGGATGTTGCTGATTTAATTGGAAAAAAAAAAGAAAGGCAAACTTTTGAAGTGGATGTTGAGGGCAATGCCGGCCTGTATCGATATCGCTTGGTTCTGGAACACGATCTTGAGCATCTCCGGGTACGGATGGATGAGGAGACGCTGACATTCAACGGCCACCCCTTGTTTTCGTTCCGTCAAGGAAATTCCCAACTTTATCGTGACAACGGTTCAAAAGGCCCGGGCTTTCCCATGGACTGGTCCCGTTCCGGTGTCGGTTTTTTGCAAAGGAGCCCTGACAACACCAGGCTGTTCTGGTTTCGCGATTGGTTGCATAACATGCATGTCCTTCGCATCAATCCCGTATTGATGGGCGCGGAAAGCCGACGGGAGGTCCAGCACCCTGACCTGCAACTGACCGACTACGCCTCCTGGTTCCGCTATCTTTCCCAGGAACATCAAGGTAAGGTTTTCAACCTGGTCATGGCATTGCGTGAAATTCTGCCGGGTTTTGACTCTTTCAGCCTGAAAGAGGCCGGGGAAGCCAAGATACTGCGGGTGGGTTTCAAAAACGCCGAAGATCGAATCAAATTTCTGAAACTCCACCAGCTTTCCGAGGGACAAAGGGCCTTGATCGCCCTTTATACGATCCTGCATTGTGTTTCCGATGAGCCATCAACCATTTGTGTGGACGAACCGGAAAATTTTCTCGCCTTGCCGGAAGTTCAACATTGGTTGAATCTGGTGCAGGAACGCAGTGATCTCGGCCTCGGGCAGGCGATTCTCATATCCCATCATCCCCGTATCATTAATTTTCTGGCGCGCGGTGACAGCGGCATCTGGCTGGAAAGGGATGGTACCGAACCGACGCGAATGAAACGGGTAACATTGGATTCCGAAAACGGCGGCCTGACCGCGGCGGAATTGGTGGAAAGGGGCTGGATCGAAAACCGATGAAACCGACACACCGGATCCGTGTCCATGTTTTGTGTGAAGATTCGTCACACAAAAGTTTTATCCACGCCTATCTGAAACTCCGGGGATTTCATCCCCGCAAACTGTTTTTTGCCGATCTTCCGGAAGGAAGAGGGGGCTCCGGCGAAAAATGGGTACGTGACCATTTTCCCCGGGAAGTTCGGTGCTATCGCAAATATCGGCGCGATAACGTCATTTTGATCGTCATGATTGACGTGGACAACGGCACGCCACAGGGTCGCATCGCCCAACTGGAGACGGCCTTGCGGGATGATGATCAGAAACCGAGACCCCAGGACGATCGTATCGCCATTCTGACCCCGGCCTGGTGTCTGGAAAATTGGTTCTGGTTTTTGAATGAGGATGAAATTATTGAAAATGAAACCAAAAAGCACACCTATACCCGTAATGGTTCCTTCCTGAAAGATCATAAACCCAGCGCATTCGCCGCCAAAATGTTTGATTGGTGCCAATCCGATGGACAAAATGCACCATCATCCCTGAAAACGAGCTGTACTGAGTGGCGACGATTACGGATCGACTGAACCTTTTTGCAAAGAACAGCCTTTCATGTCTGCCGACCCTTCCCCCAAACGCCTGTTTTTGATCGATGGTTCCGGTTATATCTATCGGGCCTATTTTGCGGTGCGCCATCTGTCCCGCAGCGACGGGTTTCCCACCAATGCCATTTTCGGGTTCGTCAAAATGTTGCGCAAGGTGGTGGAGGATCATCAGCCCGACCATCTGGCCATGGTGTTCGACGCCAAGGGTCCCACCTTTCGCCATGAGCTGGATCCGACCTACAAGGCACAACGCAAACCGATGCCCGAGGAGATGCGCACGCAGGTACCCATCATCCACGATCTGGTGGCCGCCCATAACATCCCCTGTTTCGCCCTGCCCGGCTATGAAGCCGATGATATCATCGGTACCCTGGCCACCGATGGTGAAAAAAACGGTCTGGAGGTGGTCATCGTCACCGGCGACAAGGACATGATGCAGTTGGTGTCGCCGCGGGTCGCCATTTTCGACAGCGGCAAGGACCGGTGGGTGCGGGCGCCGGAGGTGGCGGAAAAATGGGGGGTCGAACCGGAACGGGTCACCGATGTGATGGCGCTGGCCGGGGATGCCTCGGACAACATCGCCGGGGTACCGAAAATCGGTGAAAAGACCGCCGCCCAGTTGATCCGGGAGTATGGCGATCTGGAAACCCTGCTGGCCGCAGCCGAGCGCATCAAACAGCCGATGCGGCGTAAAAATCTCATCGAATATGCCGATCAGGCCCGCCTGGCCCATAAACTGGTGACCATCGATCGTCAGGTGCCGCTGGAATACACCTTGGAAGGGTTGCGCCGGCAACCGCCGAATGCGGATAAATTATACGATCTGTTCGTCGAGATGGAGTTCACCTCCCTGGCGCAGGAGATCAGGGGGGACGGCCAGGCGCCGGGAGAGGCGGAAGCCTCCGCCGCCGATACCGCCGCCGCACCGGAAAATGATTATCGAATGATCCTCTCCGAACCGGCCTTCGGCCTGTTCCTGGCCGAATTGCGCCGGCAACCGGCCTTTTCCCTGGACACCGAGACCACCGGCACCGATCCGGTTCGCGCCGAACTGGTGGGGCTGTCCATCTCCTGGCGGGCCCGGCGGGCGGTTTACATCCCGGTGGGCCACACCCCGGAGGCGGCCCCGTCTGGACAGGTGCCGCGGCAACGGGTGTTGGAACGGTTGAAGCCGATATTGGAGGATGAGCGGATCGCCAAGACCGGCCAGAACATCAAATATGAATATGTGGTGTTGCAAAAATATGGCATCCGCCTGGCCGGTATCGCCCGGGATTCGATGCTGTTTTCCCATTTGTTGTACGGCGGTGGCCGGCGGCACAATCTCGATGCCATCGCCATGGAGGTGTTGCAACGGACCACCACCCCGTTCAAGGAGGTGGCCGGGGTCGGCAAAAAACAGTTGCGGTTCGACCGGATCCCCCTGGAGCGGGCCGGACCCTACGCCTGCGAAGATGCCGAGGTGGCCTGGGAAGCGGCGGAACGCCTGGCCGGGCCGCTGGCGGAAATGCCATCGGTGCAACGGTTGTATGAGGAGATCGAGCGCCCGCTGATCCCGGTGCTGGCGGAGATGGAGCTGGCCGGCGCCCTGGTCGACCGCGACGCCCTGGCGGCGATGTCGGAACGGTTCACCGAACAGCGTCAAACGTTGGTAACCGAAATCCATCAACTGGCCGGGGAGACCTTCAACGTCAACTCCACCCGTCAGCTCGGGGAGATCCTGTTCAACAAATTGGGCATCAAGGGGGGCAAGCGGACCAAAACCGGTTTTTCCACCGACGCCGGTGTCCTGGAAAAACTGGCCGACAAGGGCCACACCCTGCCGGCCCGGGTACTGGAATACCGCACCCTGAGCAAACTGCAATCCACCTACACCGATGCCCTGCAAAATTTGATCAATGACGCCACCGGTCGGGTTCACACCAGCTTCAATCAGGCCGTGGCCCTGACCGGCCGGCTCTCCTCGTCCGAACCGAACCTGCAGAACATTCCCATCCGCCGCCCGGAGGGCCGGGCCATTCGCAGCGCCTTCATCGCCCCGCCGGGCTGGATGTTGCTGTCGGCCGATTACAGTCAGATCGAACTGCGGTTTTTGGCCCACCTGGGACGGGTGCCCCGTTTGATCGAGGCCTTTCGGGAGGATCGGGACATCCATGCCGCCACCGCCGCCGAACTATTCGGCGGCGATGCCGCGGCGGTGGACGGGGAAAAACGGCGCATGGCCAAAACCATCAATTTCGGCCTGGTCTACGGCATGAGTCCATTCGGTTTGGCCAAACGATTGGGCATCGGCAACAACGAGGCGCGAAACTACATGGACCTCTATTTCAGCCGCTATCAGGGGGTGCGCGAGCACATGGAACGGGTCAAGGAGGAAGCCCGCCGCAACGGTTATGTGGAAACCGTTGGTGGACGCCGTTGTTATGTCCGCGACATCGAAAACAAAAATCGCAATCTCCGCGAACTCGCCGAACGCACCGCCATCAACGCCCCCTTGCAGGGGTCCGCCGCCGACCTGATCAAAATGGCCATGATCCGCCTGCATCGGGCCCTGGCCGAAGGGGGGTTCAAAAGCCGTATGATTTTACAGGTCCATGATGAACTGGTGCTGGAGGTGCCGGAGACGGAACTGGAAACGGTCAAACCGGTGGTCCGCCAGGCGATGGAGGGGGCGATGACCCTTTCGGTACCGCTCAAGGTGGACATGGGCATCGGCGAAAACTGGGCCGCCGCCCATTGATTGGCGACGGCTGAATCTTTGAAAATTGGCTGACGGAGCGCCACATTTTCCAACAGCAGGCTCGCCCGATCATGGAATGGGTCGGCCAGGGTGCTGGCACATAATGATCGATTTTTTCATTATGATTTTAAATTGTTTTTATTTCTGATGGGGTGTTGGTGTGGGTAGGATTGCACAGCCTCACGATCGTTTTCTCAAGTTGCTCCTGTCCCGACCGGATATGGCAGGAACTTTCCTCCGGGAGCGGTTGCCGAAAGAGATAGCCGATTTGCTGTCATCGGAGCCGCCGGAATTGGTTGATGGGTCATTCATCGACGGAGAGTTCCGGCAACACCTGACGGATCGGCTGTTTCGGGTGAAGACCGTGAAGGGGCGCGTGGTTTACGTCTATGCCCTGGTTGAACATAAGAGTCATCCGGACGAGTGGATCGCCTTTCAGTTGCTCCGGTATCTGGTCAGGATCTGGGAGCAAATAAAGGTGAAGCTGGACAGGGGAGGGCGCCTGCCCCCTGTTGTGCCACTGGTGATCTATCATGGTCGGGAGGCTTGGCGGGTTCCACCGCTGTTTTCGGCCTTGGTGGATGCTGAAGAGTCTTGGCGTGAGCACTTGCTGGACTTCCGGTTCCCGGTTGTTGATCTGGGCCGTATCGATGATGCGGCCCTGTCCCGGGATGATCGGTTGCGGGGCGGTTTTCTGACTTTGAAGTATGTGTTCCAGAGAGGCGTTACCCATGAGGTGGTGGCCGGGATCGGCAGGGCTTTGAAGGAGGACCCTGAACTTGCGAAGCGTGCCCTGCTGTATCTGATTCAGGCCTACGAGGAGTTGGACATGGACGGAATTCACGTGTTTTCGGAAGAGGCGTTCCCAGGAAAGGCGGAGGAGTATAAATCCATTTTTGCCCGGGAAATGATTTCAAAAGGTCGACAGGAGGGTCGTCAGGAGGGCCGCCAGGAAGGCGAGCAGATAGGCGAGATCAGAGGTGAGCGACGGCGTGCCATTACCACTCTGCTGCGCCAGCTTGAGCATCGCTTTGGCGGTTTATCCGCGGATTATCAAAACAGAATCAACAATGCCGATCTATCCACCCTGGAGGATTGGAGTCTTCGATTCGTGGATGCCAAATCACTGGAGGATGTTTTCGGGTCTTGAGAGCCCGGTTCGAAATCACTTCGAACCGGGCGACGTCCCAAACCCCTGGATGGTTTTCTGCAGCCGTGCGGCGACCATCCTCTCGATGGATGGGATTCCATCGAGTCCGGTGACATCCATACACGCACGACCGCCGAAAAAAAACCCCGGACTCGCGTCCGGGTTTTTTTGTCCGCTTCACGTTGCTGGTGGCGACTATTTCACCCGTGACCAGATGCGGCGTTTGAGCGCATAGAGCATGAAGGTCAGGATGAACAGGTAACCGATCACCACGATACCCAGCTCCTTGCGGCGCATCAGGGTTGGTTCGGCGGTCCAGGCCATGAAGGTGGTCACGTCATGGGCCAGTTGTTTGAGGGAGTTTTCCGTGCCGTCGGCATAGTCGACCATGCCGTCGCTCATCGGTTGCGGCATGGCGAAAAAGTTGCCGGGAAAATATTTGTTGAAGTTTTCACCGTTGGCGATGCGGTCCAACACCAGGCGCATGTCCTCCGGATGGCGGGCATCCAGGTGCAGGGCCGAGGCGACTTCCAACACTTCGGCCTCCTCCAACTTGCCATCCTCCAACACCCGGTTGACGATTTCGGATTCTGATTCGGACAGATAGCCGGTGAGGATGGCATAGGTGTAGTCCTCATAGCCCTTGCGGGCCTTGGTCATCAACGACAGGTCCGGCGGTGCGACGCCGAAGGACTCCTTGGCGGTGGCGGCGTCCATGGCCGCCATCATGAAATCCTTCTTGCTGCGGCCCTGGCTTTCGGCCAACTCCTTGACCTCGGCTTCGGTGAAACCGAATTGGCGCAGGGCGTCGAACTTGATGTATTTGAACGAGTGGCAGCCCATGCAGACGCCGACGGCAACCTGGGCCCCCCGTTTCAGGGCCGCCTTGTCGAATTTGCCGAAGACCCCTTTGAACGGCCATTTTTGATGTGGAATGGGCGCGCCGCCACTGGAGGCCATCACCCCCTGGGGAAGCAGGGCCACTACCAGAAAAACCGCCTTGACGATTTTCATAAAATCCATGTTACAGCTCCCCTCTAAATGCTCTTCGGCACAGGCTGGTGTTTTTCGATATCGAACGCGGTGATGAACCACAGCAGGACGAAATATCCGAAATAGACGGCGGTTCCGGCACGTCCGATGTAGATCATCGGCAGGGCGCCATTGAAGGCGACGGCATCGGCCGGGTTATAACCCACCCAACCGAGGACGAAGCAGTCGGCGACGAAGATCCAGAAGAGCTGTTTGCTCAGGGGCCGATAGCGGAACGAACGGACCGGCGAGCGGTCGATGAACGGCAGGATGAACAGGATGGCGATGGCGCCGCCCATGGCCAACACCCCGGCCAGTTTGCTGAAGGAGCCGAGGAAGTCGATGGAACGCAGGATGGCGTAGAACGGCAGGAAATACCATTCGGGCACGATGTGCGCCGGGGTTTGCATCGGGTTGGCCGGAATGTAGTTGTCCGGCTCCAGGAAGGCGTTGGGGGCGAAAAAGACGAACCAGCAGTAGATGATCAGAAAAACGCCGACGCCGTAGAGATCCTTGATGGTGAAGTAGGGATGGAAGGGGATGCAATCCTTCTCCTCGTCGACATCGATGCCATCGGGATTGTTCGAGTGGACGGCGTGCAGGGCCCACATGTGCAACATCACCATGCCGAAGATGACCAGCGGCAACAGGAAGTGCAGGGCGTAAAAACGGTTCAGGGTCGGATCGCCGACCGAGAATCCACCCCAGACCCAGATCACCAGGTCCTCGCCGACCAACGGGATGGCGGTCATCAGGTTGGTGATGACGGCGGCGCCCCAGTAGGACATTTGGCCCCAGGGCAGCACATAACCCATGAAGGCGGTGCCCATCATCAGGAAAAAGATGATGATGCCGAACCACCAGAGAATTTCACGGGGTTTGCGGTAGGAGCCGTAGTACATGCCGCGCAAAATGTGGATGTAGACGAAAATGAAAAAGAAGGTGGCGCCGTTGGCGTGCATGTAGCGCAGCAGCCAGCCGAAGTTGACGTCGCGCATGATGTGTTCCACGACGTCGAACGCCTGGTTGGCGTCGGGTTTGTAGTGCATGGCCAGGAACAGGCCGGTTGCGATCATGATAATCAGGCAGAACAGGGCCAGGGAGCCGAAGTTCCACCAATAGTTGAGATTTTTCGGTGTGGGATATTCAGTGGCCTGACTTTTGATCAGCTCGCTGACCGGCAGACGGGCATCCACCCACTCCATCATCGATTTGAACACAGGGTCTTCTCCTCCTTATTGACAGGCGCCGCTCGCGGGCCTGAACCGTTTCAACCGGGTCGTCCGAACGACGGTTGCCGGTACCGGTGACGACTAGCCCAGGGCCTTGCCGATCACCAGTGTGTTTTCGTCTTTGAAGGTGTAGTACGGCACCGGCAGGTTCAACGGCGCCGGACCCTGGCGGATACGGCCCGAGGTGTCATAGTGGGAACCGTGACAGGGGCAGAGGAAACCACCGAAGTTGCCGGTCCCCATCGGTTGCGGTACACAACCCAGGTGGGTGCAGAGGGCCAGCAACACCATGATCTCCGGCCGTTGTACGCGGTCGGCGTCCTTCTCCGGGTGCGGCAGGGAGGCGCCATCGCCCTTTTTCGCCTCCTCGATCTGCGCCTGGGTGCGATGGACGATGAACACCGGTTTGCCCTGCCAGGGCACGGTGATCATCTGACCCTCGGCCAGGGAGCCGATGTCCACCTCGGTGGTGGCCTGGGAGAGCACATCGGCGGATGGACTCCATGATTTGATGAAAGGCCAGGCGGCGCCGGCACAACCGGCGGCGCCGACGGCGCTCGTTGCCAGGAGCAAAAAGTCCCGGCGATCTTCTTCAGGCTCGGTAACCATGTACTAAGGACCTCCGTGGGGTGAAACGAATGGGGCGTTGTGGCGATGAAGCAGGCGGAGTGAGTCGTTTGCTTCTCCGACAAAAAAATCAAAAATATCAGCAACAGCTAATATTTCAAACAAGCCACGCCCCGTCAACCCATTTCCCGGTCGTGGGTGGGGTTTTTTTCGATTTTCGCCAAGCCGCCACCGACCGGCTCCGGAAGACCGGTGTTTCAGAGGGTTGACCGGGGGTTCGATTATATTTTTGACGATAAGATTCAACCATGTTCGCACCCGTTCGTCCCGCTTTTCGGACGTCAAGCCGGGAATCGGACCGATCCGATGCCGGCCATCCGGCCAAGGGGCCGCTGGCGGGGGGTTGAAGACGTGTTCGCATCAAGTGATCAACCCTTCACCTGGCAGGGTACTCCGCAAAATCCGGTCATGTACCATAATGACCCGCCACGATCCCGCCGGCAACGGGGCCCCTCCCCGGTTGACCTGACCGGATCCGCCAAGCCAGCAGCCATGACTGGAGTCCGTGCGTTCCATCTGCCCGGTTCATGGGCTGAAACTTAACAGTAAACATAACTGCCAAGTTGACATTCTTGCCCTGGCCGTTTCCAAAGAAAATTAAAAATTTTCAATAAGAACAGATAGATATGATTATGGCACGGAATTCGCCAAGATTGTCCGTATTGATATTTAATTGTGGACATTTTCCAGCATGTCCCGAACGGAACACCCGTACCAACTATGGTCAACCCCATCAGGGAAAAGGGAGCGAAGTGGATGAAAAAAAATATCGGCAGTTTGGACCGGGGCCTGCGCATTACGGTTGGAATGGTTCTGATTTCATGGGTCTTCGTCGGACCGACAGCGGTTTGGGGATGGGTGGGTCTGATTCCATTGCTCACCGGCGTCATCGGTTTTTGCCCCATCTATCCGTTGCTGGGAATCAGCACCCGCGCCGTCCCGGAGGCGCAGGATGCCCAATCGAAAGGAGTGATTTGAACCATGACTGAACGATTTACGAAATCAACCGCCCGCAACATCTTCTACGGGGGATCGCTGTTTTTCATCCTCCTGTTCCTGGTCCTGACCGTTGGCACGGTCCGCGCCCTGCCCGAACGGGATCACCGGGAAAACATTACCCCGGCAGTGGCATTGGGGAAAAAGGTTTGGGAAGACAACAACTGCATCGGCTGCCACACCCTGTTGGGCGAGGGGGCCTACTTCGCCCCGGAATTGGGCAATGTTTATGAACGCCGTGGCGGGGCCGACGGAGGCAAGGAATTCATCAAATCCTGGATCGCCGCCATGCCCACGGGTGCGAAGGGGCGGCGGCAAATGCCCGCCTTCGATCTGTCGGAGGAAGAATTGGACGCGGTTGCCGAATTCCTGAAATGGACCAACCGGATCGACACGGCCGGCTGGCCACCGAACATCGAAGGATAGAGGAGGAAGAGCATGACCTACCGATCTCAAGCGGTTGCCAAACCGTATTTCATCGCCGCCCTGGGGCTCTTCGCGGGCCAGATCATATTCGGACTGATCATGGGGCTGCAATACGTCATCGGGGATTTTCTCTTTCCCTACATTCCTTTCAACGTGGCCCGCATGGTCCACACGAACCTGTTGATCGTCTGGCTGCTGTTCGGGTTCATGGGGGCGGCCTATTATCTGATCCCCGAGGAGAGCGAAACCGAGCTGCACAGCCCCCGGCTCGCCCGGGTCCTCTTCTGGACCTTTCTGATCGCGGGGGTCATGACCATCCTCGGTTATCTGATGGTCCCCTATGCGGCCTTGGCGGAAGCGACCGGCAACGATCTGCTCCCCACCATGGGGCGGGAATTCCTGGAACAGCCGACGCTCACCAAGGTCGGCATCGTGATCGTCGCCCTGGGATTTCTGTACAACGTGGGCATGACGGTTCTGAAAGGGCGCAAAACCGTCATCAGCATGGTGCTGCTGATCGGTCTGCTGGGCTTGGCGGTTCTGTTCCTGTTCTCTTTCTACAACCCCACCAATCTGGTTCTGGACAAGTTCTTCTGGTGGTGGGTGGTGCATTTGTGGGTGGAAGGGGTGTGGGAGCTGATCCTGGGCGCCATTCTCGCCTTCATCCTCGTCAAGGTGACCGGCGTCGACCGGGAGGTGATCGAGAAATGGCTCTACGTGATCATCGCCATGACCCTGATCACCGGCATCATCGGCACCGGTCATCACTATTTCTGGATCGGCGCCCCGGAGTTCTGGCAATGGTGGGGATCCCTCTTCTCCGCCCTGGAGCCGATTCCCTTTTTCATGATGGTGGTCTTCGCCTTCAACATGATCAACCGCCGCCGCCGCAACCACCCCAACAAAGCGGCCACCCTGTGGGCCCTGGGTACCGCCGTCATGGCTTTCCTGGGGGCGGGTGTCTGGGGTTTCATGCACACCCTGGCGCCGGTGAACTACTATACCCACGGCACCCAGATCACCGCCGCCCATGGCCACCTGGCTTTCTTCGGGGCCTACGCCATGATCGTCATGGCCATCATCTCTTACGCCATGCCCCTGTTGCGCGGTCACGGACCCACCAGCGGTGAACGCTCGCAAAGACTGGAGATCTGGTCCTTCTGGTTGATGTGTGGGGCCATGCTCTGCATCACGCTGTTCCTGACCGGCGCCGGTATCCTGCAGGTCTATCTTCAACGGATGGCCGAGGAGCCCATCGGCTTCATGGACGGACAGGACCGGATCAGTCTCTTCTACTGGCTGCGCGAGTGGGCCGGAGTGGTCTTCGCGGTAGGCCTGGTCCTGTATCTGGTCAGCTTTTTCGCCGACCGCGGGAAGAAGAGTACCGTCCCGGCTTGATCGTTCCGCGGGCGGACCGGGACGTCCGGTCCGCCCGCCGTTTTCCACCAGATCCGAGGAGGCATGGTCATGGACATGAAAACGCCCCCCGCAACCCGGCGCGAAACGCCATTCTACCAACCGGTGGGCGATGAAATCGCCTTGTTCGAATACGCCTGGCGCAACCAACTGCCCCTGCTCATAAAAGGACCCACGGGCTGTGGCAAGACCCGCTTCGTGGAACACATGGCCCATCGGTTGGGGCGCCCCCTGTTCACCGTCTCCTGCCACGATGATCTGACCGCCGTCGACCTGGTGGGACGGCATCTGATCGGCGACGGTTCCACCTACTGGAACGACGGACCGCTCACCCGGGCGGTGCGGGAAGGGGGCATCTGCTACCTGGACGAGGTGGTTGAAGCCCGGAAGGACACCACCGTGGCCCTGCACCCCCTGGCCGATCACCGGCGCATCCTGCCCATCGAACGGACCGGCGAGGAGCTGCCGGCCCCACCCGGGTTCATGCTGGTGATCTCCTATAATCCGGGCTACCAGAACCTGATGAAGGGCTTGAAGCCCAGCACCCGGCAGCGTTTCGTGGCTCTCAATTTTTCCCTGCCGGCGCCGGGGCCCGAGACGAAAATCCTGATCGGCGAGAGCGGCGCCGAACCGGCAACGGCCGCCCGGCTGGTCAACCTGGGCAATGCGTTGCGCGCCCTGAAGGATCATGACCTGGAGGAGGCGGTGAGCACCCGTCTGCTGGTCTATGCCGCCCGGTTGATCCAGGGGGGGTTCGCCCCGGTGGAAGCCTGCCGGGCCGCACTCGCCGAACCGTTGAGCGACGATCCGGAAACCGTTTCCGCCCTGATGGAAGTGATCCATGCCACATTCGGCCGATAATCCCGGGCACAACATGAAAGCCGGTTTCCATGATCGTCTTCAGAGAGGGCGTCTGGTGACCCGGATCCTGTTTTTTGCGCTGTTTTTGCTGGCCCCGGTGCTGGACATCTTCCGGCTCGATCTGAACGCGGGCGGATTCATCCTGTTCGGCCGGGAGCTCACCTTGGGGCTGGCCGGTTTCACGGGCGAGGCGCCGGCGGATCCCCTGGCGCTGGGGATCGCCATCATGATCCACGCCATCCTCCCGGTGATCCTGATCATCGCCGTTGTGTTGATCGTCTCCTGGCATTACGGTCGGCTCTACTGCGGCTGGCTCTGTCCACATTTCTCCGTGGTGGAGATGATCAACGCGCTCATGATCCGGGCCCGTGGCAAACCGACCCTCTGGGAGCCGGCCAGCCGATCCAGCGGCCCCTGGCGCTGGGCCGCAACCCTCATTGCCGCGCTGGTGATGGCCTCGGTCTGGGCGGTGTGCGGGCTCACCTACCTCCTGCCGCCCGAAGAGGTGTTCCACAACCTGCTCAATGCCGAATTGACACCGAACCAGGCGCGTTTCATCGGGATCGCCACGGTTTTGCTGTTCATTGATTTTTTCTTCGCCCGCCATCTCTTCTGCCGTTTTGGCTGTGCGGTGGGGCTCTTTCAGAGCCTGCCGTGGATGGCCAACCGCACCGCCCTGCTGCCCCTCTTCGTCCGGGAGCGGGCCGGTGACTGCCGAGGGTGTCCCCAATCCTGCGACACGGTCTGCCCCATGCGCCTGAAGCCGCGCGGGGGGAAGAACGGGATCGCCTCCTGCACCCAGTGCGGCCTCTGTGTGCGAGCCTGTGACCGGGAACGGGGAAGTACCCTCAATGGGAGCCCTTTGAGGTGGATGAGCGGAGCGCCGGTTCTCCCGCGCTCCGGTGGTTATACGGAACTGCCCCGATCCATCACTCCCAACCGGCCGACCTGAAAGGAGACCGTCATGGAAGAACATGTCGGCGCCCTCTGGGACCGAATGATCGCCAAAGGCGCTTCGCGCCGCCATCCCGCGGCCCGTGTGACGTTGGAGGATGTCCGAATCCCGGTGGGGGTGATGTTCCGTGCCCTGGGGGGCGACGGGGGACTCGGCATCGAAGCGGTCGGCGACTCCCGGCACCGGGCCGACCGGGGGTGGCTCGACCGGCTGGCGGGAAGCGGCATGAAGACCCCCTGGTTTTGGCGCGACGAGCGCGCCCTGCGTCTGCCGGCCACCTTGGATTTGTTCCCCGAACGTGGGCTGAACCGGGACCTCTATCTGTGGCTGGCGGCCCTGGCGGCCCGGGAAGAAGTGAACGAATCCGGCGATTGGTTCGTCCGCAATCAACGCCGGGCACGTCGCTTGATGGACCGGTTCCCCGGAATGCGTCCCCGTTACGAGCGGCTGGTGGACGCCCATCTGGCCCAGCGGCCCGATCCGGCGGGATTGTCCCCGGACCAGGCGTTTCAGGAACGCGCGGTGCGCGCGGCGCTCAGGGAGCCGGGCAGCGTACCACGCCTGCCGTCGACGGCGCGACCGCCCTGGCCGGTTCCGTTGTGGTCCCATCCCACGCCGCCCGTCTTGGCGGATGTGGGGGCCGCGCCGGATGATGACCCCCGGAACAACGGTCGCGGTGAATCTCGAAGTGAAACCGAAAAGAAACGGCGGCGGGGGCGGTACGTGGCGCCGCCGAAAAAGGGGGGCGGGCTGCTCCTGCATCGTTTTGAATCGATCTTCAGTTGGGCCGATTTCATCAACGTGGACCGGGCCACCGATGAGGAAGAGGACCTGGAAACAGCGGAAAAAACGGCCGATGACCTGGAACGCCTCAGCATCACCCGGGACCGGCGGGCGAGCGCCAAACGGCTCCGTTTCGATCTGGATCTCCCCTCCGAGGCCCGGGATGACATCCCGTTGGGGGAGGGGATCCCGGTGCCGGAATGGGACTGGCGCGAACAACGGCTGCTTTCCGGCCACTGCCGCATCCAGCCGATGGTGGCCCGGGACGCCCCACCGCGAGAGTTGCCCCATCACCTGGAAAAAACCGCCCGGCAGTTGCGGGCCCGGTTTGAAACCTTGCGACTGGGACACATCTGGCGGAAGCGGCAGCATGACGGGGTGGACCCGGACCTGGAGGCTTATATCCACCACCGGAGCGCGCGCCTGTCCGGAGCGGGCCCGGTGGCCGAGGACCGTCTCTATCGGGATCTGCGCCGTCAGGACCGCAATCTGGCCACACTGCTGCTGGCGGACCTTTCGCTCTCCACCGACACGTGGATCAACGACGAAATGCGCATCATCGATCTGATCCGCGACGCCCTGTTTCTCTTTTCGGAAGCCCTCTCCGCCTCCCGCGACCGGTTCGCCCTCTACGGATTCTCCTCCCGCCGACGCGAACAGGTGCGCGTCCATGAAATCAAATCCTTTGATGCCCCCTGCGATGGTCGGGTCCGGGGGCGCATCCAGGCGGTCAAACCCGGTTTCTACACCCGCATGGGCGCCGCCATCCGTCATGGGGCCACCCTCCTGGAAGGTCAACCGGTGGCCAAAAGGCTTCTGCTGTTGCTGACCGATGGCAAACCCAATGACATCGACCACTATGAGGGACGTTACGGCGTGGAGGATACGCGTATGGCGATCCTGGAAGCGCAGAAGGCCGGGGTGCAACCGTTTTGCGTCACCATGGACCGGGAGGCGGCGGACTATTCAGCCCATCTGTTCGGCCCCGGCGGATTCGCCCATATCCGCAAGGCATCGGAGCTGCCGCGCAAGCTGCCCCAGCTCTATTACCGGTTGACGCGTTGAACCCGGTATCCCGTTCGTCCCTGCCGTTCCCAACCACGGCCCCCTTGAATCGCTTGATCGATCTCCGTTGCCATCCTATCATTGGCGTGCCATTCAGAGTTGTTTTGGCCGGTATTGACCTTTCAGCGAAATTGTGCCCATGAACCCACCGTCCAAGCGGCCGGCACCCTCCAAACGGGCCATGGCGATTTTGGCCGCCATTACCGATCCGGCCATTTTGCTCGATTCGACCTTTTGCATCCTGGCCGCCAACGAGGCCTATCGGGAGACGGTGGACGGTGACCGTTCCCTGGTCGGTTCGCACTGTTATGAGGTGTCGCACGGATTCAACCGGCCGTGTGACGAGGCCGGGGAGTGTTGTCCCCTGCGCGCCTGCATGGACTCTCAACAGTCGGAGCGCATGCTGCACGTCCATCTCTCCTCGAAAGGGCGCGAGTTCGTCGATATCGAAATCCGGCCCATCCGCGATGGGCGCGGCACGACACGTTATTTTTTGGAAATTTTACGGCCAACCCTGGTGGCCAGCGCCGAACCGACGCCAGTGGGGCTGGTCGGCAAGTCGCCGGCCTTCAATCAAATGTTGGAGCTGGTGCAACGGGTGGCCCGGGAACCGACGACGGTGTTGTTGCTGGGGGAGTCGGGCACCGGCAAGGAGCTGATCTCCCGGGCCATTCATGAAGGGAGCGAACGGGTGGACAAACCGTTCGTGCCGGTGGAGTGTTCCGGACTGGCGGACAACCTGTTCGAGAGTGAACTGTTCGGCCATAGAAAAGGCGCCTTCACCGGCGCCTATTTCGATAAACCGGGCCTGATCGAGGCGGCCCACGGTGGCACGCTCTTTTTGGATGAGATCGGTGAAGTTTCGGCGTCGATTCAGGTCAAGCTGTTGCGCCTGCTGGAGACCCGCACCTTTCGCCGCGTCGGCGGTACCGAGGCGAAATATGTCGATTTCCGCCTGATTTGCGCCACCAACCGCGATTTGTCGGCGATGGTCGCCGCCGGGCGGTTTCGCCGGGACCTTTATTATCGCATCAGCATTTTTCCCATCCACCTGCCCCCATTGCGTCAGCGGCGGCAGGATCTCGGCCTGTTGGCCGATTCCCTGCTGAAACGCCATGCCGGCAAAGGACCGATCACCCTCTCGGAAGCGGCCCTGGACCGATTGGCCGACTATCCGTTTCCGGGCAATATCCGTGAGCTGCAAAACATGTTGGAACGGGCGCGCATCCTGGCGGGCGGTCCGCTGTTGAAACCGATCCATTTCCCGGATATCCACTCGCAGCCGACCGTCGCCGGCCTCGACCCGCCGCTCGACGGCGGCACGGGGGAAAAACCGTTCCGGGTCGACGGCATCCAAACCCTGGCCGCCGTGGAACGCCGGTATCTGCAACACGCCCTGGCCAGCCACGACGGCACCCGCGAAACACTGGCGAAAAAACTGGGCGTCAGCCTGCGCACCCTGGTGCGAAAGATCAAAATGGCCAAAACCGCGGTGGGGTAGCGGAAAAAATCGGCGCCATCATCGGTTCGGGGAGGCTGGTCGCCCGGTGTCCAGGTCCAGGCCGGCGCTCTCCATTCCCGACGCCGGCAGGCCTTGTTCCAGGGAGGATACCGCATCATGAATGGCCAGGCCCGTGATCATCAGCAAGGCGACCAGGGTGTACGGCCACACCGATCTTCCCGATCCCGAATAAACACACATTGACAGACCCTCCCGTCCGGTTGGTGAAGTGAATGTTTGCCATGCCATAACCTTGGCAGGATCCGGACCATTCCGCGGCACTGCAACGATCCCTGCCGGAACTTTTTTTGTGCTTTCTTGAAAAATCAGGAAAATTATAAGAATGGATCCCGGCCCCCCCAGCCCGGTGACGGGCCGGCTCCGAGCGATTGCAAGGGGGTGTTTGGTGCCGACAAACCAGACATGGCGCGCCAATAATGGTTTTTTCGACCAATATTGGCAATATTGTCCGGCCAATCGATCCGTTGGACCGGGATTGGATGGTCGTCCATCCGCCCGGTTTTCAACCTGTTTCGCCCCGGTGGTCCCGGTCATCCCCGCATTGGCCGCTTGGCATCGCTTTTGCCCGTTGTTTTTTTGAAACGTTTTACGATCGATCGACGGAGGCGTTCATGAAAAATCGATCTCGGAAAATGGGGGGAAATTCATCGGCCGACCGGCCACTGGCGACCGGGGAAAATTTTCAGCGGTTGCGCGATCGGATCGACCGGGAGATCGCAACCTTTCATCTCCACCTTGAAAACTGGGTGGTGGTGCTGTTCAAACAGATCCCGCGGGAACCGGAACCAAAGGCGGTTCAAGCCTTGAATCATTGGATCGATCACTATCTTCCACAACGCACCCGCCGAAATCTCGCCACTCTGTTCCGATGATGGGCCGATCGATGAGGGTGGTTGCCGGGGAGCGGGATGGCGAAAAACCTGAGAGGATGACTGTCCACAGCCGATCATTGGTTTCAAGGGACTCATTGGGTATAATGCACCGGGAACGGTTCATCGTGCCGATTGACCCCTTTCAATCCCTGAAGATAGGGCGAACCCCGTTTCATGCCGGTCCATTTTTTCAGCAATCCCATCCAAAATTCGCCCTATGAACGGCCGAACCGCCATTGGCAGTTGGATGGGGAGGGTCAACCGACGGATCGTCTCATCGACGAACGGCGCCCGTCCCAGTTGATATCGCCGGTACCGAAACCGAAACGGCGCCCCGCCGACGAAAAACAGGGGGTGTTGCTGTTCGATGGGCTTTCCAGCCAGGAACAGCAGTATGACACCTCCGCCTTCATCAATGAGATCCGTCACCAGGTGGAAACCTGGCGGGCGCTCCCTTCCCCCGGTCAGTGGCAGGTGACGCCGGTCACCGCCCGGTTGTTGCAACATTGGCGGCACCATCCGTTTCAGGGCCTGCGGCCTTTTTTTTGTCAGGTCGAGGCGGTTGAAACGATCATCTGGTTGACCGAAGTGGCCCCGAAGCTCGGCAAACGGGGGCAAAAATATCTGCAGCTGCTGGAACGGGCCAGTCACGATGCCAATCCCGGGTTGTACCGTCTGGCCCTGAAACTGGCCACCGGCACCGGCAAGACCACGGTCATGGCCATGTTGATCGCCTGGCAGACGGTCAACGCCGTGCGGTATCCGCGCAGTCCCGGATTTTCACGGGGTTTTTTGATCGTCACCCCCGGCATCACCATCCGCGACCGGCTGTGGGTTTTGTTGCCCAATGATCCCGACAGCTATTACCGCAGCCGGGAGCTGTTGCCCAATGATCTGCTGCCGGACCTGGATCGGGCCAAGATCGTCATCACCAATTATCACTCGTTCAAATTGAAGGAGCGGTTGGCGCTTTCGCGGGTGGGCCGGGCGTTGTTGCGCGGACATGGCCAACCGTTGCGGACCACGGAGAGCGTCGGCCAGATGATCCAGCGGGCCATGCCGGCCCTGATGGGCTTGAAGAACATCGTCATCTTGAATGATGAAGCCCACCACTGTTACCGGGAAAAACCGGACGACCGACCGGCCGGGCGGCTCAAGGGGGATGAACGGGAGGAGGCGCAAAAAAACAACGAGGCGGCCCGGCTCTGGATCTCCGGCATCGAGGCGATCCAAAAGGCCGGCAAAATGGCGGTGCGGGCCATTTATGACCTGTCGGCGACGCCTTTTTTCCTCACCGGCTCCGGTTATGATGAAGGCACCCTGTTTCCCTGGACGGTGTGTGATTTTTCACTGATGGACGCCATCGAAAGCGGCATCGTCAAACTGCCCCGTGTGCCGGTGGCGGACAACGTGCCCAGTGGCGACATGCCCAAATTTCGCAATCTGTGGCATCACATCGGCACCAAAATGCCCAAAAAGGGCCGGGGCAAGACGGCCAAGGGGCTCGATCCGCTGAAATTGCCGGCGGAACTGCAAACCGCCCTGTACGTCCTGTATGGTCATTATGAAAAAACCTTCGCCCTGTGGGAAAAGGCCGGCACCGAAACGCCGCCGGTCTTCATCATCGTCTGCAACAACACCGCCACCTCGAAGCTGGTCTATGATTTCGTCTCCGGTTTTCATTATGAGGGCGCCGATGGTGAACGATCCCCCCTGCAACGGGGCCGTCTGGAGCTGTTCCAAAATCACGATGAACACGGCAACCGGTTGCCCCGTCCCAACACCCTGTTGATCGACAGCGAACAGTTGGAGTCCGGCGAGGCCCTGGACAAGGATTTTCGCGCCATGGCGGCGGATGAGATCGACCGTTTCCGGCGCGAGATCATCGAACGCGGGGATGGCGGACGGGCCGCCGAATCCATCGACGATGCCGCGTTGTTGCGCGAGGTGATGAACACCGTCGGCAAACCGGGCCGTCTGGGCGCCGCCATACGCTGTGTGGTGTCGGTGTCCATGCTCACGGAAGGGTGGGACGCCAACACCGTCACCCATATTTTGGGCATACGCGCCTTTGGCACCCAACTGTTGTGCGAACAGGTGATCGGCCGGGCGCTGCGCCGTCAATGTTATGATCTCAATGCGGAAAACCGGTTCAATGTCGAATATGCCGATGTGTTCGGCATCCCCTTCGATTTTACCGCCCAGTCGATTCGGGTCGAACCGCCTCCGCCCCGGGAAACGGTTCGGGTTCATGCCGTGCGGCCGGAACGGGATGGATTGGAAATCGTTTTTCCCCGCGTCGAGGGTTATCGGCTCCATCGGCTCGACGGGGATTTGACCGCCCGTTTCGATGACGATTCCATCCTGGAACTGACCCCGGACCTGGTGGGACCGTCGATCACCGAAAACCGCGGCATCATCGGCGAAGGGGTGGAACTGACCGTTGAACATCTGGGAGCGGTGCGCCGTTCCTCGCTGGTGTTCCATCTGGCCAAACATCTGCTGTTGTTCAAATTTCGCGATCCGGGCCAGGAGCCGGAATGGCACCTGTTCGGGCGGTTGAGGCGCATCGTCCGCCAATGGTTGGATGGTGGTTTTTTACGGTGCACGGGGGGCACCCATCCCGCCCAGTTGGTCTATCAGGAGATCGCCGACATGGCCTGTGAACGGATCGCCGCCGGGTTGCAGGCGTCGATGGGGGATAAAAATCCGTTACGGGCGATTTTGGATCCGTACAATCCCACCGGATCCAGCGCCTCGGTCCATTTCACCACCTCGAAAAAAAGGCGCTGGAAGACCGATCCGGGCAAATGTCAGGTCAACTGGGTGATCTGCGACAGCGAATGGGAGGCGGAATTTTGCCGGGTGGCGGAGTCACACCCCCGGGTGTTGGCCTATGTCAAAAACCAAAATCTGGGTTTCGAGGTTCCCTACCGGCTGGGTAGCGGCCATCATGTCTATCGGCCCGATTTTATCCTGAAGCTGGATGACGGCCGCGATGATCCGTTGAACCTGATCGTCGAAATCAAGGGGTATCGGCGCGAGGATGCCAAGGAGAAGGCCAACACCATGCGCAACTACTGGATCCCCGGCGTGAACCATCTGCGCGACCAGGGCCGCTGGGCCTTTGCGGAGTTGAGGGAACTGTTCGAAATCGAATCCAAATTTTTTGAGTTGGTCGAATCGTTCGTTGCCGGAGAGGCGGGAAAACCGCCTCCACGGGCGACCGATGCGACAACGGGGCCTGATCGATGACGCGGAAACCCAAAAAAAAGCTGTCGGTGGAAACGCTGCAACATCCGCAAGCCAGCCGCAGGAACATTCCCACCGCCGAGTATCAGGCGGTGATGCATGACGAGGAGAAACAGCCCATCCGCCTGGCCTATGAGCGGCGCAACCGGGACCTGGATCCACAACTGGTGTGGCGCGGCAAGGATGAACGGGACTGGTCGGACCTGGTGGTGCACGCACCGCCGCTTTACATTCAGGAGAAGGTGCATCCCAAGGTATTGATCGAGGATTTGCGCCGTCAGACCGAGGCGCGCGCACCCCGGGACGAACAACTGCAACTGGACCTGTTCGCCGATTTCAACGGTCTGCCGGCGGGGGCCGACGTCACCGATTTTTACCAGCATGACGGCAAATGGTCCAACCGCATGATCCTGGGCGATGCCCTGCGGGTGATGGCCTCCCTGGCCGAGCGGGAGGGCCTGCGCGGGCAGGTACAGTGCATCTATCTGGATCCCCCCTACGGCATCCGTTTCAACTCCAATTTTCAATGGTCCACCACCAGCCGTGATGTCAAGGATGGCAAAAGGGAACACATCAGCCGCGAACCGGAGCAGGTGAAGGCCTTTCGTGATACCTGGCGCGATGGCATTCACTCCTATCTCACCTATCTGCGTGACCGATTGACCGTGGCCCGGGACCTGCTGGCGGATACCGGGTCCATTTTCGTCCAGATCGGCGATGAAAACGTGCATCGGGTGCGTGCAGTGATGGATGAGGTGTTCGGGGAGGAAAACTTTGTCAGTCTTATTGCCATTCAAACAACGACTGGTTTTCAGGCCGAGTATCTTGGAAACATGTCAGATTTCGTTGTTTGGTATGCCAAAGACAAAAAAACTGGAAAATCAAGGTCTCCTTATTACAAAAAAAAATTCATACTGGGTGAAGGCAACGCAAAATGGTTGATGATGAGCGACTTTTCATATCGTGGTGTCAGTGCCGGTGAAAAACGAAATGAAATTGATATCCCTGAAGGCGCCAAACCATATCAACCGGATAATTTGATATCACAGGGAAAAGCAAAAGAGCCACAGCCCTTTGAAGCATTCGGGCGGACTTTTGATTGCTGGGAAAAAAATTCTCACTGGAAAGCATCACATCCAACTGGAATGAATCGCCTGCTATATGCCAATCGCATACACATGGCCGAAAATTCGATCCGTTATGTTCGTTTTCACAGTGATTTCGAATTGGCCGTTCATGGCAATATCTGGACAGATACCGGAACCGGGAACTTTACTGGCGATAAAGTTTATGTTGTTCAAACAAATCCAAAGGTAGTTGAACGCTGTATCCTCATGACCACCGATCCCGGCGATCTGGTCCTGGACCCCACCTGCGGTTCCGGAACCACGGCCTTCGTGGCGGAACAGTGGGGGCGGCGTTGGATCACCATCGATACCTCACGGGTCGCCCTGGCCCTGGCGCGGGGGCGGATCATGGGCGCCCGGTATCCCTATTACCTGCTGGCCGACAGCCCCGAGGGCCGGAAAAAAGAGGCGGAAATCACCCGTTCCGCCCCTTCTCCCGCCCCGGCCCATGGCAACATCCGCCACGGTTTCGTCTATGAACGGGTGCCGCACATCACCCTGAAATCCATCGCCAACAATGCCGAAATCGATCTCATCTGGGAACGGTTCCAGGAACGGTTGGAACCGTTGCGGGAACAACTCAACGCCGCCCTGGGGCGGACCTGGCGGGAGTGGGAGATCCCCCGGGAGGGCGATAAACGGTGGCCGGCCAAGGTCCGGGATCTTCACCAACGGTGGTGGCGGGAACGCATCGCCCGGCAAACGGAGATCGACGCCGCCATCGCCGCCAGGGCCGATTTTGAATATCTCTACGACAAACCCCACATCGACAAGTCCAAGGTGCGGGTGGCCGGTCCGTTTACCGTCGAGAGCGCCTCCCCGCACCGGGTATTGGTTGAAGATGATGCCTATGATCGGTTGGACGCGGGCGATCCTTACCAGGAACACCCGGACTTCGTCCACATCATCCTCGACAACCTGCGCACCGCCGGCGCCCAGCAGGTCCACAAGGAAAACCGCATCACCTTCACCAGCCTGCACGGCTGGCCCGGGGCATACATCTGCGCCGAGGGCCGGTTCATGGAGGGGGAAACGGAACGGCGCGCCGGCATCTTCATCGGCCCGGAGTTCGGCACCGTCTCCCGGAACGATCTGGTGCGCGCCGCCCGCGAGGCCGGGGAGGCGGGCTTCGATCTGCTGATCAGTTGCGCGTTCAGCTATGACGCCCATGCCGGTGAATTCCACAAATTGGGCCGGCTTCCGGTGCTCAAGGCCCGTATCAACGCCGATCTGCACATGGCCGGGGAGTTGAAGAACAGCGGCGCCGGTAATCTGTTCGTCATCTTCGGCGAGCCGGATATCGATATCCTCGAAAACGGGGATGGGCGGATCCGGGTCAAGATCAACGGCATCGACCTGTTCTATCCGCAAACCGGCAAGGTGCAATCCAGCGGCGCCGACGGCATCGCCTGCTGGTTCATCGACAGTGACTACAACGAAGAGAGCTTTTTCATCCGCCATGCCTATTTTCTCGGCGCCAACGATCCCTACAGGGCCCTGAAAACCACCCTCAAGAGCGAAATCGACCGCGAGGCCTGGGAAAGTTTGCACAGCGACCTCTCCCGTCCCTTCGACAAACCCCGTTCGGGCCGCATCGCCGTCAAGGTGATCAACCATCTCGGCGATGAGGTGATGAAAATTTTTACGGTGACGTGATGATCTTCCGCATCGCCGACACCTTCGTCGACAGTCTCGCCAAACTGGACCGGAACGATCAACAAGCGGTCAAAAGCGCCGCTTTCGATCTGCAACTGGACCCGACCGATGCCGATCAACGGCTGCACCGGTTGGAGGAGGCGGCGGACCCTTTTTTTTTCACGTCGCGCGTCCATGATTTCCTGCGCCTGATCGTTTACAGACGCGACGCCGATCTGTTGCTGCTCCTCGTCGATGGCCATGAGGCCGCCCGCAACTGGGCGAAAAACCGCAAAATCGCCACCCACCCGGTCACCGGGGCGGCGCAATTGCGGGTCATCCGCTCGACCGTCGAGGAACGGTCGCTGTACACGTCGACGCCGGAACCGGCGGTGAAACCCTATCTGCCGTTGCCGTTCGACGGGGTGCCGGAGATGGACCTGCTGGCCATCGGCGTACCCGACGACTGGATCGCCGATGTGCGGGCCGCCAACCAGGAAAACATCCTGCAACTGGCCCCCTACCTGCCCGGGGAAGCGACCGAGGGATTGCTGGACCTGGCCGCCGGCGTTCCCCCGGAAAAAACCGCCACCGTGGACCATCCGGGTGATCCCTTCGACCATCCCGATGCCCGGCGCCGTTTCGTGACCATGAACGATGCCGCCGCCCTGGAACGGGCCCTGGCCTTTCCCTGGGATAAATGGACCGTTTTTCTGCACCCGGCGCAACAACGTCTCGTCGAGCGCAAATATCGGGGACCGGCGCGCATCGCCGGTTCGGCCGGCACCGGCAAGACCGTCGTCGCCCTGCACCGGGCCGTCCACCTGGCTCGTACCCATCCCGATTCCCGGGTGTTGCTGACCACCTTTTCCGATACCCTGGCCGCCGATCTTGAAATCCGTTTGCAGCGCCTGGCCGGCAATGAGCCGAAAATCATCCGGCGGCTGGCCGTTCACGCCATCGATGCCATCGCCGAACGGCTCCATGCCGACCGCCATGGTCCCCCGGCCCTGGTAGCGGATGAAACGGTGCGAGGGTTGTTGGACGAGGCGGCGATCGCGCTGGATGACCATCGGTTCAACCGGCGGTTTTTATGGCGGGAGTGGAACGATGTGGTCGATTTCTGGCAGGTGCGGGATTGGCAAACCTATCGGCGGACCCCGCGGCCCGGGCGAAAATCGCCGCTCGACGGTCAACGGCGGGCGTTGCTCTGGCCGATCTTCCAGCGGGTCCGTCACCGTTTGGAAGAGCGGGGATTGTGTACCCGGGCCGATTTGCTCCACCGTTTGACCGCGGGACTGGCCGGGGAAAACCGGCCGCTGTTCGATTTTATCATCGCCGACGAATCCCAGGACCTGGGGGTGCCGGCCCTGCGATTTTTGGCGGCCCTGGCCGGTCCCCGGGAGGAGGCGCTGTTTTTCACCGGCGACCTGGGTCAGAGAATTTTTCAACAACCGTTCTCCTGGCGCGCCCTGGGCATCGATATCCGGGGCCGTTCCCGGGTGTTGCGCCTCAACTACCGCACCTCCCGGCAGATCCGCCGCCGCGCCGACCGGTTGTTGCCCGCCGCCGTGAGCGATGTGGACGGCCAGCGGGAAAGCCGGCTCGGCGTCCAGTCGATTTTTGACGGGCCGGAGCCGGAAATCCACTCTTTTCCCGATATGTCGGCCGAATGCGCCGCCGTTGCCGATTGGCTGTCCCACCGTCTCCGGGAAGGTTTCCCGGCGGCGGAGATGGCCCTGTTCGTCCGCTCGTCCACGGAGACCGGTCGGGCGCAGGCGGTGATCCGGACCATTGGCGGCTCCGCCCGTGACCTGGCCATCCTCACCATGCCCGCCGCCAAGGGGTTGGAGTTCCGGGCCGTGGTGGTGATGGCCTGTGACGAGGCGGTGCTGCCGCCAGCGGCGCGCATCGAAACCGCCGCTGACGAAGCGGACCTGGATGAAATCCTGGATAGCGAACGCCATCTGCTTTATGTCGCCTGTACCCGGGCGCGGGACCATCTTTTGATCACCGGTGTCGAGCCGGTTTCGGAATTATTGGCCGATTTTGCCACCTGAAAACGGCTGCGGGCCGGTTTTTTTTGGCCGAAAGGACACTTTACGGGTGTCAACCGTTTGAACGTACGGTAAAGTGACCGGAGTGATTCCCGTTGTTTCCCGGTTGGAGGGTCGCCGCCATGCCCGTTGAAAACATTTTGGAACTGGTCATCGAGGCGCTCCGCATCGCCCTGACCATCTCCGCGCCGATGTTGGGCACCGCCCTGGTAGTGGGTATCGCCATCTCCCTGTTCCAGTCGGTCACCCAGATTCAAGAGATGACCCTGACCTTCATCCCCAAAATCCTCGCCACGTTTCTCACCCTTTCCATCACCCTGCCGTGGATGGTGCAAACATTGACGGACTATTTCACCCGTTTGTTCAACTCCATTCCCGCCATGGTCAACTGACCCGCCGGTAACGATCGATGGATCCCATCGCCATGATGGATTTTTTCGGCTACTCCATCGGTGAGGTGGAGCGCATGGTGCTGGTCCTGTCCCGCATTACCGGTCTGTTTCTGTCGGCGCCCTTTTTTTCCCGCGCCGCCGGTCCCGCGCGCATCAAGGCCGTGTTCGCCATTGTCCTGACCCTGGTCATCTTTCCCGTGGTGCCCACCTGGCCCAAGGAGGGGCAGGCCACGTTGACGGAGATGGTCGCCGCCGGCGCCACCGAAGTGGTGATCGGCGCCGTGGTCGGCATGATGGTCCACTGGGTGCTGGTCGCCGCCCAGGTGGCCGGCGCCGTCATCGGCTTTCAGATGGGCCTCTCCATGGCCAAGGTGATGGACCCCACCTCGGGCATGCAGGAGGGCGTCATCAGCAATCTGCTCTATCTGGTCGGATTGATGCTGTTTTTGACCATCAACGGTCACCACCTGCTGCTCGAAGGCATCGCCGGCTCCTTTCACACCCTGCCCATCGGTACCGGTCTGCCGCCGGCCGACACCATGTTGCAATCGGCGGCGGCCTCGGTGGTGCGGCTGTTCCAACTGGCCTTGCTGATTTCCGCCCCGGTCATCGGCGCCACCAAACTGCTCTATCTCGGCATGGGCCTGATCAACAAGGCCTCCCCGCAGATTCAGGTGTTCTTCCTGGCCATGCCCATCGCCCAGATGATCGGTTTCGTGGTCCTGGGCCTGATCATGGTGGTCTATGCCCAGGTGTTGATGGAGGAGATGAACGCCTTTTTTTCCATGGCGTTCAAGATCGTCGGGATGTAAGTTTGAAAAAAAGCATTCTGGACAAGGAATATTATTTTGTGAAAAACTATCATACAAATCAGCCACTGGAAGAGATCGAAGGCATCGAAAAACCCGATGATCTTCTTTCCATTGGTTATCCAATCGATACTGTCCTGATCCGTTCTGAGTCGCGTACTGTTTATGAGGTCACCCGGAGAATTGAAAAGGGTGGTTACATCATGGATCCGGATTTTCAAAGGGATTTCATCTGGCCTGAAGATAAACAGAGCAAGTTGATCGAATCGGTGCTGATGCGGATTCCGTTGCCGGTCTTTTATCTGGCCGAAGACCCGGAAGGCCGCATGATAATCGTCGATGGTTTGCAACGTATTTCAACTTTTGAACGTTTTCTGAAAAATGAACTTTCCCTAAAATTGAAACATCATCCGGATCTCAATGGCAAAAAATTTCTTGACCTACCGCCCAAATTGCAAAATCGGGTGGAAGATTGCAATCTTTCCTTCTATGTGATCGATTCCAAGGTTCCCTTGCAAGCCTTGTTGGACATTTTTGATCGGGTGAACAGTGGCGTTGCTCTTTCCCGGCAGCAAATGCGAAACTGTCTCTGCAATGGAGAAGCTACAAAATTCCTGAAAAGGGAGTCCAACACCGATTTGTTCGAGGAGGCAACGGGTGGAAGTTTGGATAAAAAAATAATGCGGGATCGGGAATTCGTGAATCGGTTTTGCGCTTTTTTTCTGCTCGGCACCGAAAAATACAAAAGTGATATGGATCTCTTTTTGTCAGAGGCATTAAATATTATGAACAAGTTTAATGTCGACCAATTATTTGATCTAACCGTGCAATTTAGACGTGGGCTAAAAAACAATTTTGCAGTTTTTGATAAACATGCATTTAGAAGGCATGTAACAACCTCCGGAAAACGTAGTGTTCTCAATGCATCCCTTTGGGATGTGATGTCAACCGGGTTGGCCCGTTATTCAACGGAAGTCGTCATGAACTGTGCGGAACCTCTTCGAGAGGCTTTTTATCGATTACAGGACGATCCAGAGTTCATAGAGTCCATTACCCGTGGAACCAATGATCGAAAAAAAGTCCTGATACGTTTCGAAAAAACAAATGCCATGTTTGAGGAAGTGTTCGGTGATTGAAAAAATCAATCTGAAACATTTTAAATGTTTTGAAACCATTCATTTGAATCTTTCCCGCCTGACCCTGTTGTCCGGTACCAATGCCTCGGGAAAATCGACCATTTTGCAAGCATTGGTACTGTTACATCAAACCATGCGTGAACATGAATGGTCCACCCGTTTGATGTTGAACGGGTCCATCCTTGAACTGGGTACCGTTCAGGATGTGGTGGATCAAGTTTATGGCCGAAACTCCTTCGATTTAAACCTCCATACCAAAGAACATGTTTTATCCTGGCGTTTTTCCGGCGAACGCGCCGACATGTCCATGGCCCTGGATCGGGTGACCATTGATCGGTCCAGTTTTACATCCCCTTCACGATTGCAATATTTGCTACCCACCGATCAGGGTGCGACCATCGACCGGTTGGCCGGGAAACTGAGAAACCTCACCTATGTAACAGCGGAACGGATCGGGCCACAGGCGTTTTATCCCATGGAAGAACGTCAAAAAACCCGGGTCGTCGGCCCCAAGGGTGAGCATGCCATCAGCCTGCTTTACATGGGCATGGATCAACCGGTTTTGGAAGGGTTGCGAATGGTGGATGTTTCGCCTTTGCGTTTGCAGCAGGTGGAGGCGCGAATGGCGGACTTTTTTCCCGGATTCGGCATGGCGCTGGACAAGGTGCCCCGTGTGAATGCCGTCACCCTCGGTCTGCGAACATCCAACGATACCGATTATCACCGTCCGGCCAACGTCGGTTTCGGTTTGACCCAGGTTTTGCCGATCGTCATCGCCGCCCTGTCCGCTGAACGGGACGATCTGTTGCTGATTGAAAATCCAGAGGTCCATCTCCATCCGGCCGGACAGATGCAAATGGGTCAATTTTTGGCCGAAGTTGCCAATGCCGGCGTGCAGGTGATCGTCGAAACCCACAGCGACCATGTTCTCAATGGCATTCGCCGGGCAGTAAGGAAAAAACGCATCACCTCCGATCAGGTGGCACTGCACTTTTTCAGACCACGGTCAAAAAATGAAACCCAGTTTTTCAAACCGCTCTTGGATGAACGGGGCAACATCGATGATTGGCCGGAGGGGTTTTTCGATCAGTTCGACAAGGACATGAATTTTCTGGCCGGCTGGGGGGAGTGATATGGAGCTGTTTTTCAACGAGCTTTCCATCGACGGCCAGTTTCCCGATCTTTCCTCGTTCCAACGGGCCATTGGCCGGTTGATGACCATGCGCAATCAGGCCAGGCGCCATGGCCGTGAACTGTACTGTCATGGAAATATCCTCCAGGCCAAGGTTACCGGAGACCAGGTCCTGCCACGGGCCGTTCAAGTCATGAAACCAAACGAACGGCGTGCCTTCATGCAGTGGCTGACCAAAACCGGTCCTTTTTGGGAAAGGGAACGCATCCACGATTCCGATGACTTTCTGGAGTGCCAGGAACGGATCGTCACCGATACGGCCATCGGTGAGGCGGCTTTTCGTCGATTTCGGGGTTTGGATTACCAGTTGGTCAGTCTGATACCCTCCTCATGGAACGATTCATCACTAAAGGTGTGGTGGCGACAGACCGGCGAAGACGATCGTTCTGTTTCAATACCCAACCATACCACCCATCAACAACTTTCGAGTGCCCTGGAAAGTTCCTCCGAAGCGATCGATTCCTGGATTCGGCTTGAAACCCATTGCCGCCGACGTTTTCCAAGCCTTACCATCTCCGGGAGTGCTTTTGACCATCTGGATGGTCAACCCTTCGTGAAAAGTGCCTCGGAGAGAATAATCGTTCTGCTGGACGTATTGGAAAAACTGAAAAATGCCAATGATGCCTCCGGGAACCGTACCGCTGAGGGACACCATCTGTATCAAAATTATTTCACGGGTGAAAAGGCACGATTCAGCGACTCATCGGATGGTGAAAAAAGGGATTTCAACAAGGAAATGACCTTTCCACATCCTGAAAAACCGGGTCAATCCATAAAATGTACCTGGCATGGAAAGATCAAGACACCACAGTACCGAATACATTTTTCCCAGCCGATTTCAGCCCATACCCCCTTGTACGTGGTGTATGTGGGGCCAAAGATCACCAAACGGTGAACCGGTTGCGGCGGAACGGGTTCCATCGTTCCCCGTGTTTTCCCCTCTGATCAGGGACTGTTCGGACCATGGCCGAAGATGCCGACAAGGATTCAAAAACCGAGGAACCCACCGGTAAACGCCTTTCCGATGCGCGTAACAAGGGGCAGGTGCCCAACTCCAGGGAGGTGGGGACCGCTTTTCTGTTTTTGGCCGCCACCGGCCTGTTTTTTTTCAATGGCCAGGCTTTGTGGTCGGCCCTGCAGGTCAAGATGCGGCTGTTTCTTTCCGGAGCCCTGGCCCGGGATTTGACCCCGCACGGGGTGGTGGTGTTGATCCGCGAAACCATCTCCGGGGTATTCGTCGATCTGGCGGTGTTTTTCATCGTTTTTACCGTCATGGCCATTTTCGCCGGCATCATTCAGCACGGTTTCGTGCTCAGTTGGGAACCGATCACGCCAAAACTGTCCAAGCTGAACCCCATCAACGGCGTCAAACGGCTTTTTTCCATGAAATCCCTGGTGGAGTTGTTCAAGTCGGTCCTGAAAATGACGGTGATCGGTTTGGCGGTTTACTGGGCCCTGAAGGACAGCGCCGGAACCATCATCGGCCTGACGGCCACCAACATCGATCATGTGATCAAATCCTTCGGCGATGATGCCCTGAAGGTGTTGGCCATCGTCACCCTGGTGTTCATCGCCATGGCGTTGTTGGATTTCATCTATCAAAAGTATGAACACACCAAGGGTCTGCGCATGACCAAGCAGGAGGTCAAGGATGAGCAGAAACAGATGGAAGGTGACCCGCTGGTCAAGGGCCGCATCCGCCAGATCCAACGGGAGATGGCGCAACGGCGCATGATGGAGGAGGTGCCCAAGGCCGATGTGGTGATCACCAACCCGACCCGTTTCGCCGCCGTGCTGGCCTATCGCCAGGGGGAGATGCAGGCGCCGAAACTGGTGGCCAAGGGCCGCGGTCGTATTGCCGCCCGCATTCGTGAGGTGGCCAAGGAAAATCGGGTGCCGCTGGTGGAAAATCCACCCCTGGCGCGGACCCTGTTCCAGGACCTGGACCTGGGACAGTATGTGCCGCCGGAGCTGTTCAAGGCGGTGGCCGAGGTTTTGGCCTATGTCTACAGCCTGAAAGGGCGGCGGTAGCGGTCGGCCCCGGGTGAGGGGGGCCATCGTCGATCCGATACTGTTGGAAACGGGTTTCGGTGGGATGTCGTTGCCGTTGGGGGCTGGGGAGTGGGTCCCAACGCATAAGATGGGGCGTCTGTTTTACGCTCCCGGGATCAACGATTTCAAACCGTCGTGTTTCATACATTTTCGAGCGGTTGTCGGCAATGTCATGCCGCGTTCGCTTTCACCATTGGCTGTATTTTGAGGATACCATCCTCAGGTCAAACTTTAATTTACACAACGCCTGCAAACCTCTTTTCAACCCACAGCCGGATTACCCGGCGGAACGATCGACTATTCTCTCCACGGTTTTCCCGAGCTCCCGTTCCAGACAGTTTTTTTCGATGCTGGCTTTGGCCCCGAGCAACAGACAGGCGCTGATTGAATATTCGCTGTTCAATGTGTTCTTGGAGGAAAGTACGATGATCGGTATCTTCAAGGCTTCATAACGGAGGGAACGAATCACCTCGATACCGTCCATTTCCGGCATCACGATATTGGTGATGATCAAATCGAGATCGACCTTTCTCCAGACGATCGCTCCTTCCCGGGCATGCTTGGTACAGTAGGTTTCGTGACCGGCGCGGTTCAAAATCTCCCCGATCCGGCGGCAAACTGTTTCATCGTTATCAATAACCAGAATTTTGGCCATGATTTCACCATTTTTTCATCTGTGGTCGGCCATCTCTTCATGTCCGGATCGGGAACGGTCGAAAAATTTTTCGACCATCTCGTACGGTCCATGAATGTTCCACCGGAAGGTGGAAATTTTCGAACGTTTGGAAAGAAGGCACTGGAGACCCGAATGGCTCTGAGGGAGGGGGAGGAGGGAAAACCATCCGGGGCTCCAGCGAGAGGTCGCGGGTGGTCCGCGCCTCATTCAGGATTCAATCAAAACCGTTCGAAGTCGGGGTCTTCTCTGACCGACACGTCCAACGAACGCATTGGCGGGTTTCCGTCAAATGCCGGTGGTGGCAGAAGCGGCATCGTATCCTTGCCATTGCCACGGTGATGACCGTTGTTTCCGTGCCGATTGGCGATCATTGGCGCCGATACGCCGCCGTTGCCACCGTGACCGTTGCCACCGTGACCGTTGCCACCGTGAGCGGACCTCATACCGGCATCGTTGTCACCGTTGAGGCGGAAAAATCCGACAGCGTTCTGAAGTTCCGTAGCCTGGGAGACCAGTTGCGTTGCGGTGGCCGCCATCTGTTCCGAGGCCCCGGCATTTTGCTGAATGGTCTGGTCGAGCTGTTGCATGGCCTTGTTGATCTGACCGGTTCCGCTGTTTTGTTCGCTGCTGGAGGCGGTGATCTCCTTCACCAGTTCAGCCGTTCGGCCGATATCCGGCACCAGGGCGGTCAGACTGGCACCGGCTTTTTCAGCAACGCCGACGCTGGAAGCCGAAAGTTGGGTGATCTCGCCGGCGGCCTTTTGCGCCCGTTCGGCCAGTTTGCGCACTTCGGCGGCCACCACGGCGAAACCCTTGCCGTGTTCGCCGGCCCGGGCCGCCTCGATGGCGGCATTCAGGGCCAACAGATTGGTCTGGCGGGCGATCTCCTCGATGATGGAAATCTTGTCGGCGATCTCCTTCATGGAAGTCACTGCCTCGGAGACCGACTGACCGGTCTCACGGGCATCCTGGGATACCTTGTCGGCGATCTGCTCGGTCTGCATGGCATTTTCGGTATTTTGCCGAATGTTGGAACTCATCTGCTCCATGGTTGATGAGGTTTCCTCCACCGAGGCGGCCTGGGACGAAGCGCTGTGGGAGATGGTCTGGGCCGTCGAGGAGAGCTGGTTGGAACCGGAGGTTACCGCCACGGAGGCGCCCTGAACCTGGATGACCACCTCACGCAATTTTCCGGTCATTCCGGAAAGGGAGCGGAACAACTCGCCGATTTCGTCCCGACGGTCCATGTTGCACTGGACGCCCAGGTCACCATCGGCCAGACGTGTGAAAAGACTTCTGCAATTGTTGAGGGGACCGGTGATATTCGAGCTGATGACATAGGCCAGCCACAGTGCCAGGGTGAAAGCGAGAAGAGTCAGAATCAGCATGGTCCGTTCCGCCTCCTCCCGATGTTGATGCGCCATGACCAGTCCGGTGGCCATGGCATCGTGAATCAACTCCTTGGCCATGTCGGCATCATTGATGAACCGGGCGAAGGTGCTGTCGAACTCTTCGTCCATCTCCGCGCCCAGGTTACCGGTCCGCAGATGATTTTGATGGCGTTGACGGGTGACCTCGATGAAAGAGGCGATCTGACGGACCACGTCTTCGGTACCACCGCCCAGTTGGTGGCCGGCTTTCACCATCAGCTGTTCGGCCCGCTGAAATCCACCGAGAATGTCCTCGATTTTGTTTTCATCATCACCGGAGAGCAGTTCCTCGAAAAACAGGTGACCGTTGGCCAACAGAAATCTGGCCTCGCCGGCATTTCGGACCACGGCCAGATGTTCGGGCCGCCCATGGGCATCGATGAGGGCCGCCAGGCGGTTCTGGATGGCGTCGTAAAGTTCATCGAACCGTTGATCGGAGCCACTGCCGGCGACACCGGCCTTCAAAGCCTGATCGATCCGCTCCTGGGCCGATGTACGGAATTTTTCCAAATCCTTCAGAACCTCGTTGATCTTGTTCCGTACCGTGGGATTTTCACTGGGATGGAAGTGACCTTCATCGTTTTCCCCGCCTTCGATGATGGCCCTGGCGTACCATTCCGATCGTTCCAGGAGTTCATACACCTGTTTCGGATCCTCCGAAGTATCGCCGCCG
>CAYFNE010000051.1:0-37473 GCA_964344355.1 uncultured Magnetococcales bacterium
CAGGCAGGATGATTTTCGTGCCATTTTGAACAAGACTTCACCGCTAAGGGACTAACCCATCTGGCGCCAAAAAAAGGGCAACAATATCTATACGAAAAAACCGCCAGCCTACGCCGCGAACTGAAAAGTTTGCTCAAGGGCAATCTGCTGCTCACCGCCGCCTCCCCGGCGCCGGAGCGGCCGATGGATGAGGAAACCTTCTGGATCCAACAGATCGCCGCCGGCCTCCACGCCCATCTGACCCCCGAGGAGCGGGCCTCTTCGGCAACGGTCCTCGAAACCATCCTCTCCTGGACCAACGGCACCCGCACCGAAACCGCCGCCGGCCTGCTGGCCAACCATGGCGGCGGTCGCATCATCCTGCGCGCGGCATTAAAATATCTCAGCCGGCCGGACGGTTTTTACGACCACGACCATCTTTCCAAAAAAGACCGCGCCCTGATCAATGCCCTGCCACCGACCCCGGGAAAACAACACATCCTCGTCGCCGGCCACAGTCACGCCGCCCGGGATGTCCCGTTGCCGGAAGGGAACCACTACCTCAACACCGGCACCTGGACACCGTTGATGGAATTCCCCCACTGGGGGGATGACCGGGCCATCCAAACCTGGATCGACGGTTTGCAAACCCAGCCGGACAGCGGCTTCATCAAACGAACCTACGCCGAAATCACCCCGGACGGCGCCCACTTGCAAGCGTGGTGAAAAAACCGCCGCCCGCTTCAAAACCGATCCCGGACCAACACCTCCGACAACGGCAACTGTCCGCCCCGGGGCATCGGTCCATCGATGGCCTTGCCGATGACGACGAACAGGGAGATCACATGGTCCGCCGGCAGATGGATCAAGCGGGCCACCGCCTCGAAATCGAAACCATCCATGGGGCAGGAGTCATAACCCATGGCCTTGGCGCTCAACATCAGGGTTTGGGCGGCGATGCCGCAGGAACGCATCGCCTCATCCCGTTGCGCCTGCGGATGATGCCGATAATAGTTGCCCATGGCCGGCACCAGAAAATCCCCCACCGCCTTGGGGGCGTTGCGCCAATAACGGGCCGGATCCCGGTCCCAGGCCTTCAGGTCGGCGCACAAAATGATCAACAACGAGGCATCGGTCACCTGCGCCTGATCCCAGGAGACCGCCCGTATCTCTTTCCGCAACGCCGCATCGGTCACCAGCACGAACCGCCAATTTTGCATGTTGAAGGCGGTCGGCGAGAGAATCGCCCCCTGCATCAACCGTTCGATCTCCGCCCCGCTCATCCGGTGATCGGCATCGAACTTTTTGATGGATCGGCGTTTTTCGATGGCTTCCAAAACATTCATCATCAACTCTCCCGGCAAGGGTGGCGACAGGGTTCGACTCCTCGCCACCAGCATGGGCCATCGATCCGCCATCGGCAAGGAACCGGAAGGAGGCGAAACAGGGGCGGCCGTCGAATCTATTTACGCTTTCGATAATTCCAGACATGGATCCGCCGCCGGTATTGGTTTATAAGCGAACCATGAAATCCATCCACGAAAATTTGACCGCCATCCGCGCCCGCATCGACGCCGCCTGCGCCCGCGCCGGTCGGGATCCCGGACGGGTGCGGCTGGTGGCGGTCTCCAAGACCAAACCGGCCAGCGCCGTCGGCGACGCCCTGGCGGCGGGTCAAACCCTGTTCGGGGAAAACCGGGTGCTGGAGGCCCGGGACAAGATCCCCCTGGTCCAACCGGCCCCCGCCGCGGCCGCCCCGGTCTGGCACCTGATCGGCCCCCTGCAGCGCAACAAGGTCAAACTGGCGGTGCGGCTGTTTTCGATGATCCACAGCGTCGACTCCCTCTCCCTGGCCGGGGAGATCGACAAACGGGTTCGCGGCCAAGGGGAATCCTGGCGGCCCCTGCCGGTGCTGGTGCAGGTCAACATCGGCGGCGAACGGCAAAAACATGGCCTGGCGCCGGAATCCCTGCCGGAAGCCCTGACGGCCATGGCCCCCCTGCCGGGCATCGCCATCCACGGTTTGATGGCCATCCCCCCCCACGCCGCCGATGCCGAGGCGGTACGGCCCTATTTTAAAAAAATGGCCGAACTGGCCGCGGAGATGGATTCGCTCGGCCTGCCCGGGGTCGCCATGGCGGAACTCTCCATGGGCATGAGCGGGGATTTCGAGGTGGCCGTCGAAGAGGGGGCGACCCTGGTGCGGGTCGGCAGCGCCCTGTTCGGCCCCCGGCCCCCGTTGAAAACCGCCGGCGCCGCCCCACCATTTGCATGAGGTTTGCATGACAGGACGGCAGTGGAGAGCGGGGGAGTGTCATCGTATGTACGGAGAGTGGTGAATGAAAAAGTGGGTTTTGTTGGTGTTTCTGGGAATGTCGATTGCCGTTCCGGCCCGGGCGGATGTGGACGATGTTCTCCGCAGAGGCGCACGGGCCCTGAAAGATCAAAACCTTGATCGCGCCATCAAGGCCTTCACCCGGGTGCTGAGCGATCTGGACGCCAGCCGCGATCAAAAAGTGACCGCCTACTCGGGACGCTGCGCCGCCAACTATCGCATCAGTCTCGATCGCCGGGATCGTCGTTTGACCCGTCAGGCGATTGGCGATTGTGACAAGGCCATCGAACTGAAGTCCAACCATCAATACTCCTTCCGCCTGCGCGGCACCGCCCATCTGACCCTGGGCGAACCCGGCAAGGCCCTGGACGATCTCAACGTCGCCGCCGCCCTGGACCCGGAAGACCATCTGACCCTGCAAAACCGGGGTCTGGCCAACGCCAAACTCGGCAACACCGAGGCGGCCATCGCCGATTTCAACATCGCCATCCGTCTGAAGCCCAACCACCCCTGGAGTTTTTACAACCGGGGCCGGCTGCAGGCCGCCCGCGGCGACCATGAACGGGCCGTCGAGGATTTCACCACCTTTCTACGCCATAAAACCCGTTACGATCCCGCCTACCTGCACCGGGGCCGCAATCGCATGATGCTCGGGCGCTATCAACGGGCGGTGGCCGATTTTCATGAAGCCCTGCGCCTGAAACCGGAGGAAAACCCGGCCAGCCACGCCTATCGCGGCGTCTCCCTCTACATGCTGGAACGATATCCCGAGGCGGAGCGGGATTTCCGGGCCGTCATGAAACACTGGCCCGGCAACATGGAAAACCGCATGTGGCTTTTCCTGACACTGGAACGGTTGGGCAAACCGGGCCGGAAGGCCTTTGCCGGCCTGAAAAAAGATGTCGACTCCAAACACTGGCCCGGGGTGATGATCGCCTTTCTCCAGGGACGCACCACCGTCAAGCAGACCCTGACCACCATCCGTGGCACCGATCAGACCGATGAAAGGCGGGACCGCGAAAGTTTGCTGTTGTTTTTTCTCGGCGAAAAGGCCTTGATGAACGATCAGGACCCGGAAGCACGTCAATGGTTCGCCCGCGTCGCCGACGCCCCGGGCGACAAACCGGCCATTTTTCACGCCGTGCGCCACCAGATCCAACGGATCGATGCCAGGGCCCGGAAGCAGATTCAAACGGCCAAAGCCACCTCGGAACCGGTGGTCCCGGAGGCCACCGTCACCGAAACCCCACCGGTCCTTGTCGTCAAACCCGAACCGAAACCGGAAAAACCGCCGGCCGTGGAGCCGGTTGCCGAACCGGAGGTGGCAAAAGCGGCGCAACCGGCGGCCGACAAAGCGGAAACACCGGTCCGGAAAACGGCCCGGATCATCCAGGAGGCAAAACCCACCGCCGCGGCCCACACCGCCCGAGCGGACGGTTCGCCGCACCAAAAGGGCAAATATGTTTTCAAGGAGGCCTCCTATGGCGATTTCGGCTATGCCCGGGAGGCCCTGCGGGAGGTGGCGCGGTTGGGCTATCCGGTCTATTCTCAGGTGGTCACGGTCCGCAACCACCGGTACAAACGGGTTTGGGTGGGGCCATTCGACACCCGGGAGGCGGCCCAGAGCGCCTGGGATCGGGTACGGGCCCTACCCGGCCGCACGCCCAGCAAGATACGCCGTTTTTAAAGCAAAGGATGGTAAAGCGTGAATAAAGATCGATCGATCCGCGCCAATATCGCCTTTATCGGCGGCGGCAACATGGCCAGGGCCATGATCCAGGGCCTGCTGGCCAACGGTGTCGCCGCCACGCAACTGCATGTGGCCGAACCCGATGCCGACCGTCGGTGGGCCCTGGAGGACCGCTACGGGATCCAAACCTTCGCCGACAACCGCGCCGCCGTCGCCGGCACCGGCGCCGGCGCGGTGGTGGTGGCGGTCAAACCGGGCGTGGTGGAAAAGGTGTTGACCGAGATCGGCACCGGCATGGATGCCGGATTGTTGGTGCTCTCCATCGCCGCCGGTGTCCCCCTGTCGCGTCTGACGCGGATTTTACCGCAAGGACAGCCGGTGGCGCGGGTGATGCCCAATACCCCCTCCCTGATCGGCGCCGGCATCTCGGCGTTGATTTTCAGCGACGGGGTATCGGCGGTCAAACGGGAACTGGCACACAACATCATGGCGGCGGTCGGCGAGGTCGAGGAGGTGAATGATGAATCGCTCATGGAGGGGGTCACCGCCCTTTCCGGTTCCGGCCCGGCCTACGTCTATCTCATGGCCGAGGCCCTCTCCGACGGCGGCGTCGCCTGTGGACTGCCCCGGGAGCTGGCCGATCGACTGGCGGTCAAAACCCTGATCGGTTCAGCGCGGATGATCGATGAGAGCGGCGAACATCCCGCCGTGTTGAAAACCCGGGTCACCTCTCCCGGCGGCACCACCATCGCCGGTGTGGCGCAACTGGAAAAGGCCGGCGTCCGTGGCGCCTTGATCGATGCCGTGCGCGCCGCCTGGAACCGTTCACGGGAGATGCGTGACGGTTAGCCGATCGCGCTGAAGGAAAACGATATGGGCATTCTCTCTTCCCTGGCCATTATTCTGGATTTTTTACTGGGCATCTATATCTGGATGATCCTGATCCGGGTGTTGTTGAGTTGGGTGAGTCCCGACCCGTACAATCCCATCGTCCGCGGCCTGGCGCAGATCACCGATCCGGTGTTGGTGCCGTTGCGCCGTCTCATCCCGCCATTGGGGGGCCTGGACCTGTCCCCCATCGTCGCCTTGTTGGGAATTTCCGCCCTGCAACGGCTGTTGGCCGGTCTGCTGCACGGCAGTGGCGGCGCCATGTCGGCGTTGATGGTGGACCTGCTCGGCGTCGTTCATCTGCTGATGACCTTTTACATGTTGTTGCTGTTGATTCGGGGTGGGTTCCATATCCACTCCTGGTTCACCTTTCGTCAGGGGCGCCCCTTTCGCATCAACCTGCACCAACCGGCCACCCGGTTCATCTTCCAGACCACCGAACCGGCGGTCCGCCCCCTGCGTCCCTGGATACCGACCGTCTCCGGCCTGGACATCACGCCGTTGATCGCGGCGTTGTTGGTCATAGTCGTACTGTCGCTGCTGCAAAATCTGATCATCGGTCTGGCGGGTCCAATGACCCGGATGTATTGACCCCCTGACCATGAAGAGCGCCTGCCGTTGGGAGGGCGACCGGTTGTTTCTCGCCGTGCGCGTGCAACCACGCAGTTCCCGTGAGGGGGTGATCGGCCTGCAGGGAACCACCCTCAAAATCGCCCTCACCGCCCCACCCGTCGACGGCGCCGCCAACAAGGCCCTCTGCCGCTGGCTGGCATCGGAGCTGAAGGTGGCCAAAGGAAAGATCACCATCGAGCGCGGTCACCGTTCCCGGGAAAAACAGCTGCTCATCAGCAACGCCAACCCGGCAACCGTCGCCCAATTCTGCAAAAAATGGCACATCCCCGAACCCGATTGACCCCAACCCCCACCCAACCCGAAAAAAACCGGCCCGGACGCTTGTGATCCACGCCCGAAATGAGTTAGAGTCCGCCCAGGCCATCGATCGCGCCAAATCGATCCGCCAAAAAAACAGCATCACCCGGAGGAGTGCCGGAGCGGTTGAACGGGACGGTCTCGAAAATCGTTGTGGGGGCAACCCCACCCAGGGTTCGAATCCCTGCTCCTCCGCCATCCACAACTCTCTAATTTTTCTCAGTTTTTCTTCTCTGAAAAATCCTGGGAGATGCCCCGGAAATACCCCAATGTTTCCAATGGTTAGCACCGGTCCCACGGTGTGAACCACCCCTCCGACTCCACCCGCTCGACCTGAAATATCCCCCCCTTTCTCTCAATACCCCCCTTTTCTCCAATTCAACTCCACCTGGGCCGAGTGGGTGGGGATAGAGAAATCAACCACTTGCAAATCCAAATTTCGAAATCGCCGTTGGTGCACGGAGGTTACCGGGATCGAAATTTCCGGTTGATTGTGCACCGGTTTTTGGTGGGCAAGGGTGACTGGCATCGAAAAAAAGAGGCGATTGTGGGGTGGCTTTTGGTGGGCGGGAGCGACTGGGATCGAAAAAAAGGGGTGATTATGGGGTGATTTTTGGTGGGCATGGGTGACTGGCATCGAAAAAGGCCCGGCTGTCAATTTTACCGGAAGTCCGGGCTGACGGGACATCTGTTTCCCGGATGTCACTGCGCCGGTGATGATCCCGGTCAGTGGCTCCGCCTATTCCAGGGATTGCTCAACATCCGTAGACAGCGGCACCGTCGGCACCAGATGCAGGTCTTCGCGTAGCTCCAGCGTTCCCGCCTGGACGAGCGCCTCAATGATCAGGCGGGCATCCCCTTCCTTCACACCGCTGTCCCGGGCCACCGCCTTGGCATTCACATCCATCACCTGATGCAAAAAAACCTCTTCCTCCGTCTCATCAATCTCCCGTTTGGATATCGGAGAGTCCGCCACCAGTTGCGCCAGTTCCGCATTCATTTCCGTGAAAACGCGCGACGACGGGGCGGGAGTCCGCTTTTTTCCCGGTTGGGAGGAGCGCTTGCGCGCGGCCCTTTTTTTGGCGGCCCGGGCGAGCGCTTTCGCCTTCTTTGCGGATGGTTTACGTGGCATGCCGGACCAGGAATCCATTGAGAAAAGTCCATTGAACATTCATGGGCACCGGATTTTCCCTTCCGGTCCCGGTGATCATACCCGCTGGGCAGAAGGATTCAAAACCCGCCCCCCCATGCCCTGGACCGCCAGAGCCTCCGCAACAACGGTTTCCACACAAATTCCAGTCACTGCGGCGCCTCACCATCCGGGACCGTGACCCCTCCCGCGGCATCCCGCGCCTCGCGGAGCACCTGCTGAGCCGTATCCAGCAGATCCACGACCAGATAGGCCGCCGCACAGATGATCTCCCCCGGCATCTCAATCTGCTCCCGGCCTTGCGAGCATTCGGCGATCAGCCTGGAAACGGCCTTGGCCCGGCGAAGGGACATGTGGATGGTATCGAACTGGTCCAAGGTCAGGTTCATGGGGCGCGCTCCTTGACTGTGGTGGCGGAAAACGCGGATACCATAAACTGAGCTAATCGACTGAACAAGGATAATAATGATCAAGGTTGTTCGTGCTTGCCATCCACCCTAATGGCCAGATGTGAATATCCATATTCATCATTGACCACATATTTTGATTGCGTGCTTAGGTCGTAATCATTATGCTGTGTTGCGTGTAAATGTTCAACAAAGCAATCAAACAAAATATTTCTGCTCGCGCGCCTGATGACTTTATTGCCATGATTTTCGCCTTTGATCGTGCCCGGCGAAATCTGGAAGCCGGGCGATGAGCCAAATGGTTGGGCTGGCTGAAATCTCGGGAATAGAAATATGTTGGTACGTCTGGTTTTGGAAAATTTTGAGGTTTATTTTTCAAAACTGGGATGGTAGCTTTGCGCGGGTGGATGAGGGGTGAATCTAAGTTGTGGCTAAGCAAGGATTCCCGTGACAAAGTGAAATGACTCGTTTGGCTGTTCCGATTGCATGGCCCGCAGTGGCTTGCAGGGAGGGGAACCTGCTGTGTTTTCTCGATATATCAATCTATTCCTGGCGTTCTTGCTGGTGACCATCCTTGGTTGCGGTGGCGGCGGTGGCGGTTCAACCTCCACCTCGAACAGCACCATCGGCGGCGCCGTGTTCGAGGGGCCGGTCGTCAACGCCACGGTCACCGCCTATGACGCCGACGGCAACCAGGTGGCCACCACCCAGAGCGGCGCCGACGCCACCTATACCCTGGACATTCCCACCGGAACCCTCTTCCCGCTGGAGATCACCGTCACCGGCGGCACCGACCAGGTGACCGGGGAGACGCTGGAACTCAATCTCTCCTCGATCCTGACCGAGACCACCCAGACCACCGCCAACGTCTCCACCCTCACCACCGTCATCGCCCAGGCGAGCAAAAGCAAGGCGGGCGGCAATCTGGCCAACGTCTCCAAGGCAAACGTGGATGAGATCACCGTCACGGTGGTGACCAATTTTGGCTTCGGCGTCGACGGAGACGACGCCGATCTCGATCCCATCACCACACCCATCACCGCCGACAACATTGCCTCCTACACCAAATCCTCCGAGGCGATGGGCGAGACGGTGCGGCGGGTGGCGGGAACCAGTGCCACGGATCAGAACAGGGCCTTCGCCTTCATTGCCGAGGATCTTTCCGACGGCAACATGGACGGTCAGAAGGATGGCGGGAACATATCCGCCGATCTTCCTTCAGGTATGACTTCCGACACTTTCATCGCCACGGTCAACGTCGAGACGGCGGTGGTGGTTGCGGAGGTGGTGAACAACTCCCTTCAGGTGACCAAGAGCACCGGTCAGAAAATGACCGCCGCCGAGGTCCGGAGCGGCATGAGCGGCTCCATCAACACCGTCCTGCCGACGGTGGACACCGCATCCGCCACCAGCAAGCTGGAAAACACCAAGATATCCGAAAAACTGAAAAATCAGGGGATCGCCGCCGTCGGGATGGCCCGGGGGCTGGTCGGGACCGGTTCCGATACTCCGCTAGAGTCCCTGGCCTCCTCTTTCGACAGTCTGATCACCGGCGAGGCGGGCGCCTCCCAGATGGATGATTCGATCGTTCTGGGGCAGCTGGATTATGCGGCTTCCGTAGTGAGTGACATCGGCAATGGCAAATATTCCAACGACCAGATCAAATCGGCGGTAAACCGCCCGCCCAAAGCGGCAAAGGCCACCTTCAGCACCACCGGCGATACCGCCGTTAGCGGCGTTCTGACCGCGACGGATCACAACGGGGACTCGCTCACCTACAGCCTTTACACCGGCCAGGGCGGTCAGGAGAGGGGAACGGTCACCATCACCGATGCTGGCAGCGGCGCCTTCACCTATACGCCGAACTCCGGCGAGACCGGCACCGACTTTTTTCTGTTCCGGGTCAACGACGGCACGGTGGACTCCAACGTTGCCAGGGTGACCATCGTCATCGGCCAATCCGGGAGCGGCAACCAGGCCCCAATCGCACTGGATGGTGAACTATCGGTACTCCTGGGAACCACCGCGCCCGGAAAGCTGGATGGGTTTGATCCCGAAGGGGCCACCCTGACCTATGCCATCGCCAGTGATCCCAGCCAGGGGAGCGTGAGCCTCGAAAGCGCCTCTTCCGGTTTTTTCACCTATACCCCCTCGGCCACGGCAACCGGAACCGACAGCTTCACCTATCAGGTGAGCGATGGCACCGACACATCGAACACCGCCACTGTTACCGTTTCCATCGTCGCCATCGACTCCGACGGCGACGGCATCCCGGACGCGTCGGACAACTGCATGACCGCTGACAACGTCGGACAGATCGATACCGATAGCGACGGCTATGGAGATGCCTGCGACAGCGACGATGACGGGGACGGTGTTGCGGATCATTCCGACGCCTTTCCCAAAAATTCGTCCGAATCGGCGGATACCGACGGGGACGGCGTGGGCAACAATGCCGATGACGATGATGATGGCGACGGCGTGCCGGATGTTGATGATGCGTTCCCCACCGATCCCACGGAGACGGTGGACACGGATGGGGATGGTGTGGGCAACAATACCGATACCGATGATGACGGCGATGGCGTCGCGGACAGCGAAGATGCCTTTCCTCTGGACGGCACCGAAACGACGGACACAGATGGAGATGGCACCGGGAATAACGCCGATACCGATGATGATGCCGACGGCATTCCCGACGCCAGTGACAGCACCCCCCTCGTCCCGGATGCCCCCCTGGATTCGGATGGGGACGGCATAGCCGACAGCGTCGATACGGACGATGACAATGATGGTGTTTTGGACGCCTCGGACGCCTTCCCCACCAACCCGAATGAATCGGTGGATACCGACGGGGACGGCATCGGTAATGTGGCCGACCTGGACGATGACAACGACGGTCTGCCAGATGCCGACGATGCCACACCCCTGGGCGGGAACGATGCGCCGACCGCCAACAACGGCGTTTTGTCCCTGAACGAGCACGGCTCGGGAACCGGTATTCTCGGCGCGGCCGATATCAACCGGGACACCCTGACCTATGTCATCGTCACCAACGGTTCGAAAGGGACGGCCAGCATCACCGATCAGGCGACGGGCGCCTATATCTACACGCCTGGTCCACACGAAACCGGTGCGGATAGCTTTACCTTCAAAGTCAATGATGGAACGGTCGACTCCAACACCGCCACCGTGACCGTCACCATCGTCGATGTGAACGATCCGCCAACCATCTCCGATATTTCAAGCCGGACGATTGTCGAGAGCACATCAACCGGCACCATTGGCTTCACCATTGGTGATGAGGAGACGGCGGCGGCGAGCCTGACGGTCGGCGTCGCCTCCTCCGACACTTCTCTCGTACCGCTCTCCGGCGTCGTTTTGGGCGGATCGGGGGCGAACCGGACCATCACCGTGACCCCCACATCGGGCCGGACCGGAACCGCGACTATCACCGTGTCAGTCAACGATGGCGCCAGTTCCGCCAAGGACGCTTTTACCCTCACGGTCAGCGCCGCCGCCGTTGAAAACAACACCACCGGCGGCAGCGCGTGGGACACCTCGGCCTGGGATGCCGGCATCTGGAGCGAAGGGGCCGGGCTCGACGCCAGCAGCAACGAACAGGGCGCGGTTACCCTGAACGGCGACGCCAACGGGGCCAGCTACGCCTGGAGCCAGGTTTCCGGGACGACGGTGACCCTCTCCGGGGCCACCACCGCCACCCCATCTTTCACATCTCCCATCATCGCCGCCGAGGAGACCCTGACCTTCGAGGTGACGGTAACCTACGCCAGCGGCGCCTCGGTGAGCGATCGGGTCTCGGTGGTGGTCAAACCGGTGGCCCGCACCCTGGCTATCGATGATGTGACCGTGACCGAGGGGGATGACAACAGCGCCGCCGCCACCTTCACGGTCACGTTGAACATGAAAAGCCTCGCCACCACCACGGTGGACTATCTCACCAGCGACGGCACGGCGGTCAACGGCAGTGATTTTATTTTCACGCTCGGCAGCCTGACTTTCAATCCGGGCGAGACTTCAAAGAGCGTTTCCGTCTCGATTCTTGGGGACAATCTGGATGAGGGAAGCGAAGCCTTCAGCGTTACCCTGAGCAATCCAGCCAGCGCCACCATCAGCGATGCCACCGGTACCGGCACCATTACCGACGACGACGCCGGGGAAGGGGCGATCTGGGACCGTGGCGGCTGGGATGGGAATACGTGGTTGTAGAGAAAAAAGGGATTCAATCGATGAACAGAAGGTCCACGTCGTATTGGCGCATGACCGGATCCGCCGTTACCAGCGTCAACCGGTCCAGCCGCGCCTGGACGATCAGCATCCGGTCAAAGGGATCACGGTGATGGCGGGGCAGACCGGCAACGGCTTCGGTATGCGTAAAGGTCACAGGCAGGGCCGAAAATCCGCAACGGAGAATTTCCCGTTCCAGGCCATCCGGGGCGGTCAGTTTACCCAATCCCTTTTTGATTCCGATCTCCCAGGCGGTGGCTACGCTGACAAACACCTCATTTGCCGGGGAGAGCATCTTTTCCCGAACCTGGGGGGGCAACTGTCGAATACTGGAAATGCTCCAGAGAAAAACATGCGTATCCAGCAGGAGTCTCATCTGCTTCGTTCAGGTTCGATCGGTCCATTCTCAAATGCGTCCAGCAAATCATCGGGCAGAGGCGCGTCAAAATCATCGGCGATCCAGACCTTTCCCTTCCATGAACCCAGAATGCGGGGTTGGGTTCGGGGGTTGGGCTGGGGCTGGACCGGGGTGAGCCGGACCATCGGTTGCCCTTTCTCGGCCACCATCACCTCCTCGCCGGACAGCGCCCGCTGGATGAGTTGGGAAAGCTGGGTCTGGGCTTCATGAATGTTGACGATCATGGCCTGTCACTCCGGAAAGAGATGGATTGGATGGATTTTGGCTTATTTTGCGCCGCATTTCCACATCATCCGCGCCTTGTATCAGGAAGCCAACGTTTTGAGCAGGATAGCCACGCATGCGGCCAGGTTGAAGCCGACCATCCACTTGACCGGGAGAAGCTGGTCTTTGAGTTCGGCAATGCCGGCTTTGGTGGCCAGGCTCTCCCCGAAGAGGGCTTCCGCCGCTTTTCCGGCGGTGGTCAATGTTGTTTTTTTTCCGTATGACGAAGCCAAGCCAACATGCCCAGGCCCATCACGAGGGTAACAAGTGCAATGGCAACAACCGTCCACATGGTCAGGACTCCTTTGGAATGACAAACAGACCGGCAATGATCAGAACGACTGATGCCGTTATGGCGGCGGCGCTGGCTTCCAATGGCAAGTCACCTTTGATGATCGCGCCGATGGCAACGGTGGTCAACAGGTATTTGCCCACATCGATCAGCGTTTGGCCCAGGACCTCATACCGTTTGACGTTCATGAAGACCAGTATACACCAAGCCATGTCATAATGTGAACACTTTTGAAAAACCAAGGAAACCACACCCGAACCGACATCGAGGGGATCGAACCATGCTGAAAAAATCACTGTTGACCGTTGCCGCCGCCATGGCCCTGTCCGCCGGCGTGGCCGTTGCCGAAACCATCACCAAACCGAATACCTTCGCATCGGGAACAACGATCAAATCCTCCGAGGTGAATGCAAATTTTGATACGGTCTATGATCAGGTGAACAAGATTGACTCGGTCATCAACGTGGACTCCACCTACAACCGCATCAGTGTCGGCGGCAACACCTGGAACAAATCTGGAACCCTGACCATCGAGTCGGATCCGTCCACCTCCCCCAGTTCCGATCATGGATCGTCCCATCTCTCCTTCATCAATCCCAACCATACCGGTGGATCCGCGGAGGACATTCTCAGCATTGGAGCCATCACCAAGGAGCAGGATGGCACCATGAAAATTTTCTCCTACGCGGGCGGCTCCACGGCGGATTCCGAGGCCATCACCTTCAACCGGCACGGCACGACTGGCGGGGAGGTTATGCGGGTGAGTTCTGATGGCAATGTGGGGATTGGAACAACCGCTCCTGAGGAACAATTGCATATTTTTTCAACCGGGAACGGAAAAGGAATTAAGTTTACAAATGCCGTGGATGTTGTTGCAAATATTGGAATTGGTGGAACCACTGGCGGAGAAGCTTATAAAAACTTTGCCATTGGAACCCAGTCCAATCATGCAACAGGTCTGTTTACGAGTGGTGGCTCCGGAAGATTGTGGCTGGATCCGTCAGGAAACGTTGGGATGGGTAGTCTGGGTTGGGATCAGATCTCCTACCCCCTCCACATGTCCTCCGGCGCCCACGTCACCAGCGGCGGTACCTGGACCAACGCCTCCAGCCGCGAATACAAGGAGGCGATCCGACCTCTCGCCCTGAGCGATGCCCGGGCGGCGTTCGAAAAGCTCGAACCGGTCACCTTTGTGTACAAAAAGGAAAAAGAGGAAAGACAGGTCGGCTTCATCGCCGAGGATGTGCCGGAGCTGGTGGCGACCAGGGACCGCAAGGGACTCGCCCCCATGGACATCGTGGCCGTGGTGACCCGGGTGGTGCAGGAGCAGCAAAAGACCATCGAACAACAGGGCGAGGAGATCCGGGCGCTGAAAGCGATGCTCCAACAGACCCTGGCCGGGCTCGCCGCCGTGCAAAAACAGGTCAACCATCTGGATGGGGCCAGGACACCGCCCGTTCTGAATCCGGTCAGCCATACCGAATCGGTACACTGAATCGAAGAGATTCCAAATCGGGAGGCGGGGCGTCCCGCCTCCCCTTTTCATTTCAGTGCTTATCTTCCCTTTCTTCAATAGGGAAGATACGGGACTCAATCCACCGTCCTGTCCATCGCCGTGTGACGTACCCTCAAAATTTCAATGCCGGTCTTGCTGATTTCGTAAAAGAGAAAATACGGCAAACGCGGGATCAGGAGGCGGCGGGCGGATTCTCCTCTGCCCCGCTGGCCGAGGTGCGGGAATCGGGTGAGCCGTTCCGCCTGGCGTTTGATGGCCCTGGCCACCCGGTCGGCGGCGCCGGGGTTTTCCCGGGCGATATGGGCGCGGATGGCTTTGAGGTTTTCGACGGCGTGCGGCGACCAGATCAGCCGAATCATCTTGGTGCGGGTTGTTCGTTGTCGCTACCCCAGGAGTCCAGCCATTCGGCTACTCTCTCGTGCGGAATCCCCTTTCCCGTTTGCAACTCGCGCCGGGCCTGCGCGATCCCGGTCAAATCCTCGGGGGCGAAATCGACCTCTTCATCGGCGGCGCTGGCCAGGAGGCCCGACAAAACCTCTTCATCGACGGTTTCAAGGCGTTTGGCCACGTCCGGCTTGAATTCGCGATTGACCCGCATGACCATGACTCCCTGTCGGCGTTGATTGGCCTGATGGTGAACACCGCAACATTGTACCATTTTGTTGGTTTCGGAAGCGGAAAAAAACGCCGAGCGGTTTTTTGTCCACCCTGCCAACTCGGAAGCTGGTATCAGGACCGATGCGCAACAATCGACCTCATCAGGTCCAAGGCGATGGCCAGCTCCCTGTCGGTGAGATCCGCCGCGAGGGTACGGGCCGTTTCCTCATTTCTCATACGGCCCGGTGACAGATTGGCGGATTTTTCCACCTCCTCGAAAAAATCCCGCACCGGGATCTCCAGCACCTGCCCGATCCGCTCCAGAGTCTCCAGGCCGGTATAGGCAAAGCCGCGCTCAATGTTGGAGATTGTCTCCACGGCCTTTTCCACGGCTTCCGCCAGTTGCGCCTGGGTGAGACCTTGTCGTTTCCGGCCTTCCCTCACCTTCGACCCGATGTGCTCTTTCATATCCATGGCTGACCCCAGACCTTAGTTGCGGTATAGAGTCTTGACCATTACATCAAACTGCGTATTTATATTATGATAAGCAACTGTATAAAATTTATCGTCCAAAACCGGACAGAGAAGTCAGCCCGTGCTGATTCTACCCTTTTCCAGCAAACCCAAACTTCCGCCGCTGCTCCCCCCACTCCAGCGGAATCGGCGACCGGAACTCCCGGAGAGACAGTCCCCTGGGCTGACGGCCATTCAGGATCGCCTTGATGATATCCGGGGCCAGCAGGGTCAAATCCATCATCCGGCCCACGTAGGAGACGCGGACCTTCTCCCGCTGTGCGATCTCGTCCATGGAGGAGACCTGACCGATGTCCAGCTGCATCCGCCAGCGGTGCGCCTTGGCCAGGGCGCGAATGAGGTTATCATCTTTTTTCGGTTTGGGCGGCACCCATCGGGAGGCGCCGGGAGCGGCGATGAGCAGTTTGCGCCCGCCCCGTTTGTGAAATTTCATCGGGATATGAATGTTGAGAAACTTTCCATCCGGACTCAGTTCCGCCTTCATGCCGTCCTCCATCGTGGTTCATCGCCCACCAGCTCCCGGACCAGGGTCTGCAATCCCGCCGCCCGTAGTTGCAAGGCGATGCCGTCGGCGCCGATCTCCACCCGGGATACCAGGAGATGCGCAAGCCGGGTCTGTTCCCCCGGGAACAACAGCATATCCCAAACCGGATCGAGCCGCTTCAGGGCCGCCGTGACCGCCCGTTCGGTCATGTTGCCGTCATCATCATTGGCCGCCCGCCATACCCGGGCCACCAGTTCGGGTGTTTGAATGATCGCCCGGATATGGTCGAACACCAGCTCCTCCACCTCCCCCGCCGGAATATTCGGCAAGGGGCAGGTTTCATGGCCCTTGCGGGAGGCGTTCATGCAGAGATAATAGCGGTACTGTTTGCCGCCGTTTTTCCGGGTGTGGGTGGGCGTCATGGCCCGGCGGCAATGGTTGCAGAAGATAAACCCCTTGAGCAGCGCCGGGGTCTGCGCCCGGGTCCGGTTGGCCCGTTTGCGGCTGTTTTCCGCCAGGACGGTCTGCACCCGGTCAAAGGTGAGTGGATCGACGATGCCATCATGTTCGCCGGGGTAAGAGGTTCCCTTGTAAACCGCCTCGCCGAGATAGAGCCGGTTGTTGAGCAGCTTGTAGAGGGTGCCCTTGCCGAATTCATGCCCCTCCCGCATCCGGCCCGAGTTGGTGGTCCAGGATTTGGTGCGGTGGCCCTGTTCGTTGAGTTCCTTCACCAGCAGGGTGGCGGAACCGACCTCCAGGAATCTCTGGAATAGATGCCGGACCAGATCGGCCTCCGCCGGGTTCACCACCAGTTTCCGCTCCCGGACATCATAGCCGAGGGGCGGGTGGCCCCCCATCCACATCCCCTTTTTCCGGGAGGCGGCAAACTTGTCTCTCACGCGTTCGGCGGCCAGCTCGCGCTCAAACTGGGCAAAACTCAGCAGCACATTCAGCGTCAGCCGCCCCATGGAGGAGGTAGTTGAAAAGGATTGGGTGACACTGACAAAGGAGACCTGGCGCCGATCAAAAATTTCCACCAGTTGGGAGAAATCCAGAAGGGAGCGGCTGAGCCGGTCAATTTTGTAAACCACCACCACATCGACCCGGCCCCCCTCGATGTCCCGGAGAAGGCGCTGAAGACCGGGTCGCTCCAGGGTGCCACCGGAAAATCCGCCATCATCATACCGGTCAGGAGAAAGAATCCATCCTTCCGCCTTCTGGGATTCAACATAGGCGGCGCAGGCTTCGAACTGGGCATCGAGACTGTTGAACTCCATGGCCAGCCCTTCATCCGTGCTTTTCCGGGTGTAGATGGCGCACCTTTTGACCGTTTTTTTCACCAGTTTCATGCATCATCTCCCTGGCGGCGCAGCCCGAAAAAGAGGGGGCCACTCCACTGCGTCCCGGTGATTTCCCGGGCCACCGCCGACAGGCTTTTAAATTTTTGGCCTTGGTATTCAAACCCTTTTTCCAGGGCGGTCACCACATGCTCCACCCCTTTCCACTCCCGGACCAGCCGGGTGCCGGCAAGGGGCTGATCCTTTTGCCGCTGGCCGTTGGCCATCACCTTGGGCGGCGCGCCTTCCTCCTCCTCCCGGGCGATGGCTTCCAGCCGTTCCCGGGTGGCGGCGGTCAATCCGCCGTAGGCCAGTTCCTGGATCCGGTAGGCCAGCCGTTTCACCAGAAAGGTCTTGTTGTTGGTGGGTGGATCATCTGGAAACAGCTTCCGCCACATCTGCCGCAACTCAACCGGTTTCATCTCCGGCAGTTCCGCCACCTGTTTGATTACGCCAATGTTCATGGTTTCTCCCCTGGTAGTTCCGGTTCGAGACCATAAGGCCATTGGCTGTCCGAGTTATCCAGTGGAAATTTCTCCATGTTTTCAATTTGTTCGCTCTGATTTACCAGCCAGCGCCGGAGGGCGGTGGCGATGATACGCGCAACCTCGTCGAGGCGTTCGTCGGCGGTCATGCGGTCGGGATGGAGAGGGTTCAATCGAGATGTCCTCTGTTTTTTGTCAGGGATAATGATCAAATTATATCGAATGATTCCTTGGACCACCAAACGCTATGACGTTCAAACATTATTGTTTAAACATGTGGTTGGCATCATGATGGCCGCCAAAAAAATCCTCTCGCAATCCGAACCAATGGCCGATATGATTTGCACCTGTATTTTTTCAGGCATAAGTGGAGAGTGCGTTGTCAGTAAGCAACCGTGCCAGGCGGGGCAGAAAGAGGGTCGAAGGGCTGACCAAGGCTCAGAAGCGCACCTTGGAAGCCATTCAGAATTTTATGGCCAAAGAGGGTATGGCTCCCACCGTGACCGAGTTGGGTGAAATTCTGGAGATCAAGGGAGCCAGCGTCCATGAGCAACTGCTCAATCTGGAACGGAAAGGGTATATCCGCCGCAAGCCCAGGAAGGCGCGGTCTCTGGAGATTGTCCGTGGGCCGGAGGCCGACACCCGCCCTCAATTGATTTCCATCCCTCTTGTCGGTGAAGTGACCGCCGGTACGCCGATATTGGCGGTGGAAAACGTGATTGGCGAAGTCCTTATCGATTCCAGCATTGCGCGGGGAGTGTGTTTTGCCCTGACCGTCCGGGGGGACAGCATGGTGGGCGCGAATATTCATGATGGCGATTATGTGATCGTTCGCCAGCAGCCTCTGGCTGAAAATGGCGATATCGTCGTTGCTCTGCTGGAAGATGAGGCAACGGTCAAGTGGCTATCGATCTCAGATGAGAGGATCCTCTTGCGGCCCGCGAATCCCGCACACCGGGATATCCCCGTCGGACCGACCGACGCGATCAAGATATTGGGGAAGGTTGTCGCCGTGCGGGGCAAAAGCTTAACAGCAGGAAAACGGGAAACCGGAGAGACATGATGGCCGCATCGAATCACCGAACCGCTTCCGGCAATGGCCGCCAAAGGATGTTTCGGAAGGCTCGTGGCGATCGCCGCCCCCGCGGAAAGGCGGGTCAGGGCAGGAAAGAATACGGGAACCACATTTCCAGAAGCTTGGCCATTCATGAAGCCGGCCATGCCGTGGCCCATTGGTACACCGGCTCCCGTTTTCACAGGGTGTTGGTGAGAACATCCAAAGAGCGCAAGACCGGCCCGTATGTGGATCGCAGGGGGCGGGAGGACGATTCCGTCGGGATGGTAGAGACCGGGAGAAGGTTCAACGCCCTGTCCCATGTGACCGGACAAAAGGCCATGGATATCAAATGGCCTGGAACGCCGGCCGAGGCGAGGTTGATCCTGGAACGCCAACGGGCGGCCATGGAAATCGAGGTGATCCACTGTTTGGCCGGCCCGATTGCCGATGCGCGTTACAACCACCAATCCCTCGCGGCGGTCTACTACACCAAAGGAATCACCGACTTCGAGCAGGCCCGCCAGAACGTGGACGAATTCACCCGGACCCGGGAGGAGCGGGCCGAATGCCTGGACAGGCTGGAAAGAAAGACCAAGGCAATCCTGCGGAAACCCGGGGTTTGGAAAGCTGTGGAGTCCCTGGCTGCGGCTTTACAGGAAAAACATGCCCTCGAATGGGATGAGGCGATCGAGATCATTTCCCGCGAGACCGGCGAGGGCGTCCGGCCTTATGACACCATGTGGCCGGATCACTTGAAACAGAACCAAAAAAGCGCTGGCCGGTTGGATGGTTGAATCGAACATTCATTGGAGACATTGGAGATCTGTGAGCGATGACGAGCCTGTCCCAACATGCCTGCAGTCCCTATTGGGCGGAAGCCGAATATCTGCCCATCGAGGCCCTTGTCGATTACTGGTGTGAAAGCGATCCGATCTGCCGGAAAGCCAAATTTTTCGCTTTGGTGGCCGCCTGCGACAAGGGTGAAATCCAGTATGCCCGTTCCGATGGCAAAACCTTTGACGATCCGGTGATGGATTTGGCCAATCGGGGAATCCTGCTCATCCATCGGGAATCCTTCGAGGCGTGGATGCGGAAGTTCCCGGATCGGAAGAATGTTGGGGACTTTCTTCCACTTTCCCAACGGTCGGAGACCACCTACCTGAACATCATCGGCGCCCTGATCGAGGTAATGTTGAGCAACTCTCCCGGAGGCAGGCCTCATTCGGTGTTCCAAAGCCAAGTGGCGGTCATCGATAGTCTGTTGGCCCATTTCCCCGGGACGCCCGGCATCGCCAAGCGTACACTGGAGGAGAAATTCGCTGAAGGAAAACGCAGTCTCCATGCCACCAGGCCACAACGGCCATCCACTCCGGCGGCCACATCTCCCTGGCGGTAGCAATGGACGGCGCACGGAAATCCCGCGTGCCCTTCCCGGAATCACACCGCTGCCTGTTGGGTGCCACCAACCACCACCGTCGTCCCGGGCTGGTGATTTTGGGCATCGGTGACCAGCACCCGGACATCTTTCCCCAACGCATTCAGGAACCGGAACAGCCGGTCAATGGTAAAGCGGCCGACGGCGCCACGGACGATATTGGATACTTCGGCCTGGGATATCCCCAACAAATTCCCGGCCTGTTTCTGGGTTAACCCACGCTGCTGAACGATGTTGCGGATTTGGATGGACAACTCCGCTTTGGCAAGCTCCTCTTCTGGTTTGTCGAATCCAAGGTCCTGGAAAACATTGCCGGTGCTGGTCTCGTCGTTCATGGCTCACTCCTGATTTTGTGGATCCAGTCCGCGTATCTCAGCCCTGCCACCCGCAATCGCCGTTTGACGGTATCCATTTCCTGTTTCGGGGTGGCAATCCCCTTTTTTGATTTTTTCTGGAAAGCGTGCAGGACGTAGACGGCCTTTTCAAACCGCACCGTGTATACGGCCCGGTACGCATTCCCGTCATGATTTTCGGCCACCTCCAGGACACCGGCTCCGCCAAATCCGCGAAGAGGCTTCGCATCAGGGTGTTTCCCTCCGTACTGGGCGTCAAGCAGGGCGTTACCCATGATCCGTTTCACCGCATCCGGAAAACGGATGAGTTGCCTTTTGCTGTCCCCCACCCATCCCAACGGTTTTTTGATCTCATCGTCCATGGGGTCATTATATTACAAATTTGTAATTCGAGAAAGAAAAACCGGCAATGACCGTTCCTGCGGTGCTGCGGTACCGCAGTTGGAAAGCTTTCCCGGAACACATCCCCTATTGTTCGCACATGTTCCACTTCGTTAGACGAGGTTCGACATGGCGGAAACCATTCTCCGACTTCCCGAAGTCAAGGCCCGCACCGGGCTGTCCCGCACGACCATTCACGTTCGCGTAACCAACGGCTCGTTTCCCAGACCGATAAAAATCGGCGTTCGCGCCATCGGCTGGCTGGAAAGCGACATTGCCGACTGGATCACCCGGCAGGTTGAACAGAGCCGCAACTCTCTCCTCTCGGCGAGGAGGACTTGATCATGGGCGACGGGCAGTATCCCGGGCACGTCGGTGTTGACCGAATTCGTCAGGCCGCACATGGCCGTTGGCGGGAGATTCTCTCCACCCTCGGCATGGATGAGGCTTATCTCTCAAACCGGCACGGCCCCTGCCCCTTCTGCGGTGGGAAGGACCGCTGGCGCTGGGATGACCGGGATGGCAACGGCTCCGGCTTTTGCAATCAGTGCGACGCCACGGGGGATGGTTTTCATCTGGCGGCCAAGCTGACCGGGATGGTTGGCAAACAGACGTTTACAACCCTCTTGAACCGGGTGGCGGAGATCATCGGGGTTCCCTCTACCGGGCCGGTTGCGCAGGGCAAGAAAAACGGCACTCGCAGAAAAAAACAGTGGTTCCCCATCACCCCGGTCCCCGGCGATGCGCCGCCGCCCCTTTCCAGACATTTTAAATTTGGCGCTCCCAGCATGCGCTGGACCTACCGGGATGCCGATGGGCTGCCCCTGGCTCATGTTTTCCGCTTTGACCACAAGGGCGGCAAAGAGATCTGGCCGCTCACCTTCTGCCAAAACGAAGATGGACGGAGGGGCTGGAAATGGAAAGGGCTGCCCATTCCCCGTCCGCTCTACAATCTGGATAAATTGGCGGCCAAACCGGATGCCCCTGTTCTTGTGGTCGAAGGGGAAAAGAGCGCCGAGGCGGCGGGCGCCATTTTTCCCGGCCATGTTCCCACCACCAACCTGAACGGCGGCAAGTCGGCAGCGAAGGCGGACTGGTCTCCCCTGGCCGGGCGCCGGGTAGTCATCTGGCCGGATCATGACGCCGCGGGCGAAAACCACTCCAACGGCGTGGCCCAACTGGCCTTGCAGACCGGCGCCGTAAGCGTTCGGGTGGTGGCCGTTCCCGATTCGTTTCCCGGCGGCTGGGATCTGGCGGACACCCTTCCCGACGGGAATAACCAGGACACCCTGCAACGATTGCTCAATGAGGCGCAACCCTGGGAACCACCGGCGGACCCCGCCCTGGACCCTCTGATACCGTCGGCGGACTCCGTTCCAGAGATTCGCTGGCTGGGTGGCAAACTGCCCGCCATCCTGGAAGAAGCCGAAGCGGCTCTCATCGGCGACCGTCATGGCGACACGGTCTATCAGCGCGGCGGGCAGCTGGTGCGCGTGGCGCGGATCGTCAGACCGGAGGTCCGGGACGGAATCAAACGGGAGGCCGGTTCCCTCACCATCATCGCCGTGGACGCCATCTGGTTGCAACTGCGCCTGACCGAGGTGGCCATCTGGTGGAAATTTGACGGACGTTCCATGGACTGGAAGCGGATCAACGCCCCCGTCGAAGTGGCCCGCGCCCTGATCGCCAATGCGGGAAACTGGCGGTTTGCGCAACTGGTGGCCACCATCGAAACACCCACCCTGCGTCCCGACGGCACCATTCTCGACCGGCCTGGATTCGATCCGGCCACCGGGCTGCTTTATGACCGGGGAGAAATCACCTTTCCCCGCATCAAAGAATTTCCCTCCCCGGAGAATGCCCAGGCGGCGCTGGCCCGGCTGGAGGAACTCCTTTCGGGGTTTCCCTTCAGGGAACCGGCCCATCGGTCGGTGGCCCTGGCGGCCATTCTGACCGCACTGGTGCGCCGCTCCCTGCGCACGGCGCCCATGTTCATTTTTACCGCCCCAAAAATGGGATCGGGAAAAAGCCTTCTCGCCGATGTCGTCGCCCTGATTGCCACCGGTCATCCGGCCACGGTCATGACCCATGCCGTCAATGCCGACGAGGAGCGAAAACGGCTCCTGGCCATCCTCATGGAAGGCGATGCGGTGGCCTGTGTGGACAACATTGAACGGCCCCTGGGCAGCGAGGCCCTGTGCAGCGTCCTGACCCAGACCGCCTACAAGGACCGGATCCTCGGGGAGAGCCGCAACATCTCCGTTCCCACCCTGACCACCTGGCTGGCCACCGGCAACAACGTCACCGTCACCGGCGACCTCACCACCCGGGTGGTGGTCTGCCACCTGGACCCGCAGATGGAACGGCCCGAGGAACGCCGGTTTCAGGTGAACCTGTATCAATTCATCCCAAAACGGCGGCCCGAACTCGTCGCCGCCAGCCTGACCATTCTGCGCGCTTTCGTTGCCGCGGGCAAACCCGGGCGGGATGTGCCGCAATTCGGGCGGTTCGAGGAGTGGAGCGATCTGGTGCGCGGCAGCCTGATCTGGCTGGGACTGCCCGACCCGGTGACCACCCGGCGGGTCATCGAGGCGTCCGATCCGGTGCGGAATCAGCTGCGGATGGTCCTGACCGCCTGGCACGGCGCGATGGGCGGGATGGAGGTGACCGCCACGGAGATCGTGGCCAAAGCCCGGCAACTGGCCAAACCAGCCCACGACTGGCACGAACCACATCAGGAGCGGCAGGCGGAAAATCCGGCTCTGTTGAACGCCCTTCAGGATGTCACCAGCGCCGTGGGTCAGGATATCAACACCCGCCGTCTCGGCAAATGGCTGGCCAAATATGAGAATCGTATTGAGGAAGGGGTGCGCATCGAACGGTCGGACCGACCCTCCCGGGAGGGCGCCGTCAAATGGCGGGTAAGTGAAGTTGCAGGGTTTACATAGTTTGCAGAGTTTCCCCCATTAGACGCGTGGAAACTGTCCGTTCTGAACAGACATGACAGTTATAGAGGGGTTGGTAGGGAAAACTCTGCAAACTATGAAAACCCTGCAGACCATCTGGAGGAGAACCAAGCGGACAAGGTTGAGCCGCCCATTTGATTGAGGAGAGTAAGCGATGAAGGACACGATTGACCTGGAACAGGCTCGCCAAATGGCGTGCAAAGGATTACCCGGTGGTCCAATCCCCATGTGGACTCTGGACCACTATGAAATTTATGGCCGCCGCATGGATGCGATCATGGATCGTGGACGCCGCCCAATTCGCCATGAAGGGTGGCTGTACGATCCAGAGACCCTGGTCCTTCGCCACGAGCGGACCGATTACGAACTGGATCTGGAACGTGCGACCACAGCGGCGCAGCTTCTGGACTGGATTTTATATTATTCCCGCAGACCCAACATGGCGGTAACCGAGATGCTGGTTCTGTTGCAGGCGGTTGCCGACGCAAGAGGCGTCGGATCGTTGCAGGGAGCCTTCTGCCCTGATGGTCAAACCATGCCGCCGGTCAAATGGTAACGATGTCATGACCACATTCATCCATCTCCGGGATAGCGAAACCGGCACTATCATAGCTCAACCGAAATCCGGTCAGGAGTTTCTCCATGAATGAATCAAAGTGGACCCCCAAACTGGTTGCCGCCCGGCTGGAAGAGGCTGCGGAGGTGATGAAACGATTGCCGATGAGCAGCCCCCGGCAATGCCAAAGCTCCTGGCCGCCGATCGTTCAGCAGTTTTGGGAAGCGTATGGCTGGAATGACGCGGAGGTGAGATTGGGACCACCCCTTCCAGATGCCATCTCCCGGATGGATGAGGCTCTGCAATGGCTGCGCTGGCTGGACCAGGAGGAGACCAAACTGGTCTGGCTACGGGCGGAACGGGTGCAATGGAAAGTACTCATGCGCCGTTTCGGAGGCTGCCGTACAACAATTTGGTCCCGGTGGACATCGGCGCTCTTACAGATCTCCACCCGGCTCAAGAGCCAGGAAGGGGAAAACGTTTAAACACTGTGTTTAAACACCATCCTTCTGAACACGTTGAACAGAATTTGCTATGATTCGAATCAGACTGAGGATTCACGCGTTTGCGGTAGTTGATTGCCGGACAGAGTGGTGGCTGTGGACTTGGACTCCTGGAGCACTCCCGTCATGATCCGGTCAACCGGAGAAAAGAATCCGGTCAATTCAGACAGCATTTCTTGAATTTTTTCCCGCTGCCGCAGGGACATGGATCGTTGCGGCCAATATTGCGATATGGGTTGATGTAGGGTTCTGTCTCATCTCTATCAAAATCGTCCCAATCTTCAAACAAGCCATCATGCTCTCTTTCCGGCTTGAACGCCGCCCAGGAGGCAAGCCGGTCCACGTTGGTAAACGGGGCGATCCGCCTGTCGGCGAATCCAGCCAGCCCATCGGGATCATCTTTCGCGATTTGGAGAACTTTCTGGTAATCCCCGATATTCATCTCAAACCGGTCGATCAACCCTTTCCTGAACGTTTCCTCAACCCTGGGAGAAAAGGCTTCCCATCCGAGCATTGAAATGGCCTGCACCCAGGCGACCAGGACGAAATCCGGTTTCTCTTCGATCAGAGAGAAGTAGCATTTCTCCAGGAAACGTTCCGTCTCCTCCCTGGGGATGGTTTTGATGGCGGTCAGATAGGCAAGGGCATCAATGGCGGCGCCACGGACATAAACGTCGGCCCGGGTATTGAGAATCAGTTTACATAGTCCTGAAGTATCGCTGTCAAACGTGTTCATCAGGATCCCGGACAGGGTTTCCGTGACGCCGTCTCCCAGGAGATATTCGGCTTGTTCATTATCCTCGGACAAGAGGCGGAGAAGAAGCTGGAACGCACGTTTTTCCCGGAACTCTCCGAGGATATGGATCACCAGGAACAGAGCGCTTTCCGCCTGTTCGGAGTCGTCGGTTCCGTTGAGATAATTCTCAAACAGCTCAAGGAAAACTGGCGTGACGGCCTCCTTGTCCGCCCGGGCTGCGGCGACGGCCTCTTGCGGAAATGCGCGGAGATCACTGGAGAATGCTTGGAGGATTTCGTTTGGCGTCATGGTGGTTGGTTAACGATATGAATTCAGGAAACCGTCCCCCGGACAGCTATGCCGCTCTGGGACGAACGTTGTGGGAGATTTTCTCTCCGTGATCGCGTTTGACCACAGCCAGATCATAACTCACCTGCAAATTGAGCCAGAACTTTGCCGAAGTTCCGAAGTAGCAGGAAAGCCGTAGTGCCGTGTCGGCGGTGATGGCGCGCTTGCCCTTGAGGATTTCGGTGATTCTGTTGGTTGGTACATCAAGGGCGCGGGCAAAGGCATTGGCGGATATATCCAGTTCCTCCATTTCCTCCGCGAGAATTTCGCCGGGATGAATGGGAGGCAGATTCAAGGAAGGCGCTTCGGTGTCAGTGGTAATCGGTGATTTCGACATCGTAGGCATCTCCATCTTTGAAGGTGAAGCAGATTCGCCACTGCTTGTTGATACGGATGCTGTCCTGGCCCGCCCGGTCGCCGCCAAGGGATTCGAACCAGTTGGACGGCAGTTTCATCAAATCCTCAATGCATGTGGCATCATTCAAAATGCGTAGCCGTCGTTGCGCCTGACGTTCAAAGGCCTGGAATTGCTTCACTCGGGTACCGGTGGCAAACCGTGCCGTGTGTTTGTCTCGGAATGACTTGATCATGCATTCATTCTATTATCCTGCGCATAACACGTCAAGCATAACATGAGATCGGTCGGCGATCCCGATCCCCGTCAGAAAATGGCGGGGAGAAACGGCTTGGGCTGTCACAGTGAACGATCATGCTGCATTGGACTGATCGTCAAGTTTATGACTGTCAACAAGACAACAAAATTAAACTGAAACACATCAGATTTAAATGGCAAAAAAAAGCAGTTTTCCTGAACAAAAAAACGTCAAAACAAGAGCATATAGCACTTAAAAGTACCCATAAAAAATAGCGGAACGACAAAATCATGACCATATAAATAGAACCTTTTCTACATTAATCGTGCAATATCAAATTGTTCTGGTTCCTTCCTGGGATATAACCAATGGGTTCCGCACGAGCGCTTTGGCTCGCTAGCGACAGAGAAAAAAAAGGGGTACGCACCCGGGGGGTACGCACCTTAATTCTCGTGCATCCATTTGTTTTTGTTTGTTATTTTTACGTTAATAGGGGTGCGTACCCCGATTTTGGGGTACGCACCCTGGGTCGGCAAAAAAGCTTGCAACCATTTGTTTCTAAAATAAAATTATGATCCACCCGAATGCGAATCGGGGTACGCACTCCAGGGTGCGTACCCCGATTTTAGGGTGCGCACCTTTCCGCACACTAATCTCCACAGGTCACTGTTCCTAAAAGGAAAATTCACAGCATTCCGATTTCTGACCGGAATCGGGGTACGCACTTGGGGTACGCACTGGGTGCGTACCCCCCAACATGGGGTACGCACTTGGGGTACGCACCCGGTGCACACCCCCCAACAGGGCATTTGAAGGAGAAATCATGACTGTTTCAATCCGGGCATACTCCCGCCATCGCAGGGTTTCCGAAGGAGCCGTACGCAAGGCCATCCGGGCGGGCCGCATCAAGGTGGAGGCGGATGGCACCATTGATCCGGTCAAGGCGGATGCCGCCTGGGACCGCAACACCAATCCCGCCTTACAGCGAAAACAGGCGGCACCGAAAAAAAAGAGCGAACCGCCACCGGTATCGACGCCGCTTCCATCCCCTCCCCAGGCGGGCAAAAGCGCGTCGGCCATACCGGCCTATCAGACCAGCCGGGCCGTGCGTGAAACCTTCGCCGCCAAATTGACCAAGCTCGATTTTGAGGAACGCACGAAAACCCTGGTGCGGGCGGACGAGGTGCGCGTGGCGGCGTTCGATACCGCCCGCCGGGTGCGGGACCGTCTCTTTTGCATTCCACCTCGGCTGGCCGCAGTCCTCGCGGCGGAGACCGATGCGCACACGGTCGAGCAAATGTTGCAGGAGGCTATCCGGGATGCCCTGGAAGAGTTGAACCGCTCATCGCCTCTTCCATCATGACCGGGCAAAGGGTCGGATTGATCGGATCACACCCGAAAGAAATCATAAAAACTCTTTCAACAGTAAGGAGAAAGAGGAAAAAAGCCAGACAATCCTTTGCGGATCCAAGGTCCGGCTTTTAAAGTGTCTACCAACCTATCTTTTCAGGGGCATTCCGCCCGGGAAAGAGTTTCAGCAATCGTTGGCGGGAGGGATGAGGATGAATCTCACTGAATTGAAAGTTGCGGTATCCAATGCATCCGGCCTGACCCAGGCCGATTCCGAAAAGGCGATCAGGGCAGTATTTTCAAGCGTTACCGAGGCGTTGAAGGGTGGAGAGACCGTCAGCGTGGTTGGATTCGGGGCGTTCAGTGTCGGAGACCGCCCCGCCCGGACGGGCCGGAATCCCCGGACCGGTGAGGAGATCAAAATTCCGGCTTCGAAGGTGGTAAAATTCAAGGCTGGCAAGGGATTGAAAGATGCCGTCAACGCCGGTCAATCCAAGAAGAAAAGAAAATCGAAAAAATAGCCGACAGGATCCTCTGACATGGGAAGCACGCTGACCAAATCCGATATCGTTCAGGCCGTTCAGGAGTGTGGCGGGTTATCGCACCGGGCCTCCGAAGGGATCGTCGTTGCCGTCTTTGAAACCATCGGCACTGCGTTGGAACAGGGTGTTCCCGTCAAGCTGTCCGGGTTTGGCGGTTTTTCAGTGCGCCACAAAAGTGCCCGGCCAGGCCGAAATCCAAAAACCGGCGTGGATTCGGAGGTTTCAGCAAGAACTGTGGTGCTCTTCAAACCCAGTGGGGTTTTGAGTGCCAGGGTAAATCGAGTCGGAAAAAAGGTCTGACCAGACTCCATGGGGATGAACGTCCTCGGAACAGCGGTTTCAAAGTGTGGGGATTATTGGGAAATCTCCTCAGCATCGGTGACGTATGGTTCCGATTGATCCCATGAGCCGTCATCCGTTTCCCATGTGGCGCCGATGGTGTTGGAGAGCTTTTCCAAAGCCAGTTCTTCCGCCTGCTCGGGATCGGTTGCGGCAACTTCGACAACGGTGCTTTCGGTCACATCGCGGGTGATGATGACGGAATAGTTTTCCAGCGGTTTGGCTTCCGGGAGAGTTTCCCGGAGGGCATCGACCGCCGCCCGGTCGGCATTGTTGCACTCGGCCAGGGCGGCGACCAGGGCCTGGTAATCGTCGGGAATGTCCCCTTCCTTGAGCCGCCCGCTTTCGATGATATCAGATACAATTTCGTGCAGGTGACCATAGGCCTTGCGCATGGTCTTGAGGGCGGTGGTGGGATCCGGGGGTGGTGTTGATTTCGACATAGTGGGTTCCTTTGGTTGGCTGCCGGGAAATCTCCCGGCAGCGTGTCCGGTTCAGGAGTTTTCCGCGAGAAAATAATATGCGGAGTAAATCGTTATGTGGAGTTCATGGCGGCACGCCTTGTGCCGCCTCGTTTTCTTTTGTTTTTACTCTGCATAACTCATAGGCTTCACCCTTCGCTCAAGAGTGCCAGAAAGTTTGTCCGGTGCGTGGAAACGGTTGGGCCAGAGGGCCGGAGGCGCAGCGTCAGCAAGCATCTCAAGTTTCTCAGTTGGCTTGGCTCGCAGGTCGGTTCCGTGCTCTGGATGCTGGCGTGACCAAGCAGACTGTCATTGTTATGCAGAGTAATCCAAGCAACAAACATTTGAATTTACAGCTTGAAAAGACGACTACTCCACATAACGATTTACTCCGCATATTATTTCTAATGCGAAGCTTCGCATAAAAAATACGTGGTGAAACTTCCCTTCGCGCCGGTCCGGTTCGGTCCGGCCATGCGGTTTTTGTTCGAGGTAATGTTCCATCCGGCCTTTTTGGCCAGGGCGATCACACCACGGACGGTGTGATTTCCCCAGCCGGTCTCGTCCATGATCTGCCGGGTGGTGGCGCCCTCTTCGCGCCGCAGCATTTCCCATACCCGCGCCTTCTTGGTTCCGGGGCGGGGCTCTTTCGGGGTTTTTTTCTTTTCCGGCTCCGAGGTCTCTTCCCCGGCATCCGTTTCGGTCGGCGTCTCGGTATCGTCGGTGGCGGCAGCGATGCCCAGGTTCTGTTCGGCGGTTTCGACATCCGCTTCCAGGGCGTCATCGGCGGGTTTTTGTGGAAGCTGTTCCAAACCGATCGCGGTCCGACCCGCGTCAGTGATCCGGAGGGGGCGGTTTTCATCGCCGTCGGGGTGTGCGGCCAGGCCTTTGGATTTGAGGCTGCCGATCACCTTTTTTTCCGCGCCGCCCTTGATGTTCGCGGGCAGGGGGTGGATGGCGCCGTCTTCTCGATCAGCGGCGGCTTTGAGGATTTTTTCCTGGGTGGGGGAAATCTTGGTCATTTTGGCCTCCAATGGCTGGTTGATGTTGTGCGCACCATAAGGCCGTACACCGGAGAAGCTATCAAGCGTAAAACTCAGATTTTATACGTTATTTTTATGTGTCAGCCGCCTTCGTTCCTCAAGAAAAATATACGTGGAATTGTACCCGCCAATATGGATATTGGGATGTTCTGGGAATAAACTTCCCGGTCATGATCCAGTCCACCTCACCTGACCGCACCGCCTCAACCTTCTCCGCCTATCTTTCAATAATGTGGAGGAACCCTGACTTATTCCAGTTTTCAACAGCCACTAACCCCCTCCTGAAACCGCTCTCCCCACCACCTCGACAGAACCAACTTCCCACCAAAGAACAAAAAGTTCAGACGCCAAGCTGAATGCTTATAAAATTTCTTTTTCCTTGGTTGACAAAAAGCATGCATGGGTGAAAAAATGATGGGGATTTTTTGGTTGATTAAACGCCAGAGCACAAGAACCAACTTGTTTTTCGAGGGGAAAACATGTCCATTGGTCCGCGTTCATCCGTTTTTTTTCACAATTTTCCAGTTTTGCTGTTCGCCTGGATGTTCGCGGTGGTGGCCACTGTGGGGCCGGTCGCCGCGCATGCGGAGGACGCGAACGACTCGGCGATACGCGCCGTCTGGCTGGTGGGAAAAAATGAACTTGTCTCTGTAAATCCGCATGATGGAGCCGTTCTCAAGCGGATAACCGGGCTTCGCGGGGTGGGGACGGTTTTGGCGGACGATCGCCGGGAGCGGGTCTGGGCCTATGGCCGGAACACACTGTATGGCTTTGACAGTGGTGGTGAGACAGTCATTACACAGGAACTTCCCAGGCGTCATTCCAGAGGTGATGACGACGATGATGAGGATGACGACGATGATGAGGATGACGACGATGAGGGTCCGAATCATCGGTGGCCACGACTGGTTCTGGATCCCGGCGATGGTGGTTTATGGCTGGTCCGGGGACGGTGGTTGCACCGTTTCGATGCGGCGGGAACAGTCACTTTTGAAAAGCGGTTCAGAAAAAAAATCCGTGCCCTGGCCTTCGACCCGGTTCGTTCGCGGCTCTGGCTGGCGGAACACGGCAACCGCGCGCTCCAGGCTTTGGATGCCGGGGGCCGGGCAGTCGCCACCCTGACGCCGACCGGAAAACGTCCGCGCATTCGGGATATCGCCTTCGATATCGCCTTGGACCGCCTCTGGGTGGCCCTGGAAAAACGGACCATCCATGCCTATGACGGCGATGGACAACGGGTTTTCGCCAAGGCGTTGAAAAAGCGTGGAAGGAAAGCGGATCTCCTGGCCCCCGATGGCCGGGGCGGCGTCTGGCTTGCCGGTCACAAGGGGATCGTCCATCTGACCGACGGTGGTGAGACCAGTTTTTCATTGCGAAAGCTCGGTCTGAAAGGGGGCCGGATCAACGGTCTGGCCGTGGATCCGGATGACCGTTCCCTCTGGATCGCCACCCAAAAGGGGTTGCGCCATCTGGATGAAAACGGCGGGACGTTGTTGGCGCTCGATTTTTTCAACAAGGGCAAAAAGAGAAGGCGGCACAGGGTTCCCCCGATCATCCAATGGATCCGGACCATGGCCCTCTCCTTCACGCCGGATCCCCCGACCCTGACGCTTGCCACACCGGCCCAGGGGGCGTTGATCAACGACGCCACACCATCCTTTGTGATGACCTACGAGGATTGGGCCGATCCCTCCACCATTCTGTTCGAGATGAATCAAACCGCGCTCTCCCTCTCCTGTCAGCCGGAGCCGGAGAGGGCGGTCTGTCTTCCGGACGCCCCTCTGCCCGAGGGGAGCGTCACCCTGACCGCCACCATCGCCGACCCTTACGGCCATGTCTCGGAGCCGGTGGCGCGCACCTTCACCGTCGACACCATTCCGCCCACGATCACCGTCACCGCGCCGGTGGATGGCCTGCTCACGAATCAGCCCGCCCAGACGGTCTCCGGCACGCTTTCGGAAGCCGCCGCCCTGACCATCAACGCCCAGACGGTCGGGCTGGGGGATGACAACGCCTTTCAGTGGCCGACCACCTTTGCCGAGGGGGAGAACCATTTCGAGCTGACCGCCACCGATCCGGCGGGCAACGCCGCCACCGTTTCCGTCACTGCCACCCTGGACACCATTCCGCCGACCTTGTCCATCACCACCCCCGCAAGCGGGCTTTTCACTTCGGACACCACTCCGGCCATCGAACTGGAGATGGACGGCGGCCCGGATGTCCAGAGCCTGATCGTGCAGGCCAACGGAACCACCATTTCGCCCACCTGCACCCCGAAAACCGGTGGTCTCTCCTGCCAATTGGAGACCCCCCTGGCCGATGGTCCCTTCAATCTGACCGCCACTGTCGCCGATGCGGCGGGCAACCGTTCCGATCCGGCGCAAACGCTGTTTACCGTCGATACGCTACCCCCCGTCATCACCCTGACCGTGCCGGAAGAGGGTGTGTTCACCAATCTGAGCGGTTTGACGGTGACCGGCGCCCTGAACGAACCCGGCACGGTCACCGTCAACGGCCAACCCGCCCTCTTCGGTCCGGACAACGGTTTCCAGGCGACCCATACCCTGCAAGAGGGTGAAAACAGCCTCGTCATCGCCGCCCTCGACCGGGCGGGCAATGCCGCCAGCCTCACCCGGGTGGTGACCCTGGACACCCAGCCCCCCGCCGCACCGGACGCGGACCTGATCAGCGTCACCACTGGCCCGGACGGAACGGCTTTGATCAACGGCACTGCGGGCAGCGTCGAGGCGTGGTCCACGGTCATCGTCAGCAACGACACCACCGGTGATACCCTGTCGGTCGCCGCCCTGATCGAAGGGGTCTTCTCTGCCACCATCGCAGCTAGAAGCGGTGAGGGGCTCTCACTGTCGGTCGTGGACCGGGCGGGCAATACCGGTCCGGGTGTTATCCTGAGCATCGATGTGTTGCCGCCGGATCCAGTGGCCGTTGCACCCGAGATTGATCCGACGGCGGCTTCCAATGTCGCCACCACGACCCAGTTTCTCTATACGGGGGAAAATCCCATCCAGACCGGAGTAGAACCGGGGGTGATGGAACCGGAACGTGCGGCGGTAGTTCGTGGCAGCGTCAAGTCGACCGACGGCTCAATCCTCTCCGGGGTGGGCGTGTCCATCCTTGGGCGGCCAGAGTTTGGCCAAACCCAGACCCGCTCCGACGGTGCTCTGGATATGGCGCTCAACGGTGGCGGCACGGTGGTCGTCCTGTATGAAAAAGAGGGCTATCTGCCGGTCCATCGCCAAATCAAGACCGAGTGGCAACGCTGGGGCCATCTGCCGGAGGTGGTGATGACCCGTCTTGATACCAAAGTGACCACTGTCGACCTGGCCTCCCCAGAACCGATCCAGGTGGCCCAGGGCAGCAAAATCGTCGACGAGGATGGCGAGCGCCAGGCGACGGTTCTCTTTCCCCAGGGGCTGCAGGCGAGCATGGTGCTCCCAGACGGCAGCAGTCAGCCCTTGACCAGCCTCAACGTGCGGGCGACCGAATTTACCGTCGGACCCGACGGTCCCAAGGCGATGCCTGCCGTATTGCCGCCGACCAGCGGCTATACCTATGCCGTCGAGCTGAGCGTCGACGAGGCCCTGGCCGCAGGAGCCGAGACAGTTGAGTTCAGTGCCCCCATCCCGGTTTACATCGATAATTTTCTTGATTTCAAAGTTGGCGGACCGGTACCGACCGCATACTACGACCGGGAAAGAGCGGTCTGGGTGCCCATCGATGACGGCCTGATCATCGGTGTGCTCGGTGTCGAAAACGGTCTGGCGCAGCTTGACCTTGATGGAAGTGGAACGGCGGCGGCTGGCGAAGCCCTGGCCGAACAGGGCATCACCAGCGCCGAGCAAATCAAACTTGCCTCTCTGTATGAGCCGGGGAAGAGTTTTTGGCGGTTTCGGACGACGCATTTTACGCCGTTTGACTGCAACTTTCCTGTGAGTCCTCCCGACGTTCCAACACCGGGCGAATCTGTTCCCCCGCCAAGACTTGCAGATGTCAAAATTGATGATTCTGCCAAAAAATGTGGTTCCATCATCGATTGTCAAAATCAGACTCTTGGGCAGTCTATTCCCGTGTCCGGCACTCCGTTCAGTTTGAACTATCACAGTGGCATGGTGAAAGGGCGCAAAGGAAACAGAACGGTAATAATTCCCCTGACTGGAGACACCGTACACCCAGAACTTTTGCGTATCGACCTTGAGGTTGGTGTGGGCGGTCGGGTTTTTAAGGAAAGCTTTTCTCCTGGGCCAGATCTTACGTATCAGTTCCGTTGGGACAATAAAGATGTTTACGGGCGAGAGATGAGTGGGCAGCAGCCTGTTTTGGTGCGCTTGGGCTATGTTTATGAAGCATTCTACTATGCTCCGAGATCATTCGGACGGAGTTTTGGATTGCGTGCCAGTGAAATTATGGAGCCAAGCCGCCCCGCTCGGCAAGATGTGACTTTATGGCGAACTTCCATCCTTTCAGTTGGAAACTTAGATGTCGAAAAACGGGGATTTGGTGGTTGGGGACTGACTGGGCACCATTTTTATGATACTCGCGGAAACAAGCTTATGTTAGGTGATGGTAGCTGGCAGGATCCAAATCAATCCTATGGCTATGTAATCACTGAAATCAAAAAGAACTGGAAAACAAGTGATGGTAATTATATTGATGTGAGTGGGGAAACTATTGGGTATTCTGAAATTGGAGTATTGCTTTCGGATCCAGATGGTGGTTTTTATGCTTTCGATTATTCTGATGAGCGTCTCTTGAGGATTTCATCAGACGGCTACTTTTCGATCATTTCCGGGGGTTATGATATTCCAGATGAGTATGTTGGTGACGGTGGCCCAGCAACCGAAGCCAAATTAGGAGAGATTGTTGATATGGTTACTGGAACAGATGGTAGCTTATATTTAGCAGATCACTACTTCCAGAGAATTCGTCGAATAGATCCAGATGGAATTATTACGACTATTGCCGGAACCGGAGAGGATGAAAGCAGTGAGTCAGAAGAAGAAGATGACTATAGTTCAGATAGAATCTCTGGCCGTCTCGCAGCGGAAGTTTTTATTGGTAGTCCAACTTCTTTGGATATAGGAATTGATGGTAGCATATATTTTACAACTGATGGTGACTACTTCGTATATAAAATCAGCCCTGATGGAACTATTGCAATAGTTGCCGGTAGCCAAGACCCTGTTGACTACGATGATAATGGTGGAAGTGTCGATGGTCTTTTAGCTGTAGACGTTGAAATTTATCCCGGAGACATCTCCTTGGCAGATGATGGCAATCTTTACATAGTCGATCAATACCCTTCAAGGATTTTACGTGTTGACTTGACAGGCGTATTGTCAGTCATAGTTGATCAAGAAACCTATTCCATGTCAGGGTTTGAAGGTACGTTTAATCCAAGAGAGGTTATTACTGACCGGTCCGGTGGTGTTTTCATTGTAACTTGGGCAGGTGTTGGTAAAGTGACACTATTGTATTATTCTCCAGAAGGCACTCTTCGCCCAATCGCGAACGGTGGGGAGTTCAAAGGTGATGGAAGTTTGGCGCTACAGTCTGGTCTTTGGGTTGGTGGGCTGTTTATTGATTCATCTGGCGATCTCATTGTTGGCAGCGGATTAAAGCTGACACGGCCATTTTCTGGTTTAAATAATAGTGATCACTTGATTGCCTCAAGTGATGGACGCGAGCTACACAAATTCGAGGATAGTGGCAAACATTTGAGTACCCGTGATGCTTTGTCCAGAGCCGTCCTCTACAACTATATCTATGACAACGATGGCCTGTTGATTCAGATAACGGACCGTGATGGAGGTATGACAGTCATAGAGCGTAACGACGATGGAGATCCAATAGCGATAATCGCCCCGGGTGGACAGAGAACCACCTTGACCCTGGATGGCAATGGATACCTTGCTTCCGTGAAGAATCCCGCAGGAGAGACTTTTCACCTCACCCATACCGTCGATGGTCTGCTAACCCGCTTTGTGAACCCACGTGGGAAAGTTTCTACAAGTAGTTACGATGAAGGTGGGCGTTTGTTGCGGGAGGAAAATGCAGGAGGCGGCTCCTGGCAGTTGCAGCGTACCGAGTCAGAAAGTGGACTCACCAGTTCGGTCTCTTCGGCTTTAGGCCGTACTAGCACCTATATTGTAGAAAAGTTGCCAAGTGGCGGAGAAAGTCGCCTCAATACTGCCCCAGACGGAACAGTTATGGAGATCGTGAACAGTTTCGAAGGCAAGCAAACAATCACTCGTGCCGATGGAACTATTCTGACCATAAAAAAAGGACCTGATCCATTATTTGGAATGCAAGTTCCGCTTAACGAGGAAGTTAAAGTGACAACCCCAGGTGGCCTGATCAGCACGACCACCTCCACTAAAACAATTGATTTCGCAGAGGTAAGCGGCAATTTAAACCTGACCCAGGTCACAGACAGGACAACGGTGAACGGTCAGAACTATACGAGAACCTATGATGCAGAGCAGAAGACTCCTTCCCAGACAACCCCCGAAGGCCAGTTCACCTTTATTATCAATGATAAAGGACGTATTATCCGATCTGAAACATCTGGGTTCGCCGCATCAGATTACGTGTATGACGATGAAGGCCATTTGACATCCATCACCACTGGTGAAGGGGACGACACACGCACCCAAACATTCACCTATGATTCAGGCGGCTACTTGACTGGCACAACCGATTCCCTGGGCCAAACCACCACCTTTGAGAATGATCCCCTTGGCCGGGTGACCCGCCAAACATTGCCTGGCGGACAGGAGGTCCGGCTTGAATACGACCAAAATGGTAATCTCACCAGCTTGACGCCCCCTGGGCGTGTGGCGCATCTGTTTCACTATACCGCCTTGGATCAGGAGTCGGCCTATACCCCGCCCGATATTGGAAGTGGCGAAGAGACCACCCAGTATTTTTATGATCTGGATCAGGATCTGAAGAAAGTTCTCCGCCCCGACGGCAAGGAGATCCTTTTCAATCACGATCCGGTCAAAGGGCGCTTAAACAGCATCACCGCGCCTCGTGGGTCATATGATTTCACCTATGATGCAACTGGCCGGGTCAATACCATGGGTAGCCCGGACGGCGGTGCCCTAGCCTTCACATACGACGGTTTTCTCCCGCTTAGCACCATATGGACTGGTGCGGTCAGTGGTAGTGTCAAACAAGCTTATGACGATGATTTCCGCGTTATCAGTCGCACGGTGAATAATGTAACAATAGAA
>CAYFNE010000052.1:0-8193 GCA_964344355.1 uncultured Magnetococcales bacterium
AGTTCTAACTTGACCAGGCATGGATCATGTACCAGGAGGTGTCAAAGTCGGGCCGTATCTTTTGCCAATCACCGTCACCGGCGTGAAACAGATGCCACAGGTTGAACAGTCGATCGCTGATCTGAAACCCCCAACGCCTACCCGGTGGCAGGACCGTTTTTTCGATAAAACCCTCCCGCACCAATCGATTGAGTTGGGACGAAACGGCGTTGATGTCGATACCGGTGAGATCGGCCAATTGCCGGGCACCGGCCGGATGCCAATGATGGGCCAAAGCCTGGATGATGCGCTGTGATTGCTGAGCCGGCGCCGCCATCCACGCCCGGTACAGGGGCGTCGAACGATCCAGGAGCCACTCCAGATCGGCAATGGCGCCGCCGGAGGCATTGGAACAAAGCAACCGTTCGTAAAGCAGCTTCATGGCCCGGGGGTTGCCGCCGGTGACATGATGCAAAATGGCGATGCGGGCCGGTTGTTGTTCAATAACCGCCGCCAACCGGTCCGCAGCGTCCCGTTCGGCCATGGCCCGAAAGAGGCCGAAAATGGTGTGTGGCTCCGGTTCCGGCAAAAATTGACGGTGAAAAAAAGCGGCCGGCAAACCACCCGCGGCGCTGGGATGAACCAACGATCGACCACCGCTGGCGATGAGCCACAATCCGGGATACCGATTGAAGGGACGTGAAAAATCGCTGGCCTGTTTTTTCAAACGGTCCAGGAGCAGATGGATATCATCGACCAACACCAGCAACCCCCGATCGACTGTATGGCAAACCCCCGTCAACCGATCAAAAACCGTCTCCCAGTCCGGCGTTTCGGCGGTCAATGCCTCTTGAACCGCCGCCAACCGGTCGACCCCGGTTTTCAATCCCCGCCGTTGAACCGTTGTTTTCAGGACCCGCAGGCCCGCCGACCAAAAATCGCCGAGGGTGGTCAGCTGATAAGGATCCACCGGAAAAACCAGGGGCAACCATCGTTGGTTCAACACCGGATCCGCAACGACCGCCCTGGCCAGATGCTGCAAAAAAAAACTTTTGCCGCTACCAGCACCGCCGAGGATTAATTGCGGTTTGGCCGGCCTGGCGGGATCCTGCAACTGAATTTTCAGCAGAAAATCCGTCAAGGTCGTTTCATGGATGATGAACCGGTGATCATCCGGTTCCAGGGGGGAATCCATGGCGGTAGAGAAGGGGATCATCGTCGTTTCCACCATCGATGGAGGAGGAAAACGAAAACCGCGACAACCGGTAAAATGGCGATCGATCCATCGGCGCCACCTGGATTGATCTGGATATATTCATGCCAAATCAACGAGATAAAAGAGATATCCTCTTCCACGGTTCACCCCCTGATTTTCCAAACAATTTTGTTTTTCATCCCCGGGACCGGGTTTAAAACAAATTCGTTGTTAACACAAGTAAAAAAAATCTCCACCCCGGGTGGCCATTTCTGTTACACAAGGAGGTTGATTCAACGGAATAATGGGGGATGTGCAGGGGTGCATGGACCGAAAAATGAAACGGGGATCCTATGGATGATTCACTGGACATCGACCTGGCGGCGTTTAAAAAAAAATTGTTGGATCGACGGGATGAACTGAAACGAATCGCCGAGACGGCCAAATCATCGTTGCAACCGGTGGAGCTGGATCAATCCCGGGTCGGCCGGCTTTCCCGTATGGATGCCTTGCAGATGCAGGCCATGGCCAAGGAGGAGGCGGGGCGACGTAATCTGGAGTTGCAACGCATCGATGGCGCCCTGCGGCGCGTCGAAACGGAGGATTACGGGTATTGCGTTCGCTGTGATGAACCCATCGCCCGGCAACGATTGCAGTTGGATCCGGCGGTGATGGTCTGTATTTTATGTGCGCGGGCGGCGGAGGAGGGGACGGATCGTGGATAGTGGGGGCGAAAGGACCGGTTTTCCCGCCGATCACCGATCGATGATCGATCCGACCGGCGGCGTTGGGGGAACGATCCATTCGCCATTTTTGTCCATAGCATCGAAATCCAGGTTTGAACATCTATCGTGGGCCCGGCCCACTGGAAACAGGACCCATGGCCATTCTACCCATTCTCACCGCACCCGACAGACGGTTGAAACAAAAATCACTGCCCGTCGAACAGGTGGATGACCGGATCCGTACCCTGCTCGATGATATGGCCGAAACCATGTATGCCGCCTCCGGCATCGGTCTGGCCGCGCCCCAGGTCGGGGTCCTGAAACGAATCATCGTCGTCGACGTGACCTATTTTCAGGAGCGGAACGAAAAAAAACCGATTTTTCTCATCAATCCGGAAATCATTGAACGGGAAGGCACCCTGATGTGGGAGGAGGGGTGCCTGTCGGTTCCGGAACACACCGCCGAAGTGGAGCGTTCGTCCCATATCCGTGTCCAGGGACTCGACCGCCATGGCGAAAGGATCATCATTGCCGCCGATGAACTGTTGGCCGTCTGCCTGCAACATGAAATCGACCATTTGAGCGGTATGCTGTTCATCGATCACATCTCCCGCCTGAAACGGACCATCATCCTGCAAAAACTGAAAAAAAGAAAAAAACAGGAGCAATGACCATGCAACCCTGGCGCATCGTTTTCATGGGTACCCCCGATTTCGCCGTCCCTACCCTGGAAGCCCTCCTGGCCGGACCGGATGAGGTGGTGGGGGTATTCACCCAACCCGACAAACCGGTCGGTCGGGGCATGAAATTGCGACCGCCGCCGGTGAAAAAGGCGGTGATCGACCGAAACATACCCATCTTTCAGCCCAAACGGTTGCGTGATCCGCAGGCGGTGGCGGAATTGAAAAAATTGCAACCGGACCTGGTGGTGGTGATCGCCTATGGGCAAATTCTCTCAGAGGAGGTCCTCTCCCTGCCGGCTCATGGTTGTGTCAATGTACACGCCTCCCTGTTGCCGCGTTGGCGGGGCGCCGCCCCCCTGCACCGGGCGCTGTTGGCCGGCGATGCCGTAACCGGGGTCACCACCATGCGCATGGATGCCGGCCTGGACACCGGACCGATGTTGTTGAAGGCGCAACTGCCGGTGGATGAAAACATGACCGGCGGCCAACTGCACGACCGCATGGCCGGGTTGGGGGCCGACCTGCTGCTGGAAACCGTCTCCGGCCTCAAACGCGGTGTCATCGCCGATCAACCGCAACCGGAAGAGGGGGTGACCTACGCCGCCAAATTGACCGGTGAGGACGAACGCATCGATTGGGGTCGAACGAGGATCGAGGTGCAACGCCGCATTCATGCCCTCAACCCCTGGCCCGGCGCCCATACGCTGCTGAATGGGCGTCCTTTGAAACTGTTCCGCTGCCGTCCGGGTGCGGGGAATTCCGGAAACCACGCCCCCGGGGAGATCATCACCTTGCACAAGGATGGCCCGGAGGTGGCTTGCGGCGATGGCGGTCTGATCGTGACGGAGCTGCAACCGGCCGGCAAACGACCCATGGCCGCCGGGGACTGGCTGCGCGGCAATCCGCCCGCCGCCGGTACCCGGCTCGGTGTCGAATAGACCATGCCGCCCGCCCCGGCGCCCCCCTTTGCCGAATCGGAGTGGGAGCTGTTTTTCACTCGTCTGACCCCTTTTTTGCCGGCGCCCCCGTCGTCGGTACAACGGCAAAACCTCTACCGGTTCGCCGAGCATCTGCTGCACTGGAACCGGGTGCATAATCTCATCGGCCCGGCAGCGGCAAAAAATTTGTTGATACGGCATCTGCTCGACTCCGCCCCGCTCCTGCCAATGCTCGATCCCGACTCCCGGGTGGCCGATATCGGTTCCGGGGCCGGTTTTCCCGGGCTGGTGCTGGCCATTCTCTCCAGCGCCGGTCACCGTTTCGACCTCATCGAACGGGCGGGCAAAAAGGCTGGATTTTTGTCGTTCATCATTCATGAACTGAAATTGGGGGATCGGACCCGGGTGTTGGCCGAATCGGCGGAACGGCTTGGCGGCGATGAAAAAAATGCCTATGATTTCGTCGTTTCCCGGGCCCTGGGCAGCTTGGCCGACGGGGCCGTCATCGCCGCCGGCCTGCTGTCCGACGGCGGCCGCTACCTGGCCCTCAAGGGGGACCGGCACCAAGAGGAACTGGATGAATTTTTGGCCGCTCCGATCCATGAACGGTATCTGCCGCCCACCGTCCATGCCACCGGCGTGGCGTCGGGCGTCATCGTGCGCCTGATACGGAACAGTTGTGAAACCTTTTGAAAAACGGGTGAAAAACCAATCATGCCCCGCATCATAGCCGTGGTCAATCAAAAGGGGGGGGTCGGCAAGACCGCCACCGCCGTCAATCTGGCGGCGGCCCTGGCGGCGGCGGAACGCCGGGTGTTGTTGGTGGATTTCGATCCCCAGGGCAACAGCAGCAGCGGCTATGGCATCGACAAGGGGAAGAGCGGCAACGACATCTACGATTTTCTCATCGGCCGCGCCACCCTGGAAGAGACCGTCCGCACCGTCTGGCCGCCCTGGCTGGGGGTATTGCCCGCCACTTCCGACCTGGCCGGGGCCGAGGTGGAGCTGGTCAATCAACCGCGGCGGGAATTTTGGTTGCGCGAACGGCTGCGACGGGCCGCGATCGGCTATCATACCGTTTTCATCGACTGTCCACCCTCGCTGGGACTCTTGACCCTCAACGGCCTGGTGGCGGCGGATGCGGTATTGGTGCCGTTGCAGTGTGAATTTTATGCCATGGAGGGTTTGAGCCAACTGTTGCGCACCATCGACCTGGTGCGCAAAAGGCTCAATCCGGACCTGGCCATGGCCGGTATCCTGCTGACCCTGTATGAAACCGACAGTCCCGGCAATGCCCAGATCGCCGCCGAAGTGCGCCAGCACATGGGTCCCCGGGTGTTCAGGACCATCATCCCCCGGCACGGGGCGGTGAGTGAGGCCCCCAGTCATGGCAAACCGGTGTTGTGGTATGACAACCGCTCCCCCGGCTCCCGGGCCTATCAGGAGCTGGCCTGGGAGATGATCCTGGGTGCAACGAAACGGGAATAGGATATGAATCCGGAAATGAACACCCTGGGCCGGGGCCTCGGCTCCCTGTTGGGCGAGGAGACCATCCGTGAGACGGAGCTGGACAAGGTGCGTTGGCTGCCGTTGGACCGGGTACGGCCCAATCCCCGTCAACCGCGCCGTCACATGGATGAAAAATCCCTGTCGGAACTGGCCGATTCCATCCGTGAACAGGGGGTGTTGCAACCGATCCTGGTCCGTCCCCTGGCCGATGATGCCGATCGGTTCGAACTGGTGGCCGGGGAGCGCCGCTGGCGGGCGGCGCGCCTGGCCGGCCTGGAGCGCATCCCGGTGTTGGTGCGGGAATGGGCCGATGATCGCGCCCTGGAGGCGACCATTCTGGAAAATGTCCAGCGGGAGGACCTCAACCCCATCGAAACGGCGCAGGGTTATGAACAGTTGATCGATCTGTTCGGATACAGCCACAAAAAGGTCGGCAAGCGGGTGGGTAAAAGCCGCACGGCGGTTTCCAACCTGTTGCGGCTGTTGAAACTGCCCGAACCGGTGCGAAACCGGTTGATCGACGGCACCCTCTCCAGTGGTCACGCCCGGGCCCTGCTGGCCCTGGAGACCGAACCGGTACGATTGCGCAAACTGGTGGATACGGTGATCGAGCGGGACCTGTCGGTTCGCCAGACCGAAGCGTTGATCCGCGGGGAGATCGATGGTGGTGAAGAGACCGCCGCGAAAAAACCGCAAAAGCCGGGCCGGCGTCAGGACCCGGTGATCCGGGAGATGCAGGACCGCCTGGCCACCACCCTGGCCGCCAAGGTGACCATCACCCATACCCGTGGACGCGGCAAGATCATCCTGCAATATGATTCGCCGGGGGAGTTGGAAGAGTTGAGCAATCGTCTGCTGAAAGGTGTATGATCCATTTTATGAATATGGAACCCGATCCGCTGGCATGGATGATATCCACCGGTCATCGGCTGTCAGAGGGGTGCCGAAAATCGATCGACGATCTCCGAGGAGGGGAATGACCATGGATGATACGGTTGGCGAACTGTTCAAAAAGAACCCGGATCCGCCCGGTTTTTATCGGCGTTATGTCGATTATCTGCATCAGTGCCTGTCGGCGGTGGACGGTGAAAAAATCGCCGAGGTGGCCGATATCTTTTTACGGGCCCGCGCCCGGGGTCGTACCATCTATTTCGCCGGCAACGGTGGTTCCGCCGCCACCGCTTCCCATTTCAGCCAGGATTTGGCCAACGTCGGACGCAAGGCCGATGTACCGGGTTTCCGTACCCTGAGCCTCACCGACAACACCTCCTTCATCACCGCCGCCGGCAACGATTATGGCTATGACACCGTCTTTACCAGCCAGATGCAATATCTGTTCGAAGCCGGGGATGTGTTGGTGGTCATCTCCGCCAGCGGTAACAGTCCCAATGTCGTCGCCGCCACCCGCCTGGCCCTGGATCGGGATGGTATCGTCGTCGCCATGACCGGTTTTGACGGGGGCCTGCTGGCCACCCTGACCCGCCACTGCCTGTTGTTGAAAACCCCCAAGGGGGATTACGGACCGGTGGAGGATGCCCATATGATCTTTGACCATGTCATCACCGGTTATCTGACGATGAAGCTGAAAAATGAGCCGACATGACCCGCCGGGGACGGTGGGTGATGACGACCGGATAAAACGATGCTGACCCTCGATGCCAAACGTCATGCCGGCTGGGTATTACGGGAGTGTGGCGACTGCTCACGGTGTTGCGACGGCAGCCTGTTCACCGCCGGCCTGGTGCCGCTGGCCGATTTCGCCGCCACCGCCCGCCATTTTCCCATCGTTTTCTATCGCATCGGCGCCGATTTTCTCCCGGCCATGCTCTACGCCCTGAAACCGGGCCGCCCCTGCCCCTATCTCGACGCCGCTGCCCGCCGCTGCCGCATCTACGATGACGGCCGCCCCCTGGGCTGCGTTCATTTTCCATTTCGGCTGTTTTTAAAGGAAAAACCCTCCGATCCCCCCTTCCCCGGCCTCCCGGCCCATCTGGAGATGGATGAACGCTGTCCCTCCCTGGGACAGGGGGATGAAAACGACCAAAACGCCCTGCCATTGCTGGATACCACCGGCCAACCGACCGATCAATTTTTAAACAACCTGCCCCTGCCCGACGAAACCGCCGCCCTGGAAAAAACCCGCCGTTTTTGCCAGTGGTTGGACATGCTGAACCTGCTGCAAAAACGGGAGATGAAAACCGGCCGGAAAAAACCGAAAAAGATTAAATTTTGGCAGGTCGATCCAAAAAGATTGACCGATCTGCCACCCTATGAACAAAAAAAACTGGTAAAAATAAACTATCTGAAACCGATTCAGGACCATCTGGACAGCCTGGAACGATTCGATCTGTTTAAAAAATAATTCCCATCACCCACCCGCCAGACGAATACTGGTCATGGCCAACTGGTAAAGAATCTCTCCCACCGGCACCATGGTCTGTTTGATGGCCCAGATAACACCGATGCTCAACAAGGAGACCACACCGATGGCCAAAAACCAACGGGCGGTAAAATAGTGCGCCGGTCCATCAAATTTCATTTTGATCGGCTCACCATCAGCCCCCCGCTGTCGTAGATTACGAATCATTTTATAGCGCCAACCACGCGGCGTCACATAGGTGACCGAGGCCCAAATCACCAATACCAGATGACCGAAGGTCGGAAACAATGTGGTGATCAGCATGACCATGATCCAACCGCTGTCGACACTCCAAGGATTGAGATAACTATTTTTTAATAAATCGTCCAATATCAAGGGGGATGATTCATTGCCAACAAACAAAGCCAACTGGTTGAACAGTTCGATCCCACCGGTCAAAAACACTGCCAACAATCCCAAAGCCAAAAAGGCGAAAACAAAGTCCAAGGCAATGTGGGCAAATATGGCCATACCATGTGGACGATTGAGCAAATGTCCTCCAAGTCGACGGCTGATCCACCAGGAGAGCCAATCCAGCAACCCATTCAAAATCGGCAGGATGCTGAAAAAGAGCATGAGCCCTACCATGCCTTGGGAAATATTTGCTCCTTCCCCTGTTATGGTTTGTAGTATCAATAACAGGGAGAGGAGAAAAAAGGCTCCGGCTCCGGCTCCGGCTACGGCTCCGGCTCCGGCTCCGGCTACGGCTCCGGCTACGGCTCCGGCTACGGCTCCGGCTACGGCT
>CAYFNE010000052.1:8293-37325 GCA_964344355.1 uncultured Magnetococcales bacterium
CGGCTCCGGCTACGGCTCCGGCTACGGCTCCGGCTACGGCTCCGGCTACGGCTACGGCTACGGTTACGGCTACGGTTACGGCTCCAAATCCGGCACTGTTTTCTCTGAAAGCGAAATATCCGATAGTTACTCCAAAAATGAGAGATAACGGCCAACTTGAGTCAATAAAAAATAGCAACAACCATACAAGAAAGCCAACCGCCGTAGCCATTATCAACCGATGCTTGTTTTTTGGAATCATTGAAAACCTTTTGACCAAAAAACGATCTACAGTTTGGTCGATGGTTTTTATACGCAACCACAACCATCTAAATATCAAAAATGTCAATATAAAATAAACCAATACTCCCAATAAAAAACCCATTCGCTTGAATTCATTTTTCCAGGATGGCAACAGTTCCGTTTCTCCAACTGTGCCCGGTCCGCCGAAACTCCAAAAAATGATAAAAAATATCAACGCATAAAACAGTGAAAGACCGACACAGGTTTGCAGGCCCTCCCAGGTCAACGGTCGACGACCATTCAACACCTCCTTGTCGAAAAATTGTTCCACCCCATTGAGCGTGGACCGTAAAATTTTTTCATAATGCTGCCGAAAAGCGGGCCGGCAAAGCAGTTTTAAATACTCTATTCGACTGTTTTTATCATCCATGTTGGCGGCATGACGATTAAAACGCCAACTGTAGATCGCCCACAACACGGATGGTGGAATCAGGCCCAGGAGAACCAAGATCACATTTTTTTCCATCCGCACGATCTCCATCGATAAAAAAAAACCAGCCGCTCAACAACAACCGATCCATGAGGACCCGCTATCCATCGTCATGAAAGGTTCCTGCTTTTCAAAACCAAAATCAAGAAAAAACATCCACCTTTCATCTCCTCTTCGCCGAAATGGACAACACCCACCAAATTCGCTATCCTGAAACCGTCCACGTTTGCCGGGAAATACACCATGAAATTCATCGATCCCAGAATCGATTTCGCCTTCAAAAAAATTTTCGGCAGCGACGATGCCAAGGATATTCTCATCAGCTTTCTGGAAAGCCTGATGAGTTTGACCGGTGACCGCCGCATCCGCGAGGTGACCATTCTCAATCCCTTTCTGGCCCCGCGTATCAGCAGCATGAAGGAAACGGTATTGGATGTCCGCTGTCTGGATCATCGTGGCATCAGCTATATCGTCGAAATGCAGGTGCGCAAAACCCGGGCCTTCCTCAAGCGCATTCAATACAACGCCGCCAAGGCCTATGTGAACCAGATCGCCAGCGCCGAAAACCATACCAAGCTCAACCAGGTGATCGCCATCACCATCACTGATTTCCACCTGTTCGATGGCTTCGATCACCCCGTCTCCCACCATCAAACCCGGGAGATGGTCAGCGGGGAACTCTATCTGCATGAGGTTTCCTTTTATTTCATAGAACTGTCCAAATTCACCAAAACCATCGACCAGTTGGGCGGGGTGCTGGACAAATGGATTTATTTCATCAAAACTGCGGGCGAGTTGGAGGATATTCCCGAATCCCTGCGCGATGAACCCTTCCACCACGCCTTCGAAAAAGCCCGGGTGGCCAACATGAACCGGGAAGAGTTGGAATATTACGACAAGGCCGGCATGGCCATCGCCGACGCCCGGGGCGCCATCGAACTGGCCCGGGATGAGGGAAAAGAAGACGGTCTTCGGGAAGGCCATCGCCAAGGGTTTGAAAAAGGCCGCCAACAAGGCGAAGCGGCCCTGCTGTCACGCCTGTTGCAACAACGTTTCGGACCGCTGCCCGATTGGTCATGGAGCGGATTCAAAACGCCGATCCACAAAACCTGCAAACCTGGGGTGATCGGATAATGGAAGCGCATTCACTGGAAGATCTGTTTCAATAGTGTTGGTTTCAGCAGTTGAGCTGGAAAATCCCATGGTCCCTGAAAAATCGGTTTGGAAAATCCAGGAGACCGATCTCCAAGGCTGTTCGGCAACCGTCAAACAGCCTCCCAAGTTAGACACTTGACCGGTTCGAACCTTTGAGACATGGTGATGGGAACGGGGCTTGAACCTTCCCAAAATGAGCGGATACCGCACCCGATAGACCTGCGGTGTTTTTTTGCCCGGATTCCGATCTGGCGATCAGCCATTCGGTTTCAGGCCGGGTGTCCCACGGTCCATAAAAAACCCTTCCGGGGGAAGTCCATGGGGCCGTACTCATTGCGGTGTTCAAGCGCCCGGCTTTTATTCATCCCTTGAACAGGACAATGAGGAGCCACACCATGAACCGCAACGATTCAACCCCAACGACCACCACTTCCGACCACACCACCGAAAAAATCCACGGCTTTTGGTTTGAACATGTTCGGGACGGCGATCCCCGGGACATTCTCGACAAGGCCCGGAACATGACCCGTTTTCTACAGGATGCCATCGTCCACGGCGACCACCGCCAGGTACCATTGTCCGGCCCGGCCATGAGCGGTTTTATCGAAATCCTCGGTTGCATCGCCGGCCTGATCGATACCGGCAAGAACCGCTTTTACCAGCAACGGCAACCGGCGGAAAAATAATTTGTTGAACTTGGGGCCTTGCCAAGGATGGCGAGGCCGTCCTCGCGGAAAAACCGGCTGGCGATTTTCAAATAAAATTCACATGCGGCACCGTGCCGCTCTTCAACTGATGCAGATAGCGATTGATATCATCCATGCGACAGTTGCGACGGCATTGGCCGATATCCAGTTGATGGCGGATGAACTCGAAACCGGCTTTTCTCCCGTCTCCCTCCCAGATCGCCTGAAATGATTGTTCATTGATGTTGCCATACTCGAACCGTTTATCGAGCAAAAAGGCGCTGCAACCGGAAACGGTGCCATCGGCCATGATATAGGCCCAGAGGAAAGGGGTGGCGTGACAACGGTCATAGCGATCGCCGTCGATATATTTTTTCATGGTCTGACCACGAAAAATCAACGAAAAACGGTCGTCGCTCAACTCCCGTAACGACTCCCCCCGGTTGATCAAAAACCCATAATCGATGTTTTCATAACGGCGGGTATCGCTGAACAGGTGTTGGGAGTAGGGTTTGACCACCAGGTAATCGAGGCCGATCTCATCGCGGCAGATCTTTCCCAGGGTTTCCATCTCATCGGCATTTTCCGGCAACAGCAACGCCTGGGCGCCCAATACACAATCGGGGGCATGCTTTTTCCGGTGGTTCACCAACCGTTTCATGTTGACGATGGCCTTGTGGAAATCCCGCTCTCCGGTCCGATGGATGGCGGCATAGTTTTCCGCCGTGCCGGCGTTGATGGACACCTTGATCCAGGAGATGGCCGGCAGGGCCCGGTCGATGAATCCCGGCGGCATGACCGTGGCGTTGGTGGTGATGGCCACATCGATGCCGGCCCCTTTGGTCTTCAGGACGATATCGGCCATCTTGCTGTGCAACAACGGCTCCCCCTCGCCGGCATACATGATGCTCTTGACCCCCAGGCGGCCCATCTCCGGCAACCGTTCGGCCAACAGGTTTTCATCCAGCCGATTGGTCCGGTAACCGACATAATCGATGGCGCAGAATACGCAGCGATGGTTGCACACCCCGATCGGGGAAATTTCCATATAGATGGGATAGACCTTTTTGGCCAACTCCCACTCATCCCCCGCCGCCAACAGTTGTGCCGTGCGTTGCGGATGATAAATCAGCTTATGGCTGTCGATGCGGAAACGGTCTGCCATGGGGTTCATTTCAGCAGGGTGGTGATATATTTGCACAACGCCACCCGGGAGACCGGTTCGCGGTTGCAGACGATGCGCACATCCAGCGCCGCCGCCACATTGCCCAGAAACAGGGTCATCTCCGGCGGCTGACCATTGCCGGCCGCCAGGGCGGAAAAGGCGAAAAAGGCATCACCGGCGCCGATACGGTCCACCACTGTCGTCGACAGGGCCGGGGCCTTGTGAAACCGATGTTTCAAACCATCCAGCATGGTCGCCCCGTTCATTCCCCGGGTCACCGCGAACTGCTGAACCCCGAGACGGCCACCGATGTGGGCCATGATGATTTCGATGGCCTCATGGCGATTGTGCGCCGCCAACCGCAATTCGGGTACGTTCAATGAGATGAAATCGGCCCGTGGATAGCGGGTGACGACATGATGGCCCCAGTTGCCGCTGTTGATCTGGGTATTGATGGCCAGAAAACGGGCGTGCCGGCACAGGGAGTCGACCATGCCCTTGGAAATCAGACCGTTGCCATAATCCGGCACCACCACCAGATCATAATCGGCGGTGTGGCTGTCGATCCAGGAGCGAAAGGCCGCCTCGGTCTTTTCGGAAAGCGGCACCTCATCGTAATAGTAAATTTCAAACAACTTGTCCATCACCGAATCGACGAAACGTCGTTTTACCAGGGTCGGCGCACTATCAAAATAATAAAAAACCGGTTTGACATTGGGCGCCAGACGCGAACGGATGAACGATTCATGGGAGTTGGTTTTGCCCAATCCGGAAAGAATGGTCACCTCATCGACGAAACCGGACAGATGATTGGCCACCGCCAACGCCCCGCCGGCGAACTGTTCGACCGATTCGAACTTGGCGGCGAGAATATTGCCGCTCTTGCCGGTCAATCCCATGGGCGTCGCATAGCAATATTCATCGACGATCGACTCCCCGACCACCAATACCCGGGTTTTTTTGAACGATTGCACCAGGGAGACGAGCCCATCGGCGTCGTGCTGCTCCTTGAACTCCTTCAAGTAGGCCTTGGTGGCCGGTGGGAACACTTCGAAATGGTCGTTGAGCAGACTGGTGGAACTGAAGGTGATGTCATCGGTATGAAAAATTCGGCCGCCATGGGCCTCCACCGCCTGCCGTTCCCGGGCGATGTTGCCGGTGATGTCCGTCTCTTCCTTTTTATAGTCGGGACCTTTGACATAGACATCGGGTCTGACCCGATCGATGATTTCCACCGCCGTACCACCATGATGAATGGCCACGTGATCGACACAGGCCAGGGCGGCCAGACTTTCGGCCCGCAACACCTCGGTGAACACCGGCCGGCCCGGTCCCTTGCTGACGAATCGATCGGCGGTCAGGGTCACCATCAACACATCCCCCTCACCCCGGGCCTGCCGGAGATGACGCAGATGACCCGGATGCAGCAGGTCGAACACCCCGTGGCACAACACCACACTACGTCCCGCCGCCCGCAAGGCGCGGCTTTTTTCCGCCAAGGCCTCCAGTGAGAGAATCTTGCTTTCCGTGTCCATGAAACGATGTCCCCGTTGACCGCTTTTTTCAAACGGTATCCCATAAAAAAATTGGTCTGAGGTTAATGGACTTTCAAACCTCATGCCATGGTTCCGGGGGAAAAGGCTGGGAAAGAATAAATTCTCCCCAACGCTTCCGGCCCGGGCGGATATGTGTTAGATAGAGTCTCCCTTATATCCCCGATGTCGTTTTTCTGCCTGGGAATCCATCGCCATGAACCAAACCCTGGACCGTCTCTGTCTGACCACGCTGCGAATGTTGGCCATCGATGCCATCGAAAACGCCAACTCCGGACATCCCGGCATGCCCCTGGGGGCCGCACCAATGGCCTATGTGTTGTGGACGCGGTTTTTACGCCACGATCCGAAGGATCCCCAATGGCCGGACCGTGACCGTTTCATCCTCTCGCCCGGCCACGGTTCGGCCCTGCTCTACGCCCTGCTGCACCTGACCGGGTATGATCTGCCCCTGGAGGAAATGAAACGGTTCCGCCAATGGCAAAGCCGCACCCCGGGCCATCCCGAATACGGTCACACCCCCGGTGTGGAAGTGACCACCGGTCCCCTGGGGCAGGGTTTCGCCATGGGCGTCGGCATGGCCCTGGCCGAACGGCGGCTGGCGCAGGGTACCAACCGGCAGGAATTTTTGCCGGTTGTGGATCATTTTACCTATGCCATCGTCTCCGACGGCGATCTCATGGAGGGCGTCGCCTGTGAAGCCGCCTCCCTGGCCGGTCACCTCTGCCTGGGCAAGCTCATCTATCTTTATGACGACAACCGCATCACCATCGACGGCGGTACGGATATCTCCTTCAGCGAAGACGTCAAGACCCGTTTCGAATCCTACCGGTGGCAGGTATTGCGGGTGGAGGATGGCGAGGACCTGGAGGCCATCGAAAAGGCCATCCGCGTCGGTCAGAAGGAAAAGGAACGGCCCACCCTGATCATGGTGCGCACCCACATCGGCCACGGTTCCCCCAAGGTCGACTCTTCCGCCGCCCACGGTTCGCCCCTGGGCAAGGAGGCCATGGCCGCCACCCGTAAATTTTTCGACTGGCCCGACACCCCCTTCCACGTGCCGAAGAAGGCCCTGGACGCCTTCCGCAAGGCGGTGGTCCGGGGCAAGGAGCTGCAGGAGGAGTGGGAGACGCGTCTGGTGGCCCTGGCCAGTGCCTTCCCGGAGGAGGTGGAACGGTTCCGGGCGCGGCTCGCCGGCAAACTGCCGGAAAACTGGGACGCCGGGTTGAACGCGGTCGATTTCGGTGGCAAGGCCGTGGCCACCCGTGCCGCCTCCGGTACCGTCATGAATGCCATCGCCCCCGGCCTGCCCGCCTTCATGGGTGGTTCCGCCGACTTGGCCGCCTCCAATAAAACGTTGTTGAAAGGGGTGGAGGACCGCAACATCCATTTCGGTATCCGCGAACACGCCATGGCCGCCATGGTCAACGGCATGGCCCTGCATGGTGGCATCATACCCTATTGTGCCACTTTCCTGGTCTTTTCCGACTATCTGCGCGGCGCCATGCGTCTGTCGGCGTTGATGAACGTCCCGGTGATCTATGTGCTGACCCATGACAGCGTCGCCGTCGGTGAAGACGGTCCCACCCACCAACCGGTGGAACATCTCGCCGCTTTGCGGGTCATGCCCAATCTCCAGGTAGTGCGTCCCGCCGATGGCCGGGAAACCATCGCCGCCTGGCGTCTGGCGGTGACCGGCAAATCGCCATCGGCCCTGATTCTTTCCCGCCAGGGGCTGCCGCTGATCGATGCCGCCGTCAGTGATGAACGGATCGAAACCGGCGTCGCCAGGGGCGCATATGTCCTGTCCGATTGTGACGGTATCCCGGACATCATCCTCATCGCCACCGGTTCCGAGGTGGCCCTGGCCCTGGCGGCCAAGGAGGAGTTGACCATTCGGGGACAAAAAAAGGTGCGGGTGGTCTCCATGCCGTGTTGGGAACGGTTCGAAGCCCTGTCCGAAAGGGATCGTGCCAAGGTATTGCCCCCTTCGGTGAAAACCCGTCTGGCCATTGAAGCCGGCAGCGCCATGGGTTGGCACCGTTGGGTGGGTGATGGCGGCGATATCATCGCCATCGACCGGTTCGGCGCTTCGGCCCCGGGCGGCCAATTGTTGCAGGAGTTTGGATTTACCGTAGAAAACGTGGTGACGAGATCTCTGAACCTGATCGAAAAAAAATAACAAAAAAACAGCCCAAAAACCCCATCCATGGCAAAAAAACTGTTTTTGCCTTTACTGTTGGGGTCCAGGGGGCCGGCCCCCTGGCGGGTGTGGGCAGCGCCCACGATTTTGACTTTGTTTTTGCGCGTTTTTCACAACAGCGCCTTTTGCGTTTTCCAGCAAAAGGCGCGCAAACGCGCATCAGACAGTCGCCGGCGCTCGTACCGGCGAGCCTCGGAATGCCTTGTTGCGCGGTTTTGGCGCAACAAGGCATTCGCTTTGCCCGTCGTCGGAACAGGTCGCTGACATCAGGCCATTGTTAGATTGAAACGGTATTCCATCCCCACCATCGTCCCGAGCCATTCGGCGGGGACGTAACCCCGCCCTACCAATGGTTTGTGTTTTTGTTGGACCAATTTGGAAACACCAGATATCTCGGCATCCAACGATTTATGGTCGTCGCCGGCTTTTCGACCGGAACGGAATAATGGGATCATGGCCATGTTGAAAAACATCATACATTCAGAGTCCGCCGGCGGCATCTTTCTGGTCGTCGCCGCCACCCTGGCGCTCATTCTGGTCAATTCGCCGTTGGCAGCCCTGTACGATACCTTGCTGGATACCCCCGTTGCCGTGCGGGTCGGCGCCCTGATCATCGCCAAACCGTTGTTGTTGTGGATCAATGATGGCCTGATGGCCATTTTTTTCCTGCTGGTGGGTCTGGAGATCAAACGGGAGGTGTTGGAAGGACAACTCTCCAATCCGGCCCAAGTGGCCCTGCCGGCCCTGGGCGCCCTGGGCGGCATGCTGGTGCCGGCGCTGCTGTACGTCCTGATGAACCACGGTGATCCGCAGGCCCTGGATGGTTGGGCCATCCCCACGGCCACCGACATCGCCTTCGCCCTCGGCATCCTCGCCCTGCTGGGAAACCGCGTTCCCGCCAGCCTCAAACTGTTCCTGATGACCCTGGCGGTGTTGGATGACCTGGCCGGCATCATCATCATCGCCCTGTTTTACAGCGCCGATCTCTCCACGACATCCCTGCTGCTGGCCGCCTCGGGGGTCTTCGTGCTGGCGGTCCTCAATCTGCGCAACGTCACCAACATCGCCACCTATGCCTATGTCGGCCTGTTCATCTGGGTGTGCGTCCTCAAATCGGGGGTCCACGCCACCCTGGCCGGTGTCATCATCGCCCTGGCCATCCCCCTCCGGATCAAAGCGAAAACCGGCATGTCCCCCCTGCACGAACTGGAACACGATCTCCACCCGCTGGTCACCTTCGCCGTCCTGCCGATATTCGCCTTCGCCAATGCCGGCATCCCCCTGGCGGGGCTGCGGATCGATGACCTGCTCGGTCCCATCCCCCTGGGCATCGCCCTGGGACTGTTCGTCGGCAAACAGATCGGCGTGTTCGGTTTCGTCTGGACGGCGGTGAAGATGGGACTGGCCAAACTGCCCGCGGGCATGACCTGGGGGCGCCTCTACGGCATCGCCCTGCTCTGTGGCGTCGGGTTCACCATGAGCCTGTTCATCGGCTCCCTGGCCTTCGAACATGCCGGCGCGACCGGTTCCGGGGCGGTCATGGCCAACCGCCTGGGCATCCTGGCCGGCTCGCTGATATCGGGCCTGGCCGGCTATTTCCTGCTGCGCCACCTGCTCAAAGGGGAAGGACCGGCGGCGTGATCGCCGCTATCCCCGCAACACGCCTTCGAACCGCTCGGCGATCCGCGCGGTGATCCGGTCGGCCAGCGGTTGAATCTCCTCGTCGGTCAGGGTACGGTCCGGGGCCTGGAGCACCACGCCCAGGGCCAGACTTTTTTTGCCGGCGGCCACATGCTCCCCGGTGTACACATCGAACAGGATCACCTGCCGGATCAACGTTTCATCAACCTTGCCGATTTCATCCAACAACGATCGCGCCGGCAGGGCGGCATCGACCACGAAGGCGAAATCCCGTTGCACGGCCGGAAAACGGCTGAAGACGGCGGCGGCGGTTTTTTCGACCGGCCGCTCCAAAGCCTGCAAATCCAGCTCGAACAAAAACAGCGGCTGCGGCGGATCCAGTTTTTCCTGTAGATGCGGATGCAACTGACCCATCCAACCCGATGCCACCCGCTCATTGCCGGCGAACAACAGCGCCTTGCGGCCCGGATGGAGAAAATCGGGACCGCCGGTCTCGAAACGGTGATCGTCCAGGCCCAGGGTGCCCAGCAGCAACTCCAAATCCCCCTTGAGATCGAAAAAATCCACCGATCGTTCCGATCCGTGCCAACTACGCTCAACCAGGGAACCGGTCAACAATCCGGCCAACCGTTCCCGTTCCCACAAACCGCCGGAACCGTCGGGCGGAAAAATCCGTCCACATTCGAACAGGCGCAAACGTGAATTGCCCCGGCTCAGATTACGCTGCGCACAGGCCAGCAGACCGGCGCACAGGCTGGTGCGCAACACCGCCTGATCCTCCGACAGCGGATTGACCAGGGGCGTGGCCTCGACACCGGGATCATATCGTTGCTGTTCCTCGACACCGACGAAGGCGTAGTTGATGGTTTCCAGATAACCCATACCGGTGAGCAGGCGCCGAACCATCGCCAGCAGGTCCGCGGCCACATCCCGTTCGGCAACGTCCACCGGGATGCGCGGCAGGGTCGCCGGTACCCGGTCATAACCGTGCAAACGTACGATCTCTTCGACCAGATCCTCCTCCCGGCGCAGATCGTGCCGATGGCTGGGCGGTTGAAAGGCGGCGGTTTCCAGCCCCACCTTGCGGCAACCCAGACGGGTGAGCATCCGTTCCATCTCCTCCAGGGAGAGATCGATGCCCCCCAACCGGTTGACCCGCTCCCAACGGAACAGAATCGGCGCCGCCGGTTCCCAGGTGCCGGCATCGACCAACTGGATGGGACCGGCCTCCCCCCCGGCCAGCTCCAGGATCAACGCCGTCGCCCGCTCCATGGCCTGGCGGATGCCCTTGGGATCGACGCCCCGCTCGAAACGGTGCCGGGAATCACTGTGAATGGCCAACCGCCGGCCGGTACGGGCGGTGGTGATCGGATCGAAATAGGCCGCTTCCAGAAAGATGTCGGTGGTGCCCTCGACCACCCCGCTCTCCTGACCGCCCATGATGCCGCCCAGGGCCAATACCCGTTTCTGGTCGGTGATCAGGGTCATCTCCGGCGTCAACTGCCGTTCCACTTCATCCAGGGTGGTCAGGGTCTCCCCCTCCCGGCCCCGGCGCACCACCACCGGCAACTGCAATTGGTTCAAATCGAAGGCGTGCAGGGGATGGTTGCGGTCCAGGAGGATAAAATTGGTGATATCGACGATGTTGTTGATGGACCGCAACCCCACCGACTCCAACCGTTGCCGCAGCCAGGCGGGACTGGGAGCGACCGTCACCCCACGGATGATGCGCCCGGCATAACGGGGACAACCGGCACCATCCTCGATGATGATTTCCGGGGTCTCCGTCAATTGCTCTTCGACCGCCACCTCCTGGGTTTGCAGCGGCGTGCCGGTAATGGCCCCCAGCTCCCGGGCGATGCCGCGCACCCCCAGGCAATCACCGCGGTTGGGGGTCAAATCCAGCTCATACAGCCAGTCGTTCCGCCCCAGGGCCTCGGCCACCGTCAGGCCATCAGGCGTCTCCTCGGGCAGAATCAAAATGCCGTCCGACTCCCCCTCCAAACCCAGCTCCTTGAGGGAGCAGAGCATCCCTTCAGAGGTCTGCCCGCGAATTTTACTCTTTTTGATCGTCAACCCACCCGGCAACCGCGCACCGATCCGGGCCACCGCCACCTTGTCCCCCACCTTGTGATTGCGGGCCCCGCAAACGATGCCGAGAAACTCCTCACCCACCCCCACCCGGCAAAAGGTCAACCGGTCGGCATCGGGATGCGGCGACACCGCTTCGAGTACCCCGACCTGGATCTTCTCCAGCCCGTGGCTCAAATCGGTCAGGGCATCCAGCTCCAGACCGGCCATGGTCAATTTTTCACCGACCTGTTCGGGGGTCAGATCGGTATGGATGTGCTGCTGCAGCCAGCTATGGGTGAATTTCATGTTTTTTCTATTTTTTCAGATAGTTCGACAAAATCGGCGAAATCCCGCCATTGAATGTTCCGAACGGCCCAGGAGAGATATCCGCTCATGAACGGCCACGGTTCGGAAGGATGATTTTCCAGATGATTCAGAATATCCCTGCCGCTGAAGTACTGTTTGTATTGGAAACCGTTCCAGAAGGTCTTTTCATTGAAAAACCGACTGTAGTGCTCCAGATGCTGGTGAAAAGTCTCCTTGGAAATGTTCGATATCTCCCCATGAAACCGTTCGATCAGCCGTTCGGCGCCATCGATACAATCCTGGCGTACCAACAAACGATCCAGCTCATGAGTCGGACGGTCCAATTGGTTGGCAATCGATGGCCATCTGGGTTGGGGTTTCAGTCTGGCCAGTGACCAACGTACCGCCTGATAATCCCGGAGATTCCAGGCCATCTCATAAAACCGGTCTTCCAGAGCCTTGACTCCCGGGGGTCGACCGAAACGCCAGGAGAAACTGTTTTCGAAAACATATTCCCAATACTGATGAAAAAGGGAACCATCCAAAAAATAGCTTTCGATACAGGTTCGGTTGGTTAAAAAAACCGTCTTTTTACCGTTTTCTTGTGATATCAATCCATCATGCGACGGTTCAACATCAAAATCCCGATCCCGGAAAATAATAAACTTGGGTGAGGATGTTTCCGCTGTCGAAAAATAACCCTCCACGAACCGGGTTAACCCTCCCTTACCATGACTTGGAACGATCTGTACACCACTGGGCACCACCCTGTCGAGCAACGAAGCGTCCAGGCTGTTCGGTGTGCCTTCGCAAAAAACATGGACGGTTTTTTCTCCGGTAACCCGCATCAATCATCCAATCGAATGATGGACTCCGGTGGCACGAGATCGACGACCGATTGGGAATGGGTGGTCAAAATGACCTGATTATCCCGTCCCAGATTTTGTATGGCCCGTAAAAAAGCCTGCTGCAAGGGTGGATGCAGGTGCAGTTCCAGTTCATCGATCAAAATCACCGACTGGTTGATATTCAACAGGGCGAAATCCATCAGGATCGGAAACACCGCCCGTTCCCCACCGGACAACTCAGACAATTCATACTGCTGGTTCGTCTCCTCCAGAAAAAAACCGGGATCGCTCATCGGTTCATCCATGTTCGGAATGATCCCGGCCAACGACCTTCCAGGGAATATTTTTTGATAGGTTGAATCCAGGTCCGAAAAAAAATCCCGTTGACCCGGCCGCAGCATATAGAGGCCACTCTTGAGACGGTCGTGAAACGTTTGCCACTGTGCCAACCGTTGCCGGATGATATTTTCATTCATCACCCGGTTTTTATCATCGGCCTCTTCCGCCGTCAGGCTGGTGGTTCGCCGGTGTTCATGGTACCAGAACACCGATCCCACCTTTTGGAACAATCCCTGTCCCTCAGGGTGCCATTTGACCACCTGCCGGGCATAGTGACGGCCGCGAAACTGAAAATACCGTTCCGCCGATGCGGCTTCAACCCGACCATCCCGAAATCTCAGGGTGACTTCCGGAAAATGGCCCGGGGCAACCATGCCCGGCATCCTGGTCATTTCGGGGATACGGTGGAAACAGTCGCTGATGGTTTCCAGTTCCGTATTGGAAAAACCCACCGACAGACTCACCTCCGGGGGTGCTTCCCAGGCATTGTCGATATGCGGGTAGTCGAAACCGGGCCACCGTAAATCTTCCGGGGAGCGCAACCGGCGGGTGGCCGTCCCCAGGACCGAGGCGATTGCTTGCAGAACGGTGGATTTTCCGCAACCGTTGGTACCGAGCAGGACCACCAGATTTTTTGGCAATCCCAACTCTTCATCCCCGAAGTTCAATTCCAGATCACGGAATCGTTTGAATCGTTCGATGTGAAGTGACAAAACCTTCACGCTGGACACCCCGCGCGGAACACGATCCGTCGAAGAATTTCATTGGTGCAAACCGGCATTCACCGGCCGCGGTGTTGTTGCAGAAAACGCAGATCGTTGTCGAAAAACAGACGCAGATCATCGATGCCATATTTCAACATCGCCAACCGTTCCACCCCCATGCCGAAGGCGAACCCGGAATAACGCTCCCGGTCGATGCCGACATTTTCCAATACCGCCGGATGGATCATGCCGCAACCCAGCACCTCCAGCCAGCCGGTCCTTTTGCAAACCCGGCAGCCGGCGCCATCACAGAACAGACAGCCCATGTCCACTTCGGCGGAGGGCTCGGTGAAGGGGAAAAAGGAGGGACGGAACCGCACCGGCAGTTGTCGTTCGAAAAAACGCACCAGGAACAGTTCAAGGATGCCCTTCAACTCCCCGAAATGGACCCCCTCATCGACCATGAATCCCTCCACCTGATGAAACATCGGCGTGTGGGTCAGGTCGGAGTCACAACGGAACACCTTGCCCGGGGCGATGATGCGCAACGGCGGCTGGCGGTTTTCCATGACCCGAATCTGCACCGGCGACGTATGGGTGCGCAACAATCGGGCGGATCCGTCGGCGGTCGGGGCCAGATAGAAGGTATCGTGCATCTCCCGCGCCGGATGGTCGGCGGGAATGTTGAGGGCGCCGAAATTGTGCCAATCGCTCTCCACCTCCGGCCCGGTAGCGGCGGGGAAACCCAACTGCCGGAAGATGGCACCGATCTCCTCAAGGGCGCGGGTGATGGGGTGGACACCGCCGGCCTCGCGCCGCCGGCCCGGCAGGGTGATATCCAGCCGCTCCGTCTCCAGACGGGTCTCCAACGCCCGTTTTTTGAGCAACGCCGACCGCTCGGCCATCTTCTGGTTGAAGGCCGCCTTGATCTCATTGGCCAACACCCCCAGGGCCGGACGCTCTTCGGCCGATACCCGGCCCAGTCCACGCAACAACCGGGTCAAAGCCCCCTTTTTGCCCAGGGTACCGACACGGACCCGTTCCAGGTCCGCCACCGAATCGGCCGCTTCCAGCTGCTGCAAAGCGTCCTTTCGCAAATGTTGTAGTTGTTCACGCATGGCGGCAGAGACACTTCTTGAAAAAAACCCCGAAAAATCGCGATCGCTCGAAATCTGTCGAAAAACCTTTCGACAACCTCTCAAAGACACCACCGACCCCGGGTCAAATGACCACAAAGACAAAAGGGGCGGTTGCCCGCCCCCCGAAAAAACCGGTTGCCCGCCTGGTGGATTACAACGCCGCCCTGGCGCTGGCGGCCAGCTGCGCAAAATCGTTGGGATTGTTCACCGCCATCTCCGCCAACACCTTGCGGTCCAGGGTGATGCCGGCCTTTTGCAGACCGTTCATGAACCGGCTGTAGGAGAGACCGCTCAAACGGGCGGCGGCGTTGATGCGGGTGATCCACAGGGCGCGGAACTCCCGTTTTTTGGCCCGGCGGTCGCGATAGGCGTATTGCAACCCCTTTTCCACCCGCTCCAAGGCGATGCGAAAACAGTTTTTATGGCGGCCACGATACCCCTTGGCCCGTTTGATCACCTTTTTGTGACGTGCGTGCGAGGTCACACCCCGTTTGACTCTCGGCATGTTGTTACCGTCTCCTTCCTACCGCTTTTCCACTGGATTCGTTCATCCGCCATGGCCCGAAACGGGTCCGTTTCCGAACCGCGCCCCGAAATCGGAACACTGCTCGGGCCAGCCGTGCATACTAACAAATAATGATTCACCACGCCAGACACAATCGCACATTCACCGCACGATCCTGCAAAATACCGGCCGGTTGCAACACCGCCGCCCGCCGGCGGCGGTCCCTTCCTACAGATTGGGCAACATGCGCCGCACGGCGGCGACATCGGCCTCGGCGACCATGCCGCCCATGCGCATGTACCGTTTGCGCTTGGTGGTCTTCTTGGTGAGAATATGGCGCTTGTAAGCCTTGTTGCGCTTGATTTTTCCGGAACCGGTGGCTGAAAACCGTTTCGCCGCGCCCCGGTGGGTTTTGATCTTGGGCATTTCAGGATAACTCCTTGCTGATGAACGAATCATTCATTTTTAAAAACCGGTTGCGAACGGTCGCCGACCGGCTTGGCGGAACACGGTTTCAGGATTTGTCCCGGCCCGATGCGGACGGTCCCAATACCATGATCATCTGCCGTCCCATCAATTTGGGCATCTGCTCCACCTTGGCCAACTCGGCCAAATCTTCCGCTACCCGTCTGAGCAGCGCCAACCCCAACTCCTGATGGGCCATCTCCCGCCCGCGGAAGCGCAAGGTGCATTTGACCTTGTTGCCGACCTCCAGAAATTTGCGGATGTTGCGCATTTTCACGTCATAATCGTGGGTATCCGTACCGGGGCGGAACTTGATCTCCTTGATGTCGATACGGGTCTGTTTTTTGCGCGCCTGCCGTTCCCGTACCGATTTCTGGTACTTGAACTTGGTGTAGTCCATGATCTTGCAGACCGGCGGGCGGGCCTGTGGAGCCACTTCCACCAGGTCCAGACCGGCGGCATGGGCTCGGGACAGGGCGTCGAGCCGGGAGACAACCCCCACTTGTTCTCCATTTTCGTCGATCAGGCGCACCTCGGGAATACGGATCTGCTCGTTGATACGGGTGGAATCCGTTGCCGGTGGCGGTGCTCTGTCCCTTATTGGTGGTCTGGCGATGATAAACCTCCCATTTGGTTGATTTGAGATGACAGGCGTTCCCGATTTTCCCGGAGAAGATGTTCGGTCACCGTCTCCAGGGGGGTGACGCCCAGATTTTTCCCCGCGCGGCTGCGCGGATTGACCGCTCGGCTTTGTTGTTCCTGATCACCGACGATCAACAGCCAAGGTACATTTTTCAGGGTGTGTTCCCGAATTTTGTAGCCCACCTTTTCATTACGCAGATCCGCATCCACGCGCAACCCTTTGGATCGCAAATGGGCGCAAACTTCCTCCGCCCACTCATTATGGGCATCGGTGATGGTCAACACAACCGCCTGCACCGGTGCCAACCACAGTGGGAACCGTCCGGCGTGGTGTTCGATCAGGATACCGAAAAATCGTTCCAGGGAGCCCATCAGGGCACGATGGATCATGATGGGCCGTTGGCGGGTACCGTCCTCTGCTACATAAGTTATATCAAATCGTTCCGGCAGATTAAAGTCCAATTGAATGGTGGAACACTGCCATTTGCGGCCGATGGTATCGGTAATTTTGACATCGATCTTGGGGCCATAGAAGGCGCCGCCGCCGATATCCTCCACATAATCCAACCCCCGTTTGCCGATGGCCCCTTTCAAGGCGCTGGTGGCCTTTTCCCAGATGGCATCGGAACCGACCGCCTTGTCCGGGCGGGTGGACAGATTGATCTCGAACTCGGAAAAACCGAACGTTTTCAGGGTATCGAGCGTCAAATCGAGGATGGCCCGGATCTCGTCCTCGATCTGATCCTCCCGGCAAAAAATGTGCGCGTCATCCTGGGTGAACCCCCGCACCCGGAACAGTCCGTGCAGCGCCCCGGACAACTCATACCGGTAGACCGTCCCCAGCTCCGCCCAGCGGATGGGAAAATCCCGGTGGGAATGCAATTTGGACTGATAGATCAAAATATGGAACGGACAGTTCATCGGCCGGATCTGATAGTGGTGCTGATCCACCTCCATCGGCTTGAACATCGATTCATTGTAAAAATCCAGATGCCCCGAGGTACGCCACAACTCCAGATTGGCCATGTGCGGGGTGTAGAGGAACTCATAACCGGCCCGGGTATGGCTCTCCTTCCAGTGGGATTCGATGATTTGCCGGACCCTGGACCCGGCCGGATGCCAGAAGACCAGGCCGCCGCCGGCCTCCTCCTGCAGGGAGAACAGGTCCATGTTTTTGCCCAAACGCCGATGGTCCCGTTTTTCCGCCTCCTCCAGCAGGCGCAAATGGGCCTTCAGGGCCTTTTTGTCGGCAAAGGCGGTGCCATAAATCCGCTGCAACTGTTTGTTGCGGGCGTCGCCCCGCCAATAGGCGCCGGCGACGGACAACAACTTGAAAACCTTCAACCGTCCGGTATCCGGTACGTGCGGTCCCCGGCACAAATCGATGAAATCCCCCTGACGATAGAGGGAGACCGTCTCCCCTTCGGGAATTTCACCGATGATCTCGGCCTTGTAATGTTCCCCTTCGGCCTTGAAGAAGGCCACCGCCTCATCCCGGTCCATCTCCTGGCGCTCGATGGGGAGATTTTTTTGCACGATCTCACCCATCCGTTGTTCGATGGCGGTCAGATCGTCCGGATGAAACGGACGCTCGAGATCGAAATCATAATAAAACCCGTTTTCCACCGCCGGTCCGATGGTCACCTGCGCCGATGGGAACAGCTCTTTGACCGCCTGGGCCATCAGATGACTGGTGGAGTGACGCAAAATGGTCAATCCCGCTTCGGATCCGCCGGTGGTGATGGTGATGTCGGCATCGGCATCGATGACCCGGGTGAGATCCGCTGGTTGACCGTTCACCGTCCCGGCCACGGCCGCCTTGGCCAGACCTTTGCCGATATCGGCCGCTATCTCACCCAGCGTCAGGGGTTTTTCGAACGATTTGACCGTGCCGTCCGGCAGTGTGATGTGAATCATGGTTTCAACTACCCGCCACCTGTTTGATGACCTGGCAGATCTCCTCCGCCAGGGCTTCGATCCGTTCCTCGGAGTCCCCCTCCACCATCACCCGTACTTTCGGTTCGGTACCCGACTTGCGGACCAGCACCCGGCCCGCGCCCGCCAGTTTGTTTTCGGCATCGGCGATGGCCGCCTGAACCCTTTTGTCGCCCAGGGGATCGGAACCCCTGGCGATGACGATGTTTTTCAAGAGCTGCGGGACGATTTCCATGCCGGTGGTCAACTCCGACAACCGTTTTTGCGATTCCGCCATCCCCTCCAGCACCTTCAGGGCCGAAACGATGCCGTCGCCGGTGGTGCAATGATCCAAAAAGATCATGTGGCCCGACTGCTCCCCACCGAGATTGAACCCGTGTTGCAACATGTGCTCCAAAACATAGCGGTCGCCAACCTTGGTGCGGGCCAGTTTCAGCTTATGACGTTCGAGAAACCGTTCCAGGCCCAGATTGGACATCACCGTCGCCACCACGCCGCCACCCTTGAGATTGCCCTGGTTGTTCATCGACAGGGCGGTCATGGCCAACACCTGGTCACCGTCGAGGATACGTCCCTTTTCATCGCACACCAGCAGACGATCGGCGTCACCGTCAAAGGCGATACCGATGTCGGCCCGTACCTCGAGGACCTTTTTTTGAATCTTGTCCGGGTGCAGGGAGCCGTAGCCGTCGTTGATGTTCCAACCGTTGGGTTCATGGCCGATGGGGATCACCTCCGCCCCCAACTCCCAGAATACCGACGGCGCCACCCGGTAGGCGGCGCCATGGGCGCAGTCGACCACCACCCGCAGACCATTCAAACGGAGATCGCGGGGAAAACTGTTTTTGCAAAATTCGATGTACCGGCCACCGGCGTCCTCGATGCGCGTCGCCTTGCCCAAACCGTCCGGGGCCGGTTGATGGCGCTCCAGTTTTTCCTCGTACATGATCCGCTCGATCTCCAGCTCCACCGAATCCGGCAATTTCATGCCGTTGGGACCGAATATCTTGATGCCGTTGTCGGAAAAGGGGTTGTGCGAGGCAGAGATCATGACGCCGGCATCGGCGCGCAGGGCCCGGGTCAGGTAGGCCAGCGCCGGCGTCGGCAGGGAACCGACCTGGATGCAATGGATGCCCATGGAGGTGAGACCGGCGCGAAGGCACGATTCGAACAGATACCCCGACAGACGGGTATCCTTGCCGATCACCACCGTATGACGGTGTTCACCGGTACGGAACGCCACACCGGCCGCCTGCCCCAGCTTCAGGACCAACTCCGGGGTCATCGGGTGGACATTGGCCTGACCGCGGATGCCGTCGGTGCCGAACAGTTTTCTTTTCGGGGCCTTGGAGGGGGATTTGCTCATTATGCCGCCTCTTTCGAATGATGGCTGGAATCAGGACTGGAATCCCGTTTCGACTCCGGATCGAAACGGTGGTTCCATCCGTCGGCGATGGCCAGGGCCTGGGCGGCTCCGGCCACATCATGGACACGCACGATGCGGGCGCCGCCGGCAAGAACACCCAGGGCGGCCAGGACATGACTGCCCACATCCCGGCGGGCGGCGACGGTCTCCCCGGTCAGGGCGCCCACCAGCCGTTTTCGCGACACCCCCAGCAAAATCGGCGGCCCCAAACCCCGGAACAGGCGCAGATGACGCAACAGGGTCAAATTGTGGTCATGACTCTTGCCGAAACCGATGCCGGGATCGATGATCAAACGGTGGGCGGCGATGCCGCGCCGTCGGCACCAGTCGATCCGGCCGGCCAGATAACCGTAAACCTCGCCGAGAACATCCCGGTAACGGGGATCGTCCTGCATGGTGGCCGGCGCGCCGCGCTTGTGCATCAGCACCACCGGCGCCTCATTTTTGGCCAGGGTGTCGATGAAGGCGTCATCCGCCGCCCCCTCCAGGGCCGTGACATCATTGATCATGGCCGCCCCGGCGGCCAGGGCCGCTCTCATGACCGGCGCCTTGGAACTGTCCACCGACAGGATGACCGGCACCCGGGCGGCCAAAGCGGTGATGACCGGGATGACCCGATCCAACTCTTCATCCACCGATACCGTTGCCGCCCCCGGCCGGGTCGATTCACCGCCGATGTCGAGAATGTCGGCGCCGGCGGCCACCATCCGTTCCCCTTGGGCGATGGCGGCCTCGACATTTTTTCCCAGACCGTCTTCGGAAAAAGAGTCCGGGGTGACATTGAGGATGCCCATGATCCGGGGCCGGGAGAGATCCAGCCGCCAGGATTGCCTGCCGCTCTTCCACGCCAGGACCGGATCCGGCGCCAGATGGGCCTCCAGGGCCCGTTGCAGGGCCGTTGCCGGCGCGGTCAGTCCCCGTTCATGCAACCCGCGGATCCAGGCGCGGAGCCGGGACGGGCTCAAGGAGCCGGTCAACCGCCGCTCGCCATCCACCGTCGCCATCGTCAAACCGATGGCCGGCGCGCCCCAGGCCGACCGCCAACCGTCCAGGCGCAGGGACCAGGGATGGGGGAAGGTTTCATCCACCGCCACCGGACCCGACCCCGGCGGTGGTTGCAAAAGGGCCGAAATGGTCATGAATCGTCGTCGGAATCGGCGGGCCGGTTTCGGGGACGGGGGGATTTCAAGGGAATGATGTTGTCATCCTCCGGATCGTCCACATCCGGGATCTCCTCATTCAATGCGTTCTGGTCGCCATCCAGGTCGGCCGGGTCCCGTTTGTCCAGGCTGGGTTTCGGTTTTTTCGGTTTGGGGGCCGGCATCGGTTTCAGGACCTCTTCCGGCGGCAATCCCTTGACCAGTCCCTCCACCTCTTCGGCATCCAGGGTTTCCCGCTCCAGCAGGGCCTTGGCCATGGCGTGCAGGACCTCCATCTTATCCGTCAGGATATCCTTGGCCCGCTGATAGTTTTCCTCGACGATACGGCGTATCTCCTCATCGATGAGCCGTGAGGTGTCGTCGGAAATGTTCTTGTGCTGGGTGATTTCGCGGCCGAGAAAGATTTCCTCTTCGTTCTGGCCGTAGGAGAGCGGTCCGAGCTTGTCGCTCATACCATATTCGCACACCATGTTATGGGCGATTTCCGTCGCCCGTTTGATATCGTTGCCGGCGCCGGTGGTCAGTTGATCCAATACCATCTCCTCGGCCAGACGCCCGCCCATGAGGATCGCCACCCGGTTTTCCAACTCCTTGCGTGAATAACTGAGCCGGTCTTCGGTGGGCAACTGCATGGTCAGACCCAGGGCGCGGCCACGGGGGATGATGGTCACCTTGTGTACCGGATCGGTGTTGGGCAACACACAGGCGACGATGGCGTGGCCGGCCTCGTGATAGGCGGTGCTCCGGCGCTCTTTTTCGGAGATGACCGCGGTACGGCGCGGTTTGCCCATCATCACCTTGTCCTTGGCCGCCTCGAAATCCTCCATCTCCACCAGTTTTTTATCCTGCTGCGCCGCCCCCAGGGCCGCTTCATTGACCAGATTGGCCAGATCGGCGCCGGAAAAACCGGGGGTGCCCCGGGCGATCACCTCGGCATCGACCGAGTCGGCCACCGGCACCTTGCGCATGTGGACGGTGAGAATTTCGGTACGGCCGCGGATGTCCGGATTGGGCACCGCCACCTGACGATCGAAACGGCCCGGCCGCAACAGGGCCGGATCCAGCACGTCGGGCCGGTTGGTGGCCGCCACCAGGATCACCCCTTCGGAGGATTCGAAACCGTCCATTTCCACCAACAGCTGGTTCAGGGTCTGTTCCCGTTCATCATGACCGCCGCCGAGCCCGGCGCCGCGATGACGGCCGACGGCATCGATTTCATCGATGAAAATGATGCAGGGGGCATTTTTTTTGCCCTGTTCGAACATGTCCCGCACCCGGGCGGCGCCGACGCCGACGAACATTTCGACGAAATCGGAACCGGACAGATTGAAAAACGGCACGTTGGCCTCGCCGGCGATGGCCCGGGCCAGCAACGTTTTACCGGTACCCGGGGGACCGATGAGCAACAACCCCTTGGGGATCTTGCCGCCCAGGCGTTGAAATTTTTGCGGATTGCGCAAAAATTCGATCACCTCCTGCAACTCCTCCTTGGCCTCGTCGATACCGGCCACGTCGGCAAAGGTCACCTTCTCCTGCTGCTCGGAGAGCATGCGCGCCTTGGAACGGCCGAAGGACATGGCCCCGCGTCCGCCGCCGCCCTGCATCTGACGCATGAAAAAGATCCAGACGCCGATCAACAACAGCATCGGGAACCAGGAGATGAGAATGGTGACCAGGATCGGCGTCTCTTCCGGCGGCTGGGCGGTGATGTTGACCTTTTTCTCCCGCAACATGCGCATCAGGTCCGGATCGTCCGGGGTGTAGGTGGAAAAGGCGATGCCGTCGGAAAAAATGCCGGTCAACACACGGCCCTGGACGGTGACGTCGGTCACCCGGCCTTGTTCCAACTGGTAGATGAAGTCGGAAAACGGGATGTGTTGATCACGCGGTGCCGGTTGGCTGAAAAGATTGAACAGCATGATCAGCAGCAGGCCGATGACCAACCACAGGGACAGGTTTTTGTAGAATCCGTTCAAAAAATGTTCTCCCGGGTATTCTGGGCGTTCCAATTGAAAGAAAATCTGCCACTCTAGAAAATAGGTAGCCGTGCAAAAAAGTTCAACTGTTTCCTTGATTTCCTGAAATTTACCGATAATTGGACCCTTGCGGGCGGGTCATCAAGGTCTTTTTCCCGCGGCCAACCCTGTTATCGTAACCCTGTTTTCCTCCCGACACAATTCCAGACGATGAACATTCATCCGCCAATGACGCCGTTTGCTGCGCACCAGGCCGATAAATCCGGCGCTGGCCCGGGAGCCGGGAGGATATTCGGCGGCGGTCAACCGTTGATGGCACCGGTGCAGACAGCGATGGATCAACTCATCCGGCAGGGCGGCCAGGGCGGCATGGGACAGGGAGATGCCCGCGTCGCCGAGGTTGCGCACCTCCAGGTTGGGCCAATATCGATCCAACATCCAGGTCAAGGCCGCATCGGCCCGGGCCATCCGTTGCGCGGTGGCGGCCAACCGTCGGTTGACGCCGGGATCCCCGACCTCCTGTAATTGCGGCAGGGTCTGATGACGGATGCGGTTGCGGCGGCTGATCCCGGTTCGATTGCCGGGATCCTCGCGCCAGATGATCCCATTTTCCCGGCACCAGGATTCGATCTCCCGGCGGGAAAACGGCAACAAGGGCCGCACCAGGGTGATATCGGTGGCCGCCGTCAGGGGCCATTCGGCCCGCATGCCGGCCAGACCGGTCACGCCGCTGCCCCGCAACAACCGTTCGATGACCGTTTCCGCCTGATCGTCGAGATGATGGCCGGTGACGACATGACGGGCGTCGAACCGCTGCGCCACCGTCGCCAAAAATCGATATCGGGCCGCCCGCGCCCGGGCCGCCAAATTGCCGCCGGCGTTGCCGTGCTGCCACCGTTCGATATGGCAGGTCACTCCGAGCCGCCGGGCGGTGGTGGCCACCAGGTGGGCATCCCGTTCGGAGCAGGGCCGCAATCCATGATCGAAATGGGCCACCAGCAGGCGTTCGGCGGCAATCAGCCGACTCGCCAACAGCAGATGCAGCAGGGCCATGGAGTCGACGCCACCGGAGACGGCGGCGACGGTACGCGGCCGGCCGGGGAGCAGGGAGAGGGCGTGTTGATGAAAACGATGGCGCAATGGAATCGAGTGGGGTCCAGGGTGGTCGGGTTGATATCAACGGGCCTGTCCATACCGTGACCGGTACGGCGCCGGATCCGTCATCCCCGCCGCCTCGAACCCGGCCAACCGCAACCGGCAGGCATCACAGCGACCACAGGCCCGGCCCTGTTCATCCGGATCATAACAGGAGCGGGTCATGGAAAAATCCACCCCCATGTCACGGCCTTTTTGAATGATTTCCGCCTTGGAAAGGTCCATCAACGGCGTATGGATCCGGAAAGGACGTCCTTCGGCACCACCACGGGTGGCCAGATTGGCCATGGTTTCAAAGGCCTCGATGAACGCCGGCCGGCAGTCGGGATATCCGGAATAATCGACGGCGTTGACACCGATGAAAATATCCGCGGCCGGCAACACCTCCGCCCAGGCCAGGGCCATGGACAGAAAGAGGGTGTTGCGCGCCGGCACATAGGTGACGGGGATGCCGCCGGCGGTGGAATCGGTTTGATCCTTGGGGACCGGGATATCATCGGTCAACGCCGAGCCGCCGATGGCATCCAGATGTAAATCCATCACCAGATGCCGTTCCACCGGCAGGGCGGCGGCGATGCGGGCCGCCGCCGCCAATTCCGGCGCATGGCGTTGCCCATAGCGAAAACTGAGGGCGCAGGGCCGGAAACCCCTGGCCCGGGCCTCATGGAGGCAGGTGGCGGAGTCGAGACCGCCGGAGAGCAGAACGACGGCCCGGGTCGTCATCGTGAAAATTCCCCGGCCCTCAAAGACCCTTGGGGCCGCCGTCGATCAACTGCAACCGCTGTTTGGCCATCGCCACCGCCGGGGATTGCGGATAGTCGCCGATCAACCGTTGCAGACTGGCCTTGGCGTTCTCCAGGTCACCCAGTTCATGAAAGGCGAAACCGATCTTCAACAGACTCCCCGGCACCTTGGCGCTGGCCGGCCAGCGGGTCAACACCTGGTTGAAGGCCACCAGGGCCTCGGGAAAATGACGCTGCACATACTGCAACTCGCCGATCCAGTATTGGGCGTTGTCGGCCAGGCCGTCGTCGGGAAATTTTTTCAAAAAACCTTCGAACGCCACCCGTGCCTGTTCATAGTCGCTCTTTTTCAGCAGTTGAAAGGCCCGGTCATAGACCGACTGTGCCGATTCCGGCATCGCCGTCGGCGCCAGGGCGGCGGTTTTGGTGGCTGCCGCCGGTTTTTCCGTCGTAACCGGGCCGGGTGGCGGCAAGGCCGCCGGACCACCGATGGGGGCGCTGGCGGCCTTCAGTTTGTCCAGGTCCGCCAATTTCTCCTTCAACCGTTGATTTTCATGCCGGGATTGATCCAGATCACCCCGCAACAGATGCACCTCGTTTTCCATCAACGCCAAACGGCGGCTCAGGTCGGCCGTGGTGCTGCGGTAATTTTTTTCCACCCGCGTGATCTGCCGGTCCAACTGCTGCATCCGGTCATCGGACTTGGCGGTCGCCGGCGCCCGGGCGGTGGCGCCATAACCGGACTGATCCCGCATCGGTGACGGTGATTGGGGCGGCACGCAGCCACTGAGGGAAAAGGCGGCGACGAGTGAAACAACCGTTTTCCAGGGCAGGGAACGAAAGATCAAATGGTCGATCCGGAGAAATGTGTCCATGATGTCCAAATCCCGATTCGATTATTGAACGACGATTTCGGCCCGACGATTGCGCGACCAGGCGAACTCGTCATGACCACTGACCAGGGGACGTTCCTTGCCGTAGGAGATGGTGCGCAGACGGGAGGCGTCCACCCCCTGGGAAATCAGGAAGGTCCGCACCGCCTCGGCCCGGTTCTGGCCCAGGGCCAGGTTGAACTCCCGGGTGCCGCGTTCATCACAGTGACCTTCGATGACCACCTCGCCATGGACGGTGGTGTTGATCCAACGGGCGTTTCCGGCCAGGACATTGGCCGTTTCCTCGTTGATCAGGGCCGAGTTCAACTCGAAGAAAACCCGATGCTCCGGTTCGGAGGCGGTGCCGTAACCACCCGGCTCATTGCCATAACCCCGGGGACCCTCCAGACTGGAGGAGGAGCCGCCCGGCCGGTTGAGGGCATAACCCTGGCTGTCGCTCTCCATGCCGGCCTGACCGGCGCCACCCGCCTGACCCGCCTGGCCCGCCTGACCGGTCGATTCCCACGGCATGTCGTTGGCCGGGTCCGCCACCTTGGCCTCCCTCCCGAGGCATCCCGACAGGGATCCCAACAGAAAAACCAGCACCAGCACATATCCAAAGCGTTTCATGTCACATATCCTCACTCGTCGGTAAGAGCGTTCTCTCATTTGAATGGAAGGTCGTCCCGGGGAAAATGGACGACCGCCAGAGCATATGCAATTAACGAACCAATGGGGACCAGGAAGGATCCGAGGCGCTCAAATTACCCGGCATGGGGATCGCCCGTTCGTTATTTCCCGTCAAATCAATCGAATAGAGTTTGGTCAGGCTGCCCTTTTGCCGGGAGAACAAAATCACCCGGCCGTTGGGTGACCAGGTGGGGGATTCGTCCATCCAGGAATCCGTCAAAATCCGTTCCCGTTTACCGTCGGGATTGATGACGGCGATGCGAAACTTGCCACCGCCGCCTTTGACGTAGGTGATTAAATCTCCCCGTGGTGACCAGGCCGGCGCGGCATTATAGGAACCGTTGAAGGTGATGCGTCTGGGCCGACCGCCATCGGCATCCATGACATAGAGCTGCGGCGATCCCCCCCGGTTGGAGTTGAAAACGATCCGTTTGCCATCCGGTGACCAGGAGGGGGAGGTATCGATGGAACGGTTGTGGGTCAGACGGGTCAACCGTTTGCTTTTCAGATCCTTGATGTAAATTTCCGGGTTGCCGTCCTTGCTCAGGGTCAAGGCCATGCGTTTGCCGTCCGGCGACCAGGAGGGGGCGCTGTTGAGCCCCGGATAGTTGGTCTGTATGGTCCGCCGGCCACCATAGAGATCCCAGTGGTAAATACGGGGCTCCCCGGACTCATAGGAGAGATAGAACAGATGTTCGCCATCCGGGGAAAAACGGGGTGTCAACACCAGATGGCGTCCCTTGGTCAGGTCGACACGGTTGGCGCCGTCCTGATCCATCACCGCCAGCCATTTTTGTTTGCCCTCTTCGGCGATGAAGGCGATGCGCGAGCGGAAATAGCCCGATTCCCCGGTCAACCGCGTGTAAATTTCATCGGATACCTTGTGGGCCGCATCGCGCCATTCCTGGAGGAGACCGGTGAAACCGATGCCGCCGCCGGCGGGTTTGCCCTGATAGACATCATACAGGAACAACTCCACCCGCAGCTGGTCACCCTGTTGGCGAACGGCCCCCCGGACCACCGCGTCGGCGCCGATCTTGCGCCATTCGGCATAGTTGGGACCTTTGGTCCACAGGGAACGGACATCCTGCAGGAATCCATCCCGTGCCAGGGGCCGGAACAGTCCCGACCGTTCCAGGTTGGCCATCACCACATTGGCCACCTTTTCCCCCATGTCGGTTGAAACCGGGGTGTCACTGCCCGGCGCCAGCCCCACGAACACCGGAATGGCGATGGGCAGGGGGTTGAGACCGCTTTTGGTGATGTCGATGCGCAGGGCCGCCGCCGGTGTTGCCAGCAGGCAGAAAATCAGCCCGAGCGACAGTCCGAGCCAGTGGCCGTTTTTTCGTTTTCGAACCGTCATCATCCTCACCCCCGTTTCCCGTCGCCGACCCTCAAAGCATTTTATCCGCCACACTGATGGTCAGATCGCCCAACATGCTGGCATAACTGCCCAACTCGTTGTCATACCAACCATAGATGACCGCCTGGGTGACCGGCACCTCCAGGGTATGGTTTTCCAGGCTGTCGAGGACCGCCTTGGGCAATCCCGGGATCCGATCCAGGTTGACCTTGGTGAAGGCGGTGCGGGTATGGGTCTCCCGTCCTTCGATCACCGTCGCCGCCCGCGGATGGCCGATCATGTCCGAGGAGACGTTCTGCTCGTCGGAATATTCCAGGTGACCGTGATAGGGACCTTCGGCGGCCTCCTTGAAGATGCCGTTGATGTCGCTGCGGTTGATCGGGTTGCTGCGGTCTTCCGATTGCAAATTGACGGTGAGAATGGTCAGGGAACCGGTGATCACCGGGATGCGCACCGATTCGGCCATGAAACCGATATCCCCCATCTCCGGCAGCACCAGCCGCAGGGCCTTGGCGGCGCCGGTGGTGGTGAGAATGATATTGTTGAGGGTACAGCGGCTCTTGCGCAAATCCTTGGCCCCGGCCTTGGGAATGGCGTCGAGCACTTTTTGACTGCCGGTGGCGGCATGGACGGTGACCATGGAGGCCGACAGGATACGGTCGGTGCCATAGTGGTCCATGATCGGTTTGATCATGTAGGAGAGACAGGTGGTGGTACAGGAAGCGGCGGAGATCACCGAATGGCGACCGGGATCATACACTTCATCGTTGATGCCCATGACCGTGGTCACCGCATCGGCCGGCATGTTCAATCCCTGTTGCCTGATCTTGAACGGTGCCGACAGAATCACCTTTTCCGCCCCGGCCTCCAGATGACCGCGCAGGGCGCCGCCGTTGGCCTCCGCCGGCGTCGTGGGATCGTTGAACACGCCGGTGCAGTCCACCGCCAGGCGAACGCCATGATCGCGCCAGCCGATATCCAGGGGATTGCGGTGTTGCCGCAAAATTTTTACCGGGATGCCGTTGATGACCATGCTGCCGGCCGCTTCGTCCAGGTTTTCGATGACCCGGCCGCCATTGAAACCATGGAGAAAACTACCCAATCGGCCGTAGGCGCTGTCCTTGTCGATCGACTGCGCCAGATCCGTCAGGTTCAATCCCACGTCGCGCCCGACGTTGACGACGATTTCGGAAAAATGTTGCCGCGCCAGATGATGCCACAGGGTGAGCTTGCCGATACGACCCATACTGTTGATGCCCAGTTTCATGAATGCCTCGCTTTTCATCGTCAGGGGTGTCACCGCCCCGGTCCGGTCGGGGATCGCAAAAAATAAAAGACTCTTATTGTAAGCTGGACCCGTCCCGGGTGCAAGCCGGCGGATGGATGGATTTTGACTTTTTCCGGATGGGCATCCGGGGAGGTAAAAGAGGGGTTGTTATGGTTTGCCGCGTACAGTGGTGCGAACGGACGGGAGGTGGATTCATCTGGAACAGGTACCGGGCACCTTTTCCGTCGATATCAGGCCCGACTTTGACACCTCCTGGTACATGATCCATGCCTGGTCAAGTTAGAACTA
>CAYFNE010000053.1:0-37242 GCA_964344355.1 uncultured Magnetococcales bacterium
CCCCACCCCCAGGAGGCACCCCCATGGACACCCCCGTCATGATCGCCGGCCCCCCGCCGTCCGTGAAGACGATCCCGAACGCGCCCTATGGGCTGCTGTCCTTGAACTGGCCATCGCCGATTTGCACCAGCAAGGAACGCACCGAATCCGAGACTGGTTTAGGTCCAGGGATGTGGGGGCCGGTTCGTTCGAGTTCTGCTGTTCGGTCCTGGATTTGAATCCCGGGGAAACCCGTCGGGCTATTTTTCGGGATATGGCTAAGCGGAAACGGTTGGCTGCTTGAGGGTGGCTAGCAGGCCAAACAAAACCCCGCCACCAGTTACCCGGGGCGGGGTTTGACTTGCCGCGCAAAGTTGTGTTAAGCAGATGGGTGCTAGCTCCCAACTGGCAACCATTGCCCATGCTACCCGCACCCAGAATCCAACGTGCGGCCGGTGTGGGTAGGTAACCAGCACGGCAAAAAGGAGAACGAAATGAGTTCAACTCTCTTTCGTATCCTTGAGTTAGCCGCCCGTCTCTGGGCAAACGGAAAGCTCGAGGAGTGGATTGATCGCCTCTTGACCTTCTGATAGAGCGGGACGATCCCGGTGCGTATCCCTCTTGCCAGGGGTGCGCACCACTCATTCGTTTTTCCCTTGCCAAACACTACAACATTTAGCGAGACGGTTTCCAGAACAATTCGCTATGCAAAATTTCAGCCAACGGAGAACCCCCCACCCTCCATGGCAGGGCACTGGGCTCGTAACATTCCATAATTCCTTCTATTGAGCGCCTTTCTGGGTTTCAATAGCGTCCATGGACACTCACGATAGCCCAACCTGCCCCCACTGCCAGTCCACGGTTGTGGTGATTTTTAAGCTCTACGTCACGATTCACAATGGTGACCGGATCCTGCACCAATGTGGCGAATGTAGACAGATTTTTTCAGAAACACGCGGAACGCCTATGGAGAATCTCAAGTCTCCGATCAGCAAGGTGGCTTCCGCACTGAGGATTCGCAGTGAAGGCATGGGCCTCCGGGCAACCGGTCGTGTGATGGGCGTGCACAAAAACACGATCAGCGAGTGGGAACAGAGGTTCGCCGACCAAAAAGAAACATTGATGTTGTACGCTTTTTGCCATCAGTTCGTTTCCCTCACATTCGAAGGAGACGAACTGTACACGATCGTTGGCAAGCGCACGGACCCACCTGGTTCTGTGGGTTGGACAGCCGTTATCATGGAACGGGGCAGTCGGTTCCTCGTGGACCAGCAATGTGGGGCAAAGGATGCCGAGTTGTTCACGTCGGTCATGAGTACTGTCTGTCAGTTCATTGATAAGACGCAGGATTTAACCTTCTTGTCAGATGGAGAACGGCGGTACGGCAACACGTTGTTCTCTTTATGCGCCGAGGCATTGCGCACGGGAACTCCCGGTTGCCCCCCAAAGGTTTTGCCAAAAGGGGGCAAGGTGCGGATCAAGAACAAGGGCGATCAGAAACATAAGCGTGGTCCAAAACGCCCAAAGTTCCAAGCTCCTCAACGGGAGCATCCTGAGACGGAGCAGACCCTGCCAGAGTCAGAGATCAACGCCAACCGCCTTGAGGGCCAAAATGCTGCGACACGAAGGCGAAACAGCGCCTTCCGGCGACGAACGAATACGGCCGCCAAATCGGGAGATGGTCTCCAACGCACATTGGACGTTCATCCGGTCATCAATAATTTTGTTCGGCCTCATTGGACCACGGGAGTTGTCCCGGCGGTCAAGTTGGGCATCATGAAAGCACCCTTGCGTCTTGAAGACATTTTGACCATGAAAAAGGCGGCCTGATACACCAGGACAAGCGGCAATCGCTTGTCCTATGGCTCGGCTTGGAATGGTTCAAGCCCACTGCCTCCCCGCCAAAGGGGTCATTATTGGACGCTGTTTAACAGGTCATGCCAAACGTGACCGAAACGTGACCAACTCCCGTTTTTTCAGGTCTTTTCCTGTCACATCTGGTCACGTTTGCAACGGAGGCGGCAGCGTAACTTTTCCGTTCCATGCAATACACCTGCCCCCCCGGGTTGCCATGGTTGACTCGCCGGGACGTTCGCGGTATACCTGTTGGCTCTTGGAGTCAGGATTCGTTCAGGGCGTGTCCGCCCGGTCGGTCGCTGTGTGGCAGTGGCGGTCGGATCACCACATCAATCGAAACAGGACGGATTGACATCACCGCGTTCCCCCCTTTGCCCGCGGAAAGGGGAACAGCGATCCGTTTTTTTTCGATGGCCGTATCCGGACAAACATCGATCCCGGTCGGCAAGGTCAATGGTCGAACCCTTATTTGGATTGATTTTCAACTGATTGCACGATCAATAAAAATGGAAACAGGGGGCAGTCCATGTCGCAGAAAGTACCGATGACCCTGAAAGGGGCGGAAAAACTGAAGGCGGAACTCAAACAGCGCAAAACCGTGGATCGTCCGCGCATCGTCGAGGCCATCGCCACCGCCCGCGAGCATGGGGATCTGTCGGAAAACGCCGAGTATCACGCCGCCAAGGAACAACAAAGTTTCAACGAAGGCCGCATCAACGAAATCGAGGCCAAGATCGCCCATGCCGAAATCATCGATCCGAGCAAAATCCGCTCCGACAAGGTGGTGTTCGGCGCCACGGTGAACGTGGTCGACGAGGATACCGATGATGAGTTCACCTATCAGATCGTCGGTATCGACGAAGCCGACCTGGATCAGGGCATGATCTCCGTCACCAGTCCCATGGCCCGGGGGATGATCGGCAAGTGTGAAGGCGACAGCGTGGAGGTTCGCGCCCCGGGCGGGGTGCGCCGTTTCGAGATCCTCGGCATCCAATATTGATCCAACCGGACGATGGCCAAACGCCGCCCATCCAGCGCCAATTGGCTCCGGGAACACCACAATGATCCCTACGTACTGGCGGCCCGACGGCAGGGATACCGTTCCCGGGCCGCCTATAAACTATTGGAAATGCATCAGTCGATGCTCAAAAGCGGTTCCGGGAAAAAAGGCCGCCACCCGGGGGGCATCCTGAACGGTGGCATGACCGTCGTCGACCTCGGCGCCGCCCCCGGTGGTTGGAGTCAGGTGGCCCGGTCCCTGGTGGGAAGCAGTGGCCGCGTGGTGGCGGTGGACCGGCTGGCCATGGCGGCGTTGGACGGTGTCACCGTGATTCAGGGCGATTTTTTGGAAGAACCGGTGTTGAACCACATCCAGTCGGCCCTGGGCGACGATGGCCACGCCCACGCGGTGCTGTCGGACATGGCCCCCAACCTCTCCGGCATCCCCTCGGTGGATCAGGCCCGGGGCGAAGTGCTGGCGGAGTCGGCCTTCCAGTTCGCCGAATCCACCCTGCGACCCGGTGGCCGCCTGGTGGTCAAACTGTTTCAGGGCAGCACCTTCCATGAGTTGGTCAAACAGGCCCGGCGGCTGTTCGAACGGGTCAAGGTGATCAAACCCCCGGCCAGCCGTGACCGCAGCGCCGAACATTTTTTGATCGGCATCGGTTTTCACGGCCACGACCGATAATATTCCACTCCTCATTGACGAGGTCCATTGGATCATGACCGCCCAGAGAATGTTGTTCATCCTGGTTTCCATCACCATCTTCATCGGCATCGGCCTGACCGGCTTTGCCACCGTCCACTGGTTTTCCTACGTGCCCGGCGCCGCCCTGCTGTTCGCCGGCGTCACCGGTTACTGTCCGGGATTGACCCTGCTGAAAAAAATGGGATTCAAATAGCTCCCCGACACCCCGTTCAACCCCTCTCCCCCATGAATTGGCCGCCACGCGGAAACCGACATGAGAATTGACAAACTGGCCCTGACCTTCGACGATGTACTGCTGGTACCGGCCCGCTCCAGTGTATTGCCACAGGATGTCGATCTGACCACCCGTCTGACCCGGAAAATCGCCCTCAACATCCCCCTGGTCTCCGCCGCCATGGATACGGTGACCGAATCGCGCGTCGCCATCGCCATGGCCCAGGAAGGGGGCATCGGCATCATCCACAAGAACATGTCGATCAAGGAGCAGGCGGCGCAGGTGCGCAAGGTCAAACGGTTCGTCGCCGGCCTGGTGTCCGAACCCTGGACCATCCAGCCCGATGAAACCCTGAAGGCGGCCAAGGACATCATGCGCAAGCACCATATATCCGGCATCCCGGTCACCGAGTCCGACGGATCGTTGCACGGTATTCTCACCAACCGCGATGTCCGCTTCGCCACCGATGACAATCAACCGGTTTCCGAACTGATGACCCCCCGCGAAAAACTGGTGACCGTTCGCGAAGGGGTGGCCCTGACCGAAGCCAAACGGTTGCTGCACCATCATCGCATCGAAAAACTGCTGGTGGTGGACAACGATTTTCGCTGTGTGGGACTGATCACCGTCAAGGATATCGAAAAATCCCAAACCAACCCCGACGCCTGCAAGGATGACACCGGCCGGCTCCGGGCCGGAGCCGCGGTCGGCGTCGGCCGGGACGGTCGCAAACGGACCAAGGCCCTGATCGACGCCGATGTCGACGTGATCGTGGTCGATACCGCCCACGGTCACTCCGAATCGGTCCTGGAGATGATCGCCTGGATCAAAAAAGAGCATCCCCACTGTCAGGTGATCGGCGGCAACGTCGCCACCGCCGATGGTGCCCGGGATTTGATCGAAGCCGGCGCCGACGGCGTCAAGGTGGGCATCGGCCCCGGCTCCATCTGCACCACCCGCATCGTCGCCGGCGTCGGCATCCCACAGATCACCGCCATCTCCGAGTGCGTGGCCGTGGCGGAAAAGGCCGGGATACCGGTGATCGCCGACGGTGGCATCAAATTTTCCGGCGAGGTGGCCAAGGCCATCGCCGCCGGCGCCTCCTGTGTCATGATGGGTTCGATGTTCGCCGGCACCGATGAAGCCCCCGGCGAGGTGTTCCTCTACCAGGGACGCAGTTACAAATCCTATCGCGGCATGGGCTCCCTGTCGGCCATGGCGCAAGGGGCCAAGGACCGCTATTTTCAATCCGGTGTGGAAGCGAAAAAACTGGTGCCGGAAGGGGTGGAGGCCCGGGTACCCTACAAAGGCGCCCTGCAACCGTTGATCCATCAGATGGTCGGCGGCGTGCGCTCGGCCATGGGCTATACCGGCTGTGAAAACATCACCGCCCTGCGCACCCGACCGACCTTCATCCAGATCACCAGCGCCGGCCTCAAGGAGTCCCACGTCCACGACGTCAGCATCACCAAGGAAGCGCCGAATTATCGGTTGGATTGATCCTTCCCCGGTCCCGGGAAGGGTGGATTTGCGAGCTTGTTCGCGAACGGGAGATGCGTAACAGCCTGTTTCCAATGGTTCGCCAGCAAGCTGACTCCTACAGAAGAGGTTTTTTGGCAAGGGGGGCTGAATGGTTACCCGACCTGTTAAAAAAACACATTCCCATACAGGGACCGCCCAACCGTCCCCGGGAAAAACCATTTATTCACAACTGTCTGATTGTCAACATGGAAACCTGGAACAAGCTGTTGAAACGCTTTCCCGTCTCCCGTATCAGTGAGAACTTTTGAGCCAAACGACAATGGAAACCAGAACCGCCCGATCCGACCGGATTCACGCCGAAAAAATATTGATCCTCGACTATGGTTCCCAATATACCCAGCTCATCGCCCGGCGGGTGCGGGAGGCCAAGGTCTATTGTGAGATCCATCCCCACTCCATGGCCGCCGCCGACATCAAGGCCTTCGATGCCAACGGCATCATTCTGTCCGGTGGTCATCGATCGGTCTATGATGACGATGCACCGGGGGTGGACCCGGCGGTGTTCGATTCCGGTCTGCCGGTATTGGGCATCTGTTATGGCATGCACCTGTTGACCCGCCATTTCGGCGGTCGGGTCGATCCGTCCAAAACCCGTGAATATGGCCATGCGCGCATCCACCCGAGCAATGGTGGCGATCCGCGCCTGGCGGACTTTTTTCAACAGGAGGTCCACACCAACGTCTGGATGAGCCATGGCGATCATGTTTCCGAGCCCCCCAGCGGTTTCGAGGTGTTGGCCAGGAGCGAAAATGACATCATCGCCGCCATCATCTCCCGGGACCGTCCCTATCTCGGCGTGCAGTTCCATCCCGAGGTCAACCACACCCAAAACGGTGAAAAACTCATCGATGGATTCGTGCGCGGTCTGTCCGGCTGTCAGGGGCTCTGGACGGCCGGCGGTTTCATCGATCATCAAACCGAGTCGATCCGCCGGCGGGTCGGTGGCGATCAGGTCATCCTCGGCCTGTCCGGCGGGGTCGATTCCACCGTCGCCGCCACCATCATCCATCGCGCCATCGGCGATCAGTTGACCTGCATTTTCGTCGACAATGGGCTGCTGCGCCTCAACGAAGGCAACGAGGTGATGGCCACCTTTGCCGAAAACATGGGCGTCAAGGTGATCCGCATCGAGGCCCAGGAGCGGTTTCTCTCCCGTCTGCGTGGAGTGACCGATCCGGAACAAAAACGCAAAATCATCGGCCACACCTTTATCGAGGTGTTCGAGGAGGAAGGGAAAAAACTGTCCAACGTCCGCTGGTTGGCGCAAGGCACCATCTATCCCGACGTCATCGAATCGGCCGGCGCCAAGACCGGCGTCGCCGCCAACATCAAGTCGCATCACAATGTCGGCGGCCTGCCCGAACGGATGGGCCTGAAACTGTTGGAACCGATGCGGGAACTGTTCAAGGATGAGGTGCGCAACGTCGGCCTGGCCCTGGAGCTGCCCCGGCGCATGTTGTTCCGCCATCCCTTCCCCGGGCCGGGACTCGGGGTGCGCATTCTGGGCGAGGTCAAAAAAGAGTATGCCGATCTGTTGCGCCGCGCCGATGCCATCTATCTACAGGAACTCTACGCCAGCGGTCACTATGATCGCATCTCCCAGGCCTTCGCGGTGTTTTTGCCGGTGAAAAGCGTCGGCGTCATGGGGGATGGACGCAGTTATGAACATGTGGTGGCCCTGCGGGCGGTGGAAACCAAGGATTTCATGACCGCCTCCTATTATCCCATGCCCCATGACCTGTTGGCCCGCATCGCCAACCGCATCATCAACGAAGTCAGCGGTATCAACCGGGTCACCTATGATATCACCTCCAAACCCCCCGGCACCATCGAATGGGAATGACGGGTCAATGTCGTGGCAATTTTACATAATTTGTAAACTTGCCACGACACCCTGAAATACCCTCTGGGCGGCAAAAACCACCAGCATATCGATTTTTTCTTTTATTTCCATATATTTGTTACCATGGAACAATCCTTGCTACTCTATTTGTAAATAATTGCAGATGGAGCGAAAGGATTCCCTCAACCCCAGACTCCCGGCAAAACGAACTGGAAGAAACCGACGTTTCATTACATGACGGGGTGACGATCATGGACAGACAACGACCCACCCGAGAGGAGATCGCCCGGATTTTTCAGACGGACCCTGAAAAACTGCCGCGGGCGCCGATCATTGCCGAACCCTTTTTGGATGCCATCCACGACAACCGATCCTCGGCCAAGGACCTGGTCAAAATTTTGGAGTTCGAGCCGGAACTGTTTCAAAACATGTTGCACCGGCTCAACAGCATTCCCGGCGGCCATGACCGGCCGATTACCACCATGCAGCAGGCGGTGGTGATGTTGGGTTATGAAAAACTCGCCTCCCTGGCCCTGGAGACGCTGTTTTTCCTGTTTTGCATTCAACCGCTGGGCCGCAGCGATTTTGACCGTTTGACCTTTTGGCGGCACAGTCTCATCGTCGCTTTTCTCGCTGAAGGATTGGCGGCGGAAATCGGCCACATCAACCGGGCGGAGGCCTTCCTGGCCGGTCTCAGCCATGATATGGGCAAATGGTTCCAGGACAGTTATGGCCGCATTTCACAAAAATCCTTTTTGCGGGCCGCCGACAACGCCCCCGGTTCCATGGTGGAACGGGAGCGGATGTTGCTGGGTATGGGACATGATGATGTCGGCTGTTATTTTCTCAGCAGTTGGGGATTTTCCCAACGGTTGACCGAAGTGGTGCGGCTGCATCACCACAGCGGTTTCGACCAGTCGACCGATACCGCCACCGCCGCCCTGGTGGCGGTGGTCCAGACCGCCGATTTTCTCGCCTGGGCGCAAGGCATGGGCTCGGTGGAGAGGGGCTGCGGCCCGATCCTCTCCCAGGAGAGCAACCGGATCGCCCCCCTGGAAAAAACCAATCTGCCCCGTCTTTTGCAATCCCTGGACAAAAACATTCGACCGGCGGCGGCCCATTATGGTTTTTTCTTTCCCACCACCTCCCAGTTCCGGGAAAACCTGCTGCGAACCAATATTCGTCTGGGAAAAATCAACGCCAACCTGTCGAGCCGTTTGCAACGACGGGTCAAGAGCCGGGCCAATGATCCGTCGCCGCACATCCTGCTCGTTCCCCATCGCAGTCTCGATGCCGAGGTGATCTATCGGACTTCGTTGGAGGCGATCCGCAGCGATTTCCCTTTTGCCCGGGTCTCCCTGTTGGTGTTGGACCGCAACCAACGGGAGCTGGTGGTCAAGGATCGGGGCGCCAGCCGGCGCGCCCCGGGCATTCCCAAGGGGTTGCGCATTCCCTTGACCAATGGCGACAGTGGCTTCGTCACCTGCCTGCGTCAACGGCGTCCGTCGCTGGTGGATGGCCATCATCATCCGGATCGGAGCCTGTTGCAGCGTCTGGCCACCGAGGCCATCGGTCTGGTGCCGGTGGTGGGCAATCACACGGTCCATGCCCTGTTGGCGGTGGACAATGCCGGCAACGGCACCGACCTGGATCCCCACGGGTTGCGGGAGTTGGCTTCGTTGGGCCGGGAGATGGGCATGGCCCTCGATCAGGCGCGGTTGCACCGCAAGGTGCGTGAGGACGCCAGCCAGGACGGTTTGACCCGGCTGTGGAACCGCAGCCGTATCTGCCAATACATGGCCGACACCTGTCAACAGGCGGAAAAACGGCTCGAACCTTTTTCCATCGCCCTGGTCGATGTGGATTTTTTCAAAAATTTCAACGATCAGTTCGGTCATCAGGAGGGGGACCGGGTGCTGCGGCTGGTGGCGGGGGTGATGAAAAAACTGTCCCGTTCCAAGGAACGGGTGGGCCGTTATGGCGGCGAGGAGTTTTTGGTCATCCTGCCGGAAACCGATTTGAACAGCGCCATCCTCTACTGTGAACGGATCCGCCAGGCAATCATGCAGGTGGGAGAGGTATTGGGCAGACGGTTGCCGGGCCGGCGTTTGACGGTCAGCATCGGTGTCGCCACCCTGCAGGACCAGACCGAATCGGTCGATGCCCTGCTGGGCCAGGCGGATCAGGCCCTGTACACCGCCAAGGAGAACGGCCGCAACCGGGTCATCGGCGCCATGCCCACCCTGTCACGGGCGTCACCGTTCCCCAGACGGGACAACCGGTTCCTACCCGCCATCCGCAAGTTCCCCATCAGGAAACCGGACACGGAAAACCACCACCCCCACCACCCACTGAATGGCTACTGATACCTGTTTCTGGCAACTGGCAATCGGCAACTGACAACTGGCAACTGGCAACTGGCAACTGGCAACTGGCAACTGACATCTGCTCAGCAGGTCAGGTGGAACAAACCGATTTTCGGGCGGACTTCGCTGTTGAAGATCGATATCGCTTCGGGTGTTGGGAACAGGACCGCCTGACACCCTTCCTGATTCAAATAGGCGGCCGCCTCCCTGGTCAGATAGACCCGGCCATATTGACCGGTGCCGATAACCATCACCTGGCACCCTTTCTCAAAAATAAAACGAATTTCTTCCTCCGAAATGGGATGTGAAGATCCGTAATATTTTTTCGACAGCTCTTTTTTTCGTTTTTCTATGGCGCCGGAAAGACGGATGACCACGTCATGTTCATACTGTTTCCCATCAATCCGGATACCGCCGAATCGCGATTCGGTAATCATTTCACCACCCCCTCTACCAGTGTCAATGAATACGCGCTCACAGTACCATTTTGGTCACATTATTGCCATCCCAATCGTCCTTGGATTTATTTTTATCGGCACTGAACACCATCTGCATAACTTCGAACGGATTCAAAGGTGATGAACGGTTTCATGATCCAATCCATTTAATCGTATGATTTGATACTCATTCAACATTCATTTTGTTTCAGAAAGAAAATAATGACCATGAACCCGGTCATACCTGATCATTATATCATACCGCCGGTCAGGCCGCGGCAACGGTGGATGCCGGAGGTATTACCGGTGGGAATGGCGGGTGACGACCGCAATTCACCGTCGGTCCGTATTTCCCCCGGGAGCGGCAACGATCCGGCCCAGGTCGGGGAGTAAAGACATGGAAAAGTGGCCGGAGACCCTTGAAGAGCCCTCCACCTGGCGGGGATTGACCCTGCTCGGTACCGCCCTGGGCATCAGCCTGTTCCCCGAACACCTGCAATCCCTGCTGGTGGTGGGGATGAGCCTGACCGGCCTGATCGGCATTTTGATCCCGGACGATCCCACCTGACCCGGTCCGGCCAATCAGCAGATATTGATGCTGACCACTCCGCCCCCCTGCCCCCCGCAACCGCCACAAAACTCATGGCCGCAATGGCTGCAACCCGCCCCTTTGGTCGGGATGAACCGGCCACCGTCCGGATGGCCCTCGGGACTGGATTCCACCGCACCGGCCACCGCTGATCCGTGACCGCATTGGCAGCAAACGGCCGTGGGCGGCCTCTCCGAGAACGATTGGTCATTGAAAGGATCCATGTCGTGCTTCCCCCTCTGTTTGGCCCGTTCGACCCCGACCGAACGGCGATGACGCAAAGACACCCCTGAAAAAAACAACGTTTCACATTCCGCTCAGGATATCTTCTTTCCCCCAACGGGCAAGGTATAACCATTCCCTCACCGGAGGGCGAACCCCTTCCCTAACGGAATCCCGGAGTCGTCGATCCGGTCCCCGCGTCGATGATCATTGACAGGATCGTTCAAAATTGTTCACAATACCCATGAACAGTCATGAAGGAGTGCCCATGCCGCCCCTGTCGCCCAAACAGTCCCGTCTGCTGCGCTTTTTGCAGGAGCATCTGCAACGGTCCGATACGCCGCCGTCCTACCGGGAGATCGCCGCCGCCATGGAGTGGGCGTCGGTCAACTCCGTCGCCCGGGCGTTGGCGGAACTGGAACGGTTGGGACACATCCGCCGCCATCCCGGCCGTGGCCGTTCCATCCGCATCATCGCCGACGAAAGTTTGCCCCAGGTGCGTATGCTCGGCGTGGTCGCCGGCGGCAAGCCGATCACCGCCATCGAAAATCTGGAATGGTTGGAGGTACCGCCCTTTTTGATCGGACGCGGCGAAACCTTCGCCCTGCGGGTGGCCGGTGATTCCATGCGCGACGATGGCATCCTCGATGATGACATCATCCTGGTGGAACGGCGCTCGGTGGCCGAAAACGGTGAAATCGTCGTCGCCCTGATCGACGATGAGGAGGCCACGGTCAAACGGTTCACCCTGCAACGGGGCCAGGTGACCCTGACACCGGCCAACCGTGAACTGGAGCCCATGCACTATGGCGCCGAGCGGGTTTCGATCCTCGGCGTGGTGGTGGGGCAGATGCGCAGCTATCGCCATTCGGGATATTGACCGGATACCATGACCAGAACCGCACCCAGTGCCAAGACCGAACCGGACCGGCGCGCCATCGACCGGTTGATCGGCCATCTGCAGAAAAAATATCGCGGTCGTATCAAAGGGGACCTGACCATCCCCGCCCGGGCCGGGTCCTATCGGGACTTTCCGGACGAACTCGATCCGCGGCTGGCCACGGCCCTGAAACGGCGGGGCATCGACCGGCTTTACAGTCATCAACATCATGCTTGGCAAACGGTTCAAAACGGTCAAAACATCGTCGTCGTCACGCCGACCGCCTCCGGCAAGACCCTTTGCTACAACCTGCCGGTCCTGCAGGCGGTTCTGCAGAAAAAATCCAAGGCGCTCTACCTGTTTCCGACCAAGGCCCTGTCCCAGGATCAGGTGGCGGAAATCGTCGAGATCAACGCCGCCGGTGAACTGGGCGTCCGCGCCTTCACCTTCGATGGCGACACCCCCAGCGATGCGCGCAAGGCGGTGCGCAGCCGCGGCGATATCGTCGTTTCCAACCCGGACATGTTGCACCAGGGCATCCTGCCGCACCACACCAAGTGGGCGCAGTTTTTTGAAAATCTCCAGTATGTGGTCATCGACGAGTTGCACACCTACCGCGGCATTTTCGGCGCCAACATGGCCAATCTGTTGCGGCGGTTACAACGCATCTGCCGTTTTTACCGGGTTCGACCCCGGTTCATTCTCTGCTCGGCCACCATCGCCAATCCCGGCGAGTTGGCGGCCAAACTGATCGATGGACCGGTGACCGCCATTACCGACAACGGCGCCCCACAAGGGGAAAAACGGTTGTTGCTCTGGGATCCGCCGGTGATCGACCCGGACCTGGGATTGCGCGCCTCGGCCCGTTCCCAGACCACCCGCATCGCCCGCATGGCGGTCAAATCCGGCCTGAAGAGCATCGTGTTCACCCGCACCCGGTTGATGGTGGAGGTGATCACCAAATATTTGAAGGAGACCTTCGACGCCGATCCGCGCAAGCCGGCCCGCATCGCCGCCTATCGCGGCGGATACCTGCCCACCGAACGGCGCGGCACCGAAAAGGCGTTGCGTTCCGGGGGGCTCGACTGTGTGGTGACCACCTCGGCCCTGGAGTTGGGGGTGGACATCGGTTCCCTGGACGTATGCGTGCTCAACGGCTATCCCGGCTCCATCGCCGGCACCTGGCAACGGTTCGGCCGCGCCGGTCGGCGCAACCGTCCCTCCCTCGGGGTGCTGGTGGCCAGCAGTCAACCCCTGGATCAGTTCATCGTCGGCAATCCCGATTTTTTTCTCGGCGCCTCGCCGGAAAACGCCCGCATCGATCCGGATCACCTGTTGATCTTCATGGACCATGTGCGGTGTGCCGCCTTCGAGCTGCCGTTCACCGACGGGGAACGGTTCGGCCAGGAAAACCTGGTGGAAATCCTGGAATTTTTGCAGGATGAGGCGGTGTTGCACCATGAAGGGAACCGTTGGCACTGGATCGCCGACAGCTATCCGGCCAACAGCGTCTCCCTGCGGTCCATCGCCGAGGGCAATTTCGTGGTCATCGACAGCAGCGATGGCGGCAAACGGGTGATCGCCGAGGTGGACTATGCCAGCGCCGCCATGACCCTCCATGAAGGGGCGATCTACATGATCCAGGCCGATCCCTATCAGGTGGAAAAACTGGACTGGGAAGGACGCAAGGCCTTCGTCACCCGCACCAAGGCCGACTATTACACCGATGCCATCGATTATACCCGCTTGAAAATTCTCGACGAGTTCGATGGTCACCGTCAGGCCGCCACCTACAGCGGCCATGGCGAGGTGCATCTGGTGCGGCGCATGTCCGGCTACAAAAAAATTCGCTATCACAGCCATGAAAATGTCGGATTCGGCAAGATTGAACTGCCCGATCAGGAGATGCACACGACGGCGGTCTGGTGGCAGTTGGGCCATGAGGCCCTGGCGGCGGCCTTTCCCGAACAGTGGCAGGCCCTGGATGGATTTCTCGGCGCCGCCCATGCCTTGCACACGGTGGCGACGGTGATGAGCATGACCGATCCCGGCGACATCGGCAAGGCGGTGGGTGATGGCAACGCCGAATGGTTCGCCACCGTCGATCCCGGCGGACGCGGACGGTTGCAAAACCTGGATGGCGAGCCCCTGGATGCCACCCTGGCGGGGCCGCAATTTCAGCCGACGGTCTTTCTCTATGACAACCAGCCCGGCGGCATCGGTCTGGCGGCGCCGTTGTTCGACGATCGCCGGTTGTTGTTGCAACGGGCGCACGACCTGGTGGGCAACTGTGCCTGTGGACAGGGTTGTCCGGCCTGTATCGGACCGGTGATCGGCAGTGATGAACGGCGCGAAACCACCCCCAAGGCCACCGCCCTGCGGGTACTGGCCCTGTTGCGGGACGGTTGACACCATGGCCGGGCTCAAGGGCCGTTTGAAAAATTTGCAACGGCAGGCCGGTGGCGGACGCCGCCCCACCGCCACCCCGCCATCCACAGCATCATTGACGGAACGTCTCGACCGGTTGCGGCCCCGTCGTGGTCAACCGCATCGTACCATGAACAAACCGGTGCGGGTCGATGATCGGCAGATCGCCGAGTTGTTGAATGGCCGGTTGATCGCCGACGGTTTGATTCGAATCGACCGCACCTTTTCCCTGTCGCATCGCCATGGCCGGGTGCCGTTGTCGGGAATGTTGCAACCGCTGCCGACACCATTGTGCGGTGACATCGATGGGGATCCCCGGCGTTTTCTATTGATCGACAGCGAAACCACCGGCCTGGCCGGCGGTACCGGCACCCTCTGTTTTTTGGTCGGCCTGGGAACCATCGAGGCGGATGTTCTGAAAATCACCTTGTTGTTCATCACCGGTTTCCAGGCGGAACAGCGGATGTTGCCGCTCCTGGCGTCGATGGTGGCCGATGATGCCATCCTGGTGAGTTTTAACGGTAAAAGTTTCGATATTCCGCTGTTGACCAGCCGCTTCCGCCTGGCACGGTTGCCGGACCCTTTTTATAGTTTGCCCCACCTGGATCTGTTGCATCCCCTGCGCCGGGCCTTTCGCAACCGCTGGCCGGACTGTCAACTGCGGTCCGCCGAAGAGCGGTTGTTGGCCTTTCGACGCAAAAACGATCTGCCCGGGGCGGAGGTGCCGGCGGTCTGGTTCGATCTGGTCAAACATGGCCGGACCGAACGGCTCCGGGCCATGGTGCGTCACAACGGTCTGGATGTCCTGTCCCTGGCGGCGCTGTTGCCGGCCTTGGCCGACGCCTACTTGAACCCGGCGGAGCATGATGCCGACATCCTGGGTATCGCCCGCGCCCATGATCAACGGGATGATGGCGACGGCGGTTTTCGGATGCTGCTGGCCAACCGGTCCTATCTGGACAGCGCCGGTCTGCTGGAACTGGCCCGCCGGCACCGGCGCCGGCTGGAGTGGCCGGCGGCGACGGCGATCTGGAACCATCTGGCCGCCGACGACCATCCGGAGGCCTTGGAACGGTTGGCCAAATATCATGAACACATCGAAAAAAATCCAGCCGCCGCCCTCACCTTCACCGAGCGTTTGATCGCCGTGGAGGGAGCGACCGCCGAACATGTGCGGCGTTGGCAACGGTTGCAGGAACATCATCCAGCGGAGAAGCGACCATGACCGGTAGCCGAGCGGATACCTTGATGGCGGTGCGCAAGATCATTCACATCGACATGGATGCCTTTTACGCCGCCGTCGAACAACGTGATGAACCGGCCTACCGGGGGCGGCCGTTGGTGGTCGGCGGCAACCGGCAACGGGGGGTGGTGGCCGCCGCCAGCTATGAGGCGCGCCGGTTCGGCATCCACTCGGCCATGGCCATGCGCAAGGCGTTGGCCAAATGTCCGGATTTGTTGGTGGTGGCGCCAAGAATGGCCGCCTACAAGGCGGTCTCGATGCAGATCCGGGAAATTTTTTTGGACCATACCGATCTGGTCGAACCGTTGTCCCTGGACGAGGCGTTCCTGGATGTCACCAACAACCGCAAAAACATCCCTTCCGCCTCCATGGTGGCGCAACAAATCAAAAACCGCATCCACGACCGCACCGGCCTCACCGCCTCGGCCGGTGTTTCCATCAACAAATTTTTGGCCAAGGTGGCCTCGGATATGAATAAACCGGACGGTTTCACCCTGATCCCGCCGGAGGGGGCCGACGCCTTCGTCGCTGCCCTGCCCGTCGAAAAATTTTTCGGCGTCGGCCGGGTCACCGCCGCCAAGATGCATGGCCTGGGCATCCGCACCGGCGCCGACCTGCGACGCTGGCCACTGGGAAAATTGATCCGCCATTTCGGCAAGGCCGGCCACGGCTACTACCGAATCGTCCGCAACCAGGACCAACGCCCGGTCAACCCCAACCGCACCCGCCACTCGGTGGGCACCGAAGACACCTTCGAAAAAGATCTCCACGATCGCCAGGAGATGATAACCCACCTGGAACGCATCGCCCACGAAGTGACACGACGCCTGGAAAAAAGCCATTTCACCGGCAAAACCCTGACCCTGAAAGTCAAATTCGCCGACTTCCGCCAAATCACCCGCAGCCGCACCCTCGATCATGCCATCGTCGATGTGGCGGAAATGATGGCCCTGACCAAATCGTTGTTGACCATGGTGGAAATACCGCCCCGGGGGGTGCGGTTGTTGGGTTTGACGGTTTCTAACGCCTGTGAAAATGGGGATGGGCGGGGTTGGCGGCAGTTGACGTTGCCGTTATTTGAGGGGGAGATGATGGACTTTCTAGTTAAGCCTAGTCTCTGAAACTGAAATTTAATTTTTTTCGCCATATATGTTGCCAGGATTTGAAAAATTCCTTTCTTCCACTTCAACCTTGACATACAAACCAATCCGAGGCATACTTGATAACATCATTCGTAAAATAAAGACTGCACTCACCTTTGCTAGATCATAAAAACTGAATACCATCACAACAGAACCTCAACTTATAAACAATCTTTTAAATACCAACAACAATGAAATTTAGAGCCAAGAAATGAGTGAGAAAATTTCAGCATTCTCCATAATTATCATTGCAATGTACTCAATTATCGGAAAACGTCGCTTTCAATACCTTTACTCCAAGATATTGCACCACAAGATGTCTGGCGACAAAATGATACTTCTAACAACCAAACGGATTCTCGATTTTTTTGAAAAACATTTCACGCCACTACCATCACAGAGCCCGTTTACTTTAAAATTTTGGCGAAAAACAACCCCAAAAACAAGCATAGCAATAGCTGCATACTATTCAGTTTTGATTCCATCCCTATTAGGCTTTTTCGCCTTCTCTGCAGACTCATACCAAGGACACTCATATATTTTAGATTTTCTTATAACCCCCCTTCAATATACTGCTAACGTATATAGCGGTTACCTTGAAGATGCGATTGCACTATTTAGCTCCACAATAATTGGCTGCACAATTCTTCTGATATCTTTCCGTGTCAGACCAATACTAGCAAACACAAAACGCTCTTATGTTTTTATTGTATCTTTATTAGTATTTTTTATTTTTTTTATTGCTTCTGAGTGGCTTAAAACAGAGTATATTGGCTACGGCGTTAAAAGCTTGAATGTTCTTCAACTTTTTTTATACGGTATCCCAGACTGCTCCCCTATCACACTATTTCCTTTAGTGCTCAATGGAAACTTTAGCTGTCAAGGCGCCCACTATTACTCTGTAAACGCATATTACAGCATTCTAGTTGTTTCTTTTTTTATTGCCTTTAGTCGCGGGCTTGGCGCTGTTACATGCTTAATACTATTATCAATTTTTCAGATTTTCATCGCATACAAATTTATCCCTGACTTTTTTAATATCTACTATCCACCACTTGGCGAATTTTTGGTTGAGTTTTTCCCTACAGAAAATCCAAACAATCCAGACTTTAACCATTTATCGGCTGTTAAAGCACACCTATTTATGAATTTTTTCGCATTAATCTCTTTTTATTACAACGGAATGATCGACCATGGCTCTGTAACAATATCCCGCACAATTTATCAAAACATACTAAAAGCCCCTCGCACAACACTCATGCTATCCATGTTGTTGCTTGACACAATTATCGCACTTACCTTCATCCTAGTAAACTTGCTTTCGATTCATGTTTTTTTAATATTGTACTTCAATATAACAGGGGACGTTGAACTGCAAAACAAGGTCTGGGAATATCTTACATTATCTCCTGATAAGCACCTTTCCACAGGTTATTTCATTCCGTGGATAAAATCACTCTGGTTGATAGCAGTTATTGTAAGCCCAGTATGGCCGACATTAGTACAAATCATACTTCTTGCTTTTTTTATTTCAATCAAAATAATCACACTCCCACTAGTCATTCTAGTCAACAATATTGAACAAGCCATTGACACGGATATAATGAACTTGCGATTTTCAGGTGCAGACCTTTTGATTGTTTATATCTCAGGAGTTATGACATTTTTTTATTACTTGCCATAGCCTTTAACGTAAATCGAGGGGCGCCTTAAATCGAGAAAATCGGGGGACAGAAAATCGAGGGACGTCTTACCCATTAACTTAGAAAATCGAGGGAAAATCGAGGGACGTCTTACCCATTAACTTTGTCCACCAATAAATTAAATTATGGTAGCGAGTTCTTGTCGATCTCTTGGGACACTCACATAATTATTTCCATGTCCGCTTTCTAACAAAACAGACATGGGTTGGCATAGCCAAAACTACTGTTCATATTAATATTTCAGGCTGACTGCTTAAAAATTTTCCCACGATACCCCAACCCCTTCCAGGAGTGCAAAAGCGGACATTGCCCTTCCCTGCGCAACTTCCGTCAGAAAAAATTTTATCTACTATTATTTTCCATCTAAAACATTAAAAAATTTCCCCCTGCCATCTGCAGATGACAAATGAAGAAAAAGCGACCAATGTGGAAAGCATCGCAAGAGATACCACTCTTCTTTATACTGTAAAACCAAAACCGGTTTACCAGAAACCCCTGATATACACGATTCAGCCCCTGATCATGACCCGGTAAAGACATCAAGGGGAATACCCGACTGGCGGATGATGGCTCGCAGGGTTCCCCGGTCCAACTGTTTGTGGTTTGGGATGACCAGTTGAGAGAAGGGATCCGCCCGGCGCAGAATCATGTGGCTGCCCTTCTGCCGTTACAACCGATCGCCGAACCGTTCCAGGATTGTGACACATTCCCGCCCGGAAAGCTGTGGCAGCCGGGTCATACCGCTACCAGCAACGCTTCGAACCGCTCGGGTGGGACTGGCAGGTTGTCCGCCTCCAGGGCTTCTATGTATAGATCAATCGCTTCCCGAATATTCTCGATGGCCTCCTCCCTGGTTTCTCCCTGGCTGATACAACCGGGCAGACTGGCGCACTCCCCTACCCAAAAACCATCCTCTCCGGGATAAATGATCACCTGCCTCATGATAGCTTCCTGTATGTGGTACCTGCAAATGCAGGGGGCTTTATTTCTATTTTCTTCCGGCACCATCATAAAATTTATGGGCCTTCAGTTTCCATAATCGGACAACACCTACCAGCTAGACCAGTGAAGTGCCGATGTTTTCGTTCTTCACACAGAAACAGTTACCGCATCGTCAGATGGACTCGAAAATCCAACGCATACGCAATCCGTTGCAGCAGATCAAGCCCGATGGAAATTTCGCCGTGCTCGATCTTTGATATTATTTTTTGTGTGGTTTTCGCCGCTTTGGCCAATTTCTCCTGAGACAGGCCTTTTTCTTTGCGTCTGGAGTGAACACGGAATGCCACCTGCATCTTCAGGGACTCTTCATCCCAGGTTTTTTTAAATTCCGGGTCTTCCAGACACGCATCGATATAGGCATCGCCATCTCTTAGACGATCCTGGCGGAGAATAAATTTTCCTTTTTCCCTGGCAGTCATGACGTACACCCTTACCCAATGAATTCGAGATATCGACGGTAGGCGATCTCAAGCTCTTTTTTTGGCGTTTTTTGCCCTTCCTTTTTGGTGAAACCATGAAGAACGATGATCGAATCCCGGAAACGCACCTTGATGATAACCCGGTGCAGATATCTCGACTCCTTTACCCGGACTTCCTCAAGTGGGTAGCCATGGAGTTTCCGGAAGGCAATACCCGCCATTTTTCCTTCGCTGGATGCCAGGTGGCGCAAGTACAGAAAAATCCGTGACTTTGCCCGGTCAGAGATCTGGTCGAAAAAATCATCGAGTGGACACTTTCCCGAGCCTTCCTCATAAAAGTAGATCTTCTATGATGCATAGTTTATATCCAATAGGATATAAACATCAAGTCCGTTGTTAAACGCCACCATCTTCTGCGACACCTCATTGATCAACAGGTCAGATGAAAAGCGCCGGCCACCGTTGATAAAACGGCCCGCCGTTCGTTGAACCGTCGTACCGCCTCGCCGGTCGGTGCCGCGTACAGTTCGATGTTGTTTTCCTGGAGCCGTTGTCGGGTGACCTCGGGAACCACCATGCGGCCACTGTGACCGGTACCAACGATCAACAAGGAGGGTTTGGCGGCGATCACCGCCGGCAGATCATCACTATCCAGGACATGCCCCTCCTTCCGCCACCATCCATCGTGTACGCGGTCGCCGATGATGAACAGATCGCTGGTGTGGGTTTTGCCGTCGATGGTCATCCGGCCAAAGGCATAGTGGTCAATCTGCATCGTTCACCTCTTTTTTTCGCCACTGTTGTTCGTCAACCGGTCCCCATAGAGCCGCAGGGTGTTGTCCCGCACCACCTCACGCACGGTATTTTCCGGCACATCCTTCAATCGGGCGATGGTTTTAATCGACAGCGCGGCATTGGCCGGTTCATTGCGCCGTTCCGGATCCGGCCCCAGCACCGGACTGTCGGTCTCCACCAGCAAACAGTCCAGGGGTAGCCGTTCGACCAGTTTTTGTTTTTGCCGGGAACGGATGATCGACGGTGGAATGGAAAAAAAGAAACCGGCCTCCACCGCCGGCAGCGCCGCCGCGGCCTTGCCGTCGAAGGCGTGGAGTTGCACCCGCCGCGCGCCCCGTTCCAACAACATGGCCACGGCATGACGACCGGCGGAACGGGAGTGGACGTTCAACGGCAGGTCCAGTTCCAGGGAAAGATCGATAAAGCGGGCGAACAAAGCCCGTTGCCGTTCCTTTCCCGGTACATCCTTTATCAGCCAAAAATCCAGCCCCACCTCACCGATGGCCACCAACCGCTGCCGATGATCCCGAATGAAGGCGATCATGGCGTCGGCGTCGATTTCCTCCAGTTGGCTGGGATAGAGCCCCGCCGCCGGGTGAAGGTGCCGATGGCGCGCCGCCAGTTCCAGATTGCGCCGCGCATCGGCCATGGTTTCAGCGACGGCGATGATTTGATCCACCCCGGCCCTTTCCGCCCGCCGGATCACCTGGTCCCGGTCGGGATCGAAAACCGGATCGGCCAGGTGGGTATGGGTATCGATGAGGGGGGCCGGGAACATGATGGTCAAAAAAGCCGCAACTGTTCGGGAGGCGGTGTCGACAGGGGTTCGATACAGCGCCGATCATCGTTGCCGACGCGGTTGACGTGGTTGCCGACCGGCAAGGCGATCATCGCCCCGGCGTAAGGCATCAACAACCCCCGCCGCTTTTTTGGATCGCCGTTATCCGGGTCCAGCCAGGCGTCATGGGCCGCCGGGTCGAGAATGACCGGCATCCGTTCATGAATGGGCCGGACGGTATCGTTGGCCGCCGTGGTGAGAATGGTAAAGGTTTCCACCACCCCCGCCGCTCCCCGCCAGGACTCCCAGAGCCCGGCCATGGCAAAGGGGGTTGCAGCGGCCAGACGAATGAAATAAGGCTGTTTGCGGCCATCGAGCCGTTGCCACTCATAAAATCCATCGGCCGGGATCAAACATCGACGTGCCCGGAAGGCGGCGCGAAAAGAGGGTTTTTCGGCCACGGTTTCAGACCGGGCGTTGATCAACCGGTTGCCGATGGTGGCATCCCGGGACCAGGAGGGGATCAAACCCCAACGCAACGGCGCCAAACCGGCGGCGGTATCCGACAGTTGCCGCAACACCGGTACCGTCTGGCCCGGCGCGACATTATAGCGCGGCGCCGCCGCCGGAGCGGCATAAGCGGAAACATGCTCCACCAACGCCCGACCACCATCGATCTGGGCGAAACGACCACACATCATCCAGCCCCCGGCCGACGCGGTGCATCGACGCTGACCACGACTTGATCCCCGACCACTTCGGCACGGTGCACCACCCCCTTGGGCACGAACACCCCCTCCAGGGCGGTCAGGATCAACGACCGCCCGCCCATGGTGATGCGAAACCGACCGCTGATGACCGTGGCCATCTTGTCCTCCCCATGGGTGTGCGGCGGGAACAGGGTCCCCGGCGGATAGCTATGGCGGTTTGGCGAAAAACCCCGCTGCCGGAGATCTTGCAACAACTCCGTTTCACTGGTCCAACGTTCGATGTGACGGTCATCGTTCATGGTTCAAACCCCGTTCCCCCTTTGCATCCCATCACCTTATCGTTTGAATCACCATAGCAGTGAATCGATGGGCCGCAAGGGTCCTTTCATCACCAGAGAAAACCGGCTCGTTTTTGGACCACCCCCTTATCGGCGGGGGCTGAAATGGGGTTGCGAAATTGTTATGATTCATACGGAGTCTTAACGGGTTATCGGTGAAAGAAAACGTCACATGCCCCCGAAAACAGAGGTGCTGGTGGTCAATGATTCGGCCACCATTCGCCAGGAATTGCTGCGGATTTTCTCCGTCGATGCGGAGATCGAGGTGATGGGAACCGTGTTGAACCCGTTCGCCGCCGCCTTGAAATTGCGCGACCGGGTGCCGGGGGTGATCCTGTTGGACCAGGAGATGCCGCACATGAACGGGCTGGCCTTCCTGGAAAAAATCATGCGCCAGCATCCCATTCCGGTGGTGATGTGCATCGACGCCGACGGCGAGGAGGGGCGCATCGCCGATGCGGCCTTGAAACTGGGGGCGGTGGCGGTCCTCATCCTGCCGTTGGATGATGTGCGGGGCCATCTGCGGGAGGAAAGTGAAACCATCCGCCGACTGGTCAAACGGGCCGCCACCACCCGGCCACGCCGACGGTCGTTCACCCCGCCGAAGGTCACCCGCAAGTTGAGCGCCGATGTCATTTTGCCGGCGGCGGAAAAACGGGTGAGCCGGCGGACGCAACCGGTGATCGTCATCGGCGCCTCCACCGGTGGCACCGAGGCCTTGCGCGAACTGTTGATGGCCCTGCCGGTCACCATTCCCGGTATCATCGTCGTTCAGCACATGCCGGACCATTTTACCGCCATTTTGGCGGAAAATTTGAATAAAACCTGCAAAATCACCGTTCGCGAGGCCCGCGACGGCGATCGGGTCAGGCCGGGCACGGCCCTGATCGCCCCCGGCGGCAGTCACACCCTTCTCCTGGACGACGCGGCGGGCTATCATGTGGCGATCCGTGAAGGGCCACCGGTCAACCGTCACCGGCCAGCGGTGGATGTGCTGTTCCGGTCGGCGGCGGCGAGCGCCGGCTGGAATGCGGTCGGTGTCATTCTCACCGGCATGGGCGATGACGGGGCGGCGTGCATGGCAGAGCGGCGCCGCCACCATCGCCCAGGATGAGGCCACCAGCGTCGTGTTCGGCATGCCCAAGGAGGCCATCGCCCGGGGCGGGGTGGATTTTATCCTGCCCCTGGACCGAATCGCCGCCAAGATCATCGGACTGTGTGCCGGGGCCGCCCAACAATCCCCTTGATCCCATTAATGAAACGGTCGTAACGATGCCATGAACAACTCCACCTTCAATGTGGCCCGGCAGAATGGATTGTCGGACAAGGATTTTCAACGTCTCAGCACCTATATCGTCGAAAAATGCGGCATCCAGATGCCGATATCGAAAAAATCGATGCTCACCGCCCGCATCCAAAAACGGTTGCGGTTGCTGAAAATGGACTCGTTCACCCGGTATGTCGATCTGGTAATGGCCCCCAGCGAGAAAAACGGGGAATTGATCAATTTTATCGACCTGGCCACCACCAACAAGACCGATTTTTTCCGCGAGCCGGCCCATTTCGAGTTCATGGAAACCACCGCCCTGCCGGATTTGCTGGAACGGAACAAAAGCGGCCTCAGCCGGCCATTGGCGATCTGGAGCGCCCCCTGCTCCACCGGTGAAGAGCCCTACACCATGGCCATGGTCATTTCCGAGTTCGCCGCCAAGGTGGGGGGCAACTACCGGGCGCAAATTTTGGGCACCGATCTCTCCACCCGCGCCCTGAAACATGGCATGAACGCCATCTATGACATGGCCAAGGCCGACCCGGTGCCCATGGCCATGAAACGGAGCTACATGTTGCGCGGCAAGGATCGAAAAAATCCGCGGGTGCGCATGAACCAGCAGATGCGCGCCATGGTGAGTTTCAAACATTTGAACTTCATGGATGCCAACTATGACGTGCCGAAAAACATGGACATCATCTTTTGCCGCAACTGTCTGATCTATTTCGACCGGCCGACGGCGGCGGATATCGTCAACAAGCTGTGCCGGCATCTGCAACCGGGCGGCTATTTTTTCGTCGGCCATTCGGAAACCCTCAACAATTTGAACGTGCCGCTGGTCCAGGTGGCGCCGACGATCTATCAACTGCCCCTGGGTTGATCCGGCGGGCGGTCGTGGGCACCACCCCGGGACCGTCAGGCTTTTTTTTCAATAACCCTTGAACCAGGACCGGGTTTTTTCGTATACCTTCCCGTCTCGTCCGCTCAACCAGCCTCATCGCCCCCCTGAAGCCGATTTTATCGGCTTCGGGAAATTTTTTTCGCTTCCCATTGTCCAAAGGTTACGTTAATTTCATTGCCCCTCAAACCGGCGCATCCGGCGCCGCACCATTTCACAGGAGGCCGAACCATGTCCATTTCCGCCGCCGCCCCGGCCAGTCAGGTGCTCAACATGGCCCATGTGCAGGGGGTGGCCAGCAAAGCCCGCTCGTTTTCCCGGCAGACCGTCGATACCATTCAGTCGCAACTGGATGCCTATCGGTCGGAGATCGCCCTGGAAACCAAACGGTTCAACCATGGCACCAACAACCAGGGCATCGGCGCCCTGCCCAAGGATGCACCGCCGGGCGCCGTCGAGCAGATGAGCGGCAAACCGGGCGGCATCGACATCCTCGCCTGATTTTTTTCAATAGTTAACCGCGCCCATTTTGAGATTCGTAGTTTCTACGACATCCGAACGCTTCTGAGCAATCCGATACGGTAGGGCGGGGTTACCTCCCCGCCGAATGGCTCAAGGATGCAATAACGGGAACGACGATTCCCGAGATGGTTACGTTTTGGGCATGAGGCGCAGGGCATGTTGCGTGCCCGGAATCAGCGGCATCAACGGCCGTTGATGGGAGTGTGTCGGCTGGCGCCGTTTGTCAGCAGTTGCGCCAAAAATCGTTGCGCCAGGGTGCTGGAAAAGCGGCATTCGACCCACCCTTGCCAGTCCGGGTTGAAACGGGCGGCATCATAATGAATGGCGAGTTGGCCGTTATCCCGCACCTCACAGGACAGCGCCGCCATCTCTTCCCCCCGCACCGGCACCGAAACAATGGGCTGAAAATAGGAAAATCCCCAAAACCGTTCCCGGGTCCACACCAGGGAGCCGACGAAACCGCTGCGTTTCCAGGAGTGCCAACGTCCCGGCGCACGAAAATTTTTCAGGGTCACCGAACCGCCGATCCCCTCTTCGGCGAAAACGATGCCCTCTTTTTCCAGTTGCGGGCGGAGTTTTTTCGGAATTTTGCCCATTCCGAACCAACGGTAGAACAGATTGTCGCCTTTGTGGATCATTTTTACTCGCCCCCCGCTCCCCAAAAGACCGCCCAACTGGAAAGAATATCACCAGGCGCGTGGTTCGAAGTCCGGTTGGTTGGCCAGGGCCACGCCCTCCCCGGACTGGACGATCACGAACAGCCCCTGGTTGTGGGCGAACCGTTCGGCGTTCTCCTCGGTGACGATGCCGGCCACCGCGCCCAGCACCCGGCAGGCTGCATATTGGGGAAAAAACAGTTTGAACCGTTGCAACCGTTGCAGATGTTGGCGGATGTCGTCGACGGTCAGGGTGCTTTTCACCTCCACCAACACCACCGAATCGCCGTTCACCACCAGGATGTCGATCTCCAGGGAATCGCCGTCGTCCCGTTTGCCGCGAACACGCTGATGGACCTGATGTACCGGAATGCCCCATTCGGCAAACAGGGTTTCACAGCCCGGGGCCACCAGGTTTTCCACGAACTCACCCCATTTTCCGCCCAGATTGCCGATCTGCCGGGATACCTCTTTGACCAGTCGATCGGTCTTGGCGCTCTGTTCGCGGATTTTCCGATCGGTCTCGGCGCTTTGCTCACAGATTTTCCGGTCGGTCTCGGCGCTTTGTTCACGGATTTTCCGATCGGTCTCCTGAAACAGTTTCCAGACATCTTCAAAAGTTGTGGCGTTGGACATGGAGACACTCCCTATGGATGGGATCGTGCAAACCCGGCAACCTTTCGCCGTCGTTGCCACCGTTCCATTGAACCATGAATCGGCCCCGGAGCAAAACCAAATCGTGGCGATTCTCGCCGCTACGATCCCGGCGCCGGACCGATTGCACCCTTTTCTCCCCGTCCAAAAAAAGGTTTGGCCGGGGAAGCGGGAGATGGTATTCATGCAGTGTTCGTATTGAATGAATACCACGGGGAAAACGGGATGGAACCATTGACTTTGCCGGTGCATACCCTGTTCATGGAGTTGCATGAGATGACGGCCCATCTGGAGGCCCGCCGGCGGCTGGGGTTCCAGAACGGTTTTTTTCGGCGCATGAAAAAGCGGGGTATTGTTTCGCACTATTTTGTTTTCCCCCGGGCCCTGGATGCCCGCTGTGTTTATATCGGCGGCGATGCGCCGGCGTTGAAAGCGTTTATCGAGCGGTTCCGGGCCGGCCGGCAGGAGGCGTCTACACGACGGGTTGAAATCGGGAGATTGGCGAAAATGTTGAAAGGGGCCGGGATCAACCATTTGGATGTGGAGAGTTTCCGCGTTATCGATGCCTTTGCCGATGGGGGTATTTTTCGGTTGGGGGGCGTGCTGGTCGGCACGCATGCCTTCAACGCCATTGGCAACGCCCTTGGGGTGCGCTGGCAGGGTACAGCGATCCGTACCCAGGATGTGGATTTTGCCAAAGGGCGGGTAAAATTTGCGGGTATCAAGGCCAGCGGTGATATCCAAAAACTTTCGGTACCGGAGCGGCTCGAACGGTTGGAGATGGGTTTGACACCGGTTCCGGCCCTGGATTTTAAAAGTCCGTCCACCTCTTTCAGCAACGCCCGGGGATTCCGGGTCGATTTTTTGGTGCCGTTGGTCGGCAAGGAGAAAGGACCCTGTTTCATCGCCGATTTCAACGTAGCCGCAAAACCCCTGCGTTTTCTCGACTATCTGATCGAAGAAACCTTTGAAACCAGCGCCGTCAGCGGCGCCGGTTCGGTATTGGTGACGGTACCGCAACCGGCGCGGTTCGCCTTTCACAAGTTGATCGTCGCCGGCAACCGTTCGCTGACCGAGGAGGCCAAGGCGGTCAAGGATATTCACCAGGCCGAACAGCTTTTTCAGGTCCTGCTGGAGCGGCGCCCGGATGATCTGCCACCGGCCTTCGCGGCCCTGCACGATCGCTCAAAACAGCGTGGCGCCGGTTGGTTGAAACATCTACGGAAAGGGTTGGCGCGAATGGAGCCACTGGACAAAAAACTGGCCGAACGGCTGCGGCGGTTGTTGGCGATGTAACGACAACGACCGCCCGCGCCGCGTTGCCGACCGTGCCCGCCCTCCGCTCCGCTCCGGGACGGCACGGCCGGCCACGCGGCGCTCCCCCCTGCCTGACCGGCCTGGCTCACAGATGAACTCGGGAACAACGGAAGCCCAGGGAGTCGTCGCGGACATCCGGCGGGAACCAGACGCGGGACGCCGACCGCGCGAAGCGGGCGTTGTCGCGCCAGGAGCCGCCGCGCACGACGCGCCCCACGCCGTCCGGGGTGGCGCCCCCGGGGCTCGTCCAGGCACGGCCGTCGCTGGGCGCCCCTTGGTAGGATGCATGTTTTTCATCCGCGCACCACTCGTCAACATTGCCGTGCATTTCGTAGAGCCCCCAGGGGTTCGGCGGCAGGCTGGCGACGGGGACCGTTTTACCCCGATGGTTCCCTTCTTTTCCATCCGCACGAAAATTTACCTGTTCGGAGGTGATCCGATCGCCAAAACTGTAGCGAGTGGTGGTTCCGGCGCGGCAGGCGTATTCCCACTGTGCTTCGCTGGGCAAGGCGAGTTGCAGGCCGGGAATTTCGGCGTTGATCCGTTGCAGGAAGGTTTGCAGCTTGTTCCAACTCACCTGTTCCACCGGATGATCGGGAAATTGAAATTGGCTGGGGTTCTCCCCCATCACCCCCTGCCAGAGGGCCTGGGGGCAGGCGGTGTCGAACAGCCAGAAACCCTGTTTGAAGGTGACTTCATGTTGGGGACCCTCATCGCCATATCGCCCCGGTTCATCTTTGGGCGAGCCCATTTGGAAAGAACCCGCCGGGATCCAGCGCAACCGTTGCGTCACCCCCTTGTAGATGAAATCGACGAAAATACCATGACCATCCTGCCCCCAACCGCTGGCCCAGGTCGGGGGCTGGCCGAGGGAGAGGGCCTGACGGATGGGATCATGGCCGCTTTTCGGGTCCTTGATGGTCATGAGAACGCCCCAACCAGACCCACCGCGCCGCGATGCCGGTCGTGACCGACTCGGCTCACAGATGAACTCGGGAACAACGGAAGCCCAGGCTGACGTCGCGGACATCCGGCGGGGGCCAGAAGCGGTACGCCGACCGCGCGTAGCGGGCGTAGCCGCGCCAGGAGCCGCCGCGCACGACGCGCAGCACGCCGTCACCGGTCGGTCCCTCGGGATCGGTCACGTCCTCGGCGGCATATTGCCGCCGACCATCGGCGCACCACTCCCAAACATTGCCCAACATATCGTACAGACCCCAGGCGTTGGCGGACTTGAGTTTCACCACTCTGGTTGCCGCTTTTTCATGGGCATACTGTTTTTCGGGCCATTCCGAACTATCGTAACCGTTTTTCAGGTCGAAACCCTGACCACTGTTGCCGCCATACCAGGCGATGGCATCGAGTGCCGGGGCGTTGCGATAACCAAGAATTTCAATCCTCCCCGAATAGAGCGCCGTTTCGGAGCCGGCCCGGCAGGCGTATTCCCACTGCGCCTCGTTGGGCAGGCCCAGTTCGAGACCGGGCACCTGTTCATTGATGCGGGCCAGAAATTGTTGAACCCGATTGAAACGCACCCGTTCCACGGGCCGGTCCGGGGATTGGAAACGGCTGGGATTGTCGCCCATCACCGCTTGCCACAACGCCTGGGTACAGGGGGTATCGAACAGCCAATACCCGCGACTGAGGTTGACCTCATGACGTGGCCCCTCCCGATCGAACCGTCCCGGTTCATTCTCGGGCGAGCCCATTAAAAACCGGCCCGGCGGGATCCAACGCAACCGCTGGCGGACACCCTGGAAGAGCAGTTCCGCCCAGGGTCCGTAAACATCGTGGCCCATGGCATTGGCCCAGGACGGTTTTATCCATTGTTGGAAGGTCAGCCGTTCCTGGTTACTCCACACATGGAAAGCCATGGCGGGGGGAATGGTGCAACTGGTTTTGGCCGCCGGTTCCGGATCCAGCACCACCGCGGTGCTGGACGTCCCCGATGCCGCCGCCCTTTCCGCCAAGCGGTTGAACGCCGGGGCCACCAGTTCCGTTCCCCTCTGGCCGGTCGGGCTCACAGGCGCTCTGAAACAACGGAAACCCAGGCTATCGAAGCGGTCATCCGACGAACGCCAGTCGCGGGACGGCGACCGCACATAGCGTGCGACATCGCTCCAGGAACCGCCGCGCACGACGCGAAGAACGCGAAACCGATGGCCGACCGCAGGCCCTGACCAAGGCTGGCCGTCATCGGGTGCACCCGTATGGTTCTCTTGCCACACATCCGCGCACCACTCCCGAACATTGCCGTGCATTTCAAAAAGCCCCCAGGGATTTGGCGGCAGGGTGGCGACGGCCACCGTTTCTTTCTGGAACTCACTCTCTTGCTTTTCGCCATATGACCAACGACCATTGTAGTTCACCTGTTCGCTGGTAATGCGGTTTCCGAAGCTGAACGACGTGACTGTTCCAGCACGGCAGGCATATTCCCATTGTGCTTCACTGGGCAGCCCCAGTTCCAAACCGGGTAGGCGAACGTTGATACGCTGCAAGAAGGTTTTCACCTCATTCCAACTGACCGACTCCACCGGTCGTTCCGGCGATTGGAAACGGCTGGGATTTTCATCCATCACCGTTTGCCACAGCGCCTGCGTGCAAACGGTGTCAAACAGCCAGAATCCCTGGCCGATGGTTACGACATGTTGCGGCCCTTCACGGTTGAACCGCCCTGGCTCATCCACCGGCGATCCCATCAAAAACCGGCCCGGCGGGATCCAACGCAGGCGCTGCCGTACGCCATCCAGGGAAAATTCCACCCAGGGACCGAAACAGTCCCAATCCCAGGCATCGGCCCAGGAGGGCGGCAGGCCGGATTGCCAAAAGGAATCGCTAAAGATTTTGACAGGCCCGCCACGGCTGTCGATGGTGGCCAAAAAATCGGCCCCCGCCCCCTCCAGACCGGCGACCGGGATCCGCTGCGAAAATACCAATCGCCCTTCCCGTTGCCGGATGGCCCATCTTTTCGGGGACCGGTCCACTGCCGGAATGTTCCCGGGTTGAAATCCGGGCGGTGGATTCAGGTCCGGTTCGCCCCGGTGGAGGCCCCACCAGATGCGCTGCAGGGATTGACCGAAGGCGCCGGTCCAGACCGCGTCGGGCAAACGGCGTTCCGAACGCCGGAACCAGGGGCCGGCCCCCTCGGGAATGTCGACGCCAGCCGATGAAAGAAACTGTTGCGCCAGGCGGTAATAATGGCGTTCGGCGATTTTCAGATCGTTGGCCACCGGCAGGTCCGCTTTCACCCGCTCGTCGAGGCTGATGATCTCCTCCAGCCAGATTTCCGGGGCCAGGTTTTGCCGGTAGCGGCGCAGCAGGGCCAGCACCTGGCGGCGCCGTTGCGGTTTTTCCTCGGCGAAGCGGCGGCGCAACGCCTTGGCGGTGTCGGGATCGATGGTGGCGGCGACGCTGCAACGGTTGATGATGGCCGGATGGCGCCAAACATCCAGTTCGGTGCCGGCATCGGCCTCCTCAGCACTCAACAGCAAACGCACCTGACGTAAAAAACCGGGCTCCACCCGCAACGCCGGTGAAACCAGGGTCAACAACCGTTGTGCCCGCCGTTGCCAGTTGGTTTCCCCAACCGTCTGCAACGCCGCCGGTCGTTCCCAGGCCAACATCTGCCATTGCCGGCGCAAGGCCGGCGGCCAGCGGTGGGCGGGTGCCGGCATCAGGGCCAACGGGCGGTTGCCCTGGTTTTTCAATTGCCGCCCGAACCGCCGCCAAACCTCAACCTGTTGGCCGGGATCATCGCCCAAGGCGCCGAGGTCGCCCAATACCAGTACCGTGGCGTTGCGGGGTGGCACGTCGAACCAGACCGGCGGCGACCGGCTCGGCCAATGGCGCACCTCCCGCACCGTTCCTCTGGGGAACAGACGCCGCAACCGGTTGCAAACCTGATCCTGATCGAACCAGACCGGCGTCAAATGGTCGCTGCGGTCGACGACAACATGAAGACCGTCCCCCCAGCGCCGGCGTTTTTTGCGCGGCAGCCGTCCCTGCGGATACTCCCCCCGGGCGAAACGCGCCACCAGACGCGGCAGGTTCACCTCCCGGCCATCGAGCCGCCGGGCCAGCAGCCGCCGCAAACGGGGCGACAGTTGCCGCCAGGCCGCCAAAGGCGGCGGTACCGGCGCCGGCGCCGGTTGCGGCCAGGTCTCTGCCACCGCGTTGGACCCATCCGCCCCGCCGCTCCCCCCCTCCTCCGTTCCTGGCTTTTTTTCGCCATCCAGGGTTTCCCGTTTAACCAGATGCCAAAAGGGAATCAGCTCCTGGGCATCGGTCGGTTCCTCCTCCGAAACCGGGGCCTGGCCCGCGTCGGCGCCGATGGCAGGTGGTGTGGCGCGCCGTTGCTCGACGACCGGCGGCGTTCGGGGCCGATGGGCATAACCGATGATGGTCGCCGCCGACCGCAACAGTTCCGGCCCCCCCCGGACCAGAGCCCGGAGCAAATCGGCCCGGCCGGTGGAACCGGGCACGGTCAGGGACCTTCCATCTGTTTTTTCAGGGCGAAACCGGCGATTTCCGTCAACAGGTCCCCCTGACGCTTCGCATCCGCCGGGGCCAGTTTTTGCAAGGCCCGCAGCAGGTCGAGATATTCCGCCTGCCCCGGCAGTGGTTGCCACTGTTTTTCCCGCGCCAATCCCCGGTCTTCGGCCACCTGCCGGGCGGTTTCCTTCAACACCCCTTCATCGGCCTGTGGAAAGTGGGCACGCCCGCGTTGGAGCAAATGATTTTTCAGGTCCTCCTCATCCTCGGGCAGGGTCAGGTGCAACACCAGACAGCGACGCAAAAAGGCGTCCGGCAAGGCGCGCTCCTCGTTGGTGGAGATCATCACCAACGGCGCCGGCGAGCCGGCCAACACCGGCGCCGCGCGCCCGGTGGGTGTGAACTCCCCGGCCCCCAGCGCCTCCAGCAGACCGTTGGGCAGATCGGTTTCGGCCTTGTCGATCTCATCGATCAACACCACCCGCCCCGCCTGCGGATCACCGCCGTCCCGCTGCGGCGGCGGTTCCATGCCAATCCTTCCGGCCTGCTCCTCGGCATCCGTCCAGTCGAAGGCCCACCAGAGCGGCCCGGGGCGCAGATAGTTGGCCACCGCCAACCGTTGCCGCGCCTTTTCCTCATTCACCCCCAAGGCCCCCAGCAATTGCGCCTCGGCCAACCGCGCCACGGCGTCAAAATGCCACAGCAGGTCCCGCGATTCCCCCTGGGCATCGACGACAAAGGGCACGAAGGCCCACCCCAATCCTTTGGCCACCGCCCGCGCCATTTGACTCTTGCCGATTCCCGGCTCGCCGCGCAACAACAATGGTCGTCCCGCCGCCAGGGCGGTATTGACCGCCTGGATGGCCTTTTTTTCAAATACATGCACCAGCTCCGGGAGCTCTTCCGGGGTGTTGAGTTTGATGGCGGTGTCGGGTTTGATGTCGAGAAATTTCATTGTTTTTCTTTCATCACGTCAGGAAACAAAATATTTAGAATGCTGATTATTTCCTGTGCTTCCCTGACGGCAATCCGGCCATCGTCACTCAAGGCAACAATCATCAACCAGGGATACATTTCCGCCAACTGATGATAGGCGCTGTCCCCATCGATCTTCTCCGTAAAATAAAAATAGGGCGACTCACCGAGTCGCGATTTATCTTGAAGTCCAACATTAATAATCTTATTGACATATTCTTCTCCAAACCGCTCAAATGCCTTGTTGCCAAACTCATTCAGCAACCTCTCTCGCCATAACTTCAAATAATCTTCCTTGCCTCCGGAAAATCCGGTCTCCGTCTCAATTTCAACTTCGTTTTCGGTCTCTTCTTCGGTCTTTTTTTTCCGGTATTTCTTGTTCCAGCTTCCCTTGCCAACCGGGTAAATGGCCCCCTTGACGGGCGGGTGGAAGTTCATGGCCCGGCCATCCCAGGCAGCCATGGCGATTTCAAGGCCGGTCTCGGTAGCCACCGGCGGTGATTGCACTTTATCAGTCGGATCCAGTTTATTTCCCGCCAGCACACTTCCCAGGTCCATCACCAGAGGGGCCAACCATTTTATGGTGATGCGCAGGGCTTCGATCCCGGTTTCATCCTTTTTTTTCCGTTGTGCATCATGGACCCGCTTTGCAATTTCCAGCGACTTTCGCCCCTGCTCGATCAACAAACTGGCAATATATTCATGTTCATGTTCCTTCTGGCTTCTTGGGATCTCCGCATTCAATTCATCCACCAGACATTCGTAGGCCGCTTTGGCATCCTTCAGAGTAGCGGCTATTTCGTTTCTGGCCTGTTTAATGAAAGCTTTCCGTTCCTCCTCGCTGACCAAACGCTTGAACTTTTTATCCTCAAGTAGTTTTTTACAGCGGACTGCCTTCAGTCTGTTGCCTTTGAACCGTTCGGAAGCCAATGCCAATACCCCGACAATGACACCTCCCACAAAAACCGGACCACCAGAAATCCCTTTCCAATCCTCTGGTAGATCTGTTCCATAGGAATGGCCAAGTTGAAGATGGGTCTGGCTGTCAGCGGCTGAAAATATTTCACCCATCATAGGAATGGCCTCACGAGAAACACCACCCCGCATACCGATCCTGGGAAACCCCTCACTCTCCCATTTGGTACCGGTATTGAATTCCTTATCACCTGATAACTGTCCAACCCCCGGCACCTCATTCGGAAAGGGACAGCGAATGAGTGCGGCATCAAGAGCACCCTCTCCCTGCCATGCAACCCCGGCAGCCAATCTCGGCTCCCCGGCCTCCCCTTTCTGGTGATACCAGCTTATTTCAATCGGTTTTTCCAAATCCCGGTCTTTCCCGGTCAACACATGACGAACGGTCAATACAAGACCATGGGCAACGGGATACCCGGTGGCGACACTTCCCTTGCCGGATGTGCCTTGGTGTGGAACGAATACTTTGACCAGTAAATTTTTGTCCATGGCCTCTCCGTCGCCAAAAAAACCAGATCCATCTCGGAAATCGTCGTTTTGGCAAGGCTGGGTTACGCCCCCCGCCATTGAATTCTTGAGCCATTCGGCGGGGACGTAACCCCGCCCTACCGTATTGGCTCGCTCCGGAGCGAAAGGAGGTCGCAGAAACTACGAATCGCAAAATGGGTGTGGTTTAAACGCTATTTTTTCTACAGAAACCATTTGCCGGCTTATTCTTGGTCAGTATCGCTCAATTCACAATCCCCATCCGGCCCTTTCGGCTTCAACCGCAACCGAACCTTCTGCACCACCTCTTCCCCCAACTCCCCCTTGACCTTGCCGCTCATCACCCAAAATTTGACCCCGCTCTCCACCCCGGCGGTCTTTTTCGCCACCACCTGCAGTTCGATGTCGATCTCCTCGACGGTAAATTTCAATTCCGCCGCCGCCCCCAGCTCCCGGGCCTTTTCCAGTTCCCGGCGCAAGGCCACCACCGTCGTCGCCAGATCAAGCCAATCTCCGTTTTCATCAGCCATGACAACTCCCACTGTCCATCACATTCATCCAGTTATGACCCAAGGACCGATATTATCCGTTTTTCACACATCAATTCAATCGGATATCGCCCGGCACTTACAAATAATATTGATATTTTTCCAGAATATCGTTCTCCAGCCGCCCCCGGCCCCGTCAATGCCGAATCACCTCGTGGAGCACCAAAAAAAACGGCCCTTCCCGCCCGGAGAGTCCCGGGGATAAGGGCCGTTTTCGCTCATACGATCCGGCCAATCAATCGGTTGGCCGGTCGGTGGGTCTTCAGTAGCCGGGAGGCGGGCCGCCCCAACCCCGATACATCCAGGGATTATTGTACGGTCCATAACCGGGATGGACGGTGGGCCGGGTGGTGGTGCCAGTGCCGGTGGCCCGGGGTGGCGCGGCGGGATAACGGCCCCAAGGGGCGTTGTTCCAGGCCGGATGACCGTAACGCGGACCATAGGGGGGATAGGGATGGTTGCCGACGGCGGGGGGACCGCCCTGAAAGGCGTGGTTTTGCGGCGGCATCACCGTTTGCCGGGTGGTGACGTTCCATTGCGGGGTGGCCGGCGCTTCCGGGGCCTGCGGCGCCTCGACCACCGGCTCGGGCGCGGTCACCGCCGGCTCGGACGGGGGAGCGACCGGTTCCGGTGCCATCGTCTCGACGATCGTCTCTTCGACCACCGGCTCCGGCTCCGGTTCAACCTGCGCCACCGGCTCGGCGACCGGCTCCGGCACCTCGACCGCCACCGGTGCCGATTCGGTCACCACCGGCGCAACGACAACGGCCGGCGCGACCGGTTCCGGCGCGGCTTCGGTCGCGACGGGACCCCGGTCCGACATGAGATTTTCATAATCCAGGGCGGAACCGAAACCGGTATATTTATGCACTAAAATGATCACGATGGAGACAAGTGCAACATTGGTGAACCCATGACTCTTGCTCAGCATACCTCACTCCTGACTGGATGGGGGGAATCAACTCGAACAACGGTCCCGCCCGCGAAAACCCGCCTCGCACTCCGGACAAGGCGCCTCCCGGAAAACCGAACCGTATCATCAATCACCTCACTTGCGTCAATGATGACGCAGATGCGCTTTCTTGTCATCGGTTCTTCGCAGGAAAAATGCGGAAAAACCGGAACCGCCCACCAACAACCACTGTCCAAACCGGTACGGAGGCCCATCATGAAACACACATTCGACTTCTATGAATGGTTGCTGCACCATCCGCTGATGCTGCTGACGACGGTCCTGGCCGTCGGCCTGGCCACCAGCGCCCTGCTGACGCTGTTGATCATCCTCACCAGGCCAGTCTACTGAGACGGGATTGAAACGGTTCCTCCCGGGTCCACTCTCCATTTTCCGGCAACCCTTGGCACATGTCCATATTCTGCCAACGAACCGTGCGGAAACCATCAGAGCCTGACCAAAACCCCGTCCATGACGTTTTTGACGTGGCCCGGCTCGAAATGAATTCGATCCAGGATCCCACAAAGTAGCGCTTTCAGGCGGTCCACCCCTGGACCGCATGAGACGGCCGAAAGTTTTTCCGACCGTCTCTCAAAAAAACCTTCCAAGGATCGTTCTGACGAACCATTCAACAACCTCCGAGAACCATAAAATCAACCTTCATGCATTGACAAAACAAAGTAAATATTTTATTATTACAGGTCAGATTGGCAAACAAATCCGTCTCCATACCACAAAAATAAGTCTCAACTTGAAATTAACGGATTGGATCAATGATTTCACTTTGCGGATCGACCTGCTTAAAATACATTCAACTCACCACCGTCGTGGCACTGTTCGGTGGCTTCGGCGGGCTGGCATATTCCCTGAAAATCCCCCGCGAAACCGGAAACAAACAACATAAAAAATCATTCGACATCGATGTTGTAGATATTATTGTTGGCATGGCCGCCAGCCTGGTCGGCGTCATGTTTTACAAAGAGTTGAAGAGCCTTGACTTGAACCACCCCAACCTCAACGACTTCTTCACCATTACAGGAATCAGTGTCCTGTTCGGCTACATGGGACATGGGCTACTATCCAAAATGTCGAAGGATATGATGGAAAAAATTGCCTCCAAGGAAGGAGAGAAAGTACTCGAAACCGTCAAGGAAGAACAAAAATCAACTGATGCCGAAGAGCAATCTTTCCGCATCGTATCCAGACTGATCCAGGATGACAAACTCAATCAGGCAGCGAAACTCATTGTCAACTGAACAACCACCGGCTAAAGCCGGTGGGTTCGAAGATACGGACTGAAAGTC
>CAYFNE010000054.1:0-35140 GCA_964344355.1 uncultured Magnetococcales bacterium
AGAGAAAATCTACACTTTAACGTACGTTAGGTCAAATGGACGCACCACCGGAAATTTGGAAATACAGAAATTCACTTCCTCTCGGGCCTGATCCAACTTTCTCTTATCAATCAAATACCTTGCAATCGCTAACGACAGAACGGGATTTTCCGGATCTTTCCGCCGCAACATCAACCACTCATGAACTTTTTCCGGAAATTTTTTTGAATCCCGAATCTCCAGCTCAATATTCAAAAAACCATTTTCAATATCTTGCGCTGTCAAAACTTTGTAGAACTCGAAATGCTCTGCCGCAGCAACCGATATCGTGCTGGGCTTGTCCGCTTCCGGATTAACGGAAAATGTTTGTGGAGACTGACCAAGATAAGAGTTATTAAAAAAAATAGAACAAACTTCAGGAGTGACACGCACCGTCAAAGTTTTTCGAATTTGCTTGAGATATTCATACTCCGCCATCAATCGGGAGTCCTGTATGACCAGCTCAGGAAAAAAATCTTCGGATTGACCAGCCTGGCGAATCGTATTCAAGGTTTTGACCAGGGCTTCCCGGGAGAGCGGGAAATTTTCCGGATCATATTCCAAAAAATGGTGGAATCCATATTCCACCGGCTGTTCCCGCCCTTTTTCCTTCAGCATCAACACCCTTTTTTTGGCCGCATGCGCCAATCCGAGTGCATAGTGTACATAGGAGCCGTTACCAATCATAACGGCCACCACGACCTCGGAGGCCATGATTTCACGTCGTACCTGGGCCATGACGTTGTCGCCGGCCTTTAGTTCTTCATCCGGCCGTACCGGCCGCATGCCGCACGACCGGACGGCTGGACGGATGACCGCATCCCAGAGATTGATCAACCCTCTGTCAAAGGGCATCAGGACCAAACAGGACGATGATTTTTCATCTGAATCGTTCATGGTATCCCTTCCAGGGGGTCATGAAGGCTGAACCATGGGCAAAGAATTGGCTACAAGGTTTTCGCCACCTTCCCCGCCGCTTCGATGGTCCGTTGGATCTCTTCGTCGCCGTGGGCCATGGAGAGAAAACCGGCCTCATATTGGCTCGGGGCCAGGTAGATGCCGGCTTCGAGCATGCCGTGGAACCAACGGTTGAAACGGGGCAGGTCGCTTTCGGCCGCCTCCGGGAAGTTGTTCACCGTGGCGCGGGTGGTGTGGAACAGACCGAACATGGAGCCGACGCGGGTGCCCAGATGGGAAACGCCGGCCTTTTCCAGGGCTTGCGAAACCCCGTCGGTCAGGGTACGGGTTTTTTGGTCGAGGGTGTCGTAAAAACCGGGCTGGGAAATAATTTTCAGGGTTGCCAGGCCGGCGGCGGTGGCCAGGGGATTGCCGGAGAGGGTGCCGGCCTGGTAGACCGGTCCCGAGGGCGAAATTTGTTCCATGAGATCGCGACGACCGCCATAGGCGCCGACCGGCAGGCCGCCGCCGATGATTTTGCCCAGGGTGGTGAGGTCCGGCGTGATGCCGTACAGCTCCTGGGCGCCGCCGCGGGCGACGCGAAAACCGGTCATGACCTCATCGAAAATCAGGATCACGCCATGTTTGTCGCAGGCGGCGCGCAATCCCGGCAGATAACCCGGTTTCGGCAACACGCAGCCCATGTTGCCGGCCACCGGTTCGACGATGACGGCGGCGATCTCCCCGCCCCGCTCCGCGAACAGGGTTTCCACGGCGGCCAGATCGTTGAACGGCAGGGTCAGGGTATCCCGGGCGGTGGCCGCTGGCACGCCGGGGGAGGATGGCACCCCGAAGGTCGCCAGGCCGGAGCCGGCCTCCACCAGCAGACCGTCGCCATGGCCGTGATAACACCCTTCGAACTTGAGGATGGCATCGCGACCGGTGGCGGCCCGGGCCAGACGCAGGGCGCTCATGGTCGCCTCGGTGCCGGAGTTGACGAGCCGCACCATCTCCAAGGAGGGCACACAGTCGATGATCGCCGCCGCCAAGGTCACCTCCGCCTCGGTGGGGGCGCCATAGGAAGCGCCGCGCGCCGCCGCCTCCTGGACCGCCGTCACCACCTCGGGATGGGCGTGGCCGACGATCATCGGTCCCCAGGAGCCGACATAATCGATATACTCCCGGCCATCGACATCGATCAGGCGGGCGCCACGGGCCTCGCGGATGAACGGCGGCGTGCCACCGACCGATTTGAAGGCACGGACGGGACTGTTGACACCGCCGGGTATCATGGTTCGGGCCTGATCGAAAAGGGTGGCGGAACGGGTCATGGGCGCTTCTCCGTAACTCAAAAAACGGTTGTCTGTATCGGTATGGCTGCTATAGTTGATCGATGTTGGCAGCAGTTGGCGGTCAGGACAAGGTGCCCCGTGCGAATGGCGCCGCCTCACCGGTGGTCAACCGGGCGATCGTGACCGATTTTCATCCAAATACAACAGGAGCGGGCCGGGTTTCCCGGTGGATGCATGGATATCGACAGCGCAGATGAAGAAGGCTGGACCGCACTGCATCGAGCGGCTCAGGATGGTGATGACAGCCGAACCGGACAGCTGTTGTCCGACGGGGCGACGGTGGATGCGACGGACAAATATCAATGGACCCCGCTTTGTTGGGCGGTGGTGCGGGGACACCTGAACATCGTCGAACGGCTGCTGGCGGCGGGGGCCAATCCACGGGTCCGGGATCAGGACCTGGCCACGCCGTTGCATTGGGCGGCCTCCTGGGGGCATCTGGAAGTGGCCCGACGACTGCTGGAAAAGGGGGTGGAGTTGGACGCCCTGGACCGGTATGGCGAAACGCCGCTCTATCAGGCGGCCCAGGAAGGCAATGCCGACCTGGTGGCATTGCTGGCGGAACGGGGGGCGCTGCTCGACGTGCGCAATCATGACGGCGGCCCGCCCCTGCACTGCGCCATCTTCTACGGGCACCAGTCGGCGGTGGAAGCGTTGGTCCAAGAGGGGGCCGATGTCAACGCCACCAACCGCTCCGGCAAAACACCGCTGCACTGGGCGGCCATACGCGGACAAAAGGAGATGGCCGAACTGTTGATCCATCACAAGTGCGATATCAACGCCCTGGACAATGATGGATCGACCCCTCTGCAGGGAGCCATCGAAAACGATCAGATCGAATTGATCAACCTGCTGAAATCACATGGCGCGCACTGAATCCGCCATTGGCTCGACAAAAAACCGGTAAGGACATCGTCAATCGGGAAGGTTCCGTTCCCCTTTACCATCCTTTGCGCCCCTACCCCTTCACGGTTAAACTGACCCGGTGTTTTTGAACCGGGAACCCATAACGAGCCAACGAAACGACCGCAGCGTCCGCTACCGAAGGGAAGCGGTTACGGACATCCAAAAATAAACAAAGCCAGCACCGCCGTCACGCATCCGGTGTGGCGAACAGGAGGTCCCCCATGTCCAATCCCTTTCCATCCGACGTGGAATATCTGGTTTTTACCGTCAATAAAAGACAGTTCGGCGTTTTGGGCAGTGAGGTGGTATCGGTGATCAACATGCCGGATACCACCGCCGTGCCCAACATGCCCGATGAAATGCGTGGTGTGATCTCTTTTCAAAACGGCAGTACCCCGTTGTTGGATTTGCGGGTGATCTTTGGTGATATGCCCCGAAACAAGGAGACCGAGGAGCTGGTCCAAAACATGGCCTTGCGGCGGCAGGATCATATCAACTGGTTGAACAAACTGAAGGATGAGGTGTTCAACGACAAACCCATCACCGTCCAAACCGATCCCAGCAAATGCAAATTTGGCATATGGTATGACAAATTTCAGACCGACAACGGCAATTTGCGCAAATACATGGACCGGTTCGACGCCCCGCACCAGGAAATTCACCATGTGGCCGTGGAAGCGGCGGAGTTGATTCGGAATGGACAACGCGACCAGGCCAAGACATTGGTGCGGGAGACCGAGGAGGGGGTGTTGGCCCGGCTGTTGAGCCTGTTCGACGGCATCGCCGAATTGGTGAAACGATATCTCCTCGAATATGCCATCGCCTTTGAAATCAACGACAACAAATTTGCCATGGCCGTGGATGACATCAATTTTTTCAGTTGCCTGGAACAGATTCAATATCCCCTGCCCCCCGGTATTTTCAGCAACAACGAATCGGAACTGGTCCGCGCCATCGGCCGTTACCAGGAAGAGGGCGAAGGCAATCCGATGAAGGATGTCATGCTGCTGGACATGAGCCGCGTCGTCACCCAGGTGGAGTTGCCGGCCTGACGCCCCCCCCCGGCCGTCTGAGCGGTTCGCCGTTTATGGACCGCTCAAGGCCGTCAAACGGTATTCGACAGCCTCCGGGCCGGAAGAATCATTCAGCAGCCCGCTCGTCGCTTCCAAACGGACTTCGCAGCGATGGTCCCTCACCGTTCCATGGGGTAGACCCTCGCCGACCGGTTTCGGACCGGACCACCCTTGAAAAAACCACCGACAACGGTCCCGGCCGACCCCGGGCCGTGGATCGACTCCGGCCAACCGACCTGCATTTGATATTTTATGTTATATTTCATTTACTAGAACACCAAACTGTTCGAGCGCCCACCCATACACCCCTCCTATCCAGGCTATTTGTAAACATTTTGAATATCTTTTTCATGTCCCCATTTTTTTTCAACGATTAATGGATTTGTTAAACATCCTCCGATAAAATAATCCCACTGGTTGCCGCCCCCTGTCCGCCACTTTTAGAGAGACTGGCCCATTCCCATGCTTTTTCAACGATATTCGCCAAAATATCAATAGGGATTACAACAATTGACCTTTCAGCCCCCCCTCCTTGCCGCACCGGCCAGTGTTTTAACCACCGCTCTCATTATGATTCTTTTGATCCGGTCCGGTCGTCAAGCGCGCTTCCATCGTCAGCGGGGCTGGAATGCCATCGTTTGGGGGTTCGCCTCTCTCCTGGCCGGCCACCTGGCCACTCTGCCGGTGGTCCGGACATCGTACCCGGGGTTGGCGGCCGCGGTTGCCTTCCTCGGCGATCCGTTGGGATTCACCCTCATCGCCGTGGGATTGTGGCGTTGGCTGCCAACCCTGACCGAACCGGTGACCGATGACATTTCCGTTCACCGGACCATTGGACCATTGGCCGAAAACAGCCCGGAAAAGCCGATATGGCCCCCTCGGACGATCCAACGGCACAGTCAGCCCATGCAACATTTCATCGCCACCATGAGCCATGAAATCCGCGCCCCGTTGAACCGGGTCCTGGCCTCCTTGAACCTGTTGAATAAAGTGCCGTTGGCGGGCGAATCCCGGAATTATCTGCAACAATCCGACAACGCCGCCCGGATATTGATGTTCGCCATCAACAATGTATTGGATTATTCCCGGATCGAAACCGGGCAACTGCGTCTGGACTGCATCGATTTCGATCTGCGCCCGTTGTTGGATGACATCAGCCATCTGCTCGGGCCGGTGGCCGCCGACAAAGGCATCGAAATGACGGCGTTCATACCCTCCGGCTTGCCGACGGCGTTACGCGGGGACCCCAACCGGCTGCAACAGATCGTGTTCAATCTCTGCAATCATGCCATCCAACACACCCCGGTCGGTGGTCATCTCGAACTTCATGCCGGCCCCACCTCCACCGACAACGGGACCATCGAGTTCCTGTTCGAGGTCCGGGATACCGGTCCGGGCATTCCCGAGACCCGGCACAAACATCTTTTTGCCCATGACTCCCCGATGGCCACCGAGCCCCCCGTCACGGATAACGGTGCGGTGAAATTCCCGAATTTGGGTTTGGTCGTCAGCGGGCGGCTGGTGGGATTGATGGCCGGTGAGATTGACATCGATGACAACCCGTTCGCCGCCAGCGGTACCATTTTTCATTTTACCGCCCGTTTTCAAAAACAGCCCGTGGCCGATGAACAACCGGAGCAATCGCTGTTGCAGGGCCAACGTGTGTTGATCGTCGCCAGTCGTGGTTTGCAACTGGCCCTGTTGCAGGATGCCCTGGGCAAATGGGGCGCCAGTTTCGGCCATGTGGAAGAGCCGGGCAGTGCCTGGGCCACCCTGCAGGCCGCTCAACACGCCAATCGGCCCTATCAGATGGTCATCGTCAATCAATCCCCGGGCCATGACAACGGATTGGACCTGTCGAGCATTCGCCAGGCCGCCGCCAACGCCAGCATCCTGCTGCTCTGCAATCGATTGGATCACCATATGGTGGAAGAGAGTTCGACGGCCAATCCCTTTTTGCACCTGCAAAAACCGTTCAGCCTCGATCGGCTGCACACGGTGCTGGTACGCCTGCTGCGGTTGCGGACCGGTGGTGACCAGGAGACCATCCAGCCGCTGGGCGCGGATGAAGATACCCGGTCCAACCAGTTGAAAATATTGTTGGTCGACGATCAGTCGGCCAATCTGGTCATCTGCCGGGCCATGTTGGTCAGTCTCGGTTGCAAGGCCACGAACATCGATTCCGTCATCAACGGTTCCCAGGCCATCGCCCTGATCAAACGGACCGATTATGATCTGGTTTTCATGGACTATCAGATGCCGGAAATGAATGGCATCGAAACGACCCGGGGCATTCGTACCTGGGAAAAGGAGCGGCAGCGACGTCCGGTTTCCATCATCGCCGTCTGCATGGAGGACTCCCCGGAAGATCGAAAACGGTTCGTGCAGGCCGGTTTTGATTATGTATTGGTCAAACCGATGGTATTGCCGGCCCTGAAAAAGGCCTTGTTGTACTTTTTGGAAAGGCGCCGGATGGAAAAACAGGCCGAACGAAGCCGCCTCACCCGTCCCGAGGTGGATTTGAACGTGGTCATGAACCGCATCGGCGTCAGCAACGATAAATTCATTCCCATCGCCCGCACGCTGTTGACGCAGGTTCCGGACCTGTTCCGATCCATCGACAACGGCATCTACCTCCAGGATCCCCATATGACCAAAACGGCCTCTCACGCCCTGGGGGTCCGTCTGGTCAACCTGTTTCCCCAGTTCGAAAGTCCCATCGTCGCCTTTCACAAAAGCCTGGAAGAGCTGGACTGGCAGGCTTCGGCCCGAATCCAGTCCACCCTGCGTACCGAATACGCCACCATCCAGCATGCCATGGAACATCTGGTGGACCAGGTGGCGGCCGAAGGCGAATCGACATGATCCCAGGCACCGGTCACCGGTTCCATTCCCCCAGCCGCCCACACCACCAGCGGGCCAATTCATCCTCCGGTCCTCCGTTCGTCAACAAAACGATTCGCCGGTTTGGTGACGCCGGATCGTTTCAATAAAGAAAATATCGTAACCTACACAACATTTCATTAATAAAAAGAATGGCTTGGCCTTTTTTTACCTCTTGTGTTCCCTTTCGGGAGGGTTCAGGATATGGGTAGGGATCATCGAACCTCGTGACAAGGATGGAACGATGGAAGATCTGCCTGGCGCCGAATTTCGCGCCAAGATGAAAAAATATCTGCCCGATATCGGCGTTCCAAAGATCAGCGCCGCTCATGAGCGCTTTTTGAATTCCGTGCTGGACGCGGATGAAATTCTCGCCAGCATGTTGAATCGGGAGTTGTCGCAACAGGAGTGGGAGGTTCTTCAGGACGTCATGGGTGACCTGATGAATTATACCAAGACCCATTTCGTCGAAGAGGAGGCCATGTTACGAAAACATGGCTATGCCGACCTGAACACCCACATCGCCCACCACGGCGAACTGGTCGAACAGCTCAACGAATTTCAGCACCGCATCCTCGGCACCGATGAAACCATCGCCGGCGAAGTGCGACGCTGGTTGTTGGAGTGGTTTTTCATCCATGTCGTCAGTGAGGACATGGCTTATAAAAAAACCCTGAATGGCGACGGTTGAGAATAACCGGATGGACCGACAGACCCTGATATAATTGGACATCCATCACATTGTGCTAGTTTTTCTGTTTGATGCCATGCCCCTTTAGATAATCGGCGTATTTTTGCCTGTCGATTTGGAAAGCATACCCAATATCAAAGTACTCTGGAGATGGTTGGTCATTCTTCTCTGGAAGCCGATACAATATACTTACATCATAATGATGTTTTATTGAGTCAAGATCGATTGGCTTCTTTGACTTGGAAACATTTTTTACTTTTTCCAAAAAGTAAAGCAACTTTTTCCTGCCTTCAATCTCAATCGGACTTCCAAACACTTCAACAAATCTTTCCAGAACCGCCTTCAACGATGGCTGTATCAATATTTCCTCAGAATTTGAAAATATTACAAAAGAACGCATCACCAAATACCGGCTCCCATGCCGTTGTGATATTGATAAAAGATTGCGGGCTGGGTTCGATCCGGCACAAAATCGTTTATGGGTGATCGTGAAGGCGGTTTCTGAATCAATTCCATATTGTGATGGGAAAAAATGTTCTGTAAAGTCCGGCCTGTGGATAGACTCCAGTATTTCTTTCTCTACAAAACCATACAGCTTGTATCTCATTTTTTCCGTTGGCAATAATTTTACCTTGTATTGACTGGGCGGCAGAATCCCCTTTTGTCCCAGGTCATTCATGATCTCCTTGTTTTTGCCAGGAGGCATGGGCTCCAAGCGATCGAACTCCTTGGAAAGAAAGTCCAGCAGACGGGCGCGCTTTTGTCGTGGTATCTCTCCTTTTCCCACCTTGAAACGGTGCAAAAGCTCCTCGATGGCTTGGTCCGTCACCGCTGGATCGGCCAACAAACCCATGGATTGAGGGTTCGTACCCGGTGATGGTGTCAAACGGTCCACCATACTGGCCAGGACCAGTTCCGCATCGGACCGAGAAAGGGGTTTAAGTGTGTTGAGCATGGTCAGGTTTTGAACTCAATGGTGTGAAATTCGTCGCCATGAAGATCGGGAATGATGAACTCCTCGCCGATCCCCGCCCGTTGTTTCACCGGTACATACTGGACCCGGCTCTTCACCGGTTCATACGGTATCACATAAAGGAGTGGCCGCCACAGATCGAATCCGGTTTTTCGGATCATTCCATGAATCTCCATTTTTTGCGCTGCAGTGATTGTTCCATCATGCTGCCAGCGTACCGTCAGGCTTCTCAGTGAAGCTTTTTGTTCCCTGATTTTTGCATGATGTGTGTCCTGGTTTTTGACGGCCTGCCTGAGATCCCGATAGATGTCGCAAGGATTTGAAGTGGGTGGAATGGTGGCCCCCGGATGATAGCTGCCAAGGGTGCTGGGATCAAAGTGGGGGCTGCACCAGACATAATGCCGATCTTTCAAATATACCTTTTGAATGTACCATTTTAAATAAACATTTGTTGAATAAAGTAAAATCATTATTATTCGCTAGCGGATCCCCCTTTATTGTCTGGTCAGGGGGATTTTTCCCTGTCTTCCGTCATCAAAATCAAACGGCGCTCTTATGTTCCTTGCAGCTGGCCTGGGCGAAATGGAGGAACTCCTCGACGGCCTTGGATCTAAACTTTTGTTTTTGATAGACAAAATTGAGAACCCGGGTCATCGGCACCCCTTTGACGCGACGCGCCACCAGGGATTTGAGTTTGATCTCCTTGACCAGGGAGACCGAGGAGACGATGCTGAAACCCACCTCCCCTTCCACCGCCGCCTTGACCGCTTCGGTGGTACCCAGTTCCAGGATCATGTCCAACTGATCATAGGGTTGGCCGGCCTTGGACAACCGTTCCCCGATCACCGCCCGGGTACCGGAGCCCTCCTCACGGGAGACGAAGGGAAACTCCTTGAGGCGGCCCAGGGGAATTTCATCGTACTTGGCCAGGGGATGTTTGGGATGGATGATGACCACCAGTTCATCATCCATGCAGGGGGAGACGACGATGTTTTTGTTGTTGACCGGTCCTTCCACCATGCCGACATCGATGGTGGCATCCTCCAGTTTACGCACCACCATACGGGTATTGTGGACCGTCATCCGTACCTGCACCCCGGGGAACTGTTCATGATAACCGGCCAGGATGCCCGGCAGCAGATATTCACCGATTGTGGTTGAGGCGCCGAGCTTGACCACACCGCGGGTGACGCCGGTCATCTCGTTGATGGCCTTTTCCGTCTCCCGATAAAGCTCCAGAATACGCTCGGCATATCCGAACACCAACTCCCCGGCCTCGGTGAGGGAGATGCGGTTGTGATGACGGTCGAACAGGCGGGTGTTGAAATGTTCTTCCAACTGGCGAATTTGAAAGGTGACCGCCGGTTGGGTCAGATAGAGGTCCTCGGCGGCCCGGGTGAAGGAGAGATGTTTGGCGACGGCATGAAAAACACGCAAGCGCGTATCGGAAAAACTCATGGTGGACACCTTGTCTTTGGCTTGGCCCGCATCGGCATGACATCACCAATATTTCACTCTACCGAAACTGGTTCACTATGCTAAAAAAATTTCTGATGGATGTATAGGAAATAATTCCAGTTCGCCCCCCACCTGTTTTTCCTTGTTTTCTGCTGAATTTTCAAATTGATATCTGGTATTCACCACGGCGTTGCGGGCAACGGGCCGCTTTTGCCGTCGGGGAAAATGGGAATATGGAATGGCCGCAAGGTCGATTTTGATCCGGCTTCAAGCGCAGCAATGAGTCCCGCAGCCGGAAATCGATGTCCGGCACGGTACGACCGGATCGGGGATGGATTCGTTCAAGAACCCGGTTCGAATTCACTTCGAACCGGGTCCGCAAAAAAGCTGTGCTTTTTGGCGGTCCAGTTATGGACCGCACGAAGCTGTCGAAAGGTTTTTCGACAGCCTCCTACAGGCCGAGCTGGGCAAAAAAGTCGTTGCCTTTGTCATCGACGATGACAAAGGCCGGAAAATTTTCCACTTCGATGCGATAGACCGCTTCCATGCCCAACTCCGGATAGTCGATCACCTCCACCTTGCGAATGCTGTCCCGGGCCAACCGGGCGGCGGCGCCACCGATGGACCCGAGGTAAAATCCGCCGTTGTTCCGGCAGGCGTCGGTCACCCGCTGGCTCCGGTTGCCCTTGGCCAGCATGACATGGGAGCCACCGGCCTTCTGAAAGGCGTCGACATAACCGTCCATGCGCCCGGCGGTGGTGGGACCGAAGGAACCGGAGGCCATGCCTTCCGGCGTCTTGGCCGGGCCGGCGTAATAGACCATGTGATTTTTGAAATAGTCCGGCATCGACTCGCCCCGGTTCAACCGTTCCTGGATTTTGGCGTGGGCGATATCCCGGGCGACGACGATGGGACCGGTGAGCATCAAGCGGGTTTTAATGGGATATTGCGTCAATATCCGCCGGATTTCCGCCATCGGTTGATTGAGATCCAGTTGCACCACCTCGCCACTCAGGGATTCCGGTTCCACTTCCGGCAGGAAGCGGGCCGGATTGCGCTCCAGGGCCTCCAACCAGATCCCATCCCGGTCGATGCGGCCCAGGATGTTGCGGTCGGCCGAACAGGAGACCCCCAGGCCCACCGGACAGGAGGCGCCATGGCGGGTCAGACGGATCACCCGCACATCGTGGGCGAAATATTTGCCACCGAACTGCGCCCCCAGTCCCATCTCCCGGGTGATGGTCATCACCTCTTCTTCCATCTGCCGGTCACGCAGGGCCGCACCGAAACCATCCCCGCGGTCGGGCAGCCCGTCCAGGTAGCGGGCCGAGGCCAGTTTGACGGTTTTCAGGTTCATTTCCGGCGAGGTGCCGCCAACCACCAGGGCCAGATGATAGGGGGGACAGGCGGAGGTGCCGAGCCCTTTCAACGCTTCCCGGATGAAGGCCTTGAGGTTGTCCGGGGTCAACAAGGCCTTGGTCTGCTGGAACAGAAAGGTTTTGTTGGCCGATCCGCCCCCCTTGGCCAAAAACAGAAATTTATAGGCGGCCCCGTCCACCGCCTCGATGTCGATCTGTGCCGGCAGATTGCAACCGGTGTTTTTTTCCTCGTACATGGTGATCGGCGCCACCTGGGAGTAGCGCAGATTGGTTTCGGTGTAGGTTTTGAAAATACCCCGGGCCAGGGCCTCCTTGTCACCGCCGCCGGTCCAGACCCGATCGCCTTTTTTGCCCACCACGGTGGCGGTACCGGTATCCTGGCAACTGGGCAGGACCATGCCGGCGGCGATGTTGGCATTTTTCAACAGCTCCAGGGCCACGTAGCGATCGTTGTCCGAAGCCTCCGGATCATCGAGAATGTTTCTCAGTTGTTGCAGATGACCACTCCGCATCAGATGGGACACATCGACCATGGCCGCCGCCGCCAACCGGGTCAGGGCGGCGGGATCGATTTTGACCACCTCCACGCCATCAACGGTGATGGTCGAGACATGTTCCTTGCCGAGCAGCCGGTATTCGGTCTGATCCGGGGCGAGGTTGAACGGTTCGGTATAACGAAATTCGGCCATGTCGCGGGTCTCCAATGAGTGAATGATGAACCGGAGGCGGGCCGCCTCTCGATCCGTCCGTGGGTCCGGTCATTTCCGGAAACCGGGGACAGTCAAACCCATTTCCTGTCACCGGGCAATGCTTTCCACCACGTAGTCGGGACAGATGCCACGGGCTTCACACAGATTTTCAATGGGTTGCGGATGATCGGCATAGACCCCGGAGAGGGCCAGGCAGGTTTTGAACCCCAGGGCCGCGGCGCCGAGGATATCGGTGTCGAGGGTATCCCCGACCATCATGATTTTTTCCGGGGGGATATCGGCAAACCGTTGCCGGGCCAGTTCGAAGATGGGATTGAAGGGTTTGCCGAGGCCAATGATGGAACGGCCGAACCGTTGGGCCAGGAGCATGGCCGTATAGCCGGAGACGGCATAGACACCGCCATCGCTGTCCGGGGCGGCCAGGTCGGGATTGGCCAGGATGATGGGGATGTCGTCAGCGGCCAGCAGCGCCTCGACATGGCGCTGTTGGTCGGTCCCATAATAATCGCGGTTGCTGCACATCAGGATATAGGCCGCCCGCCGCCATTCCGCATCGGGCCGGCCATTGACCAACCATTTTTCCGGATCGGGGGCATAGGCGGCGATGCTGTCCGGGGTGCCGACCAGATAATAGGGCCGGTTTTGATAATCACTGCCGGCGATGAACGGTTTGACGGCCATGCCCGAGGTCAATATCTGGCTTTCCCGCAGGGGAAAGCCCATTTTGCGCAATTTGCCCGTCACCCGGGAGGGGGACTGGGAGGCGTTGTTGGACACCACCAATGGGTGTTGTCCCCGGTCCAGCAACCGGGCGACCGCCGCCGGTGCGCCGGGTATCACCGACCCACCCCGGTTCAGGACACCGTAGGCATCGAGCAAAACGACCGGAAACGCGTCGGCCAGCGCCTGAAACCCGGTGCGCCGCATGGCGCCCCGGCGCAGGATATCGTCCAACTCCGGCCGTTTTGCGCACATGGCCCGGCGAAAATGGGCATAGAGCGGTGTCAACTGCTCCTGACTGGTGATTTCCGGTTTTTTCCCCATGGCTATCCATCCGCTGATGAAGGGGTTGCACGTTTTCCCGAGGCGGGCGAGGCCGAATCATCGCATTTTTCCGGTGAAATGCGAATGGCCGTCGGTGGGGCGGGAGAAGTTTTCGAACCGGGCAACCCCCGGGCGGGGTTGCGGCCGGCGGGGGGGGGATCGGTCGGTGAATCACTCCCCGTTCAGGATGCGGCGTTGTATGGCGATCAATTCAGAGATGCCCTTTTCGGCCAGGACCGCCATGTCATCGAAGGCCTTGCGGCTGAATGGGCGGCCTTCGGCGGTCCCCTGCACCTCCACGAAACCGCCGTTGCCGGTCATGACGAAGTTCATGTCGGTTTCGCAGCCGGAATCCTCCCGATAGTCCAGGTCCAGCATCGGCGTACCGTCGACGATGCCGCAACTGATGGCGGCCAGGTGGTCCCGGATCGGCTCGCCGGTGATCTGTCCGGTCTCCCGCAACAGCCGGCAGGCGTCCACCAGGGCGATGTAACCACCGGTGATGGCGGCGGTCCGGGTGCCGCCGTCGGCCTGGATGACGTCACAATCGATCCAGATGGTCCGTTTGCCCAATCCGGTCAAGTCGACGACCGAGCGCAGGGACCGGCCGATCAACCGTTGTATTTCCAGGGTCCGGCCACCCTGCTTGCCCCGCCCGGCCTCCCGGGGGGTGCGGTCATGGGTGGCACGGGGTAACATGCCATATTCCCCGGATACCCAGCCCCGGTTCTGGTTGCGCATCCACACCGGTTGCCGTTCCTCGATGGAGGCGGTGCAGATGACCCGGGTATTGCCAAAGGCGATCAGGCAGGACCCTTCCGCATGGTCGATGAAGGGACGGGTGATGGTGACGGGGCGGAGTTCATCCGCCTGCCGCCCATTGGCTCGGGACATGGTTCACCTCGGGAGGGGGGTTGGTTTTACGAGCGTGAAAAACATTTGAAGTTGAACCAGGTTCACCGTACCGCCATTTCCGCTCACGGGCAGGGCTCACCGGTTTGACATGGCCTCGGTCCCAGTGGGAAGCGGTGGTTCACGGCACGCTTCCAGCCATGACCAATACGCCGGAGTGGTGGATGAACCCACCACTCCGGCGCCATTTTACCGCCACTTCCGAAATCGGACGCGAGGCCGAAAACCTAGACGATACCCTTCTTGGCGCCGAGCTGGATCGCATTGCTCACCAGTTGATGGACACCGCCGACGGTCTCCATGGGGATGCCATACATGGGCAGCACCTTGGTGAACTGGGCCTTGCAGATGGCGCAAATCAGGGCCACGAAGTTGACCTTGCCGCCTTCATCGCTCATGACCTTTTTCAGGGCGGTCACCCGCGGCAGGGCCCCCTGGACACGCAGGTCCATGAGTTCGTCGGTGAGCATGCCGCCACCGCCGCCACAGCAGAAGGTTTTTTCGCGGATGGTCTCCGGGTCCATCTCCACATAGTTGTTGCAGGTGGCCTTGATCAGGGCGCGGGGAATTTCGAACTGGCCGCCGGCGTGGGGTCCCATGCGCGAGGCGCGGGCGACGTTGCAGGAGTCGTGGAAGGTGACGATATGTTCGTCATTGGCCTCCTTGTCCAGGACCAGGGCGCCCTTTTTCATGAGATCATAAGTGAACTCACAGATGTGTTGGGGCACCGGATAATTGGGATCCAGGTGGTCGAAGGGACCGGCCAGGGTGTTCCAGAAGCTGTAGGCGGCGCGCCAGGCATGGCCGCACTCGCCGACGACGATGCGTTTGACCTTGAGTTCCCGGGCCTGTTCGGCGATGCGCTGGGCGATTTTTCTCTTGTTGTCGTAGCTGCCGATGAACATGCCGAAATTGGCGGCTTCCGAGGCATAGGAGCTGATGGTGAAGGAGATGCCGGCCTGATGGAACACCTTGGCGTACCCCATCAGCGACAGGATGTGCGGTTCGCTGAAAAAGTCGGCCGAAGGCGGCACCAGCAGGACATCCGCCCCTTCCACGTCCATGGGCAGACGGATTTCATGGCCGGCGTCGTCGAGGATGTCCTCTTCCAGGAACTCCAGGGTACCCTTGAGGGCCGGTTTGGGGATACCGAGATTGTTGCCGATTTCATGGACCTTGCCGATGATTTCGACGTTGTATTTGTGGCTGACACCGATGGCGTTCATGATCTCCCGGGCCGCCATGGTGATTTCGGCGGTGTCGATGCCGAAGGGGCAGTAGACCGAACAACGGCGGCACTCGGAGCATTGGTGGAAATAGGTGAACCACTTGTGCAGGGTCTCTTCGTCGAAATCGGCGGCCCGCACCACCCCCGGGGCCAGTTTGCCAGCGGTGGTGAAATAGCGGCGATAGACGCTGCGCATCAACTCCTGGCGCGCCACCGGCATGTTGTTGGGATCGCGGGTGCCCAGGTAGTAGTGGCACTTGTCGGTGCAGGCGCCGCACTTGACACAGATGTCCAGGAAAACCTGCAGGGAGCGGTATTTTTTCAGCAGGTCCCCCAGTTTGGCAACCCCCGCCTCCTGCCAGTTTTCCACCCGTTTGCCCGGAAATCCCAGGGCTTCCAGGTGCTTTTCAGCAGCGGCGTGGGGCTTGAGATGCCCCATGGTCTCCTCGCCGAGCGCCGGGGTCAAAATATCTTCGGGGACTTCCGGAACAGCAGTGTCAGCCACGAATCAACTCCTCAATCGTAAGGTCGGCGTCAGGCGGCGCCAACCGGAATGTTTCCTCGTCTACCCTTGATCGCGGTGGCGCCGTCATCGGCACCGTTCAACCGCCGGTCCGGCGGCGGTACCGCGCTTCAGCCGCTCTTTTCCGCCCAGGCGGCCACGTGCCGCCGTTCACGGGGATTGTCGACCTGGTTGCGGGTGGGACAGAAAAAGATGCCCCCCAGGTGCATGAGCTTGCTGAAGGGAAAGACCACCAACAACACGCCGACCATGCCCAGGTGGGCGATGAACAGGAAATCACCGAAGGAGGTGACGGGCGGCGCGGACTGCATGCCGAACAGCAATTGCGACATGGTGGCCTTGATGGTGATGATGTCCGGGCGGAAAAAGAAGGTCATCAGCAGACCGGACACGCCGATACCCAGGAGCAGGAACAGGAACAGGAAATCGGCGGTGGAAGAGATGTACCGCACCCGGTCGATGAGCAATCGACGGAGGAGCAGGATGCCCAGGCCCCCGACCATGGCCAGACCGGCGACGATGCCGATGATCTGCACATGGGCGAAGAAGGCCGGCAACGGATCGACGAAATAGCGGACGTGGCGGATCAACACCACCACCAGGGCGCCGTGAAAGGCCATGCCCCCGGCCCAGGCGATCTTGTCGCTCTTGAACAGGCTGTTGAACAGGGCCACCTCGGTGATCAACCGCCAGACCACACCCAGTCTCGTGGTCGGGGCGGGGGTGACGGGAATTTTCAGCGGTGCGGGAGACAGGGTATAGATCGCGATCCGTCTCAGGAAACCGATCGCGAAGATCGCCAGCACGAGGTAGGCGAGGAGCGTCAACATCCGGCTTTCCCCAACATAAAAAATCTTTTATATAAATGAACCGGGCGCCAGGCGTCGGACAGGTGACACCATCCGAACCACACCCCGGGGCCGGGTTCGTACCGTTACAACCATTCGCCCGCCATCACCCGCCAGCGTCGGAACACCGGTCGGTGCGACAACGGAAAATCCGGCCGTCGTCCACTGGACGGATCGGCATGGACAGACGAACCGATGGTCCCCACCGGCATGAATCCGGAAGGGACCATCGGGCACCTGATTCCAAAGCTGCCGAACTTGTTCGCCCGGTTAACGGCTCGCCGCCGAAACCGTGGTCAGACGCATCCGGTCGGTTTCGGCAGACCGGCGATTTTACAGGCCTGTTTGGCGGGACCGCCGGGATAGAGATCGTAGAGATATTTGGTGTTGCCTTTTTCCTTGCCCAACTTTTTGCCGATGGCTTTGGTCAGGATGCGGATCATCGGCGCGATCTTGTACTCTTCATAATATTCACGCAGGAAGTTCACCACTTCCCAGTGGGCATCGGACATTTCCACGCTTTCGGCTTCAGCGAGATAGCTGGCGACATCTTCGCTCCAGTCGGAAAGATTGACCAGGTAGCCATCTTCGTCGGTTTCATAGGTAGTGCCATTCAGTTCAAAGCTCGGCATGTTGCTTCTCCTCATTTACGTGCATTGACAAACGAAAAAAAAAGCGGCCCCATCGGCAGGGACCGGATGTATAACCCCTGATACGACGTATCCGCGCCCGCCGGCCACCGGTATCCGCACAACGACCGGCCAACCCGCACGGCACCCTCCCGGGCCGCCCCGGCGTCCCGAGCCGGGCTGCGCGAAAACAGAACATTAGCATATCATGATGTTCTAGTGAAGCAAGAATATGATCAATCGTAAAAAGAAAAAAAAGGGACCGGATGGTTGAAAAGGCCGTGAAAAAAAGATCGGCAGCCGCCCAACGGCCGCCACGGCGCCCAACCGGCATCCCACCGTAAAACTTTATATCCTCAAGTTGACATTCGTGTCAAATCTCCCCACAATCGACCGGTCGTCCATCCATTGTCCCATGCCTCCCGGAGGAGAAGGAAAATCATGAAACCCAAGCATCACATACTGGTCTGTATGAATCAACGTCCCCAGGGCCATCCCCGTGGTTCCTGTGGTTCCCTGGGTGCCGGATCGGTTTACGAAGCCCTGGCCGGCGAGGTGGAAAAGCGGGCACTTTTCGAACAGGTGCAGGTCACCGGCACCTTCTGCATGGGTCCCTGTGATCAGGGTCCGACGGTGGTGGTCTATCCCGACGGGGTCTGGTATGGCCGTGTCAAACCGGAAGATGTCCCCGAGTTGTTCGACAAGCATCTCGAGGGCGGCGAGCCGGTCAAGCGCCTGCAGATCATGTAAGACGGGTTTCCCACCGGGTATCCCGGCCCACCGGGCGGGATACCCGGCTCGTGGTCCTCCCCGGCCAAACGCCCGGCGGGCTTTCAGGAACCGGACCCACGCACCGTTTTCCGGGGTGGTGGCGCCGGGACGCCGATGTCGGCCCTGCCGGTAGCCGATTGTTCGGCATTCCCGTTCAGGGCCCCGCGGACCACCGCCAATATCTCCTTTCTGGAAAACGGTTTGGCCAATATGCGTCCAGCCCCGGCGAACTGCGCCAGGTCCAGGGCGAATTGCGCCTTTTCCCCGGGACCACCGCCGGATATGGCGACGATGGGCAGGCCGGGATGTTCCCGGGTCAGCTCCTCAATGATCTCCAGACCGTCCTTTTCCGGCATGAGGATATCGGTCACCACCACGTCGGCCGGCCGCTCGCGGAACCGTTCCAGGCCTTGCCGGCCATCCTCGGCGGTCTCCACCTCGAATCCGCCTTTTTCCAGCATGAGCCTGAGCACCTCACGAACCTGCCGATCGTCTTCGATTACCAGAATACGGGCCATGGCCTAAGGCTCCCCAGCTTGGGCTGTTTGCGTCGATTGTTCCATTGCCGGCAGATGGACCCGAAAGGTACTGCCCTCTCCCGGCTGACTGCGTACGGTGATGGTTCCGCGATGATTCTGGACGATTCCATGGACCATTGAAAGTCCCAATCCGGTTCCTTTGCCGATTCCCTTGGTGGTGAAGAACGGTTCAAAAATCCGTTCCATGATCTCCGGGGGGATGCCGACGCCATTGTCACGCACCGTCAACACCAGATAGGGACCGGGGGGCAGGGTCGCCAACTGGGGGTCGGCGGTGCGTCCGGTTTCATCCAGCAGAAACGGTTCCAGTTGAATTTCCAGCAACCCCTCCCGGTCCCACATCGCCTGGGCGGCATTGGTGGAAAGATTCATCACCACCTGGTGAATCTGGGTGGCATCGCTCATCACCTGCCAATCGGTCGGTTCGATGTGGTGGCGGATTTCGACGTTGGCCGGCAATACCGCCTGCAGCAGTTTGATCGCCTCCTTGACCACCGGTTGCAGGGAGAGGGGGGTGCGCTCCCCCTCGCCACGACGGCTGAAGGCCATCAACTGGCGGATCAGTTCCCGGGCGCGTTCACCGGCGATCATCACCTCCTTGAGGTTGTCATGGGCCATCTCCCCCTCGGGGATCTCCTCCATGGTCAGATCGGTATAGGAGAGGATGGCGGTCAGGATATTGTTGAAATCGTGGGCGATGCCACCGGCCAGGGTGCCCACCGCCTCCAACCGTTGCGATTGACGCAACAGCCGGCCCAGCTCCACCTCCCGGGTCACATCGCGGACGACGCCGACATAGTGGATGACCCGTTGCCGGCGATCGCGGATGGGGGAAACGGTCATATCGACGTTGAGCAGCACGCCGCTTTTGCGGCGGGTGATGAAACGATCCTTCCAAACCTCACCGCGCAACAGGGTTTCCACCATTTTTTGATAAAATTGTGGCGTTTGTTGGTCACAGCGCAAGATGGAGACCGGTTTCCCCACCACTTCATCATGACCATATTCCGAGACCCGTTCGAAGGCGGGATTGACATACTGCACCCGTCCCCGGGGATCGGTGATCAGGATCATGTCGGCGGTCTGGCGAATGGCCGCCGCCAGACGGTCCAGCTCCGCCTCGGTTTTTTTGCGTTGACTGATATCGCGAAAGGTGACGACCACCCCGATCATGCGCCCATCGAGATGAATGGGGGTGCTGGTGTACTCCACCGGAAACCAGGTGCCGTCGTGATTTTGAAAATATTCATCATCGGCCGAATGGGCCTTTTCCTTGTCGAAGGTGGCGCTGATGCCCCGGGTGCCGGCCACGCCGGGCTGAATGGTGTCGGGGACCGGATTGACCAGCTCCTTGTATGATTTGTCGAGCAACCGTTTGCGCGGCCGTCCCATCATCCGCGCCGCGGACGGGTTGATGAAGGTGGTACGGCCCGAACGGTCGAGACCGAAGATGCCATCCCCGGCGGCATTGAGGATCAGTTCGTTTTGACGGCTGAGGCCGAGAATGATCTTTTCATTGGTGTTCAAGCGGCCGTTCAACTGATACAACCGGAAGGAGAGCATGACGAGAAAGGGCAGGATGCACAAAATCAACATCGAAACCACTTCATCCAGGTACCAGACATCATGCTCGTAAACCCAGTTGATAAAAATCTGAAAAACTTCAAAATTTTTGGTAACGATAAAGGCAGGCAAAAAAATAAGCAGAAAAATCAATGCGAACCCGACTCTATTGGAGATCGGGAAGTGTCGTTCGTGGGCGGGTGACAGGGGTCCGTCGTGGGGAAATGCGGTCATGGTGGCGCGGGTTTCCTCGGGTCACGAGTGGGCGCGGCGGTGACAAGGCCACTGGACAGTCCCCTCATTTTGCATTAATCCCTGGAACCAGTCCAGCCACCGATGGGCTGGTCAGCCGAGAGAGGTATGCCAAATGGCTATGAATCTTTTATTGGTCGGCAGTGGCGGCCGGGAACACACCCTGGCCTGGAAAATCGCCCAATCGCCGCTTTTGGGAAAACTTTACTGCGCCCCGGGCAACGCCGGCATGGCGGCCATGGCGGCGGTCACCGAATGTGTCGGCATCGACGGGGAGGACCTCCCCGCCATGACCGCCTTCGCCGTGGAAAAAGGGATCGACCTGGCGGTGATCGGGCCGGAGGCGCCGTTGGTGGCCGGTCTCGGCGATGCCCTGCGGGAGGCCGGCATCGCCGTTTTCGGACCTTCCAAGGCGGCGGCGGCGCTCGAAGGGTCCAAGGCCTACATGAAAGGGTTGCTGAAACGGGCCGGCATCCCCTCCGCCGCCTATGAAACCTTTACCGACCCGCAGGCGGCCCTGGCTTACATCCGTGCGCAAGGCGCCCCCATCGTCGTCAAGACCTCGGGCCTGGCGGCCGGGAAAGGGGCCATCGTCTGCCACACCCTGGCAGAGGCGGAAACCGCCGTCGACCGCATCATGGTGCGCCGTGAGTTCGGCAGCGCCGGCGATGAACTGGTGGTGGAATCCTTTTTACGCGGCGAGGAGGCCTCTTTTCTGGCCCTGGTCGACGGCGAGGAGGTGCTGCCCCTGGCCGGTTCCCAGGATCACAAACCGATCGGCGAAGGGGACACCGGCCCCAACACCGGTGGCATGGGCGCCTATTCCCCCACCCCGGCCCTGACGCCGGCCCTCTACCGGAAAGCCATGGAGACAGTCATGCGCCCGGCGGTGCGCACCATGGCCGCCGAGGGACGCCCCTATCGCGGCGTGCTCTACGCCGGCCTGATGATCGACGGCGGCGAGATCCGCGTGCTGGAGTTCAACGCCCGCTTCGGCGATCCGGAAACGCAACCGTTGTTGATGCGCATGAAGTCGGACCTCGTGCCGTTGATGATGGCCGCCGCCTCCGGTTCCCTGAAGGGCATGACCATCGACTGGGATCCGCGCACCGCCCTCTGTGTGGTAATGGCCGCCGGCGGCTACCCCGGCGCCTATGAGAAGGGACTCCCCATCTCCGGCCTGCGGGCGGCCGCCGGGCTGGCCGATGTCGAGGTGTTCCATGCCGGGACCCGCGCCGAAGGCGAAACGGTGTTGACCGCCGGCGGCCGGGTCCTGGGCGTCACCGCCCTCGGTGACGGGGTGGCCGACGCCCAACGCCGCGCCTATGAGGCGGTGGATCGTATCGAATGGCAAGACTGTTATTGCCGTCGGGATATCGGATACCGGGCCATCGCCCGGGAGGAGAGTGGATCATGAGTGATCAACCGTTGGTGGGAATCCTGATGGGGTCCGATTCGGACTGGGAGGTGATGCGGGAAGCGGCCAACACCCTGAAATCATTGGGTATCCCCTTTGAAGCCAGTGTGTCATCGGCCCATCGTACCCCGGATCGCACCTTCAAGTATGCCGAGACCGCCGCCGAACGCGGCATCCAGGTCCTGATCGCCGGCGCCGGCGCGGCGGCGCATCTGGCCGGGGTGGTGGCGGCGGCGACGCCCTTGCCGGTGATCGGCATTCCCCTGGCGGCCACCGGTCTGCAGGGCATGGACGCGCTGTTGTCGACGGTGCAGATGCCCGGCGGGGTGCCGGTGGCGACCATGGCCATCGGCAAGGCCGGGGCCAAAAACGCCGCCCTGTTCGCGGTGCGCATCCTGGCCCTGTCCCATCCGCAAATCGGGCAAAATTTGTCCCGTCAACGCCAGGAAATGACCGCGGCGGTGGTGGTCAAGGATCAGGCGTTGCAGGGACGGTTGAAAGAAGAATTATAATTGTTTCAATGGGTTGACCGATTTTACCGACTTTGGTCGGTAAAATCGGTTTGATAACCACATAAACGGCATATGGTTTGCAACTTATCTCCCGAAGGCAGTCAACATCTTTTTCGGGAGTCACGCACCATGGCCCATTCATCCTCCAATGCCCATTATGACACGCGGCTCGATGTCACCCTGCTGCCGCACGATCCGGGTTTCAAGCCCTCCCTGTCCATCGCCTCGACCCATTTTCAACAACCGAACCTGGTGGAGTTGATGCGTGGGGATGATCAGCAGATCATCGATCTGGAGACCATCGTCCGCGAATTCGCCCATGATGGATTTTTCACCAGCGACCAGAAGGTCCTGGTGGCCAAACATCTGGAAAACCTGGCCACGTTGATCCGGCGGATCGTCGCCGAACGGCATCATCAACGGCAGATCGGCAGTGGTTGATGCGATTTTTTACCATTGGACGTCGAGTTGGGGTATGATCGGATCAACCCTCTCGTCTCGGGAGTCCGCTGATGCCCACGACCCGATCCGCCCCCGTCCGTCTCGATCATCGTCCGACCAGCCCGGAGGATATTCCGCGCCTGTGTGGTTTTGCCGTTGATGAGACCGATCTGTGCCACTTTTTCCCCACCGCCAGCCACCCCCTGACGCCGGCCCAGCTCAAGGGCAACATGGATGCCCGTTTCGGTTCGACGGTGATCCTCGCCGATGATCAGGTGGCCGGTTATGGCAATCTCTACCACCATGCCGTCTCCAGCGCCCCCTATATGGGCAACCTGATCGTCGATCCCCGACGACGTGGGCTCGGTTTGGGCCGTTATCTGGTTGAAACCATGCTCGAAATCGCCTTCGAAGGGTATGATTTCGAGGAGATTCATCTCTGTTGTTTCAATACCAATCTCACCGGTTTGCGCCTTTATGGCCGTTTCGGGTTCAAGCCCTATGAGCTGGAATTTCTCAGCGGCAAACTGCTCGACCAGCGTGCCCTGATCCATTTTCGCCTGGCACGGGATCATTATCGGCAACACGGTTTTTCCGATCTGCCGACGGGACCGGGTACTTGACCAGCCCTCCCCCGCCCCCCCTTTCCCTCTATCTGCACATCCCCTTCTGCGCCGCCAAATGTCCCTATTGCGACTTTGCCTCCACCACCGTGACGCAACCGCCGGAGGCGGATTATCTGCGGGCGGTCAGCCGGGAGTTGGCCTGGTACCGGCAGACCCTGAACAACGATCCCCGTCCCCTGCGCTCCCTTTTTTTCGGCGGCGGCACGCCCTCCCTGGTGCGCGGGGAGACCATCGCCGCCCTGGTGCGGTGCATTCGTCATCATTGGCCCTTGAGTGACGATTGTGAAATCACCCTGGAGGCCAATCCGGAGTCGGTCAGCGCCGACAAGATTGAAAAATGGCAAGCCTGTGGCATCAACCGGTTGAGCCTCGGCATCCAGGCCTTCGACGAGCGGCGGCTTTCACAACTGGGTCGCATTCACACCCTGGAGGCCGCCCGCCGGGCCATCCGTCTGGTCCGGCGGGGTGGATGCCAACGGCTCAATCTCGATTTGATCCACTCCACCCCCGGTCAAACCGTCGAACAGTGGCGCCGGGAGTTGCACGAGGCGGTTTCCTGGGAGCCGGACCATCTCTCCTGTTACCAGTTGACCCTGGAGCCGGGCACGCCGCTCCACGATAGAGAGTACCGCCCGAAAAATCGTACCGACGAGGAACGGGATCTGCTTTTTTGGCGGCAAACCCGGCGAATTCTGGCCGAACAGGGGTTCGAGGCCTATGAAATCAGCAATTTTTCCCGGCCGCAGCGCCCTTGCCGGCACAATCTGGACATTTGGCGTTTCGGCGACTATCTCGGCATCGGCGCCGCCGCCCATGGCAAACTGACCGATGGGAGCGGGGCCGTGCGCCGCACCGTCAATGCCGGCCACCATCAAACCTATTGCCGGAACTGGACCGAAGCGGGGAAAAACGGCGGTGCCCGTGTTCACCGACTCAGCCGCCGGGAGGCCGGCCAGGAGTGCTGGATGATGGGGTTGCGGCTCAAGGAGGGGATGCGCCGCGATACCTACCGCCATCTCACCGGCCGGGATCCCCTCGAAGAACGGCGACCGTTGATCGACACGTTGCGATCGGATGGTCTGCTGACCGTCGGACCCGACCATATCGCCCTGACCGAAGCGGGTACCCCGCTGGCCGATTCGGTGCTCGCCCGTATTTTGGCCGTTCAATGACCCTTTTCCGCCGGTTTTCGCCCGCTTGACCGGCGATTTTTCGACCGCCATTCCAGAAACCATTCCCATTTGTCCGCCAGGAGGCTATAACCCGGTGCCAGGCCCGTCACTATCCGGATTCATCATCCTTCCCCGGACCGGGCCGCCATCGGAAACAGGCCTTCCCCCCGGCCGATACGGTGTTCGAGTCCCCGTACAACGATCCTGCGAGGTAGCGTTTTTGGCAATGGTCACCATCATCGGCGCCGGCCTGGCCGGGTCCGAGGCCGCCTGGCAGTTGGCGGAACGGGGCGTTTCGGTACGCCTGTACGAAATGCGGCCCCACAAACGGTCCCCGGCCCATCAAACCGGTCATTGCGCGGAGTTGGTCTGTTCCAACTCCCTGCGGTCGGATGACGCCGACAACAATGCCGTCGGTTTGCTGCACGCCGAGATGCGCCTGCTGAACAGTCTGGTGATGAAAGCGGCGGACCGTTTCCGGGTGCCGGCCGGCGGCGCCCTGGCCGTGGACCGGGAGGCCTTCTCCATCTGGATCGATGAACAGTTGGAAAACCACCCCAACATCACCCTGCTGCGCGAAGAGCTGCACCGTCCGCCGGCCGAGGGGTTGACGGTGATCGCCAGCGGTCCGTTGACCTCGGAACCGTTGGCCCGCTGGCTGGAGGGGACCGTCGGCCCCCGGCTCTCCTTTTTTGATGCCATCGCCCCCATCGTCAGCCGTGAGTCGATCGACATGGAGAAGGCCTGGATGCAATCGCGCTACGACAAGGGCGGCGCCGACTACATCAACTGTCCCCTGGACCGGGATCAATATGAAACCCTGGTGGCGGCCTTGAGCGCCGGAGAGCGGGTGGCGGAAAAATCCTTCGAAAACATTCCCCACTTCGAAGGGTGCCTGCCGGTGGAGGTGATGGCGCGACGCGGACCGGAAACCCTGCGCCATGGCCCCCTGAAACCGGTGGGACTGACCAATCCACACCAACCGGACGTGAAACCCTGGGCGGTTGTACAATTGCGCCGCGACAACCGGCTCGGCACCCTGTGGAACATGGTCGGTTTCCAGACCAAGCTGACCTGGCCGGAGCAAAAAAAAATATTTCGCACCATTCCCGGCCTGGAAGCGGCGGAATTTCCACGCCTGGGGGCGGTGCACCGCAATACCTTCATCAACGGTCCCGCCCTGCTGGACGGGCATTTGCGCTTGAAAGGTCACGATAATCTGTTTTTCGCCGGACAGATCACCGGCGTCGAGGGATATGTGGAATCGGCCGCCAGCGGACTGACCGCCGGGCTGTTTTTGACGGTCCTGGTCAACCGGGGAACGCTCCCGGAACCCCCGCCGCCCACCACCGCCCACGGCGCCCTGCTGGCCCATGTCACCCAGGGCGCCGAGGTCAAAACATTTCAACCAATGAACGTTAATTTTGGCCTGTTTCCGCCCTTACAACAACGAGTTACCAAAAGGGAGAAAAAGCCGGCCATCAGCCGCCGCGCCCTTTTTGATCTGCAACAGTGGTTGAAAAATCAATACACTTCTTGACAGTACTACCAGTTTTTTATATACCTTCGACGTTTGTAGAGTTCCGTGGGAAGAGGGGAACACCACCACAGCCCCTTCGGGAAGGGTCATTCTGAGCCTCCGAAAATCTGCGAAATAAAAACGGACCACAAATTGCAATAACGGGGAAAATATCGTTCTCCAAACGTGGATCGGAGTGTCAATTTCATGACCTTGATGGAAAGAAGACGCAGGCTGGGCATCACCAAAAAGCGGACGCCAATCCGGCCCAGACCACTGCGCAACAACCTCAATCCCCGACAGGCCACCGGCCGTCGGTCCCGGAGCAACCGTTTTTACCTGGTGGTGGCCGCCATCGTCGCCTTCACCTTCGTCGCCGCCCAGCGGGCACTCGATGCCAGCACCGGCAACAAGGTGGGCGGTCTGACCTGGATCCTGAAAAACGAGGAGCCACGAACCCCGGTGCAAGTCACCCGGCAGCCGACCATGCAGTTGGCTTCGCTGCCGCAACGGGGCATGGGCACCGCATCGGTCACCCTGCCGGGTTATCCGTCCCCGCCCCGGGACGATCTCACCATACCCCAGACCAACCCGCAGGTGATCATCGAACGGGTACGCAAGGGGGATACGCTGACGGCGCTGTTGAAACGCCGTAACATCGGTGTATCGACCATCATGGCCCTGGCCCGGGCGGCGGCGCCGGTTTATGACCTGGCCTCGCGTTTTCAGCCGGGCAAAATCGTCAAGCTCTCGTTCAATGAAAAAAATGCGTTGACGGCCCTGGAGTATCCCATCACCGACTCCCGGTCGTTGCGGGTATTCGCCACCATCGACAACGGTTTTTCGGCCCGTCTGATCAACGCGCCCGCCAAAACCGTCGCGGCCAAAAAAGGGTTGAACACCCCCAAGGACCCCCGCGCCGCCAAGGTGTTCAGCGAGGCGACGCGGTCGGTGTTCGAAACCGTGCGCAAAGGGGATTATCTGTCCACCCTGCTGGCCCGCCATGGCGTCGATCGCAACACCAGCATGGCCCTGGCCCGGGCGACCAGGCCGGTCTATGATCTGGCGCGCTATCTCAAACCGGGGCAACGGTTGCAGTTGGCCTTCTCCAAGGACGGTCTGCTCAGCGGTCTCTCCTATCCCCTGGACTCCGACCGGGTGTTGTGGATCACCCGCAACGACGGCATCCGTTTCGTGCCGCACATTCAAAAGAAGGTGTTCGACACGCGGCTACGCACCGTCCACGCTGAAATTCGCGGCGAGGGATCCCTGTTCCTCTCCGCCAAAAAGGCCGGTCTGTCCCAGTCCATGACCGCCCGGCTGGCGTCCCTGTTCGAATGGGATGTGGATTTCGCCCGCGACATCCGTCCCGGCGATCGTTTTTCGGTGGTGCATGAGGTGAAATACCACAACGGCAAACGGGAACGGGACGGCGACATCATGGCCGCCAAATTCATCAACAACGGTCGCACCTATCAGGTGGTCCGTTATACCGATCCCGATGGGGTCACCGGTTATTTCGATCCCAAGGGCCGCAACGTGCGCAAAATGTTCATCCGCGCCCCGGTGGATTTCACCCGCATCTCCTCGCGTTTCAGTAAAAAGCGCAAGCATCCGGTGCATGGTTTCAACCGCGCGCACAAGGGTGTGGACTATGCGGCCCCCACCGGCACGCCGGTACGGGCCGCCGGCGACGGTCGCGTCACCTTCCGGGGCCGCCGGGGCGGTTTCGGCAAGCTGGTCCTGATCCGTCATACCGCCAAGTACACCACCGCCTACGCGCACCTGAGCCGTTACGCCACCAAACTGAAACAGGGCGACCGGGTCCGTCAGGGGCAGGTGATCGGCCGGGTCGGGGCCACCGGTTCGGCCACCGGACCGCATCTGCACTATGAGATCCGGGTCAACAACAAACAGGTCAACCCGCTCTCCATCCAGCTGCCGGGGACCAGCCCCGTGGCGCGGAAGTACAAACGGGATTTCCAGATCCACAGCAGCCGCCTGCTGGCCCTGCTGGACGGCCGGGAGACGCAGTTGGCCGCCCTGGAGACCAAACGGCCACACTGATGGAACGGCCCGGCCGGGCCGGATTGACAACGCAGCCGCTCGTGATCCCCCGGACCGGGGTTCACGAGCGGTTTTTTTTTACCATTTTCAGGCCATTACCGAGTTCGTGGACACCTGGACCATCCGCCGCCTCCTGCAATGGTGCACCCCCTGGTTGAGTCAAAAGGGGTGTGACAGTCCCCGTCTCGATGGGGAGTTGCTGCTTGCCGAGGTATTGAACCTGGAACGGATCACCCTCTATCTGGACCCGGACCGGCCGTTGACCGCCCCGGAGTTGGCGGCCTTCAAAGCGTTGGTCAAACGCCGCGCCCAACGGGAACCGGTGGCCCTCATCCTCGGCCGCCGGGATTTTTGGCAGCACACCTTCAAGGTGGCCCCCGGGGTGTTGATCCCGCGCCCGGAGACCGAAGGGTTGTTGGAGGCGGTCATCGAACATCATCCCGATCGTCAGGCCGGGTTGACGATGCTGGAGATCGGCGTCGGCAGCGGCGCCGTTCTCTGTTCCCTGTTGGCGGAATATCCCCGGGCCCGCGGCGTCGGCAGCGATATCTCCGCCACCGCGCTGACCATCAGCCGGGAGAACGCCGTGAGGATTGCCGTTTCCGACCGGTTGCGGCTATTATCCGGTGATCTGACGGCGCCGTTGGCCGTGGGTGAGCGGTTCGATCTCATCGTCTCCAATCCGCCCTATATCGCCAGCCCGGTCCTGAAGACCCTGGCGCCGGAGGTGGCCCGATGGGAGCCCATCGCGGCCCTGGACGGGGGTGGGGACGGTTTGGCGGTATTGCGCCGTCTGGCGGCGGAGTGCGCCGGCTTTTTGCAACCGGGCGGCCTGTTGGCCCTGGAGATCGGCCATGATCAGGCAGAGGCGGTTTCCGGCCTGCTGGCCGCCGCCGGCTATGAATCGATCACCGTGCGCCCCGATTATGGCGGTCAGCCGCGCATCGTCACGGCGTTGCACGCCGCCGGATGAGACCATCGGAACCATGAACACGCCCTCCCTTCCACCCTGACCGCAAAGGATCATCCGTTTGGAAGCCCGCCTGATTTACTCCGACAGTGAAACGTGTGCGGACATGTACTACGCCACCCGTTTTTTTGCGCCGGATCCTTTTTTGTATCTGCGCGATGAGGCGGGCCGAACGCACCTGGTCACCTCGGTCCTGGAGATCGACCGCGCCCGGCGCACCGCCCGCGTCGACCAATTCCACGACTGGTCGACGTTGCGAAGACACTATGATGAAGCCCATCCCGACAGTGAGGGGGACCGTGCCGATGACAACCAGTTGATCCCCTTTTTTTTACAGGGGATGAACATCCACCATCTGCAGGTGCCCGATGATTTCCCCTTCGGTTTGGCGGAACGGTTGCGGAGGGCCGGCATCACCATCACCCCCGGGAAGGATCCCTTCTGGCCGCAACGGGAGCGGAAAAGCCCGGAGGAGGTGAGGGCCATCGAGACGGCCCTGGAGATCACCGGCATCGGCATGGCCGCCGGCATCGAGCTGATCCGCGCCGCCGGCATCGGCGCGGACGGTTGGTTGTATCTGGGTGAAGAACGGTTGACCAGCGAACGGGTGCGCGGTGAAATCAACGCCACCCTGGTCAGACAGGGGGCGATTCCCAAACACACCATCGTCGCCGGCGGTGACCAGGGGGCCGATCCCCACGAAGAGGGTTCCGGTCCCCTCCCCGCCCGCCGGCCCATCATTCTCGATGTGTTTCCCCGGGTGGAACGGACCGGTTATTATGGGGACATGACCCGCACCGTCTGCCGGGGAACGCCGCCGGAGCGGGTGCAACGGGCCTGGGATGCGGTCAAAAAGGCCCAGGAGTTGGCTTTTTCCCGCATTCGCGCCGGCGAGTCCGGTCTCGACATTCACGAGGCGGTCAGCCACTGTTTGACCGAGGCCGGTTTCCCGACCGGTACCGATGACAGCGGCCGTCAACAGGGATTTTTCCATGGCACCGGTCACGGTCTGGGTTTGGAGATCCATGAAGGTCCCCGCATCAGCAAACGGGACAAAACCCTGGAGCCGGGCCATGTGATCACCGTCGAACCGGGCCTGTATTATCCGGATATGGGGGGGGTACGGTTGGAGGATGTGGTGGTGGTGTTGGAGAACGGCTGCCGCAACCTGACCCATGTGCCAAAATTTTTGCAGGTGTGATTGAGGTCCGGGCCAAAAATTGAACGGCTCCCCACCCTACCGCCCAACAAAAAACCGGATCGTTTCCCACGGCGTCACCCGCCGGAAACGATCCGGTTTTTTTTGTTCGAATGAGGGATCGTCGATCGTTCAGTGAATTTTCATCTTCTCGGCGACGATACCGGTGTTTTTGCGAATCTCGGTCACCATGCGGTCGGCCTCTTCCTGCCCTTCATAGGGTCCCACCATCACATGGGTGAACAGCCGTTCGTTGACGTGACTGGTTTTCAGCCGTGAGGGAATTTCATGCTTCCGCAAACGGTTGTGAACGCGGTTGGCGTTATCGACATTGGTGAAGGAGCCGGCCAGCACCACATACTCACCGGCCCGCAACGGCGGTCCGGCCCGATCCACGGCCGCGGTTCCGGTCCCGGCGGCTTGAGAATCGACCGGTTGTCGGATGCGGGTGGAGCTGACCCGGGTGGCCGGTTTTTCAACCCGGTGGTCGTCGGCGGTTCGCTCCAGGGTTTCCGAAGGATTGATATTCAGGTAGCTGGCGGGAATACCGGTGCGTTCCCGAATCCAGGCCACCGTCTCCTCGGCATCCTCTTCATCGCCGAAGGGACCCACCAACACATGGGTCAACTGCCGGCCGGCCATCCGGCCGGCCTGCAGATGGGCGGCGATACCCACCTCGCCCAACTGCCGGCTGATGCGTTCGGCATTTTTGTAGCTGACGAAAGAGCCGGAAAAAACCATGAAGTTGCCATCCTTTTCCACCTCCGGAAAGCTGGGGGCGGGGATGGCGGCGATCGAGCCGGACACCGATGGAATGGAAAGGACCGTCTTGGGAGGGGTGGCGGCGATCAGGCTGCTCTGCCACCAGAGGCCGACGGCGGTCCCGAAACCGACGATCGAAAACAGGCCGAACCAGGCGCCCTTCTTGCCGAAACGGGTTTTTTTTGACGGATGTGTCAACGGCGGATCGTCAATCTTGCCATGGGTCATCTGCTGATCCGGGGTGGTGTTGCCGGTTGAATCATAACTGGTCATATTGGTTCGTCCCGATGGGATGGGGACACCCGAACGACGCCAAACGCCGAGGGAGCCCCGAATGATCGATGTGGAAGCCCTTTTGGGAGATGATAAGCAATAAAAATGCCAGTTATTGATAACAACCGGGACAGACGGGCGGGGACCGGTTCAATCCTACAGATCCCGGCTGTTTTCTTCACCCTGGAAACGGCTGAAGGTGGTCCCGTTCTGGCTGCGCATGTAGACCAGGACCGGCACCTGACCCCGGTTGCGGATGGTCAACATGTCGCCGACCAGGGGTCGGGTCAGGGAGGCGTAGCCGATGCCATCGACGGTGACGGTTTGCACCAGGTCGCGGCGGCTGCCGGGGGTGGTGTGGGCCACCAGCAGTTCCACCGGTTCCACGGTTTCGAACTGGATGTGCAACGGTTGTTCACCGCCGGAACCCAGGGAGAGGCGCGTGGCACCGCCGGCCGGGACGATGAAACGGTTGGTCCAGTCGACCCGCGCTTTGGCGTCGATGAACTGGACGTCATGGATCTGCAACCGTTGGGGCGGGGAACCGGGTGGCGCCCGCATCACCGTCGGCACGGCGATCCACATGGCCAGCGCCGCCACCGCCAGACCGCCGGCGAAGGAAAACGGTTGGATGGAGATGCCCTGGGGGGAGTGCAACCAGTCGCCGAGGCGTGACCAGAGCGATGGACCGCGCTCCGGGCGGGCCATGGCCGCCGTCGTCAGATCGGTGGTGGGTGGTGGATCGATATCCCGTTGGGCCCAATCGGCCAACCCCTCTTCCAAGGCCGCCAGTTCGCCCATCTCCTGAACGACACGGGGATCCCGGGCCACCAACCGATAGAGACGGCGCATTTCACGCCGATCGAGGTCGGCATCGAGCCCGCGGCTGATCAATTCGAGGATTTCCTCATCCAGTGCCATCGGTATCACCCCTTGTTCCGGTGCCATCCCACACCTGCCATCCATTCACTCATTCAGTAACCATTGCCCGGGATCGGTTCACGACATTTTGAACAGGTCGAGTTTTTTTTCCTGTTTCAGGCCGTCGCGCAACAGGCGCCGGGCACGAAAGACGCGGGTTTTCACCGTGCCCAGGGGAATTTCAAGGATCGCCGCCGCCCCGGCATAATCCAGTCCTTCCAGGGAGATCAGGGTCAGGGCTTCCCGCAGTTCCGGGGTGAGATACCGTTCCATGCCGGTTTGCAGGGCGCGCAGGCGATGGTCGGTGAGCAGCTGTTCGTGGGGACCGGCGCGGGGGTCGGCGTGGTGGTCCAGGGCGTCATCGGAGACGGTGGGATGGCGAAAGACCGGCGCCCGGTTGCGATAGTTGCGGACGATGTTCTGGGCGATGCCCAACACCCAGGTGGAAAAACGGGACTCCCCCTTGAACGAGGGCAGTTTGCGGTGGACCTCGATGAAGGTTTCCTGGGTCAGGTCCTCGGCATCCTGGGTGGAGGCGGCCTGGCGGCGGATGAAACGGTAGACCCGTAGTTGCAGGCCCCGCAACAGGCTGGAGAGGGCCTTGCGGTCCCCGGCCAGGGCGCGGGCCAACGCGTCGGCATCGGGGTCTGTTTTTCCTCCGTTGAAAATCGGCACCGGCGCGGTCGCTCTATCAGGGTGTTTGACAAACGATTCGATTCAAGCCGCCGCTGACCACCACCGTTTGCGAGCGGTCGACCCGGGCACGGCATTCGGCCCGCCAGCCCGGTTGGCTGTTGCCGGAGACCGGCACATAACCGGTGACGATCAGCAGGGTGGTGCGTTGCCGTTTGCAGGCCGGACAACACATTTTGCCGCCGGCGGCGACATCGCGTTCGAACCGTTGGCTGTCCAGGGATTGGGCGTGCAGTTCCACCGCTGTTTCGTTGACCAGACAGAAGGCGTGGACCGTGGCGGGAAGGGTCAAAAGGATGGTCGATACCAGCGCCACGGTTATTTTGGCCATCGTTTCGTTCATGACACGAACCTCCATTCGTTGATCTTTTTTCCGGGATCACCCGGCCGGCCGGGAGCGCCTGGGAGGAATTGTTTCACAAATTTCGGGCAAAGGTGAACTTTTTCTTTGCCGGGGTTACACACTGGACAAATGGCACGTGCAAGGGGCCGATGCCAAACGGCCCCGAACCGGAAATGAACGCAACGAACATCGACAAAGGAACCGCAAACCATGAAAAAGACCGCCTTGACCCTGATGACCCTCAGCGCCCTGCTCCTCTTTTCCGGCAATGCCCGGGCCGGGGATGCGGCGTCGGGTAAAAAACTGTTTAAAAAATGTGCCATCTGTCATGGCATCGGCACCCCGAAGAAAAAAAAGGTCGGTCCCGATCTCCAGGGCATCGTCGGCCGCAAATCAGCGGCACAGGCCGGTTTTAAATATTCAAAAGCCCTGGCCAATGCCAACCTGATCTGGGACGAGGCCAATTTGTCCCGTTTTCTCGAAGCCCCGAAAAAAATGGTCCCCGGGACCCGGATGGCGTTCATGGGCCTGAAAAACAAAAAAGACCGCGATGATCTCATCGCCTTTTTGAAATAAGGAACCCCGATCATGAAGATATCCCGAAACCATCCCTCCCGGACGCGGCCGTTTTGGACACTTTTCATCATGACGGTTTTGGCGGCGGTCATCTCCCTGCCGACTTCCGCCCTGGCCGGAACCCGCCTGGTCATTGACTATGATCAATTGCATGTCCGGGGTCGAAATATGGTGTTGCCCCTCCGACGCCATATCCGGGAGCGGTTTCCGGATATCGATCTCGGTGATTATGATCTGGCCAGGGTCAAACTGGTGGCCAAAAGCCGCAAGGGCCGGGGCCGGGGGCGTTTGCTGGTCGGTTCCTGGGACTCCCACGGTCAGCGCATCGGCGGCCAACCGCGCGATTTTCACAAAAAAGGCCGCAGCACCTATGACAAGATGGTCTTTCACAATGAGGCCGACAGTTCCCGGGGCCGTTGGCAGTTGCGCCTGGACGGCAACATCAAAATCAAACGGGTGGTGGTCAAACTGCGTAAAAAGCCGCGCCACGTCCGCCGTCACGGTCGTCATCAATCCTGGACCCGTACCCGAATCATCGAACCGCATGAACAACGGACGGTGGTGGTGCAACGCCGACAGCATCATCGCCATGACCGCAACGACGCCAACCTCGCCGTCCCGCTGCTGGCCCTCAATCTGTTCCAGTTGCTGGCACAGAAGTAGGTTATCGGAGGACGGAGGACGGAGGACGGAAAACGGAGATACGATGTATCGGGTGGTTAAACCGCGTCCATTTTGAGATTCGTGGTTTCTACGACATTCCTATCGCTTTGGAACGAGCCGATACGGTAGGGCGGGGTTACGTCCCCGCCGAATGGCTCAAGGATTCAATGGCGAGGGCGTAACCCCACCCTGCAAAAAACTCCGATTCCCGAGATGGATGCGGTTTAATAACACCTATTCATGGCAGGGCGGGGTCGCGTCCCCACCGCATGGTTCGGAACAGTGGCGGGGGCGTTACGCCACGGACACAAAAGGTAACCCGGAGGATCCCCGGAGGG
>CAYFNE010000055.1:0-4971 GCA_964344355.1 uncultured Magnetococcales bacterium
TCTCGCCTGCTGATCGGGTGAACCAGCAGGACGTGCTTCCCCGATCGCTTACGAAAAACCACTGTGAAGGTCCATCCCATCGTTAGTTTAAGTCCATTTTCGAGGGAGCAGGAAATTTGGAATGCACCCGTTTCCGTCATGCCGCCCGAAAACGGGTCACCTTGATATCCGCCGCCCGCTGGCCGGCGTTCCACAGATCGAACAGCATCTGCCGGGAGAGCCAGCTCTCCGGGGTACCGCCAAAGGCCTTGGACAGACGAATGGCCATCTCCGGTGATACCCCGGCGCGGCCATTGAGAATGGCCGAGAGGGTTTTTCGGGTCACGCCCAGACCCTCGGCGGCCCTGGTCACCGTCAAACCCAACGGTTCCAGACAAAATTCCCGGATCATTTCGCCCGGATGGGGTGGATCGTGCATGTGCATGAGGCCAATCCTCTCCGTTTCAAAGATAATCCAAATAGTCCACATCGACGGCATCCTTGCCCTCGAATCGGAAGATCAACCGCCAATTCCCGGAAATGGAAACGGCATAAAATCCTTGCCGGTCTCCAGCCAGAACATGAAAGCCCATACCCGGCAGATCCATATCGGTGGGATTGAAACTCACTTCCAGACGCGCCAGTGCCAACCGGAGGCGTTTGGCATGATCCGGATGAATGAACCGTTTGTTGCCGGTCTCGAAAAAACGTTTCAATCCTTCGTGTTTGAAATGACGGATCATGATCGACTGTAACCTGTTCCGTTTCACGTTGCAAATGGAAATACATTGTCTGAACCGCCAGCAACGGATACTTTCTACTGTTTCATCCTCTTTTTTGACCGCCGCGACGTTTTTTCGGATGGTTCGATCGATGCCCCTGCCTTTTCCCATGCATTTTCCCCACGGCTGGAAACCTCCGGAACCCTTTTTGGCCCTTCATGGCGGCGATCTGGGCGCGACGATGCGTGAGGCGCTGCGGTGCGACGACTCCCTGACCCGGCATCTGGAACGGCTGGCCGGCGAGACGGCGCGGGTGCGGCTGGAGAGTCAGGAGCTGGTCCCGGCCTGGGTGGAGGATGCGGCCCTCTGGAACGGTGATCAGCCACCGCCGGCGGGCGAGGTGCTGTTGCGCAACGCCTGGTTGGAGTTGGCCGGCCGGGATTGGATATTCGCCCACTCCCAGGTGGCCATGACCGACCTGGCCGACTCGGCGCGGCGGGTGATCGATCAGGGGGTGGAACCGTTGGGCTCGCTGTTCCTGGAGCGGGACGGCCCGGTGACCCGTCAGGGTCTGGAGTTGGCCCTGGCCCACTCCCCGGCCCTGGCGGCCCGGCTGGAACAACCGGCGGAGCGGCTTTTCTGGTGCCGCCGTTCCCGTCTCCAGGTCAATGGCCATTTCCGGGCGCGCATTCTGGAGCTGTTCCCTTTCCCATTGAGCGATTGACCATGTCCCACTGGATCGACACCCTCCCCAACCCCTTTCTCCGCGAATCCCTGCGCCTGATGCGCCTGGACAAACCGATCGGCACCTGGTTGGTGATGTGGCCGTCGTTATGGTCCCTGACCGCCGCTGCCGGGAGCGGTCGGCCCGATTGGCGGTTGATGTTCATTTTCGCCTTCGGGGCCTTCGTCATGCGCTCCGCCGGTTGCGTGGCCAACGATCTGGCCGACCGTCATATCGATCCCCACGTCGCCCGCACCCGGGAGCGCCCCCTGGCCGCCAGACGGATCTCCGTCGGCGGCGCCGTGGCGGTGATGGTGATCCTGCTGCTGGTGGCGCTGTTGCTGGCTTTGCAATTAAACGCCCTGACCATTCAACTGTCGGTGGGCGGCGCCTTTCTGGCCCTGACCTACCCGTTCACCAAACGGTATGTGCACCTTCCCCAGTTTTACCTGGGGGCGGCCTTCGGCTGGGGGGTGATCATGGCCTGGGCGGCGGCCACCGGCACCGTGGCCGGTGAGGCCTGGTTGCTGTTCGCCGCCACCCTGGTGTGGGCCGCCGGTTATGACACCATCTACGGCATGATGGACCGCGAGGACGATTTGCGCATCGGCGTCAAATCCACCGCCATCCTGTTCGGACGCCATGATATCGCGGCGGTGGGGATCCTGTATCTGTCGACCCTGGCCCTGCTGGCCGGCGCCGGTTGGCGGCTCGCTCTCGCCTGGCCCTTTTATGCCGCTCTTCTCCTCTCCCTCCTGCACATGGGTTGGCAACTGCACACCATCCGTGGTTACCCGCGGGATCGATTATTGACCACCTTTCTCAGCAACCAGTGGTTGGGTTTGATCATCTGGCTGGGTTTTTTGTTCGGTTGATCCCCGGCCCCGCCGCCACGCTCAATCGATTGACGGTTATCCCCTTTTTACCGAAACGGTCGTGACCAATGGCCGGAAACGGATCTTCGGCAACCCCCGCCCGCCCTTCACTTGCCAAACATGTGTACGGTTCTTGCATCCATTCCGCCATTACCGGGGAAAAGTTGCGTGAGAATAATGATATGCAGTGGATCACCCGCCTGAATCCAATTTTGTGACCCATTCATCGCCGCTTTGGGAAGGCCGTTCGACCATGACTTTGTCGAGGAAAATTTTTCTGGGATTTTTCATTCCGATCCTGCTCCTCTCCATCCAGGGTTATTCCAGTTATCAAAATTTCAAGGCCGCCGATGTCTCCAGCGGTTATCTGCGGACCGTGCAAACACCCACCGCCCTGGCGGGAAACCGTCTGCAGGCCTCGTTGCAGGCCACCCTGGCGGCCCTGCACGGTTGGCGGTTGACCGGGAAAACGGCATTCAAGGAACAACGGAGCGCGGCCTGGAAAAGGGTCGATGAACAACTCTCGATCCTGTCGACCGCCATAGACAGTGACGCGGAATCGGCCGGCCGCCAACCGCTGGCCGATATCAAAAAACGGTTGAACCGCTATCGGCGGCTCCAGGATGAACTGGAAACCGTGACGTCAACAACCGACAAACGGTCCCATCCCACCAAGCTGGACCGGGAGGCCGGACCGCTGGCGGCGCAACTGTTGGAGGATATCGCCGGTCTGGCCCGGGAACGGGAAAAACGGTTGCTCGGCGACCTGGAAGAGTTGCGCAACGGTCTGTCGGACAACCGCCGCTCCTCTTGGGCGTTGTCGTTGGTGTTGATATTGATTGGCCTTCTGGCCGCCGGTTATTCCGCCTGGCTGGTGAACGACCGTTTCATACAGCTGAAAAAGGCCGAAGCGGTCATCATAAAGTTTGCCAGGGGGGAGTTGAAACATCGGATCCCCGATGCCGGACAGTCGGGGGAAATCGGTGAAATTTCCCGTGGCATCAACCAGATGGCTGAAGGTTTAACCCGGATGATCCGTATCCTGGCCATTCAGGTGGACAGCGTTTCCGCCACCCTGCACGCCATCATGGAGGTGGGATCGTTCCTGAACAGCGATACGTGGGAAATCAACGAAAACATGGGCGACATGGTGAAAAAAAGCCATGAAATGAGCGAACAGATCACCGCCATCGGCGACTCCATCAAGGAGGCGTCCAACAACATCGAGATCATTTTCAACGATGTCAACCAGTTGATCAGCCATGTCACCAACATCGTCCCCGAGACCGAAAAGGCCAGTCAGCAGGTGATGGAGATGTCCAACCTGGCCGTGGGCATGAACGGCAACATCGCCGATGTGAACCATCTGTTGTCGAAGGTGTCCGATTCCGTCAATTCCGTGGCGGCCTTTGCCGCCAACATGAGCAGCGCCCTGGACAAGGTGAAGGATCAATGTCACTCCGCCAGAGATGCGTCGCAACGGGCGCAAGATCATGTCCAGGCCAATTTCGAGGTGATGGAAAAACTGGCCGGGGCCGGCAAGGCCATCGATCAGGATGTGGAGGTGATCAACGGCATCGCCCAGCAGACCAATATCCTGGCCCTGAACGCCACCATCGAGGCGGCCGGGGCCGGTGAGGCGGGCAAGGGGTTCGCGGTGGTGGCCAGCGAGGTCAAACTTCTGGCGAAACAGACCGAAGAGGCGACCCAGGCCATCGCCCAACGCACCACCGAAATGCAACGATTGATCGAAGAGGCGACCAACGCCTCGCGGGAGACCACATCGGTCATCAAGAACATCAACCAGGCCAACCAGGATATTCTGGTGGCGGTGGTCGATCAGGTGCGGGTGACCGGGGATATCACCACCACCATGGAGAGCGTCGCCGGGGCCACCAGTGAGGTGAGCGCCAAGGCCGGCGAACTGGAGCAGGCCGCCGGCACCGTCGCCACCGCCTCCGGCAATGCCTCGCGCAGCACCGGCACCATCGCCGAGTCGGCCTCTTACATGGGCAGCCATGTCGATGATCTCATCGAAAAGGTGGCGGAGGGACAAAAATATATCCTCTCCATCTTCCATGCCGCCTCCAAGACCAAAGAGGCCTTCCAAAGCCGTCGCATCGATGAAACCGCGCAGATGGTTTCGTTGATCAAGGCCTCGGTGGGCCATTTCAACTATCTGGCCGAAGTGGTGAGCGGCATCCTGGAGACCCTCGAAAAGGCCCGCGATGAACTGGATACCGGTAACATGCCGGTACATGTACGTCCGGCCAAGATGGCCTTGTTGGAGTTTGAAGGCCGCGCCGAACAGTGGATGCGCATCGTCGCCGATTATGAGGAGTCCGGCCAACGGATCGACCCGATCGAAAACGCCTTCTCCGATCATCTGGAAAAATTGAAACGGGTCAAGGCCGACCACCAGCAGCAACTGGCGCAGGTGGAGGCCAGTTTCCGGACCATGCAACAGCAGGTGAACGACCTGTCGCAGTTACGTTCGAAAGACCTGGATCAACATCAGGAGATGGTTCAGCAGGTACGGTTCACCTGCCAGAAGGTGATGACGGAACTGGATCAACTCTGCCAGAGTTGATCCCGGCCGAGCCCCAACGTGAAGCGGGCGTCCGGATGATCCGGACGCCGCCTCGACGACGCTTCCCCCCCCCCATTCGGT
>CAYFNE010000055.1:5071-32843 GCA_964344355.1 uncultured Magnetococcales bacterium
CCCCCCATTCGGTTCGACGGCGCGGTGTGAAGCGGGAATTCAACACCGGGAACGCCCGCCTCGACACCGCACCCCCCCTCTTTTCAGCTTTCGCGCCTCACATCAGGGACATTTTTCCGGGGTCAGTTCACCGATCTGATAGACGGAGATGGCCTTGGTGAGGATGTCCGCCTCGCGGGAGAGGCCGTCGGCGGCGGTTTGGATCAGGTCCCAGGATTGGGCGTTTTCCTTGTAGGTGGTCATCAAGGTTTGCACCGAGTTGCGGATCTCCTCCGACTCCGATTGCTGGACGCTGCTGGCACCGTTGATTTTGCTCACCAGTTTGGCGGTTTCGCCGATCTGTGGCACCAGATCGTTGAGCACCACCTCCACCTCCCTGACCGACTCGACGGTGGCGGCGGAGAGGGCGTTGATCTCCTGGGCGGCGGTTTGGCTGCGTTCGGCCAGTTTGCGCACTTCGGCGGCCACCACGGAGAAACCCTTGCCGTGTTCACCGGCCCGGGCCGCCTCGATGGCGGCATTGAGGGCCAGCAGATTGGTCTGGCGGGCGATTTCCGAGACGATGGAAATTTTTTCGACGATCTCCCGGGTGGCCTTGTTGGCCTGACCGGCGGAGATGCCGCCCTTGTCGGCATCCTTGGAGGCCTTTTGCGATATTTTTTCCGTCTGCTGGGCGTTGTCGCTGTTGACGGAGATGTTGGAGACCATCACCTCGGTGGAGGTGGAGATGGCCTCGATGCGTTCGGTTTGCGCCCGGGTGCGCTGGGTGATGGTTTCAAAATTGGTGAACAGATTTTCACTCTCCGAGGACATCTCCCCGGCCACCTCTTTCACGGTGGTGGCCATTTTGGTGAAACTGTCGGCGAGAAAGTTGGCATTTTTCATCACCCGGCAGATCTCGTTGGGCGAGTCCATGGGCACGTCGAAACGAAAACGGAGATCACCGCCGCTCAAGGTTTTCAATCCGCGCAGGGTCAGACGGAAACGGCGTTGAAAGGCCAGATCGAAGACCGTGGAGAGAAACACCGCCAGCAGGACGCCGATGGTGGTCCAGATCAAGGCATGGTTTTGCGCCGTTTCGGCCTTGGCCCGGGAACGGTCGGAGGCAACGGCCACCTGTTCATTGGCCTTGGCCATGGCGGCGCCCACCCGGTCGGTGATCTGCGCCGAGTGTTCATCCATGGCGGCGGTCTGGGCCAGGACCGCCTTGAAGGTGTCATCGATGGCGATGAAGGTTTGCCGATAGTGATCCACCTGTTTGCGCATGCCGGCCTCATATTCACTGCCGGCGACATCACGGATGAAGCGGTCCAAAATGACACTCACCGATTTGAACTGGGGCGGTTTCGGCTCGCTTTTAAAACTCACTTCGGCGATCTGCAACTCCCCCAGCACCGCCTCCAACTCTTCCACCTCTGTGTCATAGACGAACATTTCCAGCTCTTCACGGGCCTTCAGGAGTTGCCCCGAAAGGGCGGTCTTGTCGGCCACGGCCCGCACCATTTCCTTGAAGGCGTTGGCATAGGTTTCCACCACCGCATCGGCGGCTCCGGCCTGTTCGTCGCGGGTGGCAGTGATCTCATCGCGCAGTTCGGCCACCACCGTCTCCATGCCGGCGGCCATCTCCTCATCGCGGGTCACCAGGTAGGAAAGACGAATTTTTTCCGCCTTGTTCAACCGCATGACGGCATTCTGCCAGTGGTCCTTGCGCGCCAGCGGTCCTTGCCGCAGGGCTTCGTTCATTTGCTGCACATCGCCGATGGAGATGTAGTTGAGGGCGATGACGATCAAAAAAATGATCAGCGATATTCCGGATACCAGACGCAGCATCAGGGTGATGCTCATTTTGACGAAAATATCGGGCATGTTTGGCCTCTCTCGGGTACTGATGGTTACCAACCTGCAACTCCTCCCCGGATGCCGGCCCGCGCAACCAGCCGGGATGTATCATCCATGATTCATCCGCCTGTTACGCTATCGGTCTTTCATAGAAAAAAAAATTGAAATGCACTTCCCATTGATTGGTGGTTGACAGGACCGGACGGCCTTTGAAAACCGTGCCGAGCGGATGGATATCTGTTTGTTTTTTTGTTATTTTTGCAAATTATACCACCTATTTCGATCACTATGCCATGTTTTACGCGCCGATGTGAATCCTTTTCACATAAAAATGTTCATACGACTCCCCGTTTTTCCAAAAAATCTCCCACCAGCGCCATCATCTTTTTTATCTCCGCGGCCGGTTGTTCGATCAAACCGGGTTCCCGGCGCAGCCAGGTGCGTTGGCGTTTGGCGTAGCGGCGGCTCTCCCGCTTGGCCCATTCGACCGCTTCGGACAGGGGCATTTCATCGGTCAGATGGGCCAACAGCTGCCGGTAGCCGACCGCCTTCATGGCCGGCAGGGCTGGATCATGACCCCGGGCCAGCAGGGCGGCGGTCTCTTCGAGCAATCCCTGCGCCATCATCCGGTCGAACCGTCGGTCGATGCGATCGTTGAGGGTGGCCACCGGCCATTGGCGGGCCAGTTTCAGGATGTCATGAGCGGGTGGCGCCGGTTGTTGGCGGTACCAGTCGCTGAGGGTCCGACCGCTGCTCTCCCAAACCGCCAGGGCATGGATGATGCGTTGGCCATCATTGATGGTGATTTGGGCGGCGCGTTGCGGATCGACCCGGGCGAGCGTTTCATGCAGGTGGGGCCAGCCGAGGCTTTCACCCTGACGGCGGATGCGTTGGCGGATGGCCGGATCGGGACTGGGAAACAGCGCCAGCCCCCGCTCCACGGCCCGGAAATAGAGACCCGAACCGCCAACGAACAACGGAACGGTCCCCCGATCCCGGCAGGCGGCGATGACCGTTTCCGCCGCCTGCCGGTAACGGTCGGCGGAAAAAGGATCGTCCGGTTCGACCAGATCGATCAGATGATGGGGATACCGGCGCCGGGTGTCCGCATCCGGTTTGGCCGAACCGATGTCCAGGTGACGATAGACCTGTACCGAATCGGCATTGACGATCTCCAGGGGATATTTTTCCGTCAACCTCATCGCCAGTTCCGACTTGCCGGAGGCGGTGGCTCCCATCAAAAAGATCAATGGTTCCTTGCTGTCGGGGTCTGGCCTGGGCATCATGACCGATTCGGTGGTGGCAGGGGTGGGTGGGGTGACCATTCGGCCCTATGGTGCGGCCCTCCCCATCCATCTTGCAACGGTCGCCGCCACTTTGTTCGAAAATCGAGGAAACCCCAAAAAATGTGGATTGAAATCGGTCATTTCGCCGCCATCGGCGCCTTTTTCCTGGCCCTGACCCAAATCGCCGCCTCCCTGGCCGGGGTACATTGGCAACGACCGGCCTGGATCCGGGTCGGTCGCCACGCCGCCATCGGCGCGTTCGGTCTGCTGACCATCGCCAGCGCCGGTTTGATCACCTCTTTCATGACCCACGATTTTTCCGTCCGTTATGTCGCCGGCCACGCCTCCCTGGGCCTGCCGGTCTTCTACCTGGCCACCGCCATGTGGGGCGGACACGAAGGGTCCCTGTTGCTCTGGGCCTGGTTGCTCTCGCTGTTCATCGCCATCGCCGCCTGGAAACATTGGCACACCCACCCCCGTTCCATCCCGTGGATTCTGGCCATCCTCGGCGGTCTGTTGACCGGATTTTTGCTGTTGGTGCTGTTTCTCTCCACCCCGTTCGACCGGCTGATACCACCGCCTTTCGACGGCCGCGATCTCAACCCGTTGTTGCAGGACCCGGGCATGGTGTTCCATCCGCCTTTTCTCTATCTGGGCTATGTCGGCTTCGCCATCCCCTACGCCTTCGCCATGGCCGCCCTGATCACCGGCAAGGCCGGCGAGGAGTGGATCCTGGCCACCCGCCGTTGGACCCTCTTTTCCTGGGCCATGCTCACCACCGGCATCGTCTTCGGCGCCTACTGGGCCTACTATGAACTGGGCTGGGGCGGTTATTGGGCCTGGGACCCGGTGGAGAACGCCTCGTTCATGCCCTGGTTGACCGGCACCGCCTTTTTTCACTCGGTGATGGTCCAGGAACGGCGGCGCATGTTCAAGACCTGGAACCTGTTCCTGATCATCACCACCTTCGCCCTGTCGCTGCTGGGAACCTTTCTGGTCCGTTCCGGGGTGCTCTCCTCGGTCCACGCCTTCGCCACCGATCCGGGACGGGGCGTCTACATCCTCGTGTTCATGAGCATCCTGCTGCTCTTCTCCTTCGGCCTGCTCACCTGGCGGGCGACCCTCTTGCAAACCCCGGCCCGCCTGGAGAGCCCCTTCTCCCGGGAGTCGGCCTTTTTGTTCAACAATCTGTTCTTGATGGTCGCCGCCTTGACGGTCCTGTTGGGGACCCTCTATCCATTGGCGGTGGAAACCCTGTCCGACGCCAAGGTGTCGGTGGGTGCCCCTTATTATAATAAAGTGTTTATTCCCATCATGTTGGGACTGTTCGTGCTCATGGGCGCCGGACCGTTGATCCCCTGGCGCCGGGCGACACCGGCACGATTATTGCGAGTTTTCCTGGCACCGACGATCCTGGGTTTGGCGTTCGTGCCGGTGGCCTGGTTTTTCGGCGTCCGTCACCCTTATGGTCTGGCCACCATCGCCCTGATCCTGTTCGTCGCCACCACCCATTTCATGGATTTGGCACGCGGCGCGAACGCCCGCCGGGAGGCGCCGGGCGCCGGCGGCCTGCTGTCGGCCCTGGGTCGGCTGTTGACCCGCAACAAACGGCGTTATGGCGGTCTGCTGGTACATCTGGGCGTTTTGGTGATGTCCGCCGGTTTCATCGGTTCCGGACTGTTCCAGGAAGAGCGCAATCTGCTGCTCTCCCCCGGCGACTCCCTGCGCATCGGCTCCTGGGAATTGACCCTGGTCTCCATGGGCGAGGCGAAAAAATACAACTGGCAGGCCAAGGAGGCCCTGTTCCAGGCCGAACACGATGATGGTCAACTGTTGGAACTCCGGCCGCAGAAACGGGTCTATAACGAACGGTCGCAACCGACCACCGAAGCCGCCATCCACACCACCTGGCGGGAAGACCTCTATGTGGTGCTCGGCGATCCGGTGCGGCCCAACACCTGGGCCTTCCGCATCTACCGCAATCCCCTGGTGGCCTGGGTGTGGTGGGGATCGGGCATCATGGCCCTGGGGGTGTTTTTCGCCATGATGCAGGGACGGGTGTTGGCGCGGAAACGGTTGGCGTAGACCGGGACAGCGGCAACATCGGCCGGTTTGACCGTTCCGTCCTGAAAAACAACAAAAAAACCACGGCCTCCCGATGATTCCGGGGGATCCAGGTGGTTGGGATCGATGGATCATTTCCTCATCGACCCGCCTCAACCTGAAAACAGTGTTGCAATGACCCGTGGCGTCGGGATGGATACCGGAACTCCCGACCCCACGGCCATGCCGGTCCAGTCATGGACCCGGTATTTCTATATTGGTTGGCCAGATCGCTACCGGCCCGGCATTGGGGCGGAACGGGAAATCGTTGTCAACCAACACTGGACAATGGACACTCGAACGGTATTATTGAATGTTTGATCCCGGACCCGATCAACCCTTGTGTCGATTTCAATCAAAGCCGGCCCCCTCCCGGTCAAGCGTCGGTTTGCCCTCTCCCTATCAGGATTAAAAAAGAACGATGTCCACTTCGAAATTTTCATTCTCGTCGCTGTTTCGTTCCCGATTCGGCAGCCTCTATCTGTTCGTGCTCCTGTTTCTCCTCATCGCCCAGGGGGTACGGACCTTTTTGTTGATCCAATCCCGGCAGGGCATCGACTGGGGGGTGGCGGCCCTGGGGAAAATTTATGCCATCGGTCTGTTCTATGATCTGGTGGCGGCGCTCTATTTCACCGCTTTCATGGCCCTCTATCTGCTCCTGGTCCCCGACGCCTTTTTCAGCCGACCGCGGCACCAATCCATTTTTCGCGGCATCTACTTCTTTTTTCTCTATGTCATCACCTTCAACGGCGTGTCGGAGTGGATATTCTGGGACGAATTCGGCGTGCGGTATAATTTCATCGCCGTCGATTATCTGGTCTACACCCATGAGGTTCTGGGCAACATCTGGGAATCCTATCCGGTGATCCCGTTGTTGTTGCTCATTTTGATCATCGCCACCATTCTCTATCGATTCATCCAGGGCCGGGGTTACCTGAACGCCGGTTTCCAGGCCCCCAGCACCCTGGGGCAACGGCTCGCCCATGGGGGCATCCTGTTGACCATTCCCCTGATCTGTTTTTTCACCGTCGATATCTCCCACTCGCAAATTTCCGACAACCGGTATCACAACGAGTTGGCCAAGAACGGCGTCTATACCCTCTTTTCCGCCTTCATCAACAACCGTCTCGACTATGATTCCTTCTATTTGAAAGAGGATCCCGCCACCAGCTTCAACAAATTGCGTACGGTGTTGAAAAGCGATGATTCGCAATTCGTCAACGACGATCCCCTCGACATCACCCGGCTGGTGAAAAACGAGGGGCCGGAAAAACGCTACAACGTTCTGTTCATCACCATCGAAAGCCTCAGCGCCCGTTACATGGGCATTCACGGCAACGAAGAAAACTGGACCCCCAACCTGGACCGGATCTCCCAAAAGGGGATCAATTTTACCCATTTTTATGCCACCGGCACCCGCACCGTCCGGGGCATGGAAAGTCTGGTGTTGTCCGTACCGCCGACGCCGGGACGCAGCATCGTCAAACGACCCGATCATCAAAACATGTTTTCGGTCGGATTTCTGTTTCGCGAGCGGGGTTATGACACCCGTTTCATCTATGGCGGATATGGTTATTTCGACAACATGAACGCCTTTTTCGGCAACAACGGTTTCGATGTCGTCGACCGTACCGATCTGTCCGAGGATGAAATCACCTTCGAAAACGTCTGGGGGGTGGCGGACGAAAACCTGTTCGACCGGGTGCTCAAGGAGGCGGACCGTTCCCACGAACGGCAAAAACCGTTTTTCCATTTCATCATGACCACCTCCAATCATCAGCCCTACACCTACCCCGACGGACGCATCGACATCCCGCCGCCCGGTGGCCGGGCCGGTGGCGTCAAGTATACCGATTTCGCCATCAACCGTTTCCTGGAGATGGCCCGCGAAAAACCGTGGTTCGACAACACCCTGTTCGTCATCATGTCCGACCACTGCGGCAGCAGCGCCGGCAAGACCGAATTGCCGATGCATCAATATCACATCCCGTTGATCATCTATAATCCCAAGCTGTTCCAACCCCGGCGGGTGGACACCCTCAGCAGCCAGGTGGATTTGGCGCCGACGGTGCTTGGACTGATGGACTGGACCTATGAGAGCCGCTTCTATGGACAGGACATCTTGAAAATGGATGCTGAAAATGGGCGGGCGCTGGTCGGCAACTATCAAAAACTGGGGCTGGTCCGCGGTGACCGGGTGGCGATTCTCAGTCCACAACAAGGGTCCAGCCACTATCGATTCCGCCATGGCACCGAGAGTCAAACCGCCGCCGACCCGGACCGTGAACTGCTCGACGAGGCCATCGTCTACTATCAAACCGCCAGCCATCTCTATGAAAACGGATTGAACCGCTGGGGCCGTCCTTGAGCCATGGCCGACAATTGGCGTTGGCGGCGATCCTGCTGCTCCTGACGCTGTTGCTATTCGAGACCAGCGGCCTGGACCTGTGGTTGCAGGATTTTTTTTACCGGACCGATTCCCACCGTTGGTTGATCCACAAGGATGATCCGATTCCCCGCCTGATCTTCTACACCGGCGCCAAACGGATCATCATCCTGTTCGGCGTGCTGACCCTGATCGCCTTCGGGCTCTCCTTCAAACGGTCGGCCCTGGTCCCCTACCGGCAACGGTTGTTGATGGTGACCCTGTCGGTGATCCTGGTACCCGCCATCGTCGCCGGCAGCAAGAACATCACCAACGTCCACTGCCCCTGGGCCACCGATCGCTATGGCGGCGATCAACCCTACGTCAAGGTGTTGGAACGGTATCCACCCGGGGATTACACCCGGCGCACCGGCAAATGTTTTCCCGCCGGCCATCCCACCGGCGGTTTCGCCCTGATGTCGCTCTTTTTCGTGTTCACCTCACCGGCGGCACGCCGGCGCGGTTTGGCCCTGGGCCTGGCGATGGGCTGGATCATGGGGATTTTTCAAATGTTGAAGGGGGCGCACTTTTTGAGTCATGTGATCTTTTCCATGATCGCCTCCTGGATGGTGATCCTGGGGGTGTATGAACTGGTCCATCGCCGGTTGGCCCATCTGTTCCCCCACTCCCCGCCGCCCACCCTGCCCGGAATGGAAAAAAAGGGTGTAACCAAATGAGGCGAATCAAATAAATTTTACATTGCGGACAACTACTTGATATAAAAAGGGAAAACGCTCTTTTTTTGCCGATGTTGCGTAAAATTTGAGCACCACCTGCCCACGATCGTAAAGGTCGAAAATTTTAGTAACTATTTGAAAATATTCATAAATAAAGATCCACCTCTTCCTGGTACAGAATTTGCTTATATTCTTATTGTGTGCCATGAGGAGAAAAGAAAAATGAAAGCCAATTGCTGGGAAGTCAAAAAGTGCGGTCGCGAGCCGGGTGGAAAAAAACAGGAGGAGCTGGGCACCTGTCCGGTGACCACCTTTGAGGCGGCCGATGGTTTTCTCGGCGGGGAAAACGGCGGTCGCGCCTGTGTGTTCATCATCGGTAAATTGGCCGCGGAACCCGGCGGCGAACGGTGCGATCAGACCAGCGGTGGCTGTTTCAAGTGCAGCTTCTTCAAAAAACTGAAGAAAAAGCACAAAAAGTCCTTCCGGCTGGACCTTTTCCGGCGTTATATCGAAAACTCCCGGGACCGGGGCTCCCACTTGTGATTATTTTGATGAACCGTATCCGCTCCTTTTTCACCGGCCTGTTGGCGGCGACCGCATGGTCCCGTCCCGGTCATGTCCCGGTTCCGGCCGTTGTTTCTTCCAATATTTCCGCCAAGCGCCGCCACAACGCCTGAATACCGTCCCCACTTCGTGAAGAGACCGGCACTACCGGCAACAGGGCGAAGCGGGCCTGTTGTTGCAACTGCCGTTCGAGCGTCCGCAAGGCCTGACGGCGGGGATTGCTCTTCAACTTGTCGACCTTGGTGACCACCGGCAGATAGGTGATGCCCTCCCGTTCCAGGTGGTCGATGACACCCTGATCCAGATCGGTCACCCCGCGTCGGGGATCCAACAATAAAATGACCGCCCGCAGGGTACGCCGTTGGTTCAGATAGCCGCCGATCACCTGATCCCAAACCTTCCGTTGCCGGTGTTGCACCTGTGCAAATCCATAACCGGGCAGGTCCACGAACAGCCAGCGGTCATCGACCTGGAAAAAATTGATTTCACGGGTCCGGCCGGGGGTGCGGCTGACCCGGGCCAGTTTGCGGCGGTTGAGCAGTTTGTTCAACAGGGAAGATTTGCCAACGTTGGACCGTCCGGCGAAGGCCACCTCCGGCAACCGTTCCTCCGGAAATTGTCGCGGGGCGACGGCGCCGGTGACGAATCGGGCCTGGTACTGGCCCGGGATTCGTGCCGGTGGCTCGATCATCAATGGTAGACCGGCGGGTCGTCATTGCCGTCGTCATCCTTTTTGTAAAATCTGGATTCCAAACGATTGGCCATGATGGCCGCCTCTTCCAGTGTCAAATTTTCCACCATGATCAAACCGTCTTCATGTTGGACGGCATACAGATCGCCCTCTTCAATGATATGAAAATTCATGCCTTCTCCTCGATTGCCAGGATGATTCCCAAAGGGGAACTGGCATGGGTTGTGCCAAAATCGATTGCCGGAGGATGAAAATCCAATCCCCCGAATGGTCAGCGGACCCACCATGGATCGATACGATCAACCGTCGATTCGGTGTGCCCGGTTTCACAAAACGACACGCCTGGATAATATTTTTTACATGTACGAATTTGTTTTTTCAGGTAAATATGGGGGACAGCGGTTGTTGTTTCATCTTTGGCCGTCTTCCACTCTCCCTCCGGAAGGCGGTCTTTTTTTTTCTCCATGCCTCCCCTCGGCCATTCCACGGGCATCATGACCGGTTTTTTCGTTGGAATCGATGCCCGGTGATAAAAAAACCGCCATATGGCCTTGACGTCGGGTCATCAATTATCGACAGTGTGTACGAGGGGTATTTTTTTCATTGATCTGCAAATCCGAACCCACCGGGAGTTCACGGATAGGCAGTCGGTAAAACGGTTCATCCACGGACCATATGAAATCCTCAAATGGTTTTTCAACGGGTCCGGTCGAATCCCGCGGCGTGGTGTTGTGGCTGGAATCGACAAAATCCGCTTGGGTGCCCACGGAACATAACCGATGCCCAACGCCTTCGAATCCGTTTGGTCCCGTGTCCCGTCCAGATAACCGGTCCATGCCATGTATCTTCTCAACAATCTGAAGCTGGCACTGCTCTATATGCTGGCGCAGTATTTCGGATTGATGCTGGCGGTCGAACCGGATTTCGCCACGGTGTTCTATCCCGCCGCCGGCGTCGCCCTGGCCGGTCTGCTGCTCGGTGGTTCATCCCTCTGGCCGGGCCTGTTCTTCGGGGCCCTGGTGATCAACCTGTGGACCCAACCTTTCCAGGGTCAATCCCTCTTCCTCGCTTCCCTCAGTTTCAGTATCGGCTCCACCCTGCAGGCGTTGGCCGGGGTTTGGTTGATCAAACGGTTCATCGGTTATCCGAATGCGCTCGATGATACCGGCCCGGTGGCCTGGCTGTGCTTTTTTTTGATTCCGCTCTCCTGTCTGGTCAGTACCGGCATCGGGGTGCCAACCTTGTGGATGACGGATAAGATCTCGACGGAAATGATGGTTTTCTCCTGGTGGACCTGGTGGACCGGCGACACCATCGGCGTGTTTTTGATCCTGCCCCTGGTCCTGATCTGGCGCGGCCAGCCACGGGAGATCTGGCAGTGGCGGAAAAAATCGATGCCCCTGCCCCTGATCATCAGTGCCACGCTGGTGGTGATGTTCGTCTATTATGCCGAACTCCGGGAGGGCAAACGGCTGGAGCTTGAGTTTCACCAGGGGGCCGATATCCTGGTGCGCTCCCTGGACACCCAGTTCGACCGCTACCGGGAGGTGGTCTGGTCTCTGGAGGGTTTTTTTTCCGGTTCGGAAATGGTTTCACGACAGGAATTCCAGGCTTTCGTCAAGCGTCCCCTGTACCGTCATCCGGGCATTCAGGCCCTCTCCTGGAACCCCCTGCTGCGCGATGAACAGCGGGCATCCTTCGAAGAGCGGATCCGCCGGGAAGGCGTGAAACCCCATCGAATCGTCGAACGGGGTCCATCGGGGGAGTTGATCCCCGCCGCCCGCCGACCGGAATATGTGGTGGTGAAATATATCGAACCCATCGACGGCAACGAAAAAGCGATCCTCTACGACATCGCCTCCAATCCGAATCGGCTCGAATCCCTCTCCCTGGCCCGGGACAGCGGCGAGCAGATCGTGACCCCACCCCTCACCCTGGTGCAGGACGGTCAGCGGCAATCGGGTGTGTTGTTGTTGTCACCGGTCTATCGCGTCGGGGTGAACACCGATACCAAAGAGAGCCGCCGGCGCCACCTGCTCGGTTTCGGGGTGGGGGTGTTCCGAATGGATACGGTCCTGAAAACCGCCCTGGAGGTGATGACCACCAGCCATCTCAACCATTTCGTCGCCCAACTCTGGTATGACTCCGCGGTCGTTCCACGGCCGGTATCGGTCTATGCCAGGCGAAAGGAGGGGGTACTCCAGGATAGGGAGCGGGTGACCGCCCTCAAGGATCCGGCGGGATTCCAGGTCGGTCACCGGTTCGATTTCGGCGGTCGGCAGTGGCGGTTGATCCTGGATTCAACGCAAAACTACCGAGCGGCACACCGGTCCTACTGGTCCTGGCTGGTCCTGGGGGTCGGTGTGCTGTTTCTGGGATTCGTGCTGATCTTTCTGTTGGTCGCCACCGGCCGCACCTTTCACATCCACAATCTGGCCGCGGTATTGAAAGAGCGGACCACCCTGTTGGAAAAAACCAATCTCGACCTGAATCGGGCGATGGAACAGCGCATCGAAGCGGAAAAACGGCTGTACGCCTCGGAGCGTATGGCGGCGGTGGGACGTCTGGCCGCCGGAATGGCCCATGAGGTGAACAACCCCCTGGCCAGTGTTTCGATCACCCTCGAAGAGGTGCAGATGGTGGTCCGGGAACACCCTGATCCACCGGACATCGACCACTATCTGGAGGTGATGGAACGAAACCTGAAACGGGCTTCCCGCATCGTCACCGAAGTACTGACCTTTGCCAGCCAGGGACCGGCCGATTTCGCGCCGGTGAGCCTCAACCGGATCATCGAATCGGCCCTGGAGGTGGTCGAGGAGCGCCTGAAACCGATCGATCTGCAGTTGGCGTTGACACCGGTACCGGAGGTGATGGGCATTTTCGGCAAACTCGAACAGGTCTATCTGAACCTTTTGGCCAACGCCCTGGATGCCATGCCGGACGGTGGAACCCTGCGGATCACCTCCCGACATCGGGATGATTGGGTAATCACCGAGTTGACGGACAGCGGCCATGGTATCGCCGTGGACATGCTACCCAAGGTATTCGACCCTTTTTTCACCACCAAGCCGGTTGGACGCGGAACCGGCTTGGGTCTGTCGGTCTGCTACGGTATCATCACTCAACATCAGGGGGTCCTGGAACTGAACGGTTCCGAAGAAGAGGGCACCCGGGCATCCATTCGTCTGCCCGTTCATAAAAAGGGATCTTCATGAAACGTATTTTGGTCGTCGATGATGATACTGATTTTCGCGAAAGTCTGGTTCATATTCTGGTTCGAAAGGGATTCGATGTCAATCAGGCCGATTCCGGGGTCACCGCCCGGAGCCTGGTCGGCGAAAATGAATATGACGTGGCATTGCTGGATTTGATGATGCCGGAGATGGACGGCATCGAAACCATGATGATGTTGAAAAAAATTCGTCCAAACCTCCGTTTCATCATGATCACCGCCTTCGCCACCATCGACAATGCGGTGTTGGCGGTAAAAAAAGGGGCGCACGACTATATCGCCAAACCGTTCCAGACCGACAATTTGATCGTCACCATTCATCGGGTCCTGGAAGAGGCCAAATTCGAGGAGGAGATCCGCATCAACGATCTCGATCAGGCCCTGGTCGCCCTTTCCAATCCCATCCGCCGCCAGATCGTCTCCCATCTCAGCCTGGGAGAGTCGTTGCGGTTGTCGGAGATCGCCAAGGCCCTGAAGATCAAGGATCACAGCAAGGTGTTGTTCCACCTGAAAATACTCAAGGAGGTGGGCATCCTGACCCAGATGGAAAACCGCACCTACTATCTGAACCAACCCGGCCGCAATCTGATGAAAGGATTGAAGGATTTGAAAAAACGCATGGTTGACGGCTCGGAGGACGAAACGGATGATTGATCTTTTCCCCACGGTTTGCAACACTCCAGGCAATCCCCCGTTCAGCCTTTGACCCGGAACCGCGCCGATCATGACCGATACCCGAACAGTTTCCGCCAGTCTGACCCCCGAAGGCATTGCCAAGTTGGAACGGCTCAAATCGGAACTCGAAGCATTGCAGGCCGCCATGTCCAACCCGGAAAAAATGAACCGTTTCGAGATCGAAGGACGGGTACGGGCGTTTCAGGACAAGGAAACCGAGATCAAAACTTTTTTGCGACAACTGGGATTATTGCCGGAGGATTGAGCGTCACCGGTGTTTTCCCGTCCAGTCGCTGCTGCTGCTGACAGGATTCCAAACGTGAAAACGATCATTGCCATCCCCGCCATCTGTTTGCTGATTTTTTCCATCACCCCCGCCCGGGCCGGTTTTTTCGACAATCTGGTCGATGAGGTGGTCAAGCCGGCCATGGAGCAGTATCAGCAGGGGCGGGGTGGCCAACCGGTCGCCCCCCGCCGCACCGACCAGCCCGAGGTCGACACCCGCAACCTCAAACGGCGTCATATCATCTCCGGCATTCCCATGAACGGGGTCGCCGGTCTGCCCCGCCAGACCGACAGTTGGAGCTGTGGTCCGCACGTGGCCACCCGCATCGCCAAATTTTACCACCGCACTCACAGTTATGCCGATCTCATGCGCAGCCGTATCGCCATCGGTATCCCCACCATGGAGGCATTGACCACCTTCAACCCCGAGGCGCATCTGTTTTTCAATACCGCGAAAAATTTGTTCGGCAATGAAATGTTGGTCAAGGTGTTCCGCACCTCCGGCGAAGAGCAGCAGATGCTCCTGAGCCGTTATTTCAAGAATACCCAAATGTTGGAAAACGCCCGTTTCGAGGAGCTCAAGGGGGTTCTCTCCAAAAACATCCCCGTCGCGGTGTTGATCACCAATGGCCAACGGGAGGAGCCGTTGCTCAACAAGGTGATGAAAAAGCGGATCAAGCTCAACAATTACCACTGGGTGCTGGCCTACGGTTACGATGACGACCGCCGCATGATCCACTATGCCGACTCCTACGTGGACGGTCCCAGCCAACTCCCCTATGACCAGTTCCTGAAACGGTGGAACACCCGCGAAGCCGGTTTATTCCTGAATGTCGGCATCGGCCTGTTCATCCGCGAACGCACCATGGTCTGGGCCTGGTGAGGAGCGGAAGACGGGAGACGGAAGACGGAAGACGGAGAACGGAAAATAGAGGGTGTAAACCGGCTTGATACCGTTGCGATGGCAAGATGTCCTAATGGATGGAAGGCACTCTGGAAGCTGAAAAAAAGGCTTTTACTTTCATTAATTGGGGTCCAGGGGGTTTGCCCCCTGGCGGGTGTGGGCAGCGCCCACGCTTTTGACTTTGGTTTTGACTTTGGTTTTGCGCGTTTTTCACAATAGCGCCTTTTGCGTTTTTCAGCAAAAGGCGCGCAAACGCGCATCAGACAGTCGCCGGCGCTTGTACCGGCGAGCCTCGGAATGCCTTGTTGCGCGGTTTTTGCGCAACAAGGCATTCACTTTGCCCGTCGTCGGAACAGGTCTCTGACATCAGGCCATTGTTAAATTGAACCGGTATGACATGCTGCCGATGACGGCATACGACGTAACCCCGCCCTACCGTAGCAGCTTGCCGGGAAGCGGGATTTTTCGGAAATGATGAATCTTAAAATGGATGCGGTTTAACAGGCTTCGCGGATGGCCTTTTGCAGTTCCCTGGCGGTTTTTATGAGAATTTTCGGGCTGTCGACCAGGGCGGTGTCGATCACCTCGGCCAGGGGCCGGGGAATGGCGGGATCGCGTTTGCGGATCGGTACGCATTCATTTTTGAGGATGGTCAACCAGGGGTCCTGGTCTTCGTAAAAATCGCGCGGTGTTTCGCCGGTGACCATGTTATAGAACGAGGCGGCCATGGCCCAGACATCGGCGTCTGGTTGGGCATATTTGAAGTTCAACACCAACTGCCGGGGCATGAAAAAAGGGGTGCCGCAGATGGTGCCGGTGGCGGTTTGACCGCTCAAACCGGCCAGGTCGAACGATTTGGCCAGGCCGAAATCGGCCACCTTGGCGATACGCTTTGAACCGCTGCCGCTGAGAAAAATATTGGCCGGTTTCAAGTCGCGATGCACCAAGCCGTGACCATCGGCGAGCCCGCCACTGGCCAATACCACCTCGTCGATTTCGGCGCTGTGGGCATAGGCCAACCCTTCCAAGGCTTGCAGGGTGATGTCGATGCCCTCGGCCAGCGGCAGTTTGCCACCGCGTTTTTCCATCAAATCATCGACGCTGCCACCGTCACAATATTCCAGGGTGAAGAAAAAATGGTCCTCGTGGGGCATGAACTCCTTGAGGCCGACGATGTTGACATGTTTCAAACATTTGGTGGTTTGGATTTCGCGGTGGAACAGATTGCGCGCCATCTCATTGCTGGCGGAACGCGGCAGCATCAATTTCAGAGCCACCTTTTCACCGGTTTTTTGATTCCGGGCCAGGTAGACGGCGCCCATGCCGCCGCGTCCCAACTCACGGATGATGTCATAGCCCTGAATGGCGGCCAGTTGCGAGACATCATGACTGGCCCCGGACAACGACGGCAGGGACCGTTGTTGGGAACGGTCCAATGACAGTTCGAGCAGGTCCTGGGATCGTACCGCCTGGGGATCGTCGATCGGAAACTGGGAATCGAACACCGTCCGTTCATCCTCATCGACACAGACGGGCCGTTGCGGTGGCGGCTTTTTTGTCCGTTCGGACGTTGCCGGGATCAATGCCTGTTCGACATCGACCTGAAAAACGGTGCTGCCCAGTTTGATGGTATCGCCATCCTCCAGATCGTGTTCGGAAAACTTGACCCTGGCCCCCTCCCTGGCGCTCAAGGTGCGGTCGCGTTGGCCAATTTTTTCGCCATTGACGAAGGTACCGTTGCGGCTGCCGAAATCCCGCACCCGTACCGCCGGCGGATTGATGTCCAGCAGACAGTGATAGCGGGAGATGGTGCGATGGGCGGCATCATCGGGCAGACGGATATTGGCATCCGGACCGCGGCCGATGATACAGACCGACCGCTCGGAAAAAGGGTACTCCTTGCCTTTGAGTTTACCGGCGATGATTTTCAGGACGATCCGGGCTGACATGGCGTTGACACTCCCGAGTGAGGATCCCCGATGATGAACCCCACCACCGCTCCCACCGCGGCCCGGGGCACCGATGATGGATGGTCATCGCATCAATGGAAAAAATAGAGGGTGGCTATCGACAATGATGATGTATACGATTTTTCGGATCATCCATCAAGCGTCCGGGGCCGAGGCGCCGGCCGACGATTGGTGTTTTACACCCTGGTGAAAAAAGCCAGGACAACCCTGTCGATCATTGGGAGCGGATTTGCCCCGCGATGTCCGTTCCCCTCTATTTGGTGACCGCCATGCCCCGCCTCATTTTGATGTTTCGCAACCAGGTTCGCGGTGAACACGCTCTCGACCGACCGGTGATCCACATCGGCCGCGCACTGGAGAATGATATCGTCCTCGCCAACCAGTCCGTTTCACGCAAACATGCGCAAATCGTCCAAAACGGCGACCACCATTTTATCAAGGATCTCAACAGCACCAGCGGCCTGCTGGTCAATGGCGAACCGGTGAAACAACGTCTGCTCCAGGATGGCGATCTCATTCTCATTGGCAAACACACCCTGTTGTTTCAACGGGATGAGGGACCCGCCGAGGCCATCGTCGGCCCACGAAAAGCGATGGCCAAACCCGGCGCCTTTACCGTCATGGCCAATACCATCGAAAGACGCCCAACCAGTTATTTGATCGCCAACGAAGATCAGGAGGATCAAAAACAGTACCGCCTGGACAAGATCATCACCACCCTGGGCGCCGCCAGGGATCAGGATGTGCCCCTCAAAGGGTTTGGCATGCCCGACCAGGTGGCCGAGATCCATTTCAGTGAAAACCGTTATTTTTTGATTCCCTTCTATGATGATCTCGAAATCAACGACCGCACCCTGATCGGCCCGACACCGCTTAAAAATGGCGATATGTTGCGTATCCAAACCAACCTGTTCCGTTTCCTGGTCGGTTGAACGGACCCGGGCCGGTCTCATTGCCGCCGCATCGTTATTTCGGTTTGGTTCCTTTTAAACATCCAGGCTACGATTTTACTTTTTCTGATGTTTTTTTTACCCCATCGGTTCAATATCGTGATTGCATCCTGACGAAATATCCATACTGCCGTTGTCGCCCGGGAGACTGAAAAAAACGTGACAAAAAAACGGACCCAGACCCGCTGGCACCATCTGCTGGCCCGAGCCCTTGAGGAGCTGTTGCATCCGGTGAATATCCAGGTGCTGACGGAAGTGCCAGTCACCACCGATCCCCCCCGCGCCGATATCATCCTGTTGCGCCGGAAGGGCCGCACCTGGACCCGGGAACAACATGACAGCCTCGCCGACGGTTTGCGCGACACCGAGGCCGGATGTTTGCTGATCGAGTTCAAATATACCGAGAGCCTCAATGACGCGGCCCTCAAACAGGTGTTGCTCTATGACCATCTTTATCTGCAAAACCAAAATCTCAAGCGCCATCAACTGCAAAGTTTCCTGATCAGCGCCAAAACCCCCAGCCGTTCCATCCTCCAACGCTACGGTCTGCAGCCGACGGAAAAAAAAGGGGTCCTGACCAGCCAGATGCCATTGATCGGCGATTTACGGGTAATTTTGTTGAACCAACTGGCCGATGCGCCCCATAATGCGCTTATCAAATGTTTTGCCAGCCGCCAGGAAGAGAAGCGCAAGGCATTCGAAACCATACACCACCATATCCTCCCCGGCCGCAGTACCCAGTCGGCACTGGCCTGGGTAACCACTGGATTGATGAGGGCAATGATGATGGCCAAAGCATTGGAAGATCCGGAACTGGCCGGATGGACACCCGATGAGATCATTCAATTGGGCAAGGAGTGGATCGAAACGAAAGTCCTGGATTTGGTCCGTCAGGAAGGACGTCAGGAAGGGCGTCAGGAAGGGCATCAGGAAGGGCGTCAGGAAGGACGTCAGGAAGGACGTCAGGAAGGACGTCAGAATGGGGGAGCGGAGATGCTCCTGTACCAACTGGAGGAAAAATTCGGACCTCTTTCTGAAGAAACCAGAAAAAAAGTATTCGCAGCGAACTGGACCGAGCTGAAAAGATGGCATATGCGGGTATTGAAAGCAAAAAGCCGGGATGAGGTTTTTTCAAGATGAACCCCTGAAATACGGGTCATGTTGGCCACCATCCCGCGAAGAGCCGGTCAATCCGCTACCGGTCCGGATGCGGGAAAGGGTGGTTCGGGTTCATCGGGCCATTCATCCTCGTCACTCAGGTAGGGTTCATTGCTGGCCACACGCAGATTTTTTCGGCCATCGGGTTGCAACAGTCCCTCGCTGGCCATGCTCAGGCTGCGGTTGCCGACGACGATCACATGATCCACCAGCCGAATACCGATGGGAATGAGGGCACGCTGTAAAATCAACGTCAGGTTGATGTCGTGGGGCGAGGCCCTGAAGGTACCCGAGGGGTGGTTGTGGGCGAGGATGACATTGGAGGACTTATGGCGCAACGCCACCTCCACCACATGACGCGGATGCACCAGGGCCTCGTTGACGGTGCCCCGGCTGATCAGGGCCGGGAACAACAACCGGCAGCGGTTGTCCAGACACAGCACATAAAAGGCCTCCTCGGTCCGTCCCGCCAACAGGGGGATGATGTGACGGCTGGCCTTGAGGGGATCGTTCAGGGAGGGTTTTCCCCGGGTGGTGCGATCGTGCAGATAACGCCGGGTCAAGGGCGGAATCAGGCTTAAAAAGGCGGCGGCCGCCTCACCGACACCGGGTACGGTGGCCAAATCCCGGGGATCGGCCTCGAACACCGCCGACAGGGCGCCGAACCGTTTCAACAGCAGATGAGCGATCTCATTGGTATCTTGCCGGGGAATGGCTTGGAACAGCAACAACTCCAACACCTGATGATCCTCGAACCGTTCCAACCCCTCCCGCACGAAACGGTTGCGCAACCGGGCACGATGACCGCTGTGGACCGCTGGTTGCCGGTCTGGTTTTCCCTTGCCACTCATACCAACGGCCCGATGGGATCGGGTCCCCGCACCAGAAGACGGGAAAGATGTACACCAATGGGAAGCAAAATTGAACCCGTGTGCATAAACGGCAGGCTGAAACTCAGGGGCTGCCCGGAAACGCCATCCATGGCGTTTCCGGGCGTCGCCCGGTTCGAAGTGAATTCGAACCGGGTTCTCATCGCCGGTGAAACCGGGCTTGCTATCGTGGACACGATCATTATAGCGGATTTTCTCCCGAATACGATGCCTCTTGAAAGGAAAGATGGCGCAGTTTTTTCGGATTTTCAAACTCTTTATCAAAACGGGTCACCGCCGTCCCATTTCGAAATCGGCGATCCGGTCAAACCGTTATTTTTCCATGTGACGATATAATGACGAGATATTACTCCGTCATACCAAATGTCTCAAACAAGTCATAAATCACCCGGGAAAATCATCCCCTTTTATTGAAGCGACATCCAACGTTCAACATTCTGAAAATGGGTTTTTCACCCCGGTCCCCCGTTGCCGGGCCTGTTTCAATGGCGACCGGTGGTGTACCCTCTGTTCCCGAAAATCGCCCGCCAGCAAAGGACCGCCATCATGAACGACCCCACCTTCGCAGAACCACCGGACCATGAAGAGATGGGAGGGCCGCCCCCATCCCCTGAACCGCCACCGATGCCGGAGCCGCTGGTCGCGGAGTCCGCCGGTGGCGACAGCGGACTGCCCGGTCATCGGCCGGTCTGGTCCAACGAGGCGGAACAATCGGTTCTCGGGGCCATTCTGTTGGACAATTCGGTCCTGGATCCGGTTTCGGAACTATTGGTGGCGGAGGATTTTTATGTCGGCGGCCACCGGTTGATCTTTCAGGCGATGATGACCCTGCTGGAACGGGGGGAGCCGGCCGATCCGGTACTCCTGCAACAACATCTGGAAAAAAAGGAGGCCCTGGAGTCCATGGGCGGCGCCGCCTATCTGGCGGAACTGATGAACACGGTGCCGGCCACCGCCAATGCCGTCGCCTACGCCCACCTGGTCCGGGATAAATCGATTCTGCGCAATCTTCTGCGGGAAACCACCGGCATCGCCGATGGGATCCATCGCAGCAAGGCACGACAGGTGGATGACATATTGGATGAGGCCGAACAGCGTATTTTCGCCGTTGGCGAATCGCGCAGCCAGCGGGGATCGAACTATTTTGACATGCATTCGATCCTGATGCCGGTCATGGCCCAGATCGAGGAGTTGAAGGCCCGGGGCGAGGCGGTGACCGGGGTGCCGACCGGTTTCACCGATCTCGACAAGATGATGGCCGGCATGCAGGGCTCGGACCTGATCATCATCGCCGGCCGTCCGGCCATGGGTAAAACCTCCTTCGTCATGAACATCGCCGCCAACGCCGCCATGGAGCACGGCGCGCCGGTGGCGGTCTTCTCCCTGGAGATGTCCAAGGAGCAGTTGGTCACGCGCCTGCTCTCCTCAACCGCCCGCATCGACGCCAACAAATTGCGCACCGGATTCATTCAGACGGACGATTTCGGCCGGCTGATCCAGGTGGCCGACGCGCTTTCCAAGACGCCCATCTATGTGGATGACACCCCGGCCCTGTCCATTCTCTCGCTGCGCTCCAAGGCGCGGCGCTTGAAACGGGAAAAAAACATCCAGGTGTTGATCGTCGATTATCTTCAGCTGATGCGCGGTGAAGGAGATATCGAAAACCGTGTCCAGGAGATCTCGCAAATCAGCCGCGGTCTCAAGGCGGTGGCCAAGGAGTTGAACATTCCGGTCCTGGCCCTGTCGCAGTTGTCGCGCAAACTGGAAGAACGTCCCGACAAACGACCGATCCTGTCGGACCTGCGCGAATCGGGGGCCATCGAGCAGGATGCCGATCTGGTGCTGTTCGTCTTTCGTGAGGAAGTCTACAAGGAGAACGATCCGGCCCTGACCGGACTGGCGGAAATTCTCATCCGCAAGCAACGCAACGGTCCCACCGGCACCGTCAAGCTGACCTTTCAAAAACAGTTCACCCGTTTTGACAACCATGCCCCGGCCAGTTACTGATCCCGAAACGGTCCCTCCCCTCACCTCCCCCTCCCGCCCCACCTGGCTGGAGATCGATCTGGCCGCCATCGTCCACAACTTTCAAACGGCCCGGCGCACGGTCGACAAAGGGGTGGCGATCCATCCGGTGGTCAAGGCCGATGGGTATGGCCTGGGGGCGGCGCCCATCGCCCGGGCCCTGGCCGCCGCCGGAGCCGATGGCTTTTGTGTGACTACCCTGGAAGAGGGGGAACGTCTCCGGCAGGGTGGCATCCGCCAACCGATCATTCTGCTCTCCGGCCTGATGCCCGGATTTTCCACCGATCTGGCACGACGCCTCATCGATGCCGCCCTGCAACCGCTCGTATATGATCTGGCCACCGCCCGCCACCTGAATCGAGCCGTGCGGCCCGGGAAACCGCCGCTGCCCATCCATCTCAAGGTCAACACCGGCATGGCCCGCCTCGGCCTGGAACCGGCAGAGGTCGCCGATGCCCTGGCGCAACTGACGGCGATGACCGGATTGCGGGTGGCCGGCATCGTCTCCCACCTGGCCTGCGCCGACTCCCGGCAACGGCCCGAAACCATCGAACAGGCACGGATACTCCAGGATCTCCTGTCCCGGCCGGAAATCGGTCCCTGGGCGGGCCGGGTCTCCCTGGCCAATAGCGCCGGCCTCCTGAGAGGCTGCCAATTTCATTTCGACTGGGTGCGGCCCGGGATCATGCTTTACGGCGCCTCACCCTTTTTTCCCCAACGGCGCGCCGCCGCAGAGGGGTTGAAACCGGTGCTGCGCTGGGTGAGCCATATCGTGCAGATCCGCCAGATGCCGGCCGGCACCCCCTTGGGTTATGGTCATGATCACATCACCCGCCGTCCCTCGCGCATCGCCCAGCTGCCGGTCGGCTACGCCGACGGCTACAGCCGCCGCCTGGGCAATCGCGGCATGGTGGTGATCGATGGCCGACGGGCGCCGGTGGTGGGTCGGGTCTGCATGGACCTTACCACCATTGATGTCACCGACATCGACTCGGCGCGGGTGGGCAGCCCGGTGCTGCTGCTGGGCGGCGATGGCGGAGCGACCATCGACATCGAACAGATGGCCCTGTGGATGGAAACCATCCCCTATGAAGTGCTCTGCCGCCTGGGAGCACGGTTGCCGCGGTATTATTCCCCGGCATCACCGGTCGTTCGGAAAGCCTTGCAATCGAATGGAATCCTGTCGTCAAATAACGGTGACTGAAAGGTTGTCCAAAAAGCTCCGCTATTTGACGGTCCATCCTTGGACCGCACGAGGCTGGCCGTTTTCCAGCCGGTCCCAGCGGATCCGTTCCAAGGTGTGATCGGGGATATCGTTAATAATCAGGGGAGGGACAGATGCCACTCATCGCCAAGACGAACACCTCGGTCACCTATACCGAAACCGTCGCCACCATCCAGTTCCGCCTGGTGGACGGCAGTTCCATCAGCGGCAACGTCACCCTGAGCAAACCGATCGGCATCGATGAATTTTTGCAGGAGGCCCCCAAATTCATCACCGTGGCGCCAATGAAAAAAAAGGAGTTGCCGGTGGTCCTGCGCAAAAAACACATCATCAGCGCCCGGGAGTTGGGTCGCAAAGAGATCAAGGTCAAGACCCCCATTGATTTGTAAGGATAAATTTTTCGAATATTAGAAGGTGGTAATTTTCTGGGAAAGCGTGTATGATGATCAAAAATTTAACTCCGCCCATAATTTTCCATGATGGCAAAACCATCGGCGAGGGGCGGTGTCGTTTTTGAAACCCATTTTCGACATGCCCGGAGGTATCCACTTACCGTCGCTGTGAACGATCCCGACTCATCCGAACCTCCCCGCGCGTGTCACCAACGGTCCTGCCGGCCCATGGCCGTGCCCGACCGCACGCCGTTTCGATTGCCGCCAGTCCGGCCGGCCTTTCGACATGTTTTCAGATTCCATACGTTGACGACGATCAAACCGGATCAGACGGTCCGCCCTTTCGGGGGCAACCGGAAAGGATGGTATCATGTCTCCGCCACAGTGAGTCTGTCATGAAGTTGCTCCCAAACACCGCATCCATCCTGGAATTCGTCATTCTTTTCAAATAGCCGGGTTGCCTCTGGGGCGGACCCGGGAGAAAAGAGGCGAAAAATGACGAATTCCACGGAAGATGCGGTTTGAACCGAGTTTGAACACCCACCCTGAAGAATAAGGAAGGAATACATAAGAGATGGATGTCGTGTTGTTTGGTAAATTGATCGCTATTTTGGCGCTTGTGGTCGGTAATGCCTTTTTCGTCGGTTCCGAGGTGGCCATCACCGCCGCCCGGCGCAGCCGCATCAAACAGTTGGCCGACATGGGGGACGACCGGGCCAAGATCGTCAAACTGCTCCATGATGAACCGACCCGTTTTTACGCCGTCACCCAGATCGGCATCACCCTGGTCTCCATGGCCCTCGGCTATATCGGCATGGATGCCTTCAAGGAGCTGATGGCCCCGGCCTTCACCGGTTTGTTCAACCTGTTCATGATCGAGGAAGCGGCGGCGAACTGGGGCAATATTGCCGGTTTGACCATGGGATTCATCATCGTCTCCTTCCTGCACGTGGTCGGCGGCGAGCTGGCCCCGAAGGTGTTGGCCTACCACAAGGCCGAACAGATGAGCTGCTCCCTGGGCTGGTTGATCAACTGGTTGTACATCATCTGGATCCCGGTCATCTGGGTGATGAACCATGCCTCCAACTATTTGCTCATCGCTTGCGGCCAAGGGGATATCGTCAAAACCGACAGCGGTGGCGGTCATGGTCACGACTCCTCCTCCATGTCCATGGAAGAGTTGAGCATGGTGATCAACGCCAGTTCCAGCTCCGGCGCCATCGACAAGGATCAGGGACGGATGTTGATCGGCGTCATGGATTTGGAAGAAGAAACCGTGGAAGAGGCCATGGTTCCCAAACCCGATGTTCGCGGCATCGAAACTTCCGCCACCATCGGTGACGCCCTGGATCTGTTCCACGCCAACAAACATCACAGCTATCCGGTGATGGAAGGTGAAAAAGTGGTCGGATCGATCCTCACCAAGCGGCTGTTGGACTATCTGCATGAAAACAGGCATACCCTGAATGAAACCCTGTCCAAACCGATTTCCGAAATCACCCGGTTCGATCCGTTCATCTTCCCCACTGGCAGCAAGTTGAACCAGGCCTGGAAGGATTTTCGCGCCAACCGCCGTCAGTTGGGCATCATTGTTGACGAACACGGTTCCACCACCGGCATCATCACCCCGGCCGACATCGTTTCCCGTCTGGTTGGTCAATATCCCGATGAATACAGTCCCCAATCGGAACAGGTCAACAAACTGGTCGGCAGCCAATGGGAGATCGCCGGCAGCACCCGTCTGGCGGATTTGGAGTTGGCACTCAATTTCCCATTCCCGCGTAAAACCGGCTATGTGACCATCGGTGGACTGGTGTTCAACAAACTCGGCCGCGTACCGGAAGTGGGCGATGTGGTGAAACTGGAAAATGCCCGTATCCAGATCATGGAGATCGAGGAGTTGCGGATCGTCAAGGTGCTGTTCCAGGTGATGGGTATCGACGATGCCGGCAAGTGGGACCTGGCTGACAAGAATTCCCCCGCCGACCCTGCCCCGGAAGCTGAAAAAGCGGCCTGATTCCGAATCATCACCGCGATTATCATGGTCCAACGCAAATAAACCCGCCGCAACCGGGATCCGGTTGCGGCGGGTTTTTTCGGTTCTTTCCCCCTCCCCCTTTTTCAGATGCACCATCGGCCGGATCGGTGGACTTCTCCGGCGAAAAAAGCGATCCGGACCCATCATTCCTTTTCCACGGTTTCGAATTTTTTCCCGAGCGGGTAAGGTTGTCCCTTATCTCCCGACCACTCCGGTCGATCGGGAACCGTTCAGGATGGATTCTGAAAATAAAAGTGTAACGGTATGACCTTATTCGTTCAACGTCTTCTCGACCGCGCCCGGCAATCGCGCTGGAGCAGTTATTTCCACTGGTTGCACCACAGCACCCGCCACACCCTGAAACGGGATGCCCTGGCCGGTTTGACCAATGCCATCATCGTCCTGCCGCAGGGGGTGGCCTTTGCCACCATCGCCGGATTGCCGCCGGAATATGGGCTGTTCACCGCCATCGTGCCGGCCATCGTCGCCGGACTGTTCGGATCGTCCCACCATCTGATTTCCGGCCCCACCACCGCCATCTCCATCGTCGTCTTTTCCACCCTGTCGGCCCTGGCGGAACCGGGCAGCGCCGATTATATCTCCCTGGCCCTGACCCTCACCTTCATGGTCGGGGCCATTCAACTGGCCTTTGGTCTGGGACGGCTGGGTAAACTGGTCAATTTCGTCTCCCATTCGGTGGTGGTGGGGTTTACCTGTGGCGCCGCCATTCTCATCGCCACCAGCCAGTTGAAACATCTGTTCGGGTTCTCCCTGCCCAGCGGCGGTTCGTTCCTCCACACCTGGGTGATTCTGTTCGAACATTTGCCGGACATGAATCCCCATGTATTGATCGTCGGCTTGACGGCCCTGTTCACCGCCATCGTCGTCAACCGTTTTTTTCCCCGCTGGCCGGATCTCCTGATCGCCATCGTCATCGGCAGTGTGGTGTCGGAGTTCCTGGACCCGGCGGCCAATGGCATTCAACTGGTGGGCTCCCTGCCCCGGGGATTGCCGCCCCTCTCCTTTCCGGCCTCCCCCTTGCCGCAAATCCGTGAACTGGCCTCCGGGGCCATGGCCATCTCCCTGCTGGGTTTGATCGAGGCGGTCTCCATCGCCCGGGCCGTGGCCCTGCAGTCGGGACAACGGATCAACGGCAACCAGGAGTTCGCCGGCCAGGGATTGGCCAACCTGGTGGGCAGTTTTTTTTCCGCCTACCCCTCCTCCGGTTCCTTTACCCGCACCGGTGTCAACTACCGTTCCGGCGCCATCACCTCCCTGTCGGCGGTTTTCGCCGGTATCTGGTTGATCGCCGTCATGAACCTGGTCGCCCCCCTGGCCGCGCACATGCCGACGGCGGTGATGGCCGGGGTGATCCTGCGGGTGGCCTACAACCTGATCGATTTCCAGGCGATCCGTGGCATTCTGCGTGCCGGCAGTTCCGAATCGACGGTGTTGTTGGTGACCTTTTTCAGCACCCTGCTCATCGAGTTGGAGTTCGCCATTTTCGCTGGGGTGTTTCTCTCCCTGGCCCTCTATCTGGGTCGCACCGCCAACCCGAAGGTGGTGACCCGCGTCCCCGATCCCGACAGTCCACACCGGGCTTTCATCTCCGATTCCACCATCGATGAATGTCCACAACTGAAAATCATCCGCATCGACGGCTCCCTTTATTTCGGCTCGGTGGATCATGTCGAGTCGGTATTACACCGACTGCGCCTGGATCATGAGGATCAACGCCATCTGTTGATCGTCGGCAGCGGCATCAATTTCGTCGATCTGGCCGGCGCCGAACTGATGTTACACGAGGCCCGGCAGCGGCGGCGCATGAAAGGACACCTGTTCCTGTTCGACATCAAGGAGCAGGTGTGCGGCATGTTCAAGCGCAGCGGTTACATCGATGTCATCGGCCGTGACCACGTGTTCCGCTCCAAACGGGAGGCGATCCACACCATTGTCAACCGGTTCAACGACAAGGCGGCCTGTGAACGGTGCGAGAAAAAAATATTCCTGGAATGTCAAAACATCGGTGAGCCCGCAACCGAGGTCAAACGGCGATCGGGGCAGTGTGATTGAATCCAGTGTGAACCGACCATGAGATGGACATCGAATATTTCAAACAAACAAGGACTGGAGGTTTTGGTTGAAGCCGGTTCATTTCATTCGGATCGATCGGATGATGTTTCTATATGAAATATCTGCTGATCCAGTGCATTTCTATTCTATTTATTGTGCTTTTATAGCCTCGATAGGCAAGCTGGACAAGTACACGATTTTTTATAGTGTTGCTTATGTGACAGCCCATGTACCTTCCCGTTTGAGGAATCAAAAAATTCTTCTATTACATTAAAATAGGTTAAATCATCAGCATTATATCTTCTAAATACAGAACATGGGTATCCGGTTGCCTCAGGCTTGACAACCATATAACATAAAGAGTCCA
>CAYFNE010000056.1:0-32138 GCA_964344355.1 uncultured Magnetococcales bacterium
GGATCAGAGAAAATCTACACTTTAACGTACGTTAGGTCAAATGGACGCACCACCACATTTCCGGGAGGATCTCTATTATCGGTTGCGGGTGTTTCAATTACGCCTGCCGCCATTGCGGCAACGTCTTTTGGACCTGCCCTTGCTGGTGGAACGGTTCATTTCCGAGTTCAATGTCCGATTCAACAAAAACATCCGCACCATCTCCAGCCGGGTGGTCAAGGCGCTTTCGGGCTAGGCCTGGCCCGGCAATGTCCGTGAATTGAAAAATGTCATCGAATATGCCTGCATCCTCTGCAACCAGCCGGTCATCGATCTGGATCACCTGCCGGAAGAGTATCGTCCGGCCCTGGAATCGGACTCACAACAGTCGATCTTCCCGGAGGATGAACGGATGCGCATTCTCCAGGCCCTGGAATCATCCGGCGGTGTCCGGCAACAGGCTGCCGATCTCCTGAACATCAGCCGCAGCACCCTGTATCGAAAATTGAAGGAATATCACATCACCTGAAGGTTGTCCATCCATGGACCGCACGAGGCTGTCGAAAGGTTTTTCGGCAGCCTCTCACTTGGAAAGGCCGTGTCTCCTGTGCCATGATTGTCCCGTCCCCGACTGTGGGGAGAACGGCGGTTGCAACAGCCATTGTTCCCGGTTCGGTTCAATGGTTGGATCATGGATGGAAGGTGGTTTCTGAAAGGGTGATGGGACGATGAACTGGATGGTCTATCTTTCTGGGGAGATTCATACCGACTGGCGGCGGGTGATCGAGGAGGGGGCGCGGCGGGCCGGGTTGCCGGTGGCGTTCTCCGGACCGGTGACCGATCATGCCGCCAGTGATGAGTGTGGCGTTGACATTCTCGGGGCGGAGTTGGACCCGTTCTGGAAGGATCACAAGGGGGCCGGGGTCAATGCCATCCGTACCCGGGTCTCCATCGACAAGGCCGATATCGTCGTCGTGCGCTTCGGGGATAAATATCGGCAATGGAACGCCGCTTTCGATGCCGGCTATGCCGCCGCCCTTGGCAAACCCCTCATCATCCTGCATGATCCGGGACTGACCCACGCCCTCAAGGAGGTGGACGCCGCGGCCATGGCCGTGGCCCGGGACCCCCGGCAGGTGGTGGACCTGTTGAAATATGTCACCACCGGTTGAAGGTGGTGATGCTGGACGAGGTGGTGACATGGCGCGTTTTTTATATTTTGCCTGGGTGCGGGAACGGTTGGGGCGCACCGAAGAGCGGGTCGAACTGCCCGCCGGCGTGAATACCGTCTCAGCGGTGATGACCTTCCTGCGCGAACGGGGGGAACCCTACCGGTCGGTACTGGCCGACGACCGTTTGCGGGTGGCGGTCAACCAGACCCATGCCCGGGCCGGGGATGCGGTGGCCGATGCGGACGAGATCGCCATTTTTCCACCGGTCAGTGGGGGTTGACATGTCCGGGACCGTCCCGGTCATGGGCTTCAGCGCCCCCAGCGGCACCGGCAAGACCACCTTGATGGCGGCGGTGATCGCCGTCCTCAGTGCCGAGGGGTTGCGGGTGGCGGCCATCAAACATGGTCACCATCCGGCCGACCCGGACATTCCCGGCAAGGATACCCACCGTTTTCGCCAGGCCGGGGCGGAGACGGTGATGTTCGCCTCCCGGGAACGCTGGTTTTTGATCCAGGACCTGAAGGAGCGCCCCGAACCGGCCCTGGAGGAACAACTGCGGCTGATGGCCGGGCACGACCTGGTGTTGGTGGAGGGATACAAGAACGACGACCATCCAAAGGTGGTCATCCAGCGTCGGGGTGTCGCCGATACCGGTCTGCACGAACGGTTGGCCAATGTGGTGGCGGTGGCCAGCGACGATGCCGGTTTCAAAACCGAACTGCCGGTGTTGCCGCTGGCCGATGCCCGGGCGGTGGCCCGTTTCATCCGCGATTATCTGCGGCTTTGAAAGATCGGCGCGATCCCTATTCGAAATGGTAGAAGGATTCGTTCAAATAGCGCACCACATCGGCCTCATCCTCGGGCCACCATTCGGAATTGAGCACCTGCTGGTTGCAGAAGGAGACCTGGGTTTTTAACTTTTCCAGGCTGTTGACCCGGCGGTTTTCGCGGGTATACAGGTTGTTGGCGGCGCCATCGGCCTTGTCGGCGTGGCACTGGGTGAGGCAACCGGGATCGTGCAACTCCTTGCCCCGGGCGGCATCCCCTTCGGCCCACAACGGCGTGGCGCTGATCAACAGCAGGGTCAGGCTGGTGAAATAAACCTTGGTATTCATCGACTGTTCTCCCAAAGGCGATGGAAACGGATGAAAAGCGAAACGGACGAAAATAACGGCTCTGCCACCGCCCCAACCGCTGGCGGGACCGCGGTCGGCGCGCCGCCGCCGGAAATATTGGTGGTGGGGACCGGGGCGGTGGGCGGTTATTATGGCGCCCAGTTAGCCCGGGCCGGGGCATCGGTGTCAACGGTTCACCGTTCCGACCATGCGGCGGTGGCCAAAGACGGTATCCACATCGATGGCATGAAAGGGGCGATCCATTTCACCCCGAAACGGGTCCTGAAACGGGTCGGGGACTATCCGGGACATCCGGATTATATCCTGGTCTGCATGAAAGTGTTGCCGGAGGCGCCGGTGGCGGCGGTGATCCGACCGGCGGTGGGACCGGACACGGTGATCGTGCTGTTGCAAAACGGCATCGAGATCGAACCGCCGGTGGCCGAAGCCTTTCCAGGCCATGAAATCCTCAGCGGTCTGGCCTTTATCTGCGTCAGCCGCACCGGTCCGGGCCAGATCAGCCATACCTGTTACGGTCGGTTGACCATCGGCCGCTATCCGCAGGGTGAATCGGTCGCCGCCCAACGGTTGGCGGCCCTGTTCGAAGCGGTGGGAACCCCGTGCCGGGTCTCCCGATCGGTGGTCACCGACCGCTGGCGAAAACTGGTGTGGAACGCCCCCTTCAATCCGATTTCAGTGTTGCTCCGGGCCGATACCCGGGAAATCCTCCAGCATCCCGAAACCGCCCGGCTGGTCAAAGGGGTGATGGAGGAGGTCGCCCGCCTGGCGGCGGCGGCCGGATATCCGTTGCCGGAGCATGTCGTGGAAAAAAATTTACAGGATACCCGGGTCATGAAACCCTATCGGACCAGCATGTTGTTGGACCATCTGGCCGGACGGCGCCTGGAGGTGGAGGCGATTTTGGGCAATGCGGTGGCGGCGGCGCGGCGCTGTGGCGTCGATGTGCCGCGCCTGGAAACCCTCTACGGTTTGTTGTCGTTGGCCGATCGCCGGCCCGGCGATGGGTGAGGGGGGACAGGGAGGGGTCGGGGTTATTGACGCAGCCAGGAGATGAGGATGGCGGCCTGGGCCAGGGAGATCAGCAGCAGCCCATAGGCGCCACCGACGTAAACGGCAGCCAAAATTTTGACCGCGATGTTTCGTGTTTGTCGCCATTTTTCATTGACTCGGCTTGCTGAACGCATTCATTTCTCCTGTCAGACCGGCTCATCCCACGGTGGGTGGGCGAAACCAAGGCGGCTTCAATGGATCGCGGTGCCGTCTTTTCCGGGTCTGAAACACCATTGAAATAAGATGATTGGGCTGCTCTTATATTTTTGCCTGTACGTTTCCGGGTGTTGCCGGCCTTTTTTTGTGGCATCATCCACCGGTGGGGTCGACGATCGCGCCACCATCGTGTCGAGGTACCTGATTAGCAAAAGTCGAACCAATACGGTTGCCGGGGGTGTATTGCCATGCCCGATCGGCTGGATTTTCAGGTGGGCAGCAACTTTTCCAGCTCGGTCATGACCGTCTCCAACCGTTTTTTGTAATATTGATCGACGACATGGAGGTTGTGAGGCGAGAGCGGGGCGAAGATGATGCGGATCGACTGTCCCTCCCCGGTCTCGGAAATATCCAGAATGTTCCCATCCACGGTCATTTCGTGAGGTCCCAACTCGATGGTATCGCCCCGTTCGATCCATTTGAGGGGGATGTTGAAACGGATGTTGACCTGCATGAACAGCATCACCTCGTCCAGTTTGGCCCGTTGGTCGAGGACGATGCGGATGCCGCCGCCGGAGAGGTTGGCGACATGGCCGGTCAACCGTTTGCCGTCGACGGTGATGGTGGCGTTGATTTTCAGGTCCGGTTCCACCCGTTTGTAAAATCGTTTGCCCATCGGGCCGTCGGTCAGGGAAATCTGGTGGAGCAGGGCGGTGCCCTGTTCCAGATTGACCGTCTTGACGACCGCTTTCAGGCCCAGGAGCATATGGGGGGCGGCGATATGGGTGATGTTTTCCCCGCGCATGGTCACCAACTGTTCCCGATGGGTCTGAATCAACACATCGGTGTTGGAATAGCGCAACACCATGCCGGGATGATGAATGGGCAGACCTTGGAAACGGTTGAAGAACTGCATCTCCTCGATGCGGCTGTGGATGATTTGGAACTCCCGCTGGATGTCCACATAGTTTTGCAGCAGCGGGTCATCCAGGTAGACCGACAACCGGCAGAGGGGCGCTCCCTGCCGCATGCAGATCGGTTCCTTGAAGGCGATGGGTTCGTCGAAATGTTCGCCCATGCCTTCGATGATGCCCTTGAGCAGATGGCACAGGCGCCGCTGGGAGACGTAGGCGATGGCCACTTCGCCATGTTTCAGGCGATAGGTGCGGATGTCCGGCGCCTGGATTCCGGCGGCGGGGTCATCGAAGGCGCGGAGGATATCGTTCTGGAGGTGTTCCAGGATATCCATGGTTTTCCAGTGGTCCCCGACCAGTCCCATGGAGCGGCCCATGTGTACCAGGCCGGGGCTCATGTGGCGTCCCAACTCCTTGAGGGTTTCGGCCTGGGACATGCCCAGGAGGTTGGCGGCGGCCTTGAACAGTGCGGAGGCGTATTGGTCCGGGTAAAACTCTTCGAAGTCAAAATCCTGTTCTTTTACCTTGGCAAGGGCCATGGCTTTCGGCCAGGCGGTGTCCCCCAACTGGGATTCCAGAAAGTCCTCCAGGGCTAGAAAGATGATGCCGTGCATGGATTGGCGGCTCGTTTCCGATCAGGGGTGGGCCGTTTATTATTATTCAGTGCAATTTTGAACAAAAAGCGATAAATGTCAATCTGGTGGGGACGCTTCCCCATTCCCGCGAACTTATTGGAGACCTGAAAAACATGTCAACTGCAAAACATCACCGTGTCATTATCATCGGCTCCGGTCCGGCTGGTTATACCGCGGCCATCTATACCGGGCGGGCCAATCTGAAGCCGTTGTTGATTCAGGGTATGCAGCCTGGGGGCCAACTTACCATTACCACCGACGTGGACAACTTTCCCGGTTTTGAAGAGGGTATCCAGGGACCCGAACTGATGCAACGCATGGAGGCCCAGGCCAAACGGTTCGAAACCGAGGTGATTTTCGATCTCGTCACCGAGGTGGACCTGAAGAACCGTCCGTTCCGGCTCGTTTGCGACTCCAAGGATGAATACACCTGTGATGCCCTGATCATCTCCACCGGCGCTTCCGCCCGCTGGCTGGGGTTGCCGGCGGAAAAACGGCTCTCCGGCTTCGGTGTGTCGGCCTGCGCCACCTGTGACGGTTTCTTCTATCGCGACAAGGAGGTGGCGGTGGTCGGTGGTGGCGATACCGCCGTCGAGGAGGCGTTGTTTCTCACCAATTTCGCCAGCAAGGTCTATCTGGTGCATCGCCGTGACCAGTTGCGGGCCGAAAAATACATGCAGGAGCAGATGCGCGCCAATGACAAGATCGAGCCCATCTGGAACAGCGTCGTCGAGGATATCATCGGTGATCCCAAGGCCGGTGGCGTCACGGCATTGTCGCTCAAGGATGTCAAAAGCGGGGAAATTCGGCAACAATCGGTTGACGGTGTGTTCATCGCCATCGGCCACAAGCCCAACACCGCCCTGTTCAAGGGACGGTTGGAGACCGACGAGTCCGGCTATCTGATCACCAAACCCGACTCGACCGCCACCAATGTGCCCGGGGTTTTCGCCGCCGGCGATGTTCAGGACAAACTGTATCGGCAGGCGGTCACCGCTGCCGGCAGTGGTTGCATGGCGGCCCTGGAGGCGGAACGTTTTCTGAACGAGCAGGAGGGGAGCGCCGCGCGCAAATAGGGAGCCCGGTTGGTGCCGGGCTGGTTGTTGCCGGGCCGGCCGGCGGCCGTTTCAGCCCGGACGCTCCCGTTCGTCCCGCGCCAACATCCGGTCGAGGATCAGCAGGTCTTCCCAGGCGGCGATTTTGCGTCCCGGGCTGTGCAGATAGTAGACCGGGTGATAGCTGGCGATGACCGGGATGCCGCGCCAGGAGTGGATGCGTCCCCGGGCCTTGCCGATGGGACCGGAGTGGCCGAGCAGACATTGAATGGCGAATTTGCCCAGGGTGAAGATGACCTTCGGGCGGATGGTCTCCAATTGCCGGAACAGATACCCCTGGCAAAAGGCCACTTCGTTGGGGTTGGGATTGCGGTTTCCCGGAGGCCGGCACTTGACGACGTTGGCGATGTAGACGGTATTCCGATCCAGGGAGACCGCTTTGAGCATGCGGTTGAGCAGTCGGCCGGCGGCGCCGACGAACGGTTCCCCCTGCCGGTCCTCATCGGCCCCGGGACCCTCACCGACGAATACCACCGGCGCCTCGGGGGAGCCGATGCCGAAAACGGTTTTGTTGCGGGTCAGGGAGAGTTGACAGCGTTGGCAGGCGGCCACTTCGGCGGCCATTTTTTCCAGGATCGCCGGGCGCTCCCCGGCTGGGATCAACGCCGGCAGGGGACCGCCGTCGATGGGCGGGTGGGGGACGGGGGCCGGTTTGGCGGTCGCCGGGGGGGCGCCGGACGGACGGGCGCCGGTTTTGGCGGATTCGGCCGGATGGCGGCCAGCCGGGGCCGGGGCGGCCCCGGGGTTCGGAGGACCCGGGCGGCGGTTGGGGAATGAGAGGCGATCGCCGGAAAGATAGTCGATTCCGCATTCCCGCCAATATTCCAGGGCTGCGCGCAGGTCCTCCGCGTCCACCGGTTCACCCGTTATTGAATGGTCGTCGGCATCATGCCGAGGGCCTGTTTGTAGAGCAGCAGCATGGCCTCTTCCTCATCGATCTCATGGCTCTCTTTTTTGCGCAGACGGACGATTTGGCGCATTACCTTGGGGTCGAAACCGTTGCCCTTGGCCTCCTGATAAAGATCGCGGATATCCTGGCCGAGTTCGGCCTTTTCCTCTTCCAGGCGCTCGATGCGCTCGATGTATTGTCCCAACTGGTCGCCGGCGATGCCGCCCACGGTGGCGGTGATCGACTCCGGTTGCGGCGGCGGGGTGGGTTGGATGGACGGGGTGGGCTGAGTGGATTCGGACAGTTCGGGCATGTGTGGTTCCTTTTCCTTCGGTCTGATGGGGTTCGGGTCCGGCTCGGTTCGAATCGGCCGTTGCCGGACCGGGAAAAATTGAAATCGGAAAATGTATTGTCCGTCAAATGGGTCTGAAAGGTCCGATTTCGTCAGAAATCCGTCCGTATCATCGGGGATGGATCCTGGAACCGGTCGATTACCTGCGGAGATAGCAGAAAGTGTGCCATGACGATTTTTTGTCTGTGGCCGCCGGGAGATGCGCGGCGCGATTGAGTTGACCCGTGGCTGTTTTTCGGGATACAATCGACATTGTCGATTCTTGCGTGTTCAGTCGATCATCGGTCGCCCGCGGCCCATGATCCCGGATGGATTCACCGGCTGCTCGATCCTCGCCGTTCAGGCCCGGCATCAGGAGAGGAGATTTTCAATGAAGACCACCCGCCGTTTCCGATACAACCACAGGATGATCACCGGCCGGCGGTTTCTGGCCGGGCTGACCGCCGTCAGCCTGGTCGGCGCCGGTTTGGCCTTTTCCCTGCCCCTGCGCGATGCCCGGGCCGGGGACCGGACGGTCGGTACCGGCATGGGTTTGCTGGGGGGCGCCCTGATCGGCAGTCTGGTCGGCAAGAAAAAAAACCGGGCGCAAAACGCCCTGATCGGCGGCGCCGTTGGCGGTCTGCTCGGACACACCCTGTCCGGCAGCGGCAGCCAGGCCAACACCCAACCGCCGCCGGTCCAGAGTTACCCGGCTTCGGCGCCGGCCGCCAGCACCTGGAAAAATCCCAACCAGAAACCCCGGACCACCGTCAACACCTGGTCGCCGCCCACCCCCACCACCCGCTGGCCCCTGCCGATGCCGGCCCCCTATGCGCGCTATGTTGATGAAGGGGGGGGCTATGCCGGGGATTTTGAAAACGACGCCTTCAACGACAGCGGCATCTATGCCGATGAGATGAGCGGGGATACCTATGCCCAAACCCTGGACTCCGGTGCCGCTCGGAACGGTTCCGGCGGCGGTGGCCGCCTGGATACCAGCAATTGCCAGGAGATGACCTACAAGACGGAAGTGGATGGACAGCAAAGCATGGTGCCCGGCATCGTCTGCCGCCAGGCCGACGGACGTTGGGTGATCGTGGAAAAACCGTAGGATCGCCCGGCTGCCGTTCGGGGTTGGAAGCCGCCCGCCGCCGGCGTGGCGGGGCGGTTGCGGGGGACCCGTTCGACAGTCCATTGAAAACCAGTTGAAAAAACGAAACAATCCCGATCCAGGCATGGCCTTCGCCATGCCTGGATCGGTTTTCGGGGTTCACGCGGTCCGGCGTAGGATTTGAATGAATCTGTGGGAGTGGAAGGCATGTGTGCGGAAAAAACGGTTGATTTGTCGGCATTGACGAGGCCCGATTATCCGGGGTCGGTGCAACATCTCTATTTTTCCAGGGAAAGTGCCGATGAAATGATCTGTAAAACCACCGCCGGCGGCTCGGTGTTCGACGTCGGGACCATTTTTTCCATCCCCGGTTCCGATCTCAGCCGCGCCGCCGTGCGCCAGGCGGTTTTCACCCGGCTCCACGATGCCGACGCCTGGCGGCGCACCGCCGCCTGGTTGCGGGAGAGTTATGGCGGACGGCCCGATTTTTTGCAATTCATCGACGCCGGCCTGTTGGAAACCTTTCAACGGCAGGGGGCGCCCACCCATCATCTGGGCATGATCGACGCCGCCAGCGGCCGCGTGCATGATCGGGGCTGGCCGGAAAAACCGAGCCCCTATGTGCTGGTGGAACGGTTCAACGTCATCAAACCCGCCCGCCTCGCCTACGGTGGCGGTCATCTGTGGGACTACAGCGTTTTTCGCGATCGGGACCGCTATGTGGTGCCGCTGGAAAACATCGTCCGTTTCGGGGTTACCTCGGCGTCATCCATTCATCGCAAATTTCGCCGCATGTCGGAAACGGAACGGGAAACCTTTCTCCAGGGGCTGGGGTTGGAATCACTGCCCTCCTGGGCCACCTTTCCGGTGCCGGTGGTGGATTTCACCACCAAGTATGAACCCGAGGATCGCGCCCTGACCGACCAGGAGGCGTTTTACATCTCCGGGTTGTCGGGAGGGGATTTTCTCGATATCGCCCGCATGTCCCTGCTGGGCAGTTTCGTCGTCCGCCACTTTTTCGAAGAGCTGGGCCTGACCCTGTGGGACATCAAATGGGAGATCGCCAAGCGGGGGTCGGAGCTGGTGTTCGTCGATACCATCGATACCGACTCCATCCGCGTCACCCGTACCATCGGGGATCGCGCCGGGCCGGTCTATGTCCACTTCAACAAGCAGGCGATGCGCGACTATTACCAGATCCTGCATCCCGACTGGACCGGGGCCCTGAAGGCGGCCAAGTCCGAGGCGGCGGACCGGGGCGCGGCCTTCAATGAAATCCTGGCGGCGGGACAGCGCGATGGTCGCTATCCGGCCACGCCGGTGGTGGATGAAACCTTTCTGGCCATTCAGGCGCGCAAGTTCGAGGTGTTGCTGAACCATCTGTTGACCGCCGCCGACCGGGCCGATACCGCCGCCGGTATCGAAACCATCGCCCGCGAGGAGTTGGCCTATTATCGTCAAATGGGCCGGTTTGAGGCCTTTTTCGAGTTGAACGGTCTGCGGGGTTGATGGCCGCGCCGGCGATATCGTCCGGATATTGGGAGTCTTGATGAGCGATCACCCTTTTCTCGTCCTGCCGGGGGCCGCCGCCCGGTCCCGGTTCCAGCTGGAAAAACTGTGTCGGGACCTGGGGCTGGCCAGTGGCTCCATCGACAGCCGTTTCGTCCATTTCGCCCATTTGACCGCGCCGCTGACCGATGAACAACGGACGATGTTGCGGGCCTTGCTCACCTATGGTGAGTCGGAGGACCGGGAGACGGCGATCGATGCCGACCGACCGTGGGCGGTGGTCATCCCCCGTCCCGGTTCCATCTCCCCCTGGTCGAGCAAGGCGACGGAGATCACCCACCGTTGCGGCCTGGATGGGGTCGAACGGTTGGAGCGGGGCATCCTGTTTTTCCTGCGCGGATCGTTGCCGCCCGAGCGTATCGCCGCCTTGCGGGCCGGGATCCACGACCGCATGACCCAGGTGGTGGTGAACGATGTCGATGCCGCCCGGGTATTGTTCCGGGAGGCGGAACCGCGGCCCCTGCGGCACATTCCCCTGCTGGCCGAAGGCCGCCCGGCGCTGGCCGCCGCCAATACCCGCCTGGGGCTGGCCCTGTCCGCCGATGAAATCGACTATCTGCTGGATCATTACAACCGTTTGCAGCGGGATCCGACCGATGTCGAGTTGATGATGTTTGCCCAGGCCAACTCGGAACATTGCCGCCATAAGATATTCAACGCCAGTTGGGAGATCGACGGGCGGCAGCGGGAGGAAACCCTGTTCGGCATGATCCGCCACACCGAGCGCCGTTCCGGGGCGGGGACGGTGCTGGCCTACAGCGACAACGCCGCGGTGATGGCCTCGGCGGGCGATGGTCACGGCCAACGTTTTTTCGCCGAGGGTGGCACCGGTCTCTACCGTCCCCACGCCGACCATCTGGGCATCCTGATGAAGGTGGAGACCCACAACCATCCCACCGCCATCTCCCCTTATCCGGGGGCCTCCACCGGTTCCGGCGGCGAGATCCGCGATGAAGGGGCCGTGGGCCGGGGGTCCAGTCCCAAGGCCGGTTTGACCGGTTTCGCCGTCTCCAATCTCTGTTTGCCGGGTGGGGAACGGCCCTGGGAGCGACCGCCGGAAAAACCGGAGCGCATCGTCTCGCCCCTGGAGATCATGCTGGAGGGGCCGATCGGCGCCGCCGCCTTCAACAACGAGTTCGGGCGTCCGAACCTGGCCGGTTTTTTCCGTACCTACGAGGAGCGGGTCGACGGTGAGATGCGCGGTTATCACAAACCGATCATGGTCGCCGGCGGTCTGGGCAGTGTTTCCCGGGGACAGGTGGAAAAGCGGCCCCTGAAGGAGGGGGCGTTGCTGGTGCAGTTGGGGGGGCCGGCGATGCTCATCGGCCTCGGCGGCGGCGCCGCCTCGTCCCAGGCCAGCGGTCAATCGGCGGCGGAACTCGATTTCGCCTCGGTGCAGCGGGACAATCCGGAGATGCAGCGCCGTTGCCAGGAGGTGATCAACCGTTGTTGGCAACGGGGGGCGGACAACCCCATCCTCTCCATTCACGATGTCGGCGCCGGGGGTCTGTCCAACGCCTTTCCGGAGTTGGTCCATGGCGGCGGCATCGGCGGTCGTTTCGAACTGCGGGCGGTGCCCAATGCCGATCCCGGCATGTCCCCCATGGAAATCTGGTGCAATGAATCCCAGGAGCGCTATGTCCTGGCCCTGGACCCGGAGGCCCGGGAGTGGTTTGAAACCGTCTGCCGGCGGGAGCGGTGTCCCTATGCCCTGGTCGGCACCGCCACCGGTGATGGCCGGTTGTTGTTGACCGATGAACGGTTCGGCAACACCCCCATCGACATGGACCTGGAGGTATTGTTGGGCAAACCGCCGCGCCTGGCCAGGCGTGTGCAGCGGCGGCTGGTCGATCCATCCCGGTTCACCGGCGCCGATATCGATCCGGCGCAAGCGGCGCAACGGTTGTTGACCCTGCCGACGGTGGCGGACAAGGGGTTTCTCATCACCATCGGCGACCGCACCGTCACCGGTCTGGTTTGCCGGGATCAGATGGTCGGCCCCTGGCAGGTGCCGGTGGCCGATGTGGCGGTGACCGCCCGGGGCTATGATGAATGGGCCGGTGAGGCCATGGCCATGGGCGAACGCACGCCGGTGGCCTTGATCGATGGTCCGGCCTCGGCCCGTCTGGCGGTGGCCGAGGCGGTGACCAACATCGCCGCCGCCACCATCGGGGGGATCGGTACCATCAAACTGTCCGCCAACTGGATGGCCCCGGCCGGGCATCCCGGTGAGGATGCCAACCTGTTCGACACCGTGAAAGCGGTGGCCATGGACCTCTGTCCAAAACTGGGTATCGGCATTCCAGTGGGCAAGGATTCCCTGTCGATGAAAACGGTTTGGCGGGCGGACGGTGAACAAAAATCGGTCACGGCGCCGGTCTCGCTGATCATCTCCGCCTTTGCGCCGGTGACGGATGTGCGCAAAACGTTGACGCCACAATTGCGGACCGATCAAGGGGAGACCGCGCTGATTCTGGTGGACCTCGGCGGTGGGAAAAACCGCCTCGGTGGTTCCTGCCTGGCCCAGGTTTACGGTACCATCGGCCATGAACCGGCGGACCTGGACGACCCCGGGCGGCTGGTGGATTTTTTCCACATCATCCAAGAGTTGAACGGCCAGGATCTGTTGTTGGCCTATCACGACCGCAGCGATGGCGGTCTGTTCGTCACCCTGTGCGAGATGGCCTTCGCCGGTCATGTGGGGGTGACGGTGACCCTGGATGATTCGGGTCCCGAAACGGTGGCCGCTCTGTTCAGTGAGGAACCCGGGGCGGTGTTGCAGGTGCGGCGGGCCGATGTCCGGATGGTCGTGGATCGGTTCCGCCTGCATCGGATTTCGGCTTATGACATCGGTACCCCGACCGATGATGACCGCATCGTCTTTACCCGCGCCGACCGGACGGTCCTGGGTGCGGAACGGCGTCACTGGCAGCGTCTCTGGTCGGAGACCGGTTGGCGGATGCGCCGTCTGCGGGACAATCCGGAAACGGCGGATCAGGAGTATGAGGCCCTTCTCGACGACGGCGACCCCGGTTTTCAGCCGCTTTTGACCTTCGATCCGCAACGGCCGCCGATGATGAACGGCGGCGTGCGGCCGCGGGTGGCCATCCTGCGGGAGCAGGGGGTGAACGGTCAGGTGGAGATGGCGGCGGCCTTTCATCGTGCCGGATTTGACCCGGTGGACGTGACCATGAGCGACCTGCTGGCCGGTGAGCGGGATTTGGCCGACTATCGGGGCATGGCGGTGTGTGGCGGTTTTTCCTATGGCGATGTGTTGGGGGCCGGGGAGGGGTGGGCCAAGTCGATTTTGTTCAATCCCCGGCTGCGGGAGGCCTTTTCGACGTTTTTTCATCGGCGCGACACCTTTGCCCTGGGGGTCTGCAATGGTTGTCAAATGTTGTCCAGCCTGGCCGGGTTGATCCCGGGTACCGAATCGTGGCCCCGTTTTCGGCAAAATGTCAGTGCCCGTTTTGAGGCGCGGGTGGCGATGGTGGAAATTCCGGAAAATCCCTCCATCCTGTTGGCCGGCATGGCCGGTTCCCGCCTGCCGGTGCCCTGTGCCCATGGGGAGGGGCGGGCGGTGTTCGATGGGACGGATCTGCCGGAACGGGTGGGGCGGCAGGGGTTGGTGGCCCTGCGTTATGTGGACAACCGCGGGCGTGTTGCCGAAACCTATCCGGCCAATCCCAACGGGTCACCGGTCGGCATCACCGGTCTCACCACCGCCGATGGCCGGGTGACCATCATGATGCCCCATCCGGAGCGGGTGTTCCGGACCGTGCAGAACAGTTGGCACCCGGATGAATGGGGCGAGGCGGGACCGTGGTTGCGGTTGTTTCAAAATGCCCGCGTTTGGGTCGATTGATGGGATGACGGACGATGAGATGAAAAGGCGTTCACCGATTTTTTCCAGCGTGAAAGATGGACGGGATGGAAAAACGGTGGAAAGGTGGCGGGAGAACATGCGGTGAGTCTGTTCGGATATTTGAAGGATGATCTGGGCCATTACAAACTGGTTCCGGTCGTGGTCACGTTCACGACGCCGCTGGTGTTGGCCCTGTTGCTGGGTCTCTACTACATGGGCCTGTTCGGGAGTGATGATGATGAGGGGGACAAGGTGGTGGACCCCAGTTTCCTGGGACGTTGGGTATTTGAAAAAATTCCCGACCTGCCGGAAATTCCCTTCGAGCCCGGCGATCCCTGGTGGGAAAAGATTTTGGTCTCGGCCAGTAGTCGCGGCGATGAGGACGATTTCGGCCAGGGGGAGGATGGCGGCGGCCAGTATGATTCGGTGCTGGTGGACCGGATTCGGGTTCATCGCGGCAGGGAGGGACGGCGCTGGGTCCAGGCGCGGGTCATCAATCGTGGCCGGCACCCCTTGATCGCCTCCTGGGTGGACGTTCTTTTCCTGGATGCCAACGATCGGGTCCTTACCCGTCGTCCCATCAACCCCCTGGTGGTTTCCGGCGGCCTGTTCGGGGACAAATCGGTCCCCCTGGAGGTGGGGAAGACGCGGTTTTTCCGGGTCGAGACCGATGGGGTGCCCGGCATTTGGAGCGGTCGGGTGGACGTTGAGGTGATCGACAGCGAGTTCGCCCGGTGAAACCGGGATTGGTCCTGGCCTCCACCTCTCTCGCCTCCTGGGTGGACGTTCTTTTCCTGGATGCCAACGATCGGGTCCTTACCCGTCGTCCCATCAACCCCCTGGTGGTTTCCGGCGGCCTGTTCGGGGACAAATCGGTCCCCCTGGAGGTGGGGAAGACGCGGTTTTTCCGGGTCGAGACCGATGGGGTGCCCGGCATTTGGAGCGGTCGGGTGGACGTTGAGGTGATCGACAGCGAGTTCGCCCGGTGAAACCGGGATTGGTCCTGGCCTCCACCTCTCCCTACCGCCGGCGGCTCCTGGAACGGTTGCAGGTGGATTTTCTCGCCGTGGCCCCCGATGTCAACGAGGAGAGGCGGGCCGGGGAGGGGGCCGAAACGCTGGTCCGGCGCCTGGCGCTGGCCAAGGCCCGTTCGGTGGCGGGGGCCCATGCCGGTTCCCTGATCATCGGTTCCGACCAGGTGGCGGTCCTGGGCGGGGAGATCCTGGGAAAACCGGGTGGCCATGAGGCGGCGGTGGCGCAGTTGCGCGGCGCTTCCGGGCGGGAAGTTGATTTCTTCACCGGTCTGTGTTTACTTGATGTGGAGACGGGGGAGTCACAAACGGCGGTCGTTCCTTTCCAGGTGCGGTTCCGTGCCTTGGCGCCACAGCGCATCGAACGGTATCTGCGGCGGGAAAAACCCTATGATTGCGCCGGTTCCTTCAAGTCGGAAGGGTTGGGCATCATCCTGTTCGAAAAGATGCACGGCGATGATCCGACCGCGCTGATGGGGTTGCCGTTGATAACACTGACCAGCATGCTGGAACGGGCCGGCCTGCAGGTGGTTTGAGGATCGGGCCAATCGGGGTGATGTCATGAAAACAGGTTTTTTACCGCTGTTGGCGTTGTTGTTTCTTCTGTCGTTCCCCGGAACCGTCGAGGCCCGGGACCTGGGGGAGATCCTGCGCGGACCGGCCTTTTTCCCCGCCGATCAAACCACTTCCAAGCCGGAAGAGTGGTTGCAGGCACCGATCGACTATGGAAAATGGGCTCAAGGGGCCGATGTGGCCCTGACCCTGGATCAAACATCTCTATCCGGCCTTTTTGCCGATCATTCAACAATATGCCCGTGATACCGGTATCAAGGTCGCTCTCCAGGAGGGGACCTGTGGCACCACCGAGAGCATGCTCAACCGCAAACGGGCCGACATCGGCGGGTTCTGCTGTCCACCGGCGCCGTCGGACCGTCTGCCGGGCCTGAAATTTCACACCGTCGGCATCGCCTCTCTGGCCATTCTCGTCCATCCGGACAACCCGGTCGGCGATCTGACCGAAGAGCAGGTGCGGGCCATTTTCCAGGGCAAATACCGCCGTTGGACCGAGTTGCCGGCGGCGGCCGGCAAAAAGGCACTGGACCTGCCGATCCGTCCCGTCGGTCGTCTGCACTGCAAGGTCCGGCCGGGTCACTGGCGGTTGATCCTCGACAATGAGGACCTGTTTTCACCGCGCCTGATGGAGGTGGGCACCATTCCCGACATGCTCTCGGCGGTGGCCGGTTACAAGGGATCGATCGGATATGAAGTGCTGTGGAATTTGAAACGGTATGAGCATCGGGAGTTGGTCAAGGCCATCCGGGTGAACGGTATCGCCGCCGACGATGCCGAGGGCCTGGTGGCGGGGCGTTATCCGTTCTATCGGACCGACAATCTGAGCACCTGGAGCGCCGAGAAGCTGGTCAATGAGCGGGCGCAACGGTTGGTCGCCCATATCATGGACCGGGCCGGCAGTGTGGCCGCGGATTTTTATCTGGTTGCCCATCAACTCCTGAAGCGGGGGGGATGGCGGTTTCTGGAAGAAGAGCTGATCGGCGGTCCCGAATGATCGGTTACGGCCGATAACCGTCCGACTGCCCGGCCGGGTGGCCGCGGCGCCGTATCCGATTTGATCACTCCCGGGGGAAAGTGCATGTTCAACCGCTTTTTCAGCGTATCCCTCACCCTCAAGGCCTTCATCCTGACCGGGGTGGCCGGGCTCCTGTTCTGGTTTTTCCAGGATTATATCCAGTCAATACACATTAAAAAGGTGTTTAATCGTTATTTGCACCAGGAGTTGGAACGCTACGCCCGCAATGACTGGCTGCGTCTTGATGGGCTGTTCCGCCGCCAAAACCAGGCCGGCAAACTGTTGGCCGCCGGCAACCCTCTCTTCCATCATATCCGGGAGTTGGAGGAACTCGATTGGAACCGGGAGGCGGATCCCCCGGTTCGGCACCTGGCCCAACGTCCGGGCTGGATACCCGGTTCGTCGGCCATCCGTGGTTTGGTTCATCTTTCCCACATTCTGCTGCTGGATGAACCGGGCCGGATTCGGGAGGTGTATGATTTTACGTTCAAATCCTTTCCCAACCGGTTCCTCGAAGAGTGGAACGGGCAGTGGCAACCCGCCGGCAGCCCCAATCGCATTCGCGAAAATTCCGGGGTTCCCTATCTGTTCACCACCCTGCCGGTGAAAAATTTTTCCGGGGTCACGCGGGCCTGGCTGGTGTTGGTGACGGCCTTGGACGAGGAGTTTCTGCTCTCTTTTCAAGATCAAAACAGATCTGGGAGCATCATGGTCTTCCTGGACCAGGACAGTGGCCGCATCATGGCCAGCAGCCGTCCGGACCTGGTGCGACAGGGCGCCAACATCAACAGTCTTCTGGACCGTTACATCATGATGGACAAGTCCTTTTTCGATTATGGCTTTCCGACCGACGTGTTCGTCCAGTTCGCCACTCTGGTGAAGGTTGCCGATATCCGGGAGATCAGCGAATCCATCTTTGAAAAAGAGCGTCTCTATCGTACCGCCGGACATTTGGCGATGATTGGGCTGTTTTTGTGGATCATCACCTGGGTCGCCGGCCGCATCGGCCACTTCACCCGGGAAATGCACGATTTTTCCCGCAACAAGTTGGGACTGGAACCCCGAAAGGCCATAGCGGGCGGTGATCAACTGGCGATGATGCGGGATCAGTTCCGTTATATGGGGGAGGAGATCACCCGGGCCCGGGAACGGGAAATGCGGCAAAAGCGGGAAACGGAGATGGCCAACGAGGCCCTGCGGGAATCCCTGATGATGGTCAAACGGACCCAGAGCCAACTGGTGGAGTCGGAAAAGATGGCCTCCCTGGGCGGATTGGTGGCCGGTGTCGCCCATGAGATCAACACCCCCATCGGCATCGGTGTCACCGCCGCCTCTTTCCTGGAACGCAAAAGCCAGGAGTGCCACGAACGGTTCGTGGCCGGTACCATGAAACGGTCCGACCTGAACACCTTCCTGGTGGACGCACAGGAGTCCTCGCAGATGATTTTGGGCAACCTGGAGCGGGCGGCGACCCTGATCCGCAGTTTCAAACAGGTGGCCGTGGACCAGACCAGCGAGGAACGGCGGCGGTTTATCCTGAAAAACTATATCGATGATGTGTTGATCAGCCTGCGTCCACGCATGAAACGCACCGACCACACGGTGACGGTGCGCTGCCCGGAAACGTTGGAGGTGGACAGTTTTCCCGGCGCCTTTTCCCAGGTGATCACCAACCTGCTGGTCAACTCGTTGATCCACGGTTTCGAAGAAGGGGCATCGGGTCGTATCCTGTTCGATCTCTCCCTGGATTCGGAAGACCGGGTGCTGTTCCGTTATTCCGACTCCGGACGCGGGATGAGCGAAGAGGTGCGGAAACGAATTTTTGAACCGTTTTTTACCACCGCCCGGGGACAGGGGGGGAGTGGTTTGGGGATGCATATCGTGTACAATCTGGTCACGCAGACCCTGGACGGCAGCATCGAGTGTGAAAGCGCGCCGGGTGAAGGGGTGACATTCACCATACGTTTTCCATCGGAAGAGGCGAAACGGGATGAATAACGGTGATGACGAACTGATCTTCGCCGAAGATGAGGTGGCGGAGACCGGGGCGGGCGGGCCGATGCCGGTAGGACGCTCGGGCCGCAAATGGAAACTCATGGTCATCGACGATGATGCCGATGTGCAGACGTTGACCAAACTGGTGCTGCGCAATTTTACTTTTGAGGGGCGCGGCCTTGAATTCATCACCGGTTTTTCCGGCGCCGACGCCAAACGATTGATGCGCGAACATCCCGACACCGCCGTGTTGTTGCTGGATGTGGTGATGGAACGGGAGCAGGCGGGCCTGGAGGCGGTGCGCTACATTCGCGAGGAGTTGCACAACCAGTTCGTCCGCATCATCCTGCGAACCGGTCAACCGGGACAGGCCCCGGAGCAGGATGTCATCACCGGTTACGATATCAACGACTACAAGGAAAAGTCGGAACTGACCGAACAAAAACTGGTGACCGTGGTCATCGCTTCCCTGCGTTCCTACCAGGATATCTGCATCATCGAGGAGAACCGCCGCGGGTTGGAAAAGATCATTCACGCCACCGGCACCCTGTTCGAACCGCGCTCCATCAAAAAACTGGCCACCGGCGTGCTCATGCAACTCAGTTCCATCCTGGAACTGGATGAGAGCGCCCTGTATGTCAAACCGTCCGGTTTCGCCGCCCGCTGGGACCGCGAAAACGGTCAATTCCGGTTGTTCGCCGGTACCGGCGCCTTTGCCGACCGGATCGGCGCCGGCCTGGAAGAGGCGGCGCCATCGACGGTACTCGACCTGATCCTGAAGGCTTCGCAGGAACGGGAGAGTATTTTCAGTGACAATATCTATGTCGGGTATTTTACCGGCAGCAGCGGTTCCCAAACCCTGATCTATCTCAAGGGCAATAAAATACTGGAGGAGATCGATCGGCAACTGATCCAGATTTTTTCCTCCAACGTCGGTCTGGCCTTTGAAAACGTCTATCTCAACCGGGAGATCATGGAGACCCAACGGGAGATCACCTTCACCCTGGGGGAGGTGATCGAAACCCGCACCAACAAGGCCGGCAACCATGTGCGCCGGGTGGCCGACAGCGCCCGTTTGCTGGCAAAACTGGCCGGGTTGGACGATGACGATGTCGAACTGTTGTGGCTGGCCTCACCGCTGCACGATCTGGGCAAGGTGGGGGTGCCCGATACCATCCTCAACAAACCCGGGGAACTGGACGAGGCCGAATGGGGCGAGATGAAAGAGCATGCCAGCATCGGTTTTCAAATTCTCAAGGGCAGCAACCGCCGGGTACTCCACGCCGGCAGCATCATCGCCAGTCAACACCATGAACGGTGGGATGGCACCGGCTATCCACAACGGCTGGAGGGGAAGGATATCCACATTTTTGCCCGGATCGTCGCCCTGATCGACGTGTTCGACGCCCTGTCCCACGATCGTTGTCACAAAAAGGCCTGGGAGCCGGAACGGGTGATCGATTTCATCAAGGGGGGGCGGGGAAAACGGTTCGACCCGGCCCTGGTCGACCTGCTGTTGAACAACGTCGAACAATTTCGTGACATCCAGCGATCCCTGGCCGATAAAAAGGCCAGCAAGCCCTGCTGAGCGTCCTTTTCCTCTGGAGTTGGCGATGTGGATGTCGTCAACCTTCATCAACCATCTGACTGTGTATTGATAACCGCCATGACTTTTGCCGCCCCACCCCCTTCCGCCGCTGCCGCCCCGGAATTTTTCGTCAGTACCCAATGGCTGGAAGAGCGCCTGCAACAACCGGATTTGCGCATCATTCAGGTGGGCGGGGAAAAATACTACCGCAACAACCACATACCCGGCGCGGTATTGGTGCCCTATTCCAATATCGTCGAAAGGCGCGATCAGGTCCCGGGGCTGCGTCCATCGTCGGAATACCTGGCCGATCTGTTCGGACGCCTGGGCATCGCCATCGATACCCGGGTGGTGGCCTATGATCTGACCGGTGGCATGGATGCCGCCCGTTTTCTCTGGACCCTCACCTCCATGGGCAACGATCTCGGGCGGTTGCTGGATGGCGGCCTGGGCTCCTGGTTTCGGGAACAGCGTCCCATGACCCCGGTTCGGCCGGTCGTCGAGGCAGCGGTTTTCACGCCACGGATCGATACCTCCCTGGAGGCCGACCGGCAGCGGGTGATCGCCGCCACCGCCGCGGACAGTCCGGTACGGCTGATCGATACCCGCAGTCCCCGGGAATATCTGGGAATGACCACCATCGGTCCCCGGGGACACCTGGCCGGGGCGGTCCATTTCGATTGGATGCGGGTCCTGGTCGATCGAAACGATCCGCGCCTGAAACCGCGCCGGGAACTGTTGGCGATGTTGGCCGAAGCCGGGGTGACCGATCTCGAGCAGGAGATCATCCTCTATTGCGAAACCGGCCATCGCGCCGCACAAACCCTGTTCATGATGCGGCAACTCGGTTTTTCCAAGGTTCGGCTGTATGATGGCTCCATGGCCGACTGGCGGGTTCAGGACCTGCCGGTGGTCGCCGGCGATGCCCCTCGATGAAGGGGGGGCGCCTTTGAAGCCGATTTTCAATCCGTCTTTTCGACAGGAACCCTTTTTCCATGTTTGATTCCCTTTCAGACCGTCTCGACGGCGTATTCAAAAAACTGACCGGCCGGGGTACCCTGACCGACAAAAACATCCAGGACGCCCTGCGGGAGGTGCGCAAGGCCCTGCTGGAGGCCGATGTGCATCTGTCGGTGGTCAAGGCCTTCATCGCCCGGGTGCGGTCCAAGGCCACCGGGCGGCAGGTGTTGCGTTCCCTGAATCCCGGCCAGCAGGTGATCAAGGTGGTCCATGATGAACTGGTGAGCATCATGGGTCGGGCCAATGAACGGTTGGACCTGGCCAGCCAGCCGCCGGCGGTGGTGATGATGGTGGGTCTGCAAGGTTCCGGTAAAACCACCACCACCGCCAAACTGGCCAAGTTTCTGCGGGAAAAAGAGCGAAAAAAATGTTTGCTCGCCTCCCTGGACGTCTACCGGCCGGCGGCCATGGACCAGCTGGCCACCGTCGGCGCCCAGGCCGGGGTGGACACCCTGGAGATCGTCGCCGGTGAAAAACCGGAACGGATCGCCAAACGGGCCCTGGACAGCGCCCGCAATGGCGGTTATGACGTGTTGTTCCTGGATACCGCCGGTCGGCTGCACATCAATGAGGAGTTGATGACCGAACTGCAACGGGTGGCCGAAGCCGCCACACCGGTGGAACGGTTGTTGGTGGCCGATGCCATGACCGGTCAGGACGCGGTGACCGTGGCCAAGGGGTTTGACGAACGGTTGGACCTCACCGGTGTCATCCTGACCAAAAACGACGGTGACGCCCGGGGCGGCGCCGCCCTCTCCATCCGTCACGCCACCAACAAGCCGATCAAATTCCTCGGCACCGGCGAAACCCTCGACAAGCTGGAACCGTTTCATCCCGACCGGGTGGCCTCCCGAATCCTCGGCATGGGTGACGTCCTGACCCTGGTGGAAACCGCCATGGAAAAGGTGGACGTGGAAACCACCTTGAAAATGCAGAAAAAACTGCTCAAGGCCACCTTCACCCTGGAAGATTTTCTCGAACAGATGCAACAGGTGAAAAAAATGGGTCCGTTGGGCGACCTGATGGCGATGATCCCCGGTGTCAAACAGGCCATGAAGGGGCGGGACATGTCCGAGGGGGAAAAACAGATGCGTCTCACCGAGGCCATCATCAACTCCATGACCCTCAAGGAACGGCGCAAACATCAACTGCTCAACGCCTCGCGTAAAAAACGCATCGCCAAGGGATCCGGAACAACGGTTCAGGAGGTCAACCGGGTCTTGAAGCAGTTCATGCAGGCGCAAAAGATGATGAAGCAGATGGGCAAAATGAAAAAGGGCAAGGGTTTCATGCGCGGCATGCCCGATATGGCCGGTCTCGGCGCGCCGCCGCCGGTCGAGCCGGGTGGGTCCGAGGGCCAGGGCGGCCCTCCCCCGGGGTTGCCGCCCGGACTGGGGGGCATGGGTGGATTCGGCGGCTTTCCACCCGGTGGTGGCGGCAAACCCTTTTAGACCGGAATCAGGGTCCGGTCGGGGCGGTCGTTTTTTTCAGGGGGTGGTCCGGTAATCGGTGGTTGTTGAAAGATTTATCGACAATCTCTCAGGAGCCCCGGGTCTGTTTGAAAATCCACCAGACCCCCAGGGCGGTCAGGGAGACGTTGATGATGATGCCGATGATCCAGAAGGTGCTGCTGGAGACCATGTGTCGTTTTTTCCGGTGGGCTGGGGGCGATCGTCATTGGCGGTACACGCCGGGCGGGCCGCCGCCGGCGCGGCAACGGCCCGCCGGAGGATCAGAGAGGGGTGACCTCGGTCGCCTGAAGTCCTTTGTCACTCCTGGTTACGGTGAACTCCACCTGCTGTCCCTCTGAGAGCGATCGGAACCCTTCGGCTTTGATGGCGGTATGATGGACAAAAACGTCGTCGCCCTGGGCGCGGGTGATGAATCCAAACCCTTTTTGATCATTGAACCATTTGACGGTTCCGGTTTCCCGTTCAGACATGATGCTTCATCTCCTGTTGTTGGAAAATAGAGCTGACTAAGATCACATACAAGGCGATGGCAGGGATAGGTTTTTTTTGCTGGCCGTGAAAAAAAAAGCCAAAAAAAGCCCAAAAAAGCCAAAAAAAAGTTGTTCCACATCCCCTCTCGTGCTTTATGCCGTCATCAATACCCCGGTTCATCCGTGGCCACGGGGGCCATTGAAGCGGGCCCGGCTTCCGTTCATGATGGACATCGGGCCGATGTTTCAAAGCGGTCCGAAAACGCCACTCAGGGGGGCGGTCGTCCGTTTCGAAGTGATTGCGAACCGGGCCCGTAAACGGTGGCCGGTGTTCGTTGAAACGTGTCATTCATGCCAGAGATCATGCCAATCAGTCCCCTTTTCGACAAACTGGACATCCTGGTTTCGAGAACCCCCCGTACCCTGGAAATGTCCCGTCCGACCATGCTCTCCCGGGTCCGGCGGACGGCCGATGAATTGTTGGCCCTGGCCGGGGATGTGCGGGAGATCGAAACCCTGGAACGGCGGACCGCGGCGAATCGGGATTCGCTACCGCTGGCCCTGCACCTGGCGATCAAGCTGGCCCGCTCCCGGTCGGCGCTCCGGGCCTTGAACCGGCCGTTGCAGCTGTCGGTGGTTTTTGCCGTTTTCAGGGAACATACCCGCCTGCTTCCCCATGGATCGCATCCCCATGGGGAAAATCTCCTGCAGGAGAAGATCAACCAGTTGTCCTGGTTGTGCCGGGACCTGCCGGCGGTCACCTGGGACATGACCGTGGTCGATGACGGTTGTGATCGGGGCAGTGGCCGGCAGGCGCAAAAAATTTTGGCCTCTTGTGACGGCGGTGAGCGGGTGCGGGTGCTGTTTTTGGAAGAGGCGATCCACCAGGGATTGCCGGTCACCCGGCCCATGCGAACCACCGCCGACAGCCGCAAGGGCGGGGCCATCGCCTACGGCATGTGGGCGGCCGGCGAACGGGGATCCCCGCATCAGGTGATCCTCTATACGGACGCCGATCTTTCCACCGACCTGGGACAGAGTGGCCTGCTGGTTTCGGAACTGCTGCGCAACGATGCCGATGTGGCCATCGGTTCCCGGCGGGAACCAACCTCGGTGGTGGTCAAGGGCGATGGCCGCAACGTTCGGGGGAAACTGTTCATTTATCTCTGGAAACGCCTGTTGAACAACCTGGATGGCATCATCGATACCCAGTGCGGTTTCAAGGCGTTCCGGGCCGGGGTGGTCCGGGAGATCATCCAGGGATTGCGGGAAAAACGGTTCGCCTTCGACATCGAACTGTTGCTCAAGGCCCGTCTGCGTGGCGCCGGCGGCATCATCACCGTGCCGGTGGCCTGGGTGGACAGCGAGGCGGCCTCGACCACCACCAATCTGCAACCCTATTTGCCGATGTTGAAAAGCATTGCCGGATTTTATCGCCATTATCTCCCCGGCAACCCGGAAGCGGAACCGTTTGCCGCCCTGTTGGAGCGGTTGCGGGAGGACGACTGGAAACGATTGATGGAAAACGTGCCCGAGGCGATCTCCCGCCGGCAACCGCATCAGTTTGAAACCTTTGCCGGCGTCTCCCCGGAAACCCTGGCGCGGGCCGCCGGTTTGTCCTGATGGGGCGAATTCCGGTCCATGGCCGGTGGTGGTGGGGTGCCGGTTTGGACCTTTTTGATTCCTTCGGGTGATTTTTGTTTGAAATCAATTCGCCCTGTCGTACATTCAATAGCCGGTCCCCGGATTTGGTTCCGGGGGAGGGGTTGCGGTTTTTGGGAAGGATCGGGACCTCTGTTTGACCATTTCCATCGAGGTATCTTTTCGCTGATATGATCGATATCGCTATTTTGTTGGTGATGCTGTTGTTGTCGGGGTTTTTTTCCGGTTCGGAAACGGCGCTGACCTCCCTGTCCATGGTGCGGGTGGAGGAGTTGGTGAAGGCCGGGAAACGGGGGGCCCCCTCGTTGCAGGTCCTGAAAGGCAATCCGGACCGCATGTTGATCACCCTGTTGATCGGCAATAACCTGGTCAACATCGGCGCTTCGGCGATGGCCACGGTGTTGGCGGTGGAACTGTTCGGCGAGATGGGACCCGGCCTGGCGGTGGGGGGATTGACCATTCTGGTGCTGATTTTCGGTGAGGTGACGCCCAAAACCTTCGCCCTCCGCTATGCCTCCGGTCTGGCCCTGAGCGCGGCGCCGCCGCTGCTGTTTTTTTCCCGCCTGGTGCTGCCGGCGGTCTGGGTCCTGGAACGGTTCACCGGCTGGCTGCAGGGACTCTCGTCGATACGCGCCGATCCGACGGTGACCGAATCGGAACTGTTGATCCTGGCCCGGCACGGGGTGGAGGAGGGGGCCATCGAACGCGATGAACAGCAGATGATCCAGCGTATTTTTGAGTTTGACGACATCGTTGCCGGCGATGTCATGGTGCCCCGTCATCAAATCCGTTCCCTGGATGGCGGCCGTACCATTCGCGACGCCTTGAAGGATTTGCTGGCCCTGAACCACAGCCGCATTCCCCTGACCGAAGGTTTTGGCGGCAATATCGTCCGGGTGGTCTATCTGCAGGAGGTGTTGTCGGCCATGGCCGATGGCAAGTTGGATACGACCCTGGCCGAGATCGGCCATGAACCGCTGTTCGTGCCCCGCAACAAACGGGTGGATGAACTGTTCACCACCCTGCGCGGAAAAAAGCGGCGTTTGATCATCGTCGTCGATCCCTTTGGCTCGGTAGAGGGGGTCTGTACCCTGGAAGACATCCTGGAGGAACTGGTCGGGGAGATTTATGACGATCGGGACAAACCGACCGAATTGGTCCAAAAACAGGAATCGGGCGTCTGTCTGGCCGATGGATCGGCCGACCTGCGCATGCTGTCCGAATGCATTGGTCGAGAGTTGACGGGAAAACCCACCGATCCGGTCAGTCAGTGGGTGTTGAACGAGGCGGAATCCATTCCTTCGGTCGGGGAGTGTTTTTCCATCGATGGTTTGGAGGTACGGATCGAAAAGGCCAGCCGTCGTCGTATCAACCAGGTACGCATTTCAGTCCCTTCATGAAGGGGCGTTGCCATTCTCCCGGCTCCAGAGGGGGAGACCGGTGAATGGGTCCTCTTCGCGGTTCAACGAGGCGCCGGTCAACTCCTGAACCACCAGTTCGCAGGCGAAAATGATGGTTCCCGGGGCCAGATGCCCGCCAAAGGCGCGCCCCCCCTTGTCGGTCAGGGTGACATGGGCGTGGACGAAGGGAATTTTCAGGCGCAGGGAGACATTGCCGGTCAGATTGGTGATCTCCATGGGTCGTTTCAGATCGTAGAACCGATAACTCCGTTTGGCCTGATCATAATAGCCCAGACGAGCCCGTTCCACCGCTCCCAGTGCCTCGATTTTTCCCAATCGGATCTCTTTTTCGACACAGACCCGGGTGATTTCTCCCAACAGGTCCATACCATGATCGAGACGGCCGATAAAGGTTCTTCCCATGCCAACTTCGTGCATTGATCTCTCCTGGAGGGTACGGTTTTCGATGGGCGGTGGTATCTGCTACGTATCGGATGGTGGTGCGGTTTTGCGGACGGGCGATGGGGTGGGTTCGAGACTGGCGGTTGCCCGGAAGCTATAGGGGGGGGAAGCTTCCACTGGCAATCCATGCCGACAACCGCCAGCCCGCTTTATAGTATCATCAACACAGGCCCGCTCCAATGATAATTACCAACCGGTGTCGTTAAAAATTTCTTCAACGGTTTGTTGGTGTGTTTTTTGTTGTCTTTTTTCGTCTGGGATCAAATTTGGAAAGTTTGTGTCGCATGGATGTTGTTTTTTTGGATCATGTTGTCAAACAAAGGAAAAATCAAAACAGAAAGTGGTCTGGATCTTCTTCGTATGTTGTGACGTCGATCTGCGGCTCGCAAAAATCCCATGCCTCCTGTTGAAAGGTGGTTTTCAATAATTGACATCCACGGTCAATCCGGTGGCGGGGGCTTGCGGTGGTTTGTGGAGGTTGTGTGAAATTTGATCTTTTCTCCAGATTTTCGGGGGAGAACTTGACGGTCGGGGTGTTCGGGCATGATTGTCAGTCGACCTGGAAAATCCGTTCCAGGATCCCGACGATTCGGGACCCGGTGCGGCCATCCCATTTTTCGGGGATCGATCCCGATTTCCATTGGCCCGCGAACAGGCGCGTCAGCACCGGTTCCAGGGCGTCGGGATCGGTGCCGATCAGTTCGTTGGTGCCGATGGTTACCGTTTCCGGGCGTTCGGTGCTATCCCGCAGGGTGATGCAGGGGACTCCCAATACCGTGGTTTCCTCGGTGATGCCGCCGGAGTCGGTGATCACGCCCCAGGCGTGTTTCAGCAGATAGTTGAACTCGAGGTAGGGTTGGGGATCCACCAGGTGCAGGTTGGCGGGTGGATTGGCTATTTTTTTGATGGTCTTGGCCGTGCGGGGGTGAACCGGAAAGATGACCGGGTGGCCGCGTGTTTCCCGGCCGATGGCTTCGAGCAGGCGGGCAAAGGCCCGTTGCGCATCGACATTGGCCGGCCGGTGCAGGGTCAGGACGAAAAATTTTCCCGATTCCAGGGCCAGATCGTCCCAGAACGGGGGGGGGTGAAGACGATCGAGGTTGGTCAGCAGGGTGTCGATCATGGTGTTGCCGACGAAAAAAATGCGTGCTTCATCGACACCGGAACGGCGCAGGTTGTCATTGGCCGTTTCGCTGGTGGTGAAAAAATAGTTGGTGATCGCATCGGTCACCATGCGGTTGATCTCTTCCGGCATGGTCCAGTCGCCGGAACGGATTCCCCCCTCGACATGGGCCACGGGGATGCACAGTTTTTGCGCGGCGATGGAGCAGGCCATGGTAGAGGTGACGTCACCGACCACCAGGGTGAGATTGCAGGGTTTTTCCATCAACAACCGTTCATAACGGATCATGATGGCCGCGGTCTGTTCGGCTTGGGTACCCGATCCCACCTCCAGGTTGAAGTCCGGTTCGGGTATGCCGAGTTGTGCGAAAAAATAGCCGGACATGCGGGGGTCGTAATGTTGTCCGGTATGCACCAGACGATAATTCAACCGCCCCCCCGCAGCCAGCCGGGCCTTCAGGGCGCGGATGATCGGGGCGATCTTCATGAAATTCGGGCGGGCGCCGGCGATGATGTCGATGAAGGGGGCATGAATCCGGGTCATTGCAGGATGCCTTCGAACGGTTTGTTCGGTTGTAAAGGGAACGGCGTTATTTTTCCGGGCATCATTGTAGGTCGTGGGCGGCCCCTTGGCAAAAAAATAGCCGCCTCCGATGCGGTTTGTGGATGGTGATCCTCACGATTCGATCGACGGGGTGGATTTCAATGTTCGGTTGGCTGTGATAGGCTATGGGTGCATGGGGGGACATCCCATGGTTATGGGGGCCGGGAAGCGGTGGTGGTTTCACGGTCAGGGAATGATTGGTCCATGATTATCGGGTGTTTCACATCGTTCGCGAAAATAATATCCTGACATGGACGAGCCCGCGTGGCGGAACAGGTAGACGCCGCGGACTTAAAATCCGCTGGCCGAAAGGCCGTCCCGGTTCGACTCCGGGCGTGGGCACCACTTTTTTCAGCAGTGAAATTCTCCAGTACCGGACCGCCGATTGAGGCGGTCATTTTTTGTCCAAAAAATCCCAATGTTTCCAATGGTACTGTCAAGTTGCCGCCCATCCCGCATCCGTGGTAGATTCCCCGCATGGACACCACGCCCTCACCCTACCACGGATACCGCTTTCCCGGGGAGATCATTTCCCACGCGGTTTGGCTCTATCATCGATTTACCTTGAGCTTTCGGGATGTTGAGGAGATTTTGGCATCGCGCGGAATAATTGTCACCTACGAATCTGTCCGCCAATGGTGCCTTAATTTTGGCCAGGAATACGCCAGAAAAATCCGATCCAGGCAGGGACAGCCGGGGGATATTTGGTACCTGGATGAGGTTTTCATCAAGATCAATGGAAAGCTCCACTACCTCTGGAGGGCCGTTGATCAGGATGGCGATACCTTGATATTTTGGTCCAAAGCCGTCGGAACAAGAAGGCAGCGAAGAAGTTTTTTCGTAAGCTTCCCAAGGGGCTGCGCTACAGCCCGAACAAAATTGTCACGGATAAGTTGAAGAGCTATGGGGCTGCTCATCGTGAAATGGGCCTGACACCAGATCACGAAACCGGTCAGTACCAGAACAACCGGGCGGAGAACTCACACCAGCCAACTCGTCAGCAAGAGCGGCAGATGCGAGGGTTTAAATCACCCGGACATGTTCAGCGATTTCTTTCTGCCTACAGTCCCATCAATAACCTCTTCCGCCATGACCGCCACCTGATGGCTGCACGATCATTTCGGGAACTTCGTGGACAGGCAATGGCGGAGTGGAATGTGGTTGCCGGAGTTGCGTCCGGAAATTGAGGAAAAGGATGTATGCGGCCAGCACTGAAGGGGGATTTTGGCTGTTGGTTGAACAAGTTGACAAAACCAAGAAAGTGAATGATGATGAAAAACAAGAGAAGATTCCTTAAAGCGGCGGGCGTGGTATCTCTTGCAGGAGTTTTTCCGTTGGCTGCCATCTCGAAGGAATCATTCAAAAATAACCTCATTTCTCAGCCTTCCACCTCAACAGATATAAGCTCAGTCAACGTTAAGGACTTTGGGGCAATTGGAGACGGTGAGACCGATGATACTGCCGCAATCCAGGCAGCCATCGGTTCATTATATAATTCCGGAGGAAATGTTCTGTTCCCAACTGGCATTTATGCAATCAGCAGGAATAAGGGGATACATGACCGCTGGGGTCTTAAGCTGGACAGATCCAATATTGCCCTAATCGGTGAGCAAGGAGCAAAATTTATCCGAAAAGATGATATAATCGCCGACGAGGACGCATACCCTATTCTTTTTATTGGGGTTCCTGACTCCAATAAAACTGTTAACCAGACCAGGAATATCCTTATTCATAACCTTTGGTTCGAGGGGAATGACGTCAGGCACTCCGTGTACGGAAGTTCGATGCCAGATTTTCGTACAGCACTTGAACTGAGGAATCTGGTAGATGTGACAATCACGAACACACGCTTCACCAAAATCGATTCATCTGCTATTTATTGTAAACCTATATGGGCCGGGCAGATTTACCGTAACACAACAAAGGTTTATAATCTTAAAGTTAAGGATTGTTTTTTCATTGCTGAGCCTCACTCCATTTTTGGAAGATCTCTCCTTCATGCGATAACCCTTTCTGGAGTTGACCATTTCAACGCTACGGGAAACTACTTTGAGTGGTGTGACAACGCAATCTCTGGGTCAGGAACGTACGAAACAGCTTTCCAGAAAGAGACTGATCTTTGGAGAGATCCAACCTCTGAAATAAACAAACCCAGGGCTGGTAGAGATTGGATTATAGAAGGGAATGTTTTTTTTAATTCTTCTGAGCACTCAGTATATTTAAATGGTTCCGATATTGTATTCACCAGTAACACTGTTCGTAATGACCAGCCAGATGTATGCCTTGGAGATGCAAAGTTTAGAGGGAAAAACTGTGCCATCATGGGTAATCAGGTCACAGCCAGTGAGTCATGTATCACTATAAGCTGTGGTGCTGAAAATATATCGATAACTGGAAATTGCTTAAGAAGACTCAAAGTCTCTTCTACTTCAGGTGGAGGGACAATAGAAATATCTGAGTTCGGGCTTTATAAATATATAAAAAAACGTCCGTTTTTCAAAAGTTTGCGCCCTTTCGGGCCAATAACGATAACAGGAAATACAATCGAGCATCCGAATAGGCCCGAGAGTCATGGCTTTGCAATCAGGATCTATGCAGACACAGATATTGGATCATTCACCGACTATACGGTTCATGGTATAAATATTTCTGGAAACACGATTAATTATGCTAAAGTTGGTATCCTCATTCTTGGACACACTCATGCGTATAACCTTATCTCTGTAACAGGTAACGCTTTCAGCGGGAAAACCTTTAATAGATCTGATTTTGACAATAACACTCAAATGGACTCTTTTGCCGTTATAGGTGTCTCAACATCTCAAAAATATACTCTGATGAAGGTCGCCTTCAGGGATAACGTATGTATTGGGTTTGCCAACGTTTTTGCCACAGCCTCAGGATCTGGAACTGGATCCGGGATCCATCTTCCGAATGGAATCACGAATAATACTTTCAACTTTATCCAGAATATCGGAACCCCCGGAATGAGAAGACCCGATAGAACAAATACTTTCTCTGGAAACAGGGGAGGGTACTTCCTTGACAGAAACTTTTCCTCGACAATGATTAACAACGCCCTTCGGGGAGGTTCGAACACTTCTTCCAAGTCTATCAACAGACAATCGTTCGAGTTCTCAAATGAAAAACTCATTTTTTACACAGACGACAATGGCAACAAAATAAATCTCAACTGAGACAATCTTTTCCTCTATTTTTGGTAAAAACGAGGCTCTACCATGATTAATCAAGCCCTCTATTCATTCCTATGCTCAACCATTAAAGTTGAGAAATTGTCTGTTTTTCCACTCATTGTTTCAATATCTTTGATCTTGTTTCCTTTCGATTTTTGCTATGCTGGGTATAATCTTGTTTCTTATGGAGATTTTTCAGAAACTATCCTTCAATCACCGTGGAAACGTTGGCAGTCAAATGGTGAAACAGCCTACATAGAAAATAGTGCTCTAGCCATTGAAACGAACACTTTCTGGCAAGCTGTTCATTACCCAGTTTTTGTTGAGAGGTTAGGCCAATATCAGTTTTCATTTTCAGCAAAAACAAACGAAGAAACTCGTTTACGAGTACTTGTACAGAATTTTTCAACTGACGAAATTCTCACCGACTTTATCGTTCCAAAAAACACAAGCTGGAAAAAATACACCTTGTTTTTTAATGTTAGTGGACTTTCAGATCCTGTGTATTTGAGGTTTTTCCCCCAAGATCGTTTTTCAAGCAGCGGGAAAATTGGTCGTGTATCGTAATGACCTAACCCGGTCTCGCTGGGAACAAAACCCACTCCCT
>CAYFNE010000057.1:0-32003 GCA_964344355.1 uncultured Magnetococcales bacterium
GAGTGGGTTTTGTTCCCAGCGAGACCGGGTTAGGTCATTACGATACACGACCGAAGAATCACCAATACCCGTGAGCTAGTTCTTTCTGACTTATCCTATATCATCATTTATCGTGTACACCTTCAAACGATTCAAATTCTTCGTCTTTTTCACACTGCCAGAAATTTTGAAAATCATTTTCCATTGTAAACGTTCAAATCCGATGTCTGTTTTGTTCACTGCCCTCTTTCTGCAAAGGAACGTTTACCTTCTCTTGCCATCTTTTTATAATAAATCAATCTGTTAATAGAGTATAATATTTAAGAAAACCAGTCTGGCTGCCTGCGGGTTTTCCTGTGAAATGAATTCCGCCTCCTGGTGTAAATCCGCCAATGCCGGCAGGGTCCATTTGATGTTCATTTCCATTGATCAAAAAAGGCTTCCACATCCTGGTCCTCCGCAAACCGCCCTTCCCGGGCGGCTTGAATGCCTTTTTCAATTTTTTCCTGGTGATATTGTTCCAACGCCGCTTTATCCGCCAGGGCCTTTCGCAGTGCTCTTTCCGCAAACCGCTCATAGTCCGGCATTTCCGTCAACTTTTTACCGAGTTGGTCAGGAAGATGGAGGGTTACATTCATTGGTAAGCCCTTTCGAGGCAAGGTTTATTCATATCAACTTGATTTGATGAAGCAGGTGCCGGAGAGTTGGTCAGCCATGAGGCGGTCAAATTCCTGCAGCATGGTTGAGGCGTGCGCCCCTTTTTAAAGTGGGGTTTTTTCGTTCATCCAAACCTCCTTGACAACCATGCCACCCCCAAGCGGATTCCGATCCCAGGCATCCTTGCCGATCGTCCGTCAAAGGCGTAACTTCCAAGGGTTGCTTTTGGTACGTTTGCCTCTTTCCAAAACATTTTGAACAAGGAGTCCTCTCATGGCTGGCAATTCCCAAACCGTCACCCTCTCTTCCTGTTCCGAGCCCGGCGCTTCGCCCGTGGGATATGTGGAAGGCCTCAGCATCCAGCTGGGCTCACCCCACTCGGAAACCGAGGTGACCATCAAGTTCAACGCCTGCGAAGAAGAGAGCCAGGCCGCCACGGTCAAGGATACCAAAGCCACGAGGATCTTGAAATTTGACTTCGAACGGACCAACACGAAAAAGGTAAGGGCCAAAAAATCCTATAAGGTCAAACTGCTCAGCGCCAACAAAGGACCGGATTGCTTCTCCTATGACCTGCTGGTTGAATGGTAGACCTTTTTCCGGTAAGTCGTTCGGGTTCCACCGCTGTTTATCCGGCAAGGGAGGATGTGCTCCCGGTGAGACCGGTGTCGGCTCTTTTGCAGGTGATGAACGCGGTGGCACCTTGCAACCGGACTCCTGCCGTTCGCGAAACCTTGATATAACCAGGACATCGGGAAAACCCACCCCTGTGCTCTATTCGGTTTTCCTCTTGAACAATACCTTGCCAACCCGGTCGATGTGCTGCTTCAATCCTGGATGACTGATATGGGTATAGTCAGTTATGTCAAACATGTAGGGTGTGGATAAACCCTCCAAATCCGTTTTTACCCGCCCTGATCGATCTTTTTCGCTGGATGTAAATATGGCAAGGTCAATATCTGAACCCCGTTCCCCGGTACCCATCGCCCGCGATCCATAAACACGGACTTCCATGATTTCATGTTGCGTTTGAAAATAATTTATTATCTGGTTGATCGTTTTTTCGGGCAATCCAAACATGTCATTCACCCAATTTGCTTTTTAACAGGGTATGCACTTGAATAATTGCTGGAATATACCCACTCTTGATATTTATGATTGCAAAACCGGCTTTTTCTTCATCATACACATGGGTTAAAATGTTCCTATCCTCCAACATTTCAATCCACATTTGACCATTTTCAATTAGATTATGTCGGAATGCCTGTTTGATAACTTCACGCGGCAATGAAACGTCAACTCCATTATATTTCAGGTAATCTTTCAGGGTTTTCCAGCCAAGTTCGAAAGTGAACTTAAACGCGCCTATTAAAGCAACTTGATGAATTTCCGTACCAAATTTCCCCTCTTCTTCTGCAAAAGCTTTCAGCTTTTCAGTTGCCCTGTCAAAGTTTTCAAACCGTTGTTTCCAGCGAATGTCATGATCCATTTTCATGCTCGTTTGCCAACAGTTGGACTTTGGTCAAATCGGCGGTATTTGATCTGCCAAATCCCGCCGACCCCCTGCAAGGTTTCAGCAACGCCCGCAAACCTGAAAAGGAGATCTGCCATGCTGGATATCAATATCGATAACTTCATGGACTTCCGAAGTCAACTCCGAAATTCTTTCGCAAATTTTTTTGAATTGGTTCTGTTTTAGTGATACCCAACTGTTGCGGCACGAATCATGCTTGCTCCGTCTTTGGCTCGTTCTCGTTTACACGATCGTTACCCCTCAACCCCTTTTATCGGAACCAAGCCATGTCCCAAGAAATGACCGTCGGAAAAAATGCAAAAGGGTTCTATCTCAGCCATCAAGGTCGTATCCTGTTGGAAGGAGTCAACCTGGATATCCTCTTTTCCGTTGAAAGTTCCTTGAAAGCCAATGGGATCACCATCCCCGGGCTTCAGGAGATGCAGGCACGTCGGCTGGGGCTGACGAATCTTTGACCTTTTTGTCCAATGAAAGTCCGACACCTTGACCGCATCCGCCCTCCCCCTTGCCGATCTCCCCGCCTGGCGGGCCCTGCTGGACCATCGACGGCGGTGGGGGAAGGTGCATTTGCGAACGTTGTTCGCCAAGGATGATGACCGGTTTTTTCGCTTTTCCCGTACCCTGCCGGCCCGGACCGGGTCTGAACCGGGATTGCTGTTCGACTTTTCCAAAAATTTATTGGATGACGACACCCTGACCCTTTTGCTGGACCTGGCACGGTGCCGGGGGGTGGAAACGGCGCGGGCGGCGCTGTTCGCCGGGGAGGCGATCAACTGGACCGAAGGGCGGGCGGTGTTGCACATGGCCCTGCGCAACCGCGGCCGGCAGGGGTTTCATCCCGCCGGTGGCGCCGATGTCATGCCGGAGGTCAAGGCCGCCTTGGAACGGATGGCCCGCTTCGCCGATACGGTACGCAACGGTCGACATCGGGGATACGGCGGTCACAAAATACGCGCCATCGTCAACATCGGCATCGGCGGGTCACACCTTGGGCCGGAGATGATCTGTGAGGCGTTGGGGCACCCGGATGATGGCGGACCCGACGTGCGTTTTATCGCCAACGTCGACGGCAGCGCCTTTGTCGATGGCGTGCGGGGATTGAAGGCCGAGGAGACGCTGTTCATCATCTGCTCCAAAACCTTCACCACCCGCGAAACCATGGCCAACGCCCACAGCGCCCGGGCCTGGTTTTTACAACAGGGTGGCGGAGAAACGGATATTCGCCACCATTTCGTTGCCGTCACCAGCAATCTCGACGCCGCCAGCGCCTTCGGCATCAATCCGGACAATCTGTTCCCCATGTGGGATTGGGTGGGGGGACGTTATTCCTGGGCCTCGACCATCGGTCTGGTGGTGGCGTGCCGGTTCGGTTTTCCGGTGTTTTCGGCCCTGCTCGACGGCGCCCACGCCCTGGACGAGCATTTTTCCAGTTCCCCTCTTGAAGAAAACATTCCCGTGCTAATGGCCCTGGTGGGCATCTGGAACCGTAATTTTCTCGGCGCCGACTCCCTGGCCATCCTGCCCTACTGTCAGCGATTGCACCGGTTTCCGGCCTTTTTGCAGCAGGGGGAGATGGAGAGCAACGGCAAACGCATCGACCGGTGGGGACGGGTGGTGACGCAGGACACCTGTCCGGTGATCTGGGGCGAACCGGGGACCAACGGTCAGCACTCTTTTTTCCAGTTGTTGCATCAGGGAACCAGGGCCATTCCGGCCGATTTCATCGGTTTCGTCCATCCTCAGACCGGCGAAGAGAATCACCATGCCGAGTTGATGGCCAATTTTTTCGCCCAGAGTGAAGCGTTGATGCGGGGACGCAGCGAAGAAGAGGCGCGGGCTGAACTGGAAGCGGCGGGATTGGATGAAAAAAACATCGCCGAACAACTGCCGCATCGGCTGTTCCCCGGCAACCGGCCGAGCAATACCCTGCTCCTGGATCGTCTGACGCCCTATTCACTGGGGCTGTTGACTGCGCTGTATGAGATGAAAATCTTTGTGCAGGGGGTGATCTGGGGGGTCAACAGTTTTGATCAGTGGGGGGTGGAGCTGGGCAAAACCCTGGCCAAACGCATCCGCGCCGAAATTGACGCCGGCCCCGAAGCCGACCTTTCCCACCATGACGGTTCCACCCGGGGATTGATGGATTTTTATCTCTCCCACCGGCGATGATCCACGCGTTCCTGCGCTGGGATTGTCCGGCGGGTACCTCCATGCACCCGCCGGACGCGTTCGGAAATCCCGTTCCAAACGCAAAGCGCCCATCCCTGTTCGACGGACCGTCCCTGGTCCGGTCGAAACAGGCGTCGGCTATCGGGCCGCGGTTTAAAAGGTGGTGCCGAGGGCGACGAAACCGACCACCGGATCCACTTCCACATCAACGCTCAGATTACCCGCATTGGTGTTTTTGATGGTGGCATCGGCATCGAAGTCGGAGTAGATCACCGCCAGGCTCAACAACAATTTGTCGGTCATCTTGAAATCGACGCCGATGTTGCCACCGAAACCGACGGTGTTGTCGATGTCGAGATCGGAATTGTTGCCCAGGGCATTTTTCGCCGTTCCGGAGAGTTCCGGATTGAAATAAAACACACCACTGACGCCAACGCCGATGTGGGCGGCAACCTGTGGGGTGGGATAGACATAATAATTGAAAGAGAAGGTCGGCGGGAACACATCCACTTCACCGATGTCGGTGAGACCGGCGGTCGACAGGGTGCCCTCACCCACCAGATCATGGTTGGAGGGGTAGATGCCGAACATTTCAAAGCTCACATTGTCGGTGATCATGCGGCCAATGGTGAAACCCAGGGTTCCGGCGCCATCGACGCCGACAGCGGAACCGGCGACGCCGGTGACGTTGCCGCTGTCATCGTTGGGTTCGACATAGGCGGCGCCCAGACGGAAAATGTACTCACCCTTGTTGAAGGCGTGGGCGGTCGTGGTATTGAAAAAAAGCGCTGCGGCGAACAGGGACAACCAAGTCCATTTTTTCATTTCTACTCTCCATATTTTTTTAGCGTGAGGCAGTTCGAAAAAGAGAATTGATCCAGCCATAAATAAAATTACACAAAAGCTGGTGTGGAACCAACACGTTAGCGACTTTTTTGACAAATATCAATCTTTTTTATTTGTTATGATCCTATTTAATGAGATGATGGCGGGGTTGCCGTTGCATTTGCGGTAAACAGAGGGATATTCTTGAAATCCCGGCCACGAAACCACCGGCTTTTCCCATCATTTTCGGGGGAACGGGGTCGTGGAAGGGTCTTCTCGTGGTGGCTCGCCGCCGTTTCAAACAGCACCGTCACCTTCTGATTTCATTCAAGGAAAAAGCTAGTGGATCCCCATGTCTCTCGATGATCATGCCAAAATTCGGTTCGATTTGAGCACGCCGGCCAGCAAGCAGTCGGTCGCCTGCGAAAATTGCATGTTGTATGGGTTCAAACAGTTGCTCGGCGAGTCGGAGGAGATTCCGGGGCCGGTCCTGGATTCCATTTTGGTTCGTCAACAACCAATTGTCAAAGGGGAAACCCTTTTTCGGATCGGGCAACCGTTTCATGCCATCTTTGCGGTGAAAAGCGGTTGTTTCAAGAGTTATCTCATTCCAACGGGGGGAGATGAACAGGTATTGGGGTTCCACCTGCCGGGAGAGCTGTTGGGATTGGACGCCTTTCTTTCCCCCCGATATGGTTGTTCGGTGCGGGCCCTGGTGCCGAGCACGGTGTGTCAGTTGTCGTTGATCAATCTGGACATGTCCGATGCCCAGTTCAGCAAATTTCAGGAACAGGTCATCCGGGTTCTGACCAGCCAGATCGCCCAGGAACGCCGGCAATCGTTGTTGGCCGGTCGTCAGACCGCCGAAGAGCGGCTGGCCGCCTTTCTGGTCAACCTGTCGGATCGATACACCGAACGGGGATTGGCCGGGGAGACCTTTCAGTTGGCCATGTTGAGACCGGATATCGCCAGCTATCTCGGCCTCTCCATGGAGACCGTTTCCCGGACCCTGACCCGCTTCAAGGAACAAAAACTGTTGAAAATCAATGGCAAAAACATTCAACTGCTGGACATGCCCTGTCTGCGCTCCATCGCCCAACACTGCCCGGTGAACATCGGCAAACCCGCATGAAGAGCGCGGCCCGACCGCCCGTTCAAACCGGAACCACTCCCTGCCCCGGTCGGTTTCCCACTGTGATCAAACGTCCAGATTGGCCACGTTCAAGGCGTTGTCCTGGATGAAATCCCGCCGGGGTTCGACGGCATCGCCCATGAGGGTGATGAACACCTGATCGGCCTCGACGGCATCCTCGACCCGCACCTGCAGCAGGGTGCGGATGGCCGGGTCCATGGTGGTTTCCCAGAGTTGGTCGGGATTCATTTCACCCAAACCCTTGTAGCGTTGGATGGTCTGTCCGCGGCGTCCCTCGGCCAACACGAATTCGATCAACGGTTCCATGCCGCGCAGGGGAAACTCCCGGCTGCCCTTGCGCACCAGGGGTTGGTCGCCCAACCGTTGTTTGACATGGCCGGCCTTTTCCACCATCCGCCGATATTCCGGCGAGCGGGTCAGGTGGATGTCCAAACGGGTGTGGTTCAACACCCCGTGGATGGTACGCTCGACCAGGATGGTCTCGGAGCCGGTTTCGGAGTCGTGGAGCAGGGAACACCCCACCCGTCCTTCATCGGTGGCCCGGGATTCGAAGGCGGTCGACAACCGGTCCATCGCCGCCCGGGCGCTCTGCGGGTTTTCCAGGGTTTCCGCCGTCACGCCGGCGGTTTCGGCGGCCAGGGAGAGCACTAGGCGATCATGATGACGGGCCAGGCGGTCGAGTTGCGTCAGATAGGCCTGGGATTCGTCGATGATCTCCACCAACTCTTCGTTTTCGATGATGCCCGCCGATCCCTGGATGCTCATGCCCTCACGGCCGTTTTCCAGGAGCAGTTCGGTCAGGGCCTCCTCATCCTTCAAATAGCGGGCGGTCTTGCCGCGCATCATGCGATAGAGCGGCGGTTGGGCGATATAGAGATGACCGCGGCTGATGATGTCGGGAAATTGCCGGTAGAAAAAGGTCAACAGCAGGGTGCGGATGTGCGAGCCGTCGACATCGGCGTCGGTCATGAGGATGATGCGGTGATAGCGCAGTTTTTCGATATCATACTCTTCGCTGCCGATACCGGTGCCCAGGGCGGTGATCAGGGTGCCGACCTCGGCGGAAGAGAGCATTTTGTCGAAACGGGCCTTCTCGACATTCAAAATTTTTCCCTTCAAGGGCAAAATGGCCTGAAATTTCCGGTCCCGCGCCTGTTTGGCCGAGCCGCCGGCGGAATCCCCCTCGACCAGGTAAAGTTCACACAGGGCGGGATCACGCTCCTGGCAATCGGCCAGTTTGCCTGGCAGGGAGGAGATCTCCAGGGCGCTCTTGCGCCGGGTCAGTTCACGGGCCTTTCGCGCCGCCTCCCGGGCGCTGGCAGCCTCGACGGTTTTGGCGACGATGCGTTTGGCTTCCTGGGGATGTTCCTCGAAATAGGTGGCCAGATGGCTGGCGACGACCCCTTCGACGGCGGTTCGCACTTCGGAGGAGACCAGTTTTTCCTTGGTCTGGGAGGAAAATTTCGGGTCGGGAATTTTGATCGACACCACCGCCGTCAACCCTTCGCGGCAATCTTCACCGGTCAGGCCGCCCTTGTCCTTTTTCAGGACCCCCGAAGTGAGGGCATAGTTGTTCAGGGTACGGGTCAGGGCGGCACGAAACCCGGCCAGATGGGTACCGCCGTCGCGTTGGGGGATGTTGTTGGTGTAACAGAACACGTTTTCCACGTAGGAGTCGTTCCACTGCAAGGCCACCTCGGTGTGGACGTCGCCTTTGTCGTCGGTGAAAAAGATCGGCGGTTCCACCAGTGGCGTCCGGGCGCGGTTCAAATGTTCGACGAAAGAGCGGATGCCGCCCTCATAGTGGAAATGGTGGGTTTTGTCGGTGGCGTCCTCGCGGATGTGGATGTTGACGCCGGAATTGAGAAAAGAGAGTTCCCGCAACCGCTGGGAAAGAATATCGAAGGAGTAGACGGTATCGGAAAAAATGGTGCGGCTGGGCAGAAAGGTGACCTCGGTGCCGGTGGAGCGGGTTTCGCCGATGACCCGGATCGGTTCCGTCGGGTCACCGTCGCGATATTCCTGAAACCACACCTGACCGTTGCGGCGCACGGTGAGTTTCAGGTTTTCCGACAGGGCGTTGACCACCGACACGCCGACCCCGTGCAGACCGCCGGAGACCTTGTAGGAGTTCTGGTCGAATTTGCCGCCGGCGTGGAGCACGGTCATGATCACCTCGGCGGCGGAGCGTCCTTCGTCTTCGTGCATCTCGGTAGGAATGCCGCGGCCATTGTCGCGGACGGTGATCGAGCCGTCGCTGTGGATGGCCACGTCGATGCGGTCGCAGTAACCGGCCAGGGATTCATCGATGGCATTGTCCACCACTTCGAACACCATATGGTGCAAACCGGTGCCGTCATCGGTATCGCCGATATACATGCCGGGACGTTTGCGAACCGCCTCCAGACCCTTCAAAACCTTGATGCTGTCGGCGCCATATTCGGCATCGCCGTTTTGGCCGTTGTTTTCAGGGATCTTTTCTTCGTTGGTGGGCATATCGTCTGCTGGCTTGCTCATGGGTTGCCGCGTTCCTTGCTCGGATTTTGCTCTGGAAACATTCCGAATAAAAAATTGAATGATTGGCGGGACGAGCGGGTAAAAAAAAACCCGGTTGTTGTAGGGTGGCGCATGCCCACCCGTCAAGCTGGCGATACTACATCATGGAGACGATTTCATCCAGTGATCTTGAGTTCATTAACAGCATGAACGGCCCTTATTCACCCCCCACCCCCACCCTCTTCCCCATCACCGTGAATTTTCCCGTCGATCACCGTGAAAACCGTTTTTCCCGCCGGTGCCGGCCAGTCGATTTCCAGATCGTCGCAGGTGGCCAGGAACAGTTGTCGTTTCCGTGCCGCCAGCAGGGTCAACAACCGTTGAATGCCGTCGGCGTCCAGTTCGGTGAAAGGATCATCCAGCAACAGCAGCGGCGGTTCCCCCAGGGTCTCCTCCAGGCGTTGCGCCTCGGCCAGTTTCAGGGCCAGCAAAAACCGTTTTTGCTGGCCCCGCGAGGCATAACGGCTCAAGGGACGGCCGGAGAGATGCAACAGCAGATCATCCCGGTGGGGTCCGATCCCGGTGGTGCCTTGCTGGCGGTCGTTGGCGCGATGTTTTTCATAGAGCAACCGATAGCGGTCGATATCGGTTATGGCACCGTTTTTCCCGGATTCCCCCCCGGTTTTCCGCTCGAACCGGTCCAGTTGACAGGAGAGGCCCCAGGAAAACCGGTCCGGGTCCAGGTCCAGGGCCGCCAAAGGCGCCGGCAACCGTTCATCGAGGCTGGCCACCACCAGACGCCGGGCCCGGGTGATTTCGGCGCCGATGGTGGCCAGGCGCGCCTCCCAGGCGCTCATTTCCCGGGGCGTGCCGCGTCCGGTTTTCAACAATCGGTTGCGCGCCTTGAGGGCCACCTGATAATTACGCACCCGCGGGGCGTGGGAACGATCGTTGGAAAAGGCCAGCCAATCGAGATAATCCCGACGTTCGCCCGGTCCGCCCTTGATGAGACTGGGCAGGTCCGGGGTCAAAATGACCGCCGAAAGCACCCGTCCCAGGGCGGAGACGGTGGACATCGGTTTGCCGTTGAGGTGGGCGGTCAAACGGTGGGGTTGGCCATGGAAACCGAGCCGGTGTTGCAGTCCGCCGGCCCGGCTGTGACCGCTGAGAAAAAATTCCGGCCGGTCGTGGCGGCGCATGGCCGCCGGTGGCGCCCGGCGAAACGAGCGGCCGGTGGCCAGCAGACCGATGGCCTCCAGCAGATTGGTCTTGCCCTGGCCGTTTTCACCCCGGATCAGGTTGAGGCCGGGACTGAAACGCAGATCACCGCGTTTGAAATTTCTGAAATCGACGAGGCGCAAGCCGGTGAGGATCATGGCATGGCCGGAATGAACACGATCATGGCGGTACCCGGTTTCAAGCAAAACGACGGCGGCATCGGCAGGGCAGGATATAGACCCGGACCGGCCCAGTCAAACGGAAGGAACTGCAAACTTTTTCCCCATCACACCCCCTCTCCCTCCCAGCCGCAGTCGCCGGGAAAAATGGATAAAGTTTGATTTTTATCAAATTTCCAGCTACCCTTGGCGGCGGCAACCGGGGAAAGCCCTGTTTTGTGGTCCCTCCCCCATCCCATGGGAACCATCGGTATGTTCGGGGGTCCCTTTCCAGTCATCCCGTTTCAGCTTTTTATCAAAGGACCGGCCCACCGTGTTCTCATCCAGTCTCATGCCTTTTTTGGCCAGTTTTGATTTTCTGCTACCCTATCTGCCCGATTTTCACGCCTTCCTTAATTTCGCCGTTCTCTGCACGGCCTCGGCGGGTTGGTATTTCATCCGCCGGGGCCGGCGGACTGCGCATCAATGGTGCATGATGTCATCGGTGTTGTTGTCGGGGGTGTTGCTGTTTTCCCTGGTGACCTACCACCATTTCATGGGTTACGCCCAATTCCCCGGCCGGGGCTGGGTCCGACCGGTCTATTTTTTCCTGTTGATTTCCCACATATTGTTGGCGGCCTTGTTGATTCCCCTGGTACTGGATACCCTCGGCCGGGCCCTGTTGCGGGGCAACCGGGATGGTTTCGCCAGCCATCGGCGCATCGCCCGGTGGACCCTGCCCACCTGGATCTATGTCTCCTCCACCGGAGTGATCATCTATTGGATGGTGTTTCACCTGTATCCCGCGCTTGATTGACAGCCATTTTTCAGGCACTCTTCAATCGATTGAAATTCACCGATATCCAACCCTGTCCGGGGAATCCGACCATGAAAAAAATTGCCTTATTGTTTGTCAGCCTCTTTTTTTCTTCCCTGCTTTTCACCGCTCCGCTGGCCGCCGAGGAACTCAGTTGCGAGGACCTGGGAGAGGTCATGAAGGGCATGGAGATGATCGCCACCGCCCTGGAGGGGGCATCGGACATCTCCGATGAGGACAGCGATGAACTGGGAGAGGTGATCACCGCCCTGAAGATCATCGCTTTGGTCGAAGAGAGCAGCAATCTGACCCGGGCCGTCCGGGAGATGGACCGGATTTGGCACGATGATACCGTCTCCTGGGAGGATGATCTGCCCAACTTCCGTATGGCCATGGACAGCGTGATCATGAATGTCGAACGGATTATCGATCGGGATTGTGATTAGAGGCTTTGAAAAAACGCCATTCACGGCGTTTTTGAACGTGGCCCGGTTCGAAGTGAATTCGAACCGGGATTCTCAAAAAGCTGCGCTTTTTGGCGGTCCATCCATAGACCGACGAGGCTGTCGAAAGGTTTTTCGACGGCCTCTCAGTGAGCAACCTTTTGTGGATAAATGATGGAAATATCGGTTTGTTTGAAATCTGCGTCCAGGGTCAAAACAGGCTTGGCGGTTTTTTTGGATAATGCATAAACAAAACAATCCCCCAAGTTGATTGAAAATCTGTGTCGAGCTTCGGATACGATTTCAACCTGTTCAACATCTGGCGCAATAAACTGGATCGATCCGTCCATTAATCTTGCTTTGAGATCTTTATATCGATTGGGCTGTTTTGAACGTATACGAATGAGAGTTTCGGCAAGATTGACCGTGCTCATGAGCAATGATCCGTTGTTCTCCTTTAGTCGTTCTATAACCCACTCTCCGTACCTTTCCTTGAAAATAACGGCCAAAATCGCGGAACTGTCCACAACCATCGGTCAGCCCTTTTTCCAAAGATCATCATCGGATGCAAATTTTGGATTTGGATTCAAGCCAGGCCCCAGACCCGCCCCGAGCCAAGCGTCGAAATCTGGTTTTTTTCGTTTTTCCAACGCATTCTCAACACCTTCCTGGATGGCTACACGAATCGCTTCGGATTTGGTTGCAATGCCACGCAATTTCATAAAGCGGGACAGATTCCGTTCAAAGGCTTCGTTTGTGTTCATGTTGAGTTGGCCCATCCACGCCTCCGCTTTCAGCACTGTCATCATGTATATATGTACATGCATACCATATCACCTCATCCGACTCCAAAAAAATCCACCTTTCAGGGTTTGATTTTTTGTCTTTAGATGGACAGGATGCAGATTCAACTTGTTAATTTATCAACTTTCAAATAGTTACCAACGCTTGCGAATCTTGATGAATGATTTAACGATCTGATCCGGATCCTGGAATTGGGATTGGAACAGGGCGTGGAAGCGGCCCTTGGGGTCGACGAGGTGGATGGCCGAGGAGTGGCTGACATCATAGTTGCCATTCTCGTCCACGTCGGTGGAGAGTTCATAGATGGCGTGCAGGGATTTGGCGAAATCGCGCAGGGCTTCGGGGGTGCCGGTGGCGGCCATGAAATCGGTGTGGTAATAGGAGACGTACCCTTTCAACCGCTCCGGGGTGTCACGGGCCGGGTCGACGGAGATGAACCAGACGCGGCTGTCAGTCAACAGTTCCGGGGCGGTTTCTTGTAGCCGTTCATAGACTTGCGCGAGGATGCTCAGGTGCAATGGACAGACGTCCGGACAGTGGGTGTAGCCAAAAAAGAGAAAACTCCATTTTCCCCGCAACCGTTCCGGGTTGAAGGGTTGTCTATCCTGATCCACCAGTTGGAACGGATTTATCGGTTTGGGCTCGGCCAGGGCGATGCCCAGCAGGGGGTCGTCGGTGGGTGGCGTCACCGGCCGGTGGCGGTGACGCCAAAGCTGAATGGCGGAGAACAGCCCCACCATCACCAGGAAAACAGCGATGAAAAGTCGATAGGGGGGCGTGGGTTTTTTTTCACTCATGCGGGATCGTGACCATCCTTTTTCATTCAACATTGGTTGGCACTTGCCTTTGGGATGGCATCGTGGTCGGACAACAACCATGAACCATTGTTAGCCGGAGTGTCCAGGATTTCCAGATTTATCAAATAAAAACAAATGCCTATGGTAGGGCCGGGTTACGTCCCGGCCGAATGGTCCGGAACAATGGCGGAGAGGTGATACCGTTTCATTTAAACGATGTCCTGATGTCGATGACCCGTTCCGATGATCGGCATAGTGCATACCTTGTTGCGCAAAAACCGCGCAACAAGGTATGCCGAGGCTCGCCGGTACAAGCGCCGGCGATTGTTTAAGGCGCGTTTGCACGCCTTTTGCTGAGAAACGCAAAAGGCGCTGTTGTGAAAAACGCGCAAAAGCAAAGTCAAAAGCAAAGTCAAAACCGTGGGCGCTGCCCACACCCGCCAGGGGACCAGTCCCCTGGACCCCATTAGTTAAATCAAATTATGTTTTCTTCAGTTTTTCTCAGATAGTTGGCAGGTTGACATCGACGACGATGGCCACGAACAAGATACCCAGATAACGCATGGAGCCGATAAAATTGCTCCAGCCCATTTCCGGTGACGGCACCCGGATCAAACGCCAGTTGCCGGCCAGGAACAGGCCACCCGCCACCAGGGCGCCGAGTAGATACACCATGCCCAGTCGATCATACATCCACGGCAACAGCGAGGCGGCGATCAACAGGACGCTGTTGGCGAAAATGAACAGTGCCGTGCGTTTTTCACCCACCACCACCGGCAACATGGGAATACCCACCCGGCGGTACTCCTCCTTGAGATGAATGGCCAGGCTCCAAAAGTGCGACGGGGTCCAGAAAAACAACACCAGGGCCAGCGAGAGCGGCAGTGGGCTCAATTCCGGGGTCACCGAGGCGGCCCCGGAGAGTACCGCGAAACTGCCGGCCAGTCCGCCCAGGACGATGTTGAGACGGCTGCGCCGCTTCAACCAGACGGTGTAGACGATACCATAGGAGAAAGCCCCCAGGAAAAGATGTACGGCGACGGTAGCGTTGAAAAAGAGCAGCGACAGGACCACGCCCGAAATCAACAGCGCCGCCGCCAACCACAGGGCGTGATCGCTGTTGGCGATGGTGCGGCTGGCCAGGGGCCGGTTGACGGTGCGGGGCATGATGCGGTCGATGTCACGGTCATACCAGTGGTTGAACACCGCCGAACTGGAGGCGCCGAGCAACATCACCAGCACCAGTTGCAGCAAATGGGAGATTGAATAATCCGGGGCCATGGCCAGATAACCGACCACGGCGGTAAGGGCGATCATGCCGCCGATACGCAATTTCAACAGTTCCAGATAGTTTTTCAGAGTGGTGGCCATTTTACGAACGCCCGGCTGTCATTTGTGCAACCGGCCCTCCTTCGCGGAGGAAAGAGGGCCGGTTTCGAGGATCGGTCCGTTGCTCCGGTCGACGGTCGATCAGGGACCGTAGACCGAAATTTTGTAGTAGATGGAAACGTAGATGGCGATGCAGAACAACACCATCATCCCGGCGGCGATCAGCCGTTTGCGTTTGCCGGCCTTGCCGCCATGATCATTGAGGTCAACGTTTGACATAATTGTACGGCGTCCAGTCCGCCTCCACTTCAACATCCTTCAGGAAATTGCCGGGTCCCGGGGGGTTGACGGTATGGGTCCACTCCAGAGAGGCCGAACGCCAGGGATTTTCCGGAGTGGCCGGACCGCTGATGGCGCTCTTGACCCAGTTGAAGATGGTGACCGCCATGCCGGAGGCGATCAGCAGGGCGCCAAGCATGGCGACGAAATGCCAGGTTTCGAACTGGGGATACATCTCATAGTCCCAGTAACGACGGGGCATGCCACGAATGCCGATGTAGAACAGCGGGATGAAGGTGATGTTGACGCCGATGAAGTTCAGCCAGAAACCGATGGTGCCCAGTTTTTCGTCGGCCATCTTGCCGGTCATCTTCGGGAACCAGTAGTAAACGGCGGCGAACACCGAGAAGGTGGCGAAGATGCCCATGATGTAATGGAAATGGGCATGGACGAAGGAGGTCTCCGACAGATGCAGGTCGAGGGCGGTGATGGCCAGGGGAATACCGGTCAACCCGCCGACCAGGAACAGGAACAGGCAGGAGATGGCATATTTCATCGGCAACTCGAAGGTGATGGAACCCTTGTAGAGGGTGCCGAACAGCGAAACCGCCATCAGGCCGACCGGCACCGAGATCAACAGGGTGCTGACCATCTGGCCGATGCGGATCCAGTTGGGCATGCCGGAGATGTACAGATGATGTACCCACACCTCGCCGGTAATGATGACCACGCCCCACATGCCGCCGTAGACCGCGGCCTTGTAGTTGAAAATACGGTTTTTGGCGAAGGTGGCGACGATCTCGTAGAGGATGCCCAAAGACGGCAGCAGGATGACATAGACCGCCGGGTGGGAATAGAACCAGAACAGGTTCTGGTAGAGCAACACATCGCCGCCGGCGGCGGGATCGAAAAAGTGGGTGCCGAGATATTTGTCGAACAGCAACATGGTGACGGCGGCGGCCAGGACCGGCACGAAGACCAGCTGGATGACGAAGGCGGTGACCGTCGACCAGACGAACATGTTCAGTTGGTTCCAACCCATGCCGGGAGCGCGCATGTAGATGACGGTGACGAGAAAGTTGACGGCGCCAAGGATGGAGGAAAAACCGAGCAGGTGGACCGTAAAGACATAGAAGGCCGTGTTGCCGCTGGTCAACAGCGAATAGGGCGGATAGCCGGTCCACATGATGTCCGGGGCATCGGGGATGATGAAGGTCAGCAGGGCGACGATGATGCCGGACCAGAACAGCCACAGGCTCAGGGCGTTGATGCGCGGAAAGGCGACATCCTTGGCGCCGATCATCAGCGGCAGGAAATAGTTGGCCGCGAAGCCGGTGAGGCCGGGGATGAGAAAGCCGAGGATCATCGCCGCGCCGTGGAAGTAAAGCCAGACGTTGTAATGTTGGCCGGCATCCATGACGTTATCGGCCAGGGTGGGTCCGAGACTGGACTGTTCGATGCGAATGAGCAGGGCCATGATACCGGCGACGGCGAAGGCGGCGATCGAGCCGATGAGATAGAGCACGCCGATTCGCTTGTGGTCGGTGGTAAAGATCCACTCGCTCAGTTTGAATTTATCCGCTCCGGCGCTCATGAGTTCTCCTCCTTCACTTTTTTCTCCAGCCACGCATCAAATTGGGTTTGGGGAATCGCCTTGACCGGGGCGAACATCCGGGAGTGCAGCACGCCGCAAAACTCGACACAGGTCACCCAGGATTCAGCCTCTTCCTTGGGATTGAACCAGATGTAGGTGACGCGGCCCGGCATCAGGTCCTCCTTGACCCGGTATTTGGTCAGGCCGAAGGAGTGAACCACGTCGAGGGAGGTCATGCGCAGCACCACCGGGGTGCCGACCGGGACCACCAGGCCGTCGCCTTCCTTGCTGTCGACGTAATAGCTGGTGGTGATGCCGTTGTCATATTCGAACTCCCAGGACCACATGCTGCCGGTGACCTTCACCTCCATGGCGTTTTCCGGCACATTGCGGTAGGTGTTCCAGACCGACCAGCCCTTGGCGGCCAGGTAGAAGTCGTCGGCCATGAAGATGAACGCCGGCACCAACGCCCAGGACCAGACCTGGACCCGGGAGAGTTTCGGTCCGTCGCCGACCTCGTTTTCACCCTTGGCCTTGTACTTGATCAACCAGTGGACGGCCAGGGCGCCGAAAATGATGCCCATGATCCAGAGGTCCCACAGCACCGTCGACCACAGTTTTTCCCAGCGTTCCGCGGGATCGCCGATGGTTCCGGCCTCGGCCAAAGCGTGTGTGGACGCCCCGGCCAGTGCGATGCCGGTCAATGCGGCTAGCAACCCTTTCATTTCAAACACCCTCCTTCTTGTACTTATTCTTGAAAAGCAGCACGGATCCCACCAGCAGGGAAATTCCCACGAATAGAGCTCCAAGCCCGACGAACAGAGGGATGTTGTAGGTATAACGTCCCTCCTTGTAGTTGTAGCTGTAACAAAGGCCGACGACGAAATCGATCACTTCGTTGACCTTGAACTGTCCCTTGCGCGCCTCCAGCAGGGCCAGTTTCACATCCTTCTCACCGTTGGTCAGCGCATACAGGTAACGGGTGATGCGCCCCTGCGGCGACAGAAAAATGAACACGTTGGGGTGGTAGAAGGTTTTGTCCTGCGGGGCCCAGAAATAGTTGAACCCCGTCGAACCGGTCACCTCCCGTATTTTCTCCTTGTCCTTCAGTACGGCGATGGTCCAACCCTTTTGCAACTCCGGGGTGAGTTTCAACTCCCGGCGAAACGCCTTGATCGACGCCGGGGAGTCCTCCTTGTCGAAGGAGAGGGTCAACACCCGGTAGTCGCGGCCGATCCTCTGGCCGTCGACCTCCTGCAGCAGCATCCGCAACTCCTGGTTGAGGGTCGAACAACTGCCGTCGCAGGTGAAGTAGGACCAGACCAGGATCAACGGTTTGCCGGCCAGATCGCCCACGGTCCGGGTTTGGCCGTTTTCGTCGATGATCTCCAGCTTCTGATCGAAGCGGACCCCCATGTATTGATCTTCGTCGATGCGGAAGATATTAGGGTCGATGTCCGACTGCCGTTGCCGAAAATAGTTCGCGTGCAGGTCGGCCGCATTGAGCAGGAGCAGACCGAAGATCATCACCTGCAATAAAAACCGTGCCGCCATGGTCCCGCTCCTCCCCGACTCCTACCAGTAGTAGACCTGGGAGGCGACGAAGAACCAGACGATGTCGACGAAGTGCCAGTAGAGGCCGGCACAGAAAGCGAAATATTTATTGGTCTTGCCGGCGAAGGCCGGGATCAGCACCGCCAGGAAGATGCCCAGTCCGACCAGGACGTGGGAGGCGTGGAAGCCGGTGATGGAGAAAAAGGCGGTGCTGTAGGCGTTGGTCGAGGGACCGAAATCGCTGTGCAGCAGGTGGTTGTATTCATAACCGGTGCAACCGAGAAAGATGACGCCCAGAATGATGGAGATCAACACCCAGGTGCGGAATCCGCCGATGTCGTTCTGTTCCAGTTTGTCCTCGGCCTTGTGATAGGTGAGGCTGGAGGCGACCAGGATGACGGTCATGATGACCGGCAGCACCAGATTCAATTCCGGGGTGCCCTCGGGCGGCCAGTTTTCGCCGGCCGACAGGCGCATGGTCCAGTAGGCGGAGAACAGGCCGAGGAAGATGAACACCTCGGAAATGATGAAATAGGGCAGGGCCGACGGCGAGAGCCCTTCGACCAGTGGTTTTTGCGAGAGCCCCTCACTGACCCATTTGGAGACCCCGGCCAAAACCAGGGGTGTGCCCAGGCCGGCGAAAATGGTGGCCATCAAGGTGTCGTCGTAGACGAAGTAGGCCGCAAAGGTCAGGGGCACGAGGAACAACAGTCCGAAGGTGAGCACCATCGGCGCCCAACTGACTTCCCAATGGTGGGCGTGATCCGCGGTGGTGGATTGTGACATTTTTCATCTCCTGCGTTTTCTCGATGGGCGGGATTCCCGGATCGAACCGGTCCCGTGGGTCCCGTTCGCATCCCGGTTTTCATGAATTTTTCAATTGCAAAAAATAATTTATATCAAAGGGCACGCAAAACCGGGATCCTTCCCTTTTTCGACAAAACGAAGAATCCATCCCTCGGCGTTCCCGGATGATTCAAGGGGGATCGCCCGAACCGACCCGGGGTGGGGCAGGACCGGGGCGACGTTCCCGCGTCTGTTGCATCCCGTTTCGCGGTGGCCTGATGAATTTAACGAAAATTTTTAGTGGTTCGCAAAAATTTTCCAGATGTCACTCGACAAAAGGTACGCTTTCGTGTATCGGCCTGTCAACCAAAATTTGGCTTTTGTCACTTTTTGATCGGCATTTTATCACATTTTTTACCGGCTGGTCATTTTTCCGTGACAAAACAATCACCCCGACGGTAAAGGATCCCGGGGGAGATGGGCCAAAAAACAGTATTTTCGGTGTTTTCCGGAGGATGGTGCGGTTTTTTGCTCGGCTTGGCAACCATCCGGTTGATTCAACCGGTCGTCATGAGCCAAAATCGCCCGGCGCGTTGAGGGGGGATCGGTGATTCCCATCCCCGTGGTGGTCTTTTCGTGATACTCGGTGTTTTCCCGGGGAGCACGCCGCAATGGGCGGCCCCCGGTCTGGCCGTAGCTGGTTGAACAGGCGTGATTTTTGGGTGTTGGCTGCTCGAAAGTGGACTGCGAATGTGTGAAAAAACCGTAAATGGCGCTGGGGAGCCTTTTTTTGTCATCAACCTGCCCAACGGGCTGACGTTTTTACGTATATTTTTTGTGTTTCCCCTGCTCTGGCTGTTGCTGAACGGTCCGGAGCGGGCGGCGCTGGCGCTGTTCCTGGTGGCGGCGATGACCGATTGGCTGGATGGATGGATCGCCAAACGGTTCGGGCTGGAGACGCGCCTGGGTAAAATTTTGGACCCGCTGGCCGACAAATTGCTGCTGATCTCCTGTTTCATCGCCCTGACCCTGCAGGGGGCGGTGCCGCTGTGGTTCGTCCTGCTGGTGGTGGCCCGCAACGTGATGGTATTGAGCGCGGCGCTGTTTTACCAGAGCATGACCCGCGCCCTGTACATCGTGCCGTTGTGGTTCAGTAAATTCAATACTTTCCTGCAGGTGTTGCTCATCACCCTGCTGTTGCTCAACGCCATCTACGGTCCGCTGCTCGACGCCCGCTGGCTGTTGTGGCCGACGGTGTTCACCACCACCGTATCGGGTTTCATGTACGTGCTGGCTTGGTCACGGCGGGTTTGATCGTTCATTCCGCCAGTTTTCGTTCCAATTCGGCAATCCGGAGTTTGGCGCCGGCCTTTTTGTAGATGGCCAGGGCCTGTTGCCAACACTCTGTCGCCGTTGAGTGATCATTTCGTTGTTGATGGAGATCACCGAGGTTGGCCAGTTGTTCGGCCTCCTCCAGTTTGGCGCCGATTTCACGGAACAGGGTCAGGGCTTGGTTGAAACGGTCCTCCGCTTCCTGTAATTGACCCCGTTGCAGGTTCACCCGGCCCAGATAGCCCTGTTGGCTGGCCATGCCCTCTTTGACGCCGAGTTTCTGGAACTGCGCCAGGGCCTGTTCGAAGCAGGTTTGTGCCCGGTCCGGTAATTGCGTTTGCAGAAATACCCGGCCCTGTTGACCGTGTAGCAGAGCGATTCCCTCCTTGTTGCCGATTTCCTGGAACAGGTTCAAGGATTGTTCGAACAGGGCGGCGGCCCGTTCGGTCTCGTCCTTTTCCAGGTGGATTTCACCCAGATTGTCATATTCATTGGCCATGCCCTCCTTGAGGCCCAACTCACGATTCAGGTCCAGGGCTTGCTCATGCAACTCCTGGGCACGGTCCAGGTCGCCGCGCTTTCGGTTGATGAGGCCATGGTTGCCATACTGAATGGCCATACCCTCCTTGCGGCCCAACTCCCGATTCAGGGCCAGGGACTGCTCGAACAACTCTTGGGCACGGTCCAGGTCGCCGCGCTTGCGGTGGATGAGGCCCAGGTTGCCATATTGATTGGCCATGCCCGCTTTGCGGCCCAACTCACGATTCAAGGCCAAGGCTTGCTCACACAACTCCTGGGCGGGGGCCAAATCGCCGCGTTTCAGGTGGATGATACTCAGGTTGCCAGATACCTGCGCTTCGGTTTGTTTGTCCCCTGTCTGCCGAGCCAGTTCCAATGCGCGCTCGTAGACAGGCAGAGCCGCCGATTCGTCATAAAGCCGAGTTTGCAACTGCACACCCAAAGCAAAATGGGCTTCAGTATTTTCGCCGGCGGCCGTTGAGAGGGTGCGTATCATGCGCGCCGTCAGGTCGGGCATGGCCTCCCCGCCGGGAATCAATTCTGCCGCGCGGTGGATCACATCCGCGCCGTTGTCCAACGCCAGGGCCTTGGCCAGGGCCTGTTCGGCGCGGTGGGGATTTTTCAGGTCGGTCAACTGTTTTTCAGCCAGGATCAGCCAATAGTCGGCCCAGGATTCCCAGGCGCGGTGCAGGGAAATGCCCTCCAGGGGGGCGGTGTAAAAATGGGCAACGCCCCCCTCCCCCCTCACCAGCCTGGCCCAGGTTTCCTGATGCTCCATGTAGAGGGATACCAAGCCAGGCCATTGTTCGGACTCCAGGGCGGCGAACCGTTGCCGTTCCTCCTCGAAAATTTTTGACAGCTCATCCATTTTTATCTGGGTAAGCGTCTTGAAACCCCGCAATATTTTTTGTTTGTTTTCGGCATCGAGGGAGACCGACCAGGAGAGTTTGGTGAGAAAGGTGTCCACCCCCATTGGATCGGTGATTTCAAAACCGATCAACTCCCGCAATTTGGCCAAACGATCTTTTTCGTTTTTTCGATCTTCCGGCAAGGGCCAATACCAGCGGGGCAGGCCGTAGAGCGGGTTGCGGCGATGGTGGGTGGGTTCGGTAGAAAATTTTTTTTCCGGTTGGGAACGTTTCAAAAAATCACCGGTTTCGCCGATGCGATCCTTGATAGACTCCTGCAAACTTTCGGTGCGGTAGTCGGCATCCAACCATCTGGCCACCTCGCGCACCTCCTGGCTGTAGAGCAAATGCGGCAGGCGTGTGACCAGCGGCGTGTCGCCGGTGGCCAGCAACGGCGTGTAGTGGATCAGGGAGCGGCTGGGAGTCGATTCGGGGATGTCGTTGTTCTCCTCCAGGCGCATCAGTGAGGCGACATCATTTTCGATGACCTTGAGGGCCTTTAACACCACCAGTTCATCATCATTGCGCGGCACCGGAGAAACCACCAGGCGCAAGGTTTCCGGAAAGGCGCCGGGGGCGATGCGCGCCTGGAGGCGTTTGAGCATGTATTTCAAACCGTGGCGGTTTTGTTCGTTGAGGCCGGTGACCATTACCATGCGGTCGGAGAGATAACCGAGGCTCAATTCCAGCAATTCCGGAAAACCGGTGCGGCAATCGATCAACACCGCATCGATGCCGCCGTTTTCATCTTTTTTGTCCACCCCCGGCGGTCGCCAGTTTTGCAGGGCGCGTTTGAAGACCAGGGCCAGGGCGCGTAGGGAAAACTCTTCCCGGTTTTCATCCTCCCAGCCATATTCCGGTGGGATCATGCCGGGAAGCGTCGATTGAAAAACCGGCTTTACCCGTTCGTTCCCCTCCGCTTCATCCAGCGAATCCACGGTGCGTCGTGTCCCCTTTTCCGCCAGGTTCAGGCGCGGCAGTTGGGCGATGCCGGCATCGATGGCCAACAAACGGCCTCCCCCGTGCCAGGGGCGATTTTCCGGACAGTGAACCTCACGGATCAACTGTTCAGGCGGCCAGATGTAGAGATTTTCCGGATCCTTGACCTTGCCTTGATGATAGGCGTGCATGAAATCACTGAAACCCCGATCGACACCCCGCGGATCCAACCAGTCGCCCAACAACGGCGAATAGGAGAGACCCGGGGCTGCCAAATCCATATCCACCAACAACACCGTCCGTCCCTGATCGGCCCATTGGGCGCCGATGTTCGTCAACAGGGCCGTGCGTCCCACGCCACCTTTGAAGGAGAAAAAGCTGTATATTTTCATAATGATGAATAGGGACGATCGGTTGTGAAATCCATTACCGTCGTCGAACGTTGATCCGTTTTAATGGTATTGCCTTCATAATTGATTCGATCTTCGGTTTTTTCAATTTGACGAAATTTATGACTTGGAGCCGTTTCCTGGTCTCTGGTTTCCAAAACCGCTTTTTTCAGCCGATGACACTGACAGGAGAGACCATGAGCCGCCTTCAACCCGCCCAATAATTCCTGCACCTCGGACATATATGTTTCCCAATCGATTTTTGCATTGGGTTTGACATCGAGGTCGAAAATGCTGCGCATGACCTCGGTTTTTTTTTGCAGCAACAGAGAAACCGTGAGCAATTGGTGAAAAGCCACGAGAAGGTCGGGAAAGGTTCGGCCTACACAAAATGTTCCCAACCAGCCCATGTCGGTCAATCGACGCAAGGCTTGACGTTGGTTTTCGGAACCGGATTCATGGGCAAGAAATTCACAAGCCCGGTCCCGGGCTTTTTCCAACAGTTTGGATCCCGCTCGTAGACGCAACTTATTGAGTGTGTCCAGATCGGCGAAGACCGCACGGTTCTTGCCTTCCCGGTCGGCATTCTGGTTGACGAGAGCGGAAAACATATCCTCCTTGGCCGTAGGGTGGCTTTCCAGTTCCATCGGTTTTAGCTGTTGCCAGGGGAATGGAGCATCACAAACGGTTTGATAAGCCACCAAAAAGCGCCAATGGGCATAAAAGGCCAGGGTGCCGGTTCCGATCTCCCGCTCTTCGGCCATACGGGTGATCAATCCTCTTTGAACATAATTATGAAACTGGGCTTCGATGATAATGGAACTGTGATTCACCCCATCTTTTCGCAGGCGCGCAAAGCGCTTGGGCCGTCCCGGCACACGGACAACCGTCTGCTTGATTTCGCAGGGTGCTGAAACCGATCCGGTGATGGCGATCGCCATATGGTTGTTTTCACGCTTCATCGACCAATCCATCGTTCCACTGAATCGATGATCCACGCTTGCAAAACATCACACGGTTCCTCTCCATCCCCGGCGAGCAGGTGTTGATCATCGAGCAGCTTGAGAAAATCTTGTCGATTCCTGGAAAACAGCTGGTTGTCAGTCATGCTCATGAATATTTTGCGCTTGTCATTTTGCTGACTGCTCCATTGTATCAAACCTTGCTCCAAAGGGGGTTTGGAATGGATTTGAATTTCCCAGGTCCAGGCCCGCCAATCTTGATTTTGTTCATACCTGGCCGGTAAATCGGCCCCGATCGTGCTCCGCTGCGGCGGATGCCCATATAAATAGCTTTTATGGTTTCCTTTATAACCCTTTTGGAGAAAGTCGCCGAGTTCACCCCGCCAATGTCCCAGTTCCATCCGGGTTTTCCGGATCGTATCACAAGCCCGTTGCCGCCGGACGGTTTCATTGGCCGGTACGGCATGGATCGGCAGCGGATAAAAATAACCAAGAAACAGCCCTCCGGTATCGAACGGATTGACCTTGCCCCGATTCCTCTTTTCCATATCGGTTCCGTAGGCAAAAGCGATATCGCCAAAATCGGGATGCGGCCGTCCGGCAAAAAAATATCGATACCTGGGAAATTTACAAGCGGCCTCCACCTCCCTCGATGCACCGGATTCAAAGGGATAACTGCTCCATCGACCATCATCCTGTAGAACGGGTTCGAGTTCCCCCATTTTCGCGACCGTCACCAACGGCATGATTTCATGCGGTTTTCCGCTCACCACCGCTGACAGGTTTTTTTCCTGTTCGTTTGACATGATTTTGTTTCGGCACTCCCCACGGAGTTTGATTTCCGATCATCTCACAAAAACCCTGTTATAGGAAAAAACCACGTTCCGGGCAACCAAACGTCTGGACCCTGGCCCCATCAAGGCCGTTGTGTTCGCCGTGGGAGCGGCCGGGAGGGGGTGTCAGTCGATGCGGTTCCGTGATTGCAACATCCGCCTCAAGCCGGCCAGGGTGTTGACCGGCAGGCGGCAGACCAGGTTGCGGCAGACATAGGCCGTCGGCCGACCTGCCAGCATGGTGCGGCGGGCGAGCATCGGCCAACGTTTGCCGTCGATCACCGCCTCCGGCTCCACCACCGACAGCACCGTGCCGGGGCGGATTTTTTGGTGAATTTCCTGGAGGTACAGCGTTGTCAACGGATGCGAACGGGGACCGGCGATGATCACTTCCTGGGCGTTTTCCGGGGTGAAATCCCAGGCGCGCAACAGTTCCGGGGCGGTGGCGATCCGCTCACCCAGTGTCTGTTGCAGATGGTCGCGGATGGTTTCCGCCTGTTCATGGATCCGTTGCTCACCGGTCAACAGGGCCAACCGGCTCAGGGCCACCAGGGCCACCGAGTTGCCCGCCGGCACCCTGCCATCGGCCAATACCGTGCGCGGTGGGATGAGGGTTTTTCGATCCTTCGGCGTCATCTGCAAGGGCCGGCCGGTCGCGGGTTGAAAACGGTCCAACATTTCCAGGCTCAACGACAAGGCCCGGTCGAGATGGGAACGGTCGAAATCGGCCTCATGCAGGTCCAACAACGCCTGGATCAAAAAGGCCGGATCATCCAGAAATATATTTTCACCGGTTTGATCACCGCGGCGGCTGTGAATCAACCGGCCATCCCGCACCGAGTGTTTCAATAGATCGTTCAGGCAATCCCGGGCGGCCTCGATATAACGGGTTTCTTCCAGGACGGCGCCGGCCCGGGCCAGGGCGCTGATCATCAGGGCGTTCCAGTCGGTGAGTATTTTTTCATCCCGGGCCGGCGCGGATCGTTCCGCCCGGGCCGCCGACAACCGTTGCCGGGACATTTCCAACCGTTCGCGGACCACCGGCAGGGATTCGGCGCCGCCCAGCAACCGCAGCACCGAGCGGTCCTCGACCAATCCTTCGAAGGGATCGAGAAAGGCCTCCAGAAACGGTTCGGCATCCTCGCGGCCGAGGACGGCGATGATCTCCTCTTCGGTCCAGGTATAAAAAACCCCCTCGCCGCCAGCGCTGTCGGCATCCAGGGAGGCGATGAAACAGCCCGCCGGCAGTCGAAAGCGACGCAACAGATCGTCGAGAATTTCCCGCGTCACCCGGCGGTACCGTTCACGTCCGGTGAGTTGCCAGGCCTCCAGATAGACCCGGGCCAGCAGGGCGTTGTCATAGAGCATGATTTCAAAATGCGGCACCTGCCAACGCCGGTCGATGGCATAACGGTGAAACGCCCCGCCCAGTTGATCCCGCACGCCGCCGGCCAACATTTTGTCCAGGGTCAACAGGGCCGGCGCCGCCAGGTCCGGATTGTTCGCCAGGGCCGCCTGACGTAAAAACAGGGACAAAATGACCGGTTGGGGAAATTTGATACCCTGGCCGATACCCCCCTCCAGCGGATCGAATCGATCGCGCCAGAAGGTCAGGGCCAGGGTGCGTGGATCCGCGTCGATCCGGTCAATGGTGGTGGCCGTCAGGTCGATGGCTGGCCGCAGGCGGTTTTTGATCACCTGCCGGTTTTTCTCCCATTTTTTTTCCAGCCCCTGCCGATCCGTTCGCCAGGCGTCGGCGATGGTGGTCACCACCTGGCGGAAGGCGGGCAGACCGTGAGCGGGCCGGGGGGGGAAATAGGTACCGCCATGGATCGGTTTCAAATCCGGGGTCAAAAACAGGTTCAACGGCCAACCGCCGCGACCGTTGAGAGCGGTGAGGATCGCCATGAAATGGCCATCCAGGTCCGGCCGCTCCTCGCGGTCGACCTTGATGTTGATAAACGAGGCGTTGAGCCGGGCGGCGATCCCCGCATCCGCGAAACTTTCCCGCTCCATCACCCGGCACCAGTGGCAGGCGGCATAACCGATGGAGAGAAAAATCGGCTTCCCCTCCCGTACCGCCCGTTCCAGCGCCGCCTCGCCCCAGGGGTGCCAGTCGACCGGATCATCCGCATGCCGTTGCAGGTAGGGACTGGTCTCCCCCTGCAACCGGTTACCGGCATCAGCGGCCCCGGCCACCATGAACAGGCCGAGCGCCACCAGCAATGGCCATCGGCAACGCACCTTCAGCGAATGACCGGGCTTGATCCGATCAATCGTCCGGATGCGGTTCATGACGCAATTGATGGGTGACGAACAGCGCCAGGGTAAACAGCACCATGGCCCCGGCCTGATGGATCGAGGCCAGGGAGACCGGCACGAAATAGAGCAGGGTCGCCACCCCCAGGCCGATCTGGACGACGACCATGCCCAGCAGCAGGTTGATGGCCCGCAGGGTGCGGGGTCGAATGTGTTCGACGAACGGCAACATCCACAGGAACAGGACCCCGATCAGCTTGATAAAGAGGATGGTGTTCTTTTTCCAGGTACCGGTCAGGCTCTCCACATCGACCGGCTCGCCCACGGGCCGTTCCTTGCCCTTGAAGGCGATCAACCAGATGAACAGGACGTTGAGCAGGGTCAACAACGCCAGAAAACGGTGATCCCACTGCACGGCGGCGAGATTTTCGAACGGATTCAACCAAGCCGGTTGCAACAACAGATAGTCCCCCGGAATCCAGCGACCGTTCATCAGCGGAAAGGTGTTGAAGGCCAGACCGGCATCCAGTCCGGCGACGAATCCACCCGACAACACGGTCAAAAAGATCAACCCGGTCACGCCGATGACATAACCTCGAAATCCCTTCAGGTTGGCCCGGGTTTCGGCGCGTTCGCCGAAATAAAGCCCCAGGGCCACCCAAAACATGTAGGCAAAGATGACAAAGGCGAAACCGAGATGGACCGTCAAGCGGTATTGGCTGACATGGGGACTGTCCATCAGGCCGCTCTTGACCATGTACCAGCCCATGCCGCCCTGCAGGCCACCGAGGATGAACATGGTGATCAATTTGGGTTTCAACGAGCCGCCCAGCCGTTTTTTGACCAGAAAATAGAAAAACGGCAGCAAAAACACCACCCCGACCAGGCGTCCCATCAGGCGGTGGATATACTCCAGCCAGAAAATGCCCTTGAACCCCTCCAGGTCCATCTCCCAGTTGATCTTTTGAAATTCCGGGGAGGTTTTGTAATAGTCGAACACCTGCTGCCAGGTCGTTTCGTCCATGGGTGGCAACCAGCCGAGCAGTGGCGACCATTTGACCATGGACAGTCCCGAGCCGGTCAAACGGGTCAAACCGCCGATCACCACCATGGCGAAAATCATCAGGCAGCAGAGGAACAACCAGTTGGCGACGCTTTTATCTTTGTTCATGACCGGGAAACTTTCTCAACCTCTTGACCGCGACGGGCAAATAGCCAACGATCATCGTGTGAATGGATGGGACTCGATACCGGCGCCGGCGAAATCGGCGGCGCCTGGGAAGAACCATAAAGGAATCCACCCCCCGTTGAAAAGGACACCATGAACAGCAACCCTTTCACGATGACCTTCCCCACCGGTCCGGCCCGGCGCATGGCGTCCCAATGGCTGCTCCTGGCACTCTGTTCCCTGGTCGGTTCGGGACTGGTGGTCATCCTCATCATTTTGGCGCGCACCCCGGTCATCCACGACCTCATCCCCTGGACCGGTTCCTTCCGCACCGCGCTGGTCATCCATGTCGATCTGTCGGTGTTGGTCTGGTTTCTCTCCTTCACCAGTGTCCTGGCGGCGTTTGCACTCAAACATCGACGTTCCAGCATCGCCAAGGGATCCCTGGGCATGGCGGCGGCGGGGGCGGCGATCATCACCCTGTCACCGTTTCTCGGCGCCGATGCGCCGTTCATGAACAACTATGTGCCGGTCTTGAAAAATACCGCCTTTTTTCTCGGCCTGTTCCTGTTCTGTCTCGGTTTCGGGCTGTTCCTGCTGTTTTCGCTGTTCAACCGCCGTCCGCGTGAGGGGGCCGGCGAGCGGGCGTTGCGCTTCGGGATCGACACCGGTTTGATCATCGCCATCCTGTCGGCCTTTTCCCTGGCCTGGACCTACCTGGCCATGCCCGCCGAGTTGGCGGCGGTCAAGAACAAACACTATTTCGAGGTGCTGTTCTGGGGTGGCGGCCATATTCTCCAGTTCACCCATACGCAACTGTTGATGGTGGTCTGGCTGTGGCTGGCGGCTGGTTCCGGATCGCCCGCACCGATGTCCCCGCGTTTGGCCGTCGGTCTGTTCATCCTCGGCGCCCTGCCGGCCTTTTATGGACCGGTGATCGACTGGAGCCACGATATCGGCGGTATCGAACATCGTACCGCCTACACCACCCTGATGGAATATGGCGGCGCCCTCGGGGCGTTGCCGTTGAGTCTGCTGCTGTTCGCCACCCTGTTGAAAACCCCCCGAACCGAGGAGGAAAACCGTCCACAACGGTCGGCGTTGTTGCTCTCCCTGTTCCTGTTCGCCGCCGGCGGTTTGATCGGTTTCATGATCCGGGGCATCAATGTCACCATTCCGGCCCATTATCACGGTTCCATCGTCTCCATCACCCTGGCCTACATGGGTTTGAGTTATCACCTGTTGCCCGGTTTCGGGTATCGCCGTCCATCGCCGGTCTGGTCTTCCCGCCAACTGTACCTCTACGGCATCGGCTCCTTTCTCCATATCAGCGGCCTGGCCTGGTCCGGCGGTCACGGCGTGCAACGCAAAACCGCCGGCGCCGCCCAGGGATTGGAAACCCTGGCCGACAAGATTCCCATGTGGATCATGGGGCTGGGCGGTATCCTGGCGGTGGTGGGCGGTTTGATGTTTCTTTTTCTGGCCTTTCGCTCCTTCGCCGGCGGCCGGTTGCCGAAAAATGACCAGAAGGAAATCGTCTGTGAACAAGCGGCTTCCTGATCGGCAGATGAAAAAATAATTGACCGGTTCCCTCCTCGCCTCACAGCCGATTCCAAATGGACCCGTCGATTCGCCCCCGAAGCAGGGGACGAAAATCGGCGGGTCATTTTTTTTCTGGCCCAATCAATCCAAAGATCAATCATTCAGCAGGTCTGCACAATATTTGGGCATTCCGTGCAGCGTAATTACTCAGGCCTTCATACCTCCTTTTGAAAAGTCATTGATTAAACATGAATTATTGGAAATGGCGCGGAAATTGCCCATTTTCCATGAATTCATCGAAATCGCCGAACGGTCACAATCCGGAGGAGCTGGAGGAAGCGTGTGAAACTGATCATAGCCATTATCAAACCCCATCGCCTGGACGAGGTGCGTCAGGGCCTCAACGACTCCGGCATCACGGGACTCACCGTTACCGAGGTGCGTGGCTTCGGGCGCCAGAAGGGACATACCGAACTCTATCGGGGGGCTGAGTACCAGGTGGACTTTTTGCCCAAATTGAAGATTGAGATGGCGGTGAGCGCCGATCGGGTCGACGCCGTACTGGAGGCGATTACCGGTGCGGCACGCACTGGCAAGATCGGGGATGGCAAAATTTTTGTTCTCGATCTGGAGCAGTCGCTGCGGATCCGTACTGGAGAGTCTGGACCAGGCTCCCTCTGATTTTCTTCATTACAGTCCTGGAGACTCTATCGTGTTCAAACGCATTCTTATCGGGTTCATGACCCTGCTGATCCCCACCTTCGCCCACGCTGCCGATCCCGTTGTCAATCCGGCAGATACGGCGTGGATCCTCACCGCCACCGCATTGGTGCTGTTCATGACCCTACCGGGTCTGGCGCTTTTCTATGGTGGCCTGGTGCGGGTAAAAAACGTCCTGTCCCTGTTGATGCAATGTTTCGTCATCACCTGCCTGGTTTCCGTGCTGTGGCTCGTATACGGATATGGGCTGGCCTTTGGCGACGGAGGATCGGTCAACGCCCTGATCGGGTCGGGTAATACCTTCCTGCTGCAAATGGGCCGGGAGGTTCCCAACGGTACCATTCCGGATGTGGTCTTCAGCCTTTTTCAGCTTACCTTCGCCATAATCACCCCGGCACTGGTGGCCGGTGCCTTTGCAGAGCGGATGAAGTTCTCAGCGGTGATCCTCTTCACCGCACTGTGGTTCACCCTGGTCTACGCACCCCTCTGCCACTGGGTTTGGGGCGGTGGTTGGATGAGTGGATTGGGCGTGATGGACTTCGCCGGGGGGATCGTGGTGCACATCAGTGCCGGCGTCACTTCGCTGGTCATCGCGATGATGCTGGGTCCCCGTCGGGGTTTCCCCCGTGCTCTGATGGCCCCCCACAACATGACCATGGCCTTCACCGGCGCATCCATGTTGTGGGTGGGATGGTTTGGTTTCAACGGTGGCAGCGCATTGACCGCCAACGGCGATGCCGGCATGGCGATGATGGTCACTCACATGGCGGCCGCCTCCGGGTCCCTTTCCTGGATGGTTACAGAATGGATACGCCACGGCAAGCCCAGTGTGCTGGGTATCATTACCGGCATGGTGGCCGGTCTGGGCACCGTCACCCCGGCTTCCGGTTTCATCAGCCCATTGGGGGGGCTGATCATCGGTGCCATCGCCGGTGTGATCTGTTACTGGGCGGTGATCATCATCAAACAGAAGTTGCGAATCGATGATTCACTGGACGTTTTTCCCGTGCATGGGGTGGGTGGTATTCTGGGAACGTTGTTGGTGGCCATCTTTTGCGCCCCGAACCTGGGCGGAAGTGGCTTTTCCGCCGAGGGGGGCATGGCCAACCAATTCATGATACAAGGGATCGGGGTAATCGGTTCCATCGTCTGGACGGCCGGGTTGAGCTGGGGAATTTTCAAACTGGTGGACGCCACGGTCGGTCTGCGGGTCGAGGACACCGACGAATTGGATGGTCTGGATATCGCCCTGCACGACGAACGGGGATACGTGATGGATTCCGGCAAGTTCGGCGGGTAACATCCCGTCCCAGCCATTTTTCTCATCCACCTCCCACCGAATTCATGAGGAAACTTAAAACAGAATTGTCGTGATGTTGCCAGGGAACCAAACTGGACGTCATGCTGTCCTATCCCCCATCGCCTCCGCCGGGAGGTTTTTCATGGATTGACGTTCGTCGGTACCGGGAAAGGGAAAACAATGAGAACCAATGTGGGCAGCATCGACCGCCCGATCCGTATGTTGATCGGCGCCTTTTTCATCAATCTGGTCTACATGGGGCCGCAAACCACACTCGGTCTGCTGGGTTTCATCCCGCTGATGAGTGGTTTGCTGGGATATTGTCCGATCTATCACCTGTTCGGTCTCAACACCTGCCGGGTGTTCGGCATCGATACCTGTCTGTTGCGGCGTAGCCGGTAGGAGGTGGCAGCAACGGTTGCGGTGCCACCGCCAATCCATTGGAAACCAAACAGATTACAGGCTTCTCTCTTTACAGTGTGCGGAAACGGTAGGGCGGGGTTACCACGCCACGGACACAAAAGGTAACTTCATGTTCGA
>CAYFNE010000058.1:0-19200 GCA_964344355.1 uncultured Magnetococcales bacterium
GAGGTGGACCAGGTGCCGCCAAAGGCCGTCCACATGACGCGATTGCAGGATACCCTCGACGGTCTGACCGTGTTGACTCATGTCCGCCCGGGTCTTTTTGGTCATGCGCCAGTTTTTCTTGTTCTCCCGCACCCCCTGGAGAAAACTTTTTTCGTAGGCGCGCAACGCCGACGTCAAGGCCTTTTTCCGGCCGTTGGGCAGACCGGTCTCCGGCAACAGGCGCCGAAATTCGACCATCCGTTGGGCGTGCTGTTCGATATAGACCGGCCGGCCGCGCAGACGATAGTTCTTGGCGATGCGGCGCATGTCGATGATCAATCGTTGCAAATCGCGGGTATCGAAGGCGTCCACCACCTTCTCTGCGGCGATGGCCGTGGTCTCCAGGGCGCCGCGCAGACCGTCCTCCACCCCCAGCCCGCGATCCTTCCGCGACTCGGCCAGGGTTTTGAAGAGTTGCAGATAGGCATCCAGATGCCGTTGCAGCGCCTCGGCCCGTTGGCCGGCATCGGTTTCACCGTTCTTCTCCCGTTCGCCGCGCAACCGGTGCAGGACCTCCTTGAACCGGTCCCCCAGCGCCCGTACCCGATCGACGTGTTGCCACTCATGCCGACGCAAAAATTCCCGCTCCGACAGACGCATCTCCAGCAACAGATTGGTGAGGGTGCCGACATCCCCGGCGCCGGCGGCCAGCACCTGGATCGACAGCCGCGCCAGGCGCGACTGTTCCGCCGACAGTTTCCGTTCCATGGCCGACCGTTCCCGGTCATGCCGTTGTTGCAGGTCGGCCCGGTTGGCCGCCAGTCTTTTCCGGTATTCCCCCTGTATCTCCACCAGCCGGCTCCGGGCGGCGACCTGGATATCCTTCAGCTTTTGCCGGGACAGGGCGTGATGATCCCGAATCCGCTGCTGATACCGGTGTTGAACATCGGAAAACTGGTGTTGATACCGGCCCTGGACCTCGGAGAAGACCTTTTGAAACCATTTTTGGTTTTCAGACAGATGCCGGTCCAGGCGGTGCTGGTTTTCCAAAAAGGCGGTCGTCACCCGGTCTTGAATGCCGGTGACGCTCCGACCGTAGAGGATCAACAGCACCAACGAGAGGGTTCCCATCATCACCACCATGAGACCCAGACGGCTGCTGATACGCATATTATTGATATTCATAGACTGTTCTCGACTCCACCGCACGACGGCTTTCGGATGGTACACGGCCGCCGAACCCGGCCGGCCGAACAACCCGGGGTTTCCACGTCGGAGGGGCTTGCAAACCGCCCGCCAATTAATGAAACAACGGAAAAAAAACGTCCGGCCGCTGGCAACCACGTCGCCAGGGTATTGATGGAATGGATTTTTTCAAACCAAACCAGGGAGGGGGGAAAACCGGTTCAAACGGACCGTCCGGCGACCGGTTTCGTCACAAAAACCGGACCAACCCCGTCAAATCGGCGACCGTGCGCCGCCAGGCGGGAAACGGGTTGTCCAATCCCGGGGCCACCACGCCAAGAAAGGCGGCCCCCACCGTTTCGGCGGCGACATGATCCGATATGGAGTCGCCGATGAACAGCAGTTGCGCCGGTTCACAGCGTTCCCGTTCGATGATTTCGTTCAATATGGGCGCTTTTTTTTCCGGTCCGCCGCGAACCGAGCGAAAAAACCGTTCCATCCGCCGTCGCCGCACCACCTCCCGCACCTCTTCCTGGGGGGCGGCGGAAACGATGTGACAGGGTTGAACCGGCGCGGTCCGGAAAAATTCCCGGGCGCCGGCGATCCAGGGCGCCGCCACGGTTTTTTCGAACACCGCCTCACCGTAGCGCCGCACCTGTTCATCCAATGCCGTCCCTGCCAGTTCCAGGCCGAGGACTTCCTGAAACGTCACCCGCAACCGTTCGCGGCGGAACACCCCCTTTTGCCGGTTCCAGACCGCCAGGGCGCGTTCGGGAATATCCGCCCGCCCGGCGGCGAAAGGCTGGAACAGATCCTTCAAGGCCCGATCCTTGACCGGCAGGGAGTCGGCCAGTACGCCGTCGAAATCAAAAGCCAGAACCGCTGTTTTCATCCATTTTCCCCCGTGCTGGACCGATCACCGAATCATCCCCCACTCCGGCGAACCGCCCCTTGCCCCTGAATCGACGGATGGCCTCGAACCGGATGGGGAGCCGGTCCGGTCAAATGACCGGCCTCCCGCTTGACGGTTCGCTGAAACGGCCGGACGGGTTCGCGCCCCCGCCATCGTGCCGAACCATTCGGCGGAAAGGCAACCCCGCCCGACCTGTGGCTGGTGCATTTTTCGGACAGATCCGGACAACCACCTTTCAGGGACTGTCCATCCATGACCTGCAAGAGGCTGTCGAAAACCTTTCGACAGCCTCTCAGGCCGACAGGATCTCCCGTGCCTCCTGGTCCTGGATATCGGTCATGAAGGGTATGCCGGTCTCCCGCTCCGTCTCGCGGTTGGCGGCGGCGATGTCGTCGCGGCTGATGCCGGACAGTGAAAACACCCGCGCCCCGGCCAGGAGCTGTTGCAATCCGGCGCCGATCTTGTCGGCCCAGGTCCAGAGGGCGATGGCCCCGTAGGGAACGTTGTCGATCTCCTTGCTGCCCAGCCGGTTGCGGAGCTGATGATAACCGGCGAAAATCGACTCCGGACTTTCGCCCATCTTGCGGATGATCTTCGGCAGGGCGTCCCAGTTGCCGTGTCGGCGTTCACGGCGTTTGGGGTGCAAGACCCCCTCGATGTTGCTGCCCAGAAATCCGGGGATCATCATCGCCCGCCCCAGGCAGATCAGTTTGGTGAACGGGGCGCCCAGGGCCAAGGCCTTGAAAATCTGGTCCTCCCGGGCGAAACCACCGGCAAAGGAGAGATCGACCACATCCTTGCCCTGATCGGCCAACAGGCGGGCATATTCATACGCCTTGGCGTGCAACAGGATGGAGGGCACCCCCCAGGCGTTCATCATGTTCCAGGGGCTCATGCCGGTACCGCCGCCGGAACCATCGATGGTCAGCAGGTCCAAGCGGTTTTCGCTGGCCAGTTTGATGGCCAGGGCCAGACCGACCATGCCATAGGAACCGGTTTTCAGGGAGATGCGCTTGAACCCCAGTTTGCGCAACCGTTCCACCGTGACCTGAAACGTCTCCCGCACCCCCTGCCAGTCATGATGATCGGTATACCCCAGGCGGCTGTGACGGGCGAACGATTGGATGGCGCCGTTTTCGAACCCCTCCTGAACGGCCATGCGGTCGGGATTGGGATCGACCACATAGCCCCGCTCCTTCAAAAAACGGGCGGTATCGAGCTTATTGACCTGTATTTCCCCGCCGATGCTCTTGGCCCCCTGCCCCCATTTCAACTCGATGATCACCCGGTCGCCATGACGGTCGATGATATATTCAGCGGCGCCGTTGCGGGTATCCTCGACATTGACCTGAACGATGATGGCGCCATGGTCATCATGATACCGTTGATAACTGAGGATGCGCCGATCCAACTCCGGCGCCTCGTGTACCCGGCCGCTCCCCACCCGCGCCTTGGGATCGATGCCGATGACATTTTCCCCGACGACGATGGGAACACCGACCAGGGCGCAACCGACGGCAAAGGAATCCCAATATTTGGCGGCGATCTGCGTCGAACCGAGGGCGCCGGTCATCAACGGCAGGCGCACCCGCGTCGGCACCTCGCGCCCGAAACCGGTCTCAAGGGTCACATTGGGGAAGACACAATCATCGGCATCCTCGGTGAGACCATCCGGTATCCCCCGCGCCCCGAAGGGGGTGCCCTGAATGCGCAAGGCATCGTAGGAGATGCCCACATGGTTGCAGGTGGCGCTGCCGGCGGTCACCTGCCCAAAACTTCGGGGATAGAGCAACTCCCGGCCCCGCAAACCGGACAGCCAGGTTTCACACTTGCCCTGGCAATCGGCACGGCACAGGGTACAAAGACCGGATTCGGCCGGATTACCCCGATTATTGGTATCCAATACATCATTTGTTTTAAGTGGAATGGACATGCGGCCCTCCTGCATTCGAATGATCCCGACGCCGCCGATCCGGTCCCACCCGGATCGGCGACCGTGGCGAAACGATTGTCATCCCCCGTTCGGACCGTCGACAAACCGTTCGACGGCCTCATGAAAACCCGGTTCGAACCCACCGCCAACCGGGCCGGTGCCGTTTTTTTGGACCCGTACCTCTTCAGACCGAAAAAATCAGCAAAATGTTTCCCCGGTTCCGGGGATCGGCGGAAAAAGCCCGCTCGATACGTTTATGGCCGTCAGGACGGGATGGTTCCGGTTCGACCATCAGCCGACCGATCCAGGCAACGGTTCACCCCGCATCGAACCATTTTCCTTGGCATAAGCCCTTCGCGGTGCGCTATCCTGAGGGGAGTTCCACGAGAAACCGCTTCAATGGACCCGGCGATCTCGGCAATGACCCGGTCGCCGGCCTCATAACGGTATGCAAAATGGCCAATGCCCCCCTCCGGAACCGTCTCCGCCTCCTGATCATCGCCCTCCTGGTCATCCTGGCCGCCTGTGATCCCCATCCACAGCGTCAATCGATCGACCTGTCCAAGCGGGTAAACGTCACCGACCTGCGACAGCTGACCGGCGACCCCCGCAACGATGCGTTCAAGTTCGGTTTCGACATCCGCAACGGTCCGGAGGAGGATGCCAGGCAGTACCTGCCTTTCCTGGTCTACCTGAGCAAAAGCACCGGCTACCGTTTCGAGCTCCATTTCAGTCCCATCGACGGCGAGATCGTCGAGGCGCTCGGCGACAAACGGGTGGACTTCGCCGCCATCGGCGCCGGATCGTTCATCCAGGCACGGATGAAACGGGATATCGTGCCGCTGGTCCTCGGCCTCAACTCCCGGGGTGAACCGGGATACCAATCGATCATCGTCACCAGACCGGACAGCCCGCTCTCCGGAATCGAAGAGCTGCCCGGTCACCGTTTCGGCTTCGGCAGCATCACCTCCACCCAGGGACATCTGATTCCCCGGATCATCCTCGCCCAACATGGACTCTCCCTGGCGGATTTGGCCGGTCATGAATATTTCGGTTCCCATGGCAACTGTGCCAATGCCGTCATCACCGGCAAGGTCGACGTGTACGGCATGCAGGACACCCTGGCCAGGAAAATGGTCGCCGATGGTGATTTGAAAATTTTATTCACTTCCGATAATTTTCCATCCAGCGGCATCGCCGCGCGGGGGGACCTGCCGAAACCGGTCCTGGCCACGGTGCGAAATGCCCTGCTGGATTTTCAACCGCGCGGTCGCGACGCCCCCGGCCTGTACCATTGGGAGAGGACCGAAATGGCCAATGGTTTCACCCGTGCGGACGAGGAAAACTATGCCGAGCTGCGGAAATGGGCCCTGAAACTGGGCATCATCCGGGGAAAATCGCCTTGAAACTCCAAACCCGCATCCTGCTGTTGATCAGCCTGACCGCCATCATCGTCGGCCTGGCGTCGGCCGCCATAACCAGCCGGTTGATGACCGATCACCTGGAAGCGGCGCAGATCAAACATGCCACCACCCTGGTGCGCGCCTTGAAGGGGACGCTGGCCCTGCAAACCATCAACCGCCAATTTTTGCAAAGCCGCGACCACCTGAGAAAAATCGTCCAGGAAAATACCGAGACCACCTTCGCCTTCATCGTCGGCTTCGATGGCCACGTTTTCAGCCATACGTTCGACGACCGGTTTCCCCTCATACTCGCCAGCGCCCTGAAACACGACGATCCGCCCGATCACCACGGGACCACGATCAAACGGTTCACCACCAACGATGGTCCGCTCCTGATCGTCGGACACCATCTGATTGAAGGCATGAATGGACACATTTTCATCGGCATCGATCAAACCCCCCTCTTCCGCAAGGTGGACCGGGCCCGATGGCGGATCGTGATCCTGACCCTGGGGGTGACGCTGATCGGCATCCTGCTGGCCCACGTCTTCAATCGCGGTTTGAACCGGCCGATCACCCGTCTGGTTGACTCCCTCCACGCCTTCGCCAAGGGGAAAAAGGTCGATCTGGAATTTCCCACCGGTGGCTATCCGGAGTTGGACACGGTGAAAAAAGCCTTCGACACCACCGTGAAGGAACGTCAAGCCATCGAGGAGGAGCTGCGGTCGGCCAACCGACGTTTCTCTTCGGTCATGGATGGTTTGGACGCCCTGGTCTACGTGGCCGACATGGAAACCCATGAAATGCTTTTCCTCAACCGGTACGGCCAGGCGGTGTGGGGGGATCACCGGGGTAAAACCTGCTGGCAGTTCCTGCAAAGCGGTCAGGACGGTCCCTGCCCCTTCTGCAACAATCATCTGCTGTTGGATGCCGATGGAAAGCCGGCCGGGGTGCAGTCCTGGGAGTTTCAGAACACGATCACCAACCGTTGGTATCTTTGCCGGGATCAGGCCATTCACTGGCCCGATGGCCGTATGGTGCGCATGGAGATCGCCACCGACATCACCGACCTGAAACATCTGGAGGCCTCTCTCCGGGAAGCCCGGGAGGAGGCCGAAGAGAGCAATCTGGCCAAGAGTGAATTCCTGGCGGCCATGAGTCATGAACTCCGCACCCCGATGAACGCCATCATCGGCATGGGCGAGGTGTTGTCGGAGACCGAACTGGACGGGGAGCAAACCCAGTATGTCCAGGTGCTGCAACGATCCACCGATGCCCTGCTGGGCCTCATCGATGACCTCCTGGACCTTTCCAAGGTGGAAGCCAGGCAGGTGACGTTGAATCCGGTCTCCTTCGACCTGTACGACCTGGTGACGGGCACCACGGAAATTTTGGCCCAACGGGCCCGCGAAAAGGGGATCACCCTGGAAACACGGATCCGCCCGGCCACCCCCCATGTGGTCATCGGCGACCCCAGACGGTTGCGCCAGCTGCTGATCAACCTGTTGAGCAATGCCGTCAAGTTCACCAATCATGGCCGGATCGACGTGCTGGTGGAACCGGTGGACATCCGGGAAGGGACCATCCTCCTCCGTTTCCAGGTTGCGGACACCGGCATCGGCATCCCCGCCAAAAAATTGAAGATGATCTTCGACTGTTTCACCCAGGGGAATTCATCCAATTCCCGGGTTCACGGTGGAACCGGTCTGGGCCTGGCCATCTGCCGCCGTCTGGTGGAGTTGATGGACGGTGAAATCCGGGTGGAGAGCCAACCGGGGCAAGGCAGCGTTTTCGAGTTCACCGCCCGGTTCGGTCAACCCCCCGGGCGCGGAGACCTCCCACCCCCCCGGGAGTTGGCGGGAACCAACCTGCTGATCGTCGATGACGCCACCTCGAACCGGCGGGAACTCGGGGAACTGTTGGAAGGCATGGGATGCCGGAGCAGATGGATGACCGATCCGTTCGCCAGCCTTGAAGAGCTGGAACGGGCCCTGACCGCCGGTGATCCCTACCAGGCCCTGCTGGTGGCGGCGGAGTTGCCGGGGATGGACGGTTTCCGCCTGGCGGGGGAAATTCGTAAAAATCCCCTGTTGGCTTCCTTGCCGGTGGTGATAATCGGCGCCGACGATCGGGAAAACGCCCGCACCGAAGCACGGGGATTGAACGCCGGGTATCTGCTCAAACCGATCAGCGGCGATACCCTGCTCGCCACCTTGCGCCAATCCCTCTCCGACCGACCGGACAACGGGCCCGAGACGAACCGTTCTTCACTCGACATCCTGCTGGCCGAAGATGTCGAAGACAACGCCATGTTGATCCAACTCTATCTGAAAGGGAGCGGCCATCGCCTGGAAATGGTCAAGAATGGCGCCCAGGCCGTTACCCGGTTCAAGGAACAACCGTTCGACCTGGTCTTGATGGACCTGCAGATGCCGATCATGGACGGTTATACCGCTACCCGTGAAATCCGCCGTTGGGAACGGGAGCAGCAACGAAAACCGGTTCCCATCCTCGCCCTGACCGCCTTCGCCCTCTCCGAGGACATCGAAAAAAGCCTCGCCGCCGGCTGCAACGACCACTTCGGCAAACCGATCCGCAAAGAGTCCTTGTTGAAAACCCTCAATCATTATGCCGGTCAGCCCCATTCCGGATAGAGCCGACCTTTCGACGAACGCACCATCAAGGGGGTAAAATCCGGAACAGTTCCAACTTCCGGAACAGGGTGCGTGGACTGATGCCCAGCTTTTCGGCCAAACCCTCCCGGTCGTTGGGATGGATGGTCAGGGCATGTTGCAGATAACGGCGTTCGACCTCCTTGAGGGGTAGGAGGGTTTCCGGCCCGGCCGCCGGGCGATTCGGGGTTTCCAGCAGGAAAGAGAGCGCCGGATCGCCCTTTTCGGCGACATCGGGAAAATGTTCGGGCAAGAGAACCCCCCCCCGGACAACAGGCAGGCCCGTTCCAGCATGTTTTGCAGCTCCCGGATATTGCCGGGAAAGGCATACCCCTGCAAACGGATCAGGGCCTCTTTGGACAGCGTGGTCCGCTGGGAACCGTCGATGCGGTCCAACAACGATCGGGCCACCAGGGGAATGTCCGCACGCCGGTCGCGCAGGGGCGGCAAACGAATGGGAAAGGCGCTGATTCGATAATAAAGGTCCGGACGAAAGGATCCCGCCGCCATCATGGCGGCCAAATCCTGGTTGGTGGCGCAGATGAGACGAAAATCCACCCGTTGCGACCGGGTATCGCCAACCTGGCGAAAGCTCAATGTTTCCAGCACCCGCAACAGTTTGACCTGCTGTTGATAGGGTATCTCCCCCACCTCGTCCAAAAACAGCGTGCCGCCGTTGGCGGTCTCCACCAACCCCTGCTTGTCGGCATAGGCGCCGGTAAAGGCCCCTTTTTTGTGGCCGAACAGTTCACTTTCAAACAAATTTTCCGCCAGTCCGGAGCACTCCACCGGCACGAACGGCCCACCCGATTGCCGGCTGGCATCGTGAATGGCCCGGGCCACCAGCTCCTTGCCGGTGCCGGTCTCCCCCTGCAACAACACCGGAAACGGTTTGGCCGCCACCCGTTGCACCATCTCCAGCATTTTGATGAAGGCCGGCGCCGACCCGACCAGACCGACCGGGGAGGGATCGGGAGAGGCGAAGCCGATGGAACGGATGATCTCCACGAAATAACGGCACCGCCCGCTGCCGTCGGCCACCGGCAATACCTCCACATCCATGTATTTGGTCCCATCGACCGTTGGATGGACATGAATGGTCCGCTCCGGCCGACCGGAATCCCGGGCGATGACCAATGGACAGTGGCCGCCGCGGTCGCCGCAGGGTTCGGCGAGGGCGTGGGATACCTCAAAACAGAAACGGCCCTGTAAACGCCGGCCACCGAAGGTGTGGCGATAGGCGTGGTTGACGGCCAGGATTCGAAAATTTTCATCCAGCAGCAAAGCCGGATCCGAGTGACAGTTCAACAACTCCCGACTCTCGGGTACCGATGATGACGATGTGGTTTTCCCGGACAAGGCCCCTCTCCCGACCGCAGAAACTGCCATGGTCAGCACTTACTCACGGATCGACATGTCATTTTTGTCACAAGGCAACCGCCAGGTCCAGAAAATTCGCCCGATGAAACGGAACACCGGGCCACAAGAGTCAAGAACCGATTGTTATTACTGAAATATTAGAAAATCGTAACATAACGTTCCCACCGTACCATTCAGGCCTGTTTTTTGCGCCATCGTTTAAAAACCGACGGTTTCGAACCAGCCGTTTTTTCCGGCGGCGGAGGTGGAAATGGCAACCAGACGGTTGACGGCGACCCGGGATAATTTTACCGGCATTCGCGGGCAGATCGAACGGCTCATCGATCAGTACCGCATCAATACCGAAAACTGGGTCATCGCCCGTTTCCGCCGTATCCCGCTGGCACCGAACCCGGACTCGATATTGGAACTGGACGGTTGGATCAAGGCCTATCTCCCCGAGGAGTTGGCGGCGGAGATTCAGGCCAAACTCGACAAGAACGGAAAAAAAAATCATCGGTGGCGGGTACCCTGAACCGGAACGAACAATCCCCGGGGGACCGGAGGGAAGGCGGATGACGGTGATGTCCTTTTCAACGGATCGGTATTTTTCTCGGAATGAAACAGGAGTCTGTCATGAAAATTCAGGGAATCAGAACAATCGTTATGGCGGCGGCATTCGTGGCCGGCACCGCCCTCCCCACGTCGGCCCTGGCCGGCAACACCGATGAATGTGGCCCCATGTGCCATCGGCCGGCCACTTGGCATCAGAGTCATGGCAAAGGATGGTATGGGCTCGGAGCCAGACAGGGCAGCTTTCAGGACATGAAACACCATTTTGGCATCGGTCCCGAACAGGAGGCGGCCTGGGCCCGTTTCCAGAAGGCGGTGATGGATCGGATGGTGGCGGCCTTCGACGCCGAAAACCTCACTCAGGAACATTTGACCACCCCACCGGAGGCCTTCGATCAGGAAACGTTCGCGCCCATCCTGTCGGATGAACTGATCAAAAAATGGCAAAACGTTTTGACCACCTATGAAGAATTGCAGGCGGTGCTGGACAAAGACCGGAAAAAGGTCGCCCAACGCATCAAAACCATCTGCAAACAGGTCGAGTAGCGTTAAACGGTTCAGGAGTCTGGCGGCCGGGATCCCGTATGCCCGTGGAATACCGGCAAAGATAACCACTACTCAACAAAAGGAAAAAAGCCTATCGATCCGAACAAATGAACGGTGTACCCGGTTGGGTGGTTTTTTCACGTAAAAGGGAGATGGATCATGAAAAAAACGTTGAGCATGTTGGCCTTGGCGGCGGTTATCGGTGGTGGCGTCCTGTTCACGCCGCAGGATGCGGATGCCTGGTGGGGCGGCGGTCCCTGGGATTGGTTTGGTGGTGGTTATCCGGGATATGGCTGGGGTGGCTATCCGGGATATGGCTGGGGCGGCTATCCGGGTTACGGCTGGGGCGGCTATCCGGGCTACGGCTGGGGCGGCTATCCGGGCTACGGCTATGGATATGGCTATCCCTACCATGGCTATGGGTATGGGTATGGCTATCCCTACGGCTGGCAGGCGCCGGCACAACCCGCCGCCAAAGCCACCACCAAAGAGAAGGAATAATCTCGTTGACGGCCTGGCGGTGAGTCCTGACGGAAAAATGGACCCTTTTCCGCCGGGCCGAAACCGCCAGGCCGCCCTGTGCGCGCGCCCGGCCGATGATGGCGTGGACCGACAAGGATGGATCAAGGAGAAAAACAATGAAAATCAAAAGACATGGATGGATGATGGCCACCATCCTCGGGGGCGCGCTCCTTCTGTCGACCGGTGATGCCGCCGCCTGGTGGGGATTCGGTGGCCCGGGCTGGAACAACGGTTGGGGAAACCGGGGTTGGGGCGGAGGGGGTTTCGGCTTCGGCATGGGCGGCGGCATCGGCGGCTATGGAAACACCGGTTGGTACGATGGCTGGAATGGCGGCTACTACCCCTACGGCGGCTATTATCCCTACGGCGGCTATTATCCCTACGGGGGTTATTACCCGTACCATGATGATTGGTACGGCTACCCACGGTATGGCCGTTATGGCCGCTATGGCCGTTATGGCCGCTACGGACGCTATGGGCGCTATCCCTACCATGGCGGTTATTATTATTGAAACATGGCAGCGGCGGACCGGCCCCGGAGCGGTAATCGGGGACCGATCGTCAATGGAAAGGAGGGCTTTGGGCGGAAATTCATCGTTTCGTTAACGACAAACCCAGGATCTTCAGGGAATTATCCCGGCCAACAGGACTCTAATGTTCCAACGGATGAACGAGAGCCAGGGGTATCTGTGCCGATGAACGGGGCAACGTCAACAAAGGTGGGTTTCATGGGGATGATGATGGTGACGATCGTCCATCTCACCGGTTGTGGCACTTCGGCCGCCGATGCCAAGCGGGGCCACACCATCGCCCGCATGGAGTGTGGCGGTTGCCACAACATCGAGGCACCGGCCAATGATACCCGGGCGCCCCATCTGGCCGGGGTCATCGACCGGCCGGCCGGGATGGCCCCCGGGTATGGTTACAGTCCCGGCATGGAGTCGGCGCGGCGCTATCAAGGGGTCGTCTGGACGGTGGAGACCATCAACGCCTTTTTGCGGGACCCGAATCGAATCGTCCCGCAAACGCGCATGGCCCGCATGATGGTGTCCCCCCAGGATGAAATCGATCCGTTCAAGCGGATTCGCAATCAGCGGTTCGAACCCTTGGTGAAGGAGCGGGACCGGCGGGATGTGATCGCCTATCTGCAAACCCTCTCCACCACCGAACCCGACGTGGAGGATCGATGATCGGCGGCACCCCTCCCGGGAACCGGAGAAACCGTCCGAGGGTCAAAGAGTCAAGGAGTACGCGAAAGGCGTACCGAACCAAATCGTAGAGCAGGCAGCTCGGTTTGCCCGGCCGGAATGGAGGCGACCATGATCAACTATCTGCAAAGCGTGGCACCTCTCGGTATCATCACCACCTTTCAACGCCTCTCCTCCGCCCTGGCGGCCGTCACCCGCATTCAAACCCAAAACGGCGCCACCTGGGGCGCCGGCGGCGTGCGTTCCCTGTCGGAATCGACCGGCCTCTCCGCCACCGGCAGACAACGATTGGAACAAAGAACCGCTTCGTTCCAGGACATCCTGCACCAGGAGACGTACCTCCAGGGTACGCGGGAACGGTACCACCGGCCTTACCGACCGCCCCGGTCCCCCTCCACGGCGCAAAAGGTACCACTGCCCAACGGCCGTCGGGCGCTGTTGGATGTGATGGTCTGAAAACGGTCCGGATGAAACGAAAAATGAACACGGTGGCCCGCCACCGTTACTGAACGAGGAGAAACATGATGGTCAGGTCCTATGTGATTTTCACCGGTTCCGGTCCCATGTTGGTGGTCACCCGGCTGACGGATGGCATGCAGGGGATCATCGCCAAAGATCATTTGGCCGGAAAGGGCGTCGACAAATACATCGCCTTCGAAGTGGCCCATGAAACGGCGGAAAAACGCTATGGCATCCGTTTCACCGATGCGGTGAACCGGTTGGCCTCCGATCGTGATCTGCGCGTGGTGGACGTGGACGGCCACCACGTTTTCAAGACGTTCGCCTTCAAGGAGATGGGAGAACCGGTCTACGTCGGTGATGATGACGATTGAACGGGATCGAATCCCCTGCTGATCGACCCGAAGACCATCCATCGATGGATGGCCGCCCGGGACCATGAGTGGTCCCCTGGAAACACCCCCCGGACAGCCGGTTCGAACCCCCTTCGAACCGGTTTGGTCTTTTCCCATCCCGAAAGCCGGGAACCCGAGATCGCCCGACAGGGAACGAAAAAAAAGAGCGGCACCGGGCCGCTCTGAAAAAGAGATCGTTTCGACGATCAAACGATCATCGATGAAACCGGAAAGGCACCGGTCTTACCGACCGGGACCAACAGGACCGCCCGGACCACCGGGACCGCCGTGGCCCATGGGGCCGCCGCCAAAACCGCCCGGAGCCCCGAATCCACCGGGACCGCCGGGACCACCGCCATAACCACCGGGACCGCCGGGACCACCGCCATAACCACCGGGACCGCCCCCGAAACCACCCGGTCCGCCGTAACCTCCCGGTCCACCCGGTCCGCCGTAACCACCGGGACCGCCGTAACCACCGGGACCGCCATAACCCATGGGTCCGGGTCCACCGGGACCATAACCGCCATAACCACCGGGTCCGCCGGGACCGTAACCGATGGGACCGGGGCCGGGACCACCGCCACCCCAGGGTCCCCGATTGTTGGAACCGCCGTTGTTGAAGAAGGGCATGTTGAAATTGTCAAAACTGAAGGCCGAGGCCTCCTGGGATACGCCAAAACCAGTGGCCGCCACGATGGCCGCCGCGACAAGGAGTTTTCCGGATGCGATACGCATAACAAATACCTCTCAAGCTCATTGTGGATAAAGTGTGCTTCTCTGTAAAGTGTGCTTTTTCGTTATGATACGCCACCGAATCCCCGCCGTATAGAACACTTGGCGCTCAGAAATAAACCGGACACCGCAATAAAGCAAGAAAAATATTCATGGCGGTGGCACAACGACCGGCCGACCCGGGCCATCGGTCACCCCATATCAATTGAATTCGTTGATATTAACTAAAGCAAACCACTGGAATATTTTTTTTGAAAAAAAATCCAGACTCAATTTTACAGGACGTCCATTTAAAAAAGCCATCGGTCATCAGTATTTTACCAGAAACACGAAATTTACCATTTTTGAAAGACCGGATACCGGGACCAACCCGTCTTCCGGCCCGTGTTTACCGTCCCCATATGCTCAAAGAGAACCTGAAATGATTTGACATATACCCGGCCACCGGTCCGCTCCACCGGACCGGTTCATCATCGATGCCGATGTCCCGGGGCGATTTTTCATGGTACCCTGGTGGTTGCCATCAATTACCGGACGTTCAACGGGAGCCGCCATCATGAACGATCTTCGAACCACGCCATCCAGTGATGACTGGAAAAGGGTTTTCACCGCTTTTCTGAAGCTGGGCTTGACCTCTTTTGGCGGTCCGGTGGCCCATATCGGCTATTTCCGCCGGGAGTTCGTCGAACAACGGCGCTGGTTGAGCGAAAACCGTTATGCCGATCTGGTGGCCCTGTGCCAATTTTTGCCGGGACCGGCCAGCAGCCAGGTGGGCATCGGTCTCGGTTACGGTCGCGCCGGAACGGCCGGGGCCCTGGCCGCCTGGTTGGGATTCACCCTGCCCTCGGCCATCGCCATGATCCTGTTCGCCTACGGTGTCGTCGAATGGAGCGATGCCGCCCACGGCGAATGGTTGCACGGTCTGAAGGTGGTGGCGGTGGCGGTGGTGGCGCAAGCGGTCTGGGGCATGGCGCGCTCCCTCTGCCCGGACCGGACCCGCGCCACCCTGGCCATCCTCGCCGCCGCCCTCACCCTCTCCTGGGCGTCGGCCTGGGGACAGGTGGCGGCCATTCTCCTCGGCGGTCTTTACGGTTGGCAATTTTTAAAAACCGACCCCAACCACACCGCCATGGCGCCAGCGGGGCGTTCATCCGTTTCCGGCCCCCTGCTGTTGTTGTTTTTTTTCGCCCTGCTGCTGTTGTTGCCCTTGATGGCCTCCCGGACCGAACCGGCCTGGATCGACCTGGTGGACAGTTTTTACCGTTCCGGCTCGCTGGTGTTCGGCGGCGGTCATGTGGTACTGCCATTGCTGCAAGCGGAAGTGGTGCCCAGCGGTTGGTTGGACCATCACCTGTTCGTCGCCGGTTATGGCGCCGCCCAGGCGGTACCCGGTCCCCTGTTCACCTTTTCCGCCTATCTCGGCAGCGCCATGACCCATGGTCCCGGCGGCTGGTTGGGCGGTCTGCTCTGTCTGCTGGCGGTCTTCGCACCCTCCTTCCTGCTGGTGCTGGCCGTTTTGCCCCATTGGGAACGGTTGCGCGCCCGGGCCGGGGTGCAATCGGCGCTGACCGGCGTCAACGCCGTCGTCGTCGGCCTGCTGCTGGCGGCCCTCTACCAACCGGTCTGGACCAGCGGCATCCGCTCGGTCGAGGATTTCATCCTCGGTCTGGCCGCCTTCGGCCTGTTGCAATTTTGGAAAACACCCCCCTGGCTGGTGGTGGCGCTGGCCGGCGTGGCCGGGGCCCACCTGGCGGGATGACGGACATCGAATCCGGGGAGCGATCATGATCCACGTGGACGATTTGATTTTTGAATATCCCGGCAAACGGGTCCTGGACGGCATCTCCTTCCATCTGCCCAAAGGCAGCATCACCGCCCTGGTCGGCGCCAACGGCGTCGGCAAGACCACCCTGATGCGCTGCATGGCCGCCTTGCACGCCCCCCTGTCCGGGACGGTCCGCCTGGACGGTCTGGACGTGCAGGCGGAACCGCGTGAATCCCACCGGCTGTTGGGGTACCTGCCGGATTTTTTCGGTCTCTACAACGACTTGACCGTCGCCCAACATCTGATTTTCGCCGCCCGCTCCCACCACCGTTGGGGAACGGAGTGCGACCGGCTGGTGGCACAAGCGGCGCAACGGTTGCGATTGACGGAGCGGATGCGGGAACGGGCGGCACAACTGTCCCGGGGCTGGCGGCAACGGTTGGGCATCGCCCGGGCCATCATCCATGAACCGCCCCTGCTGTTTCTGGATGAACCGGCATCGGGACTCGACCCCGCCGCCCGCCGCGATCTGTCGGAGTTGTTCCTCTCCCTGCGGGATTGGGGCATGACCCTGCTGGTCTCCTCACACATTCTGGCGGAGCTGGAAGAGTACTCCACCCACATGTTGACCCTGCACGATGGCAAAAACCTGGAGGTGCGGGTGCTCGATGATGGGCTGGCCGACAGCGGTCGGCCCTTGCGCCTGACCCTGGCGGAACCCCATCCGCAACTGGCATCCATCCTCTCCTCCCTGACCGGGGTCGGCCAGATGAAAATCGACGGTGGCGGCGCCGGGGCGACCTTTCTTTTTTCCGGGGATCAACGGCAACAATCGAACTTGCTGTACACCCTGATGCAACAGGGTTTGCCGGTCTGCGCCCTGGCGGTGGAACGGGAAAATCTCCAGGAGAGCTATCTGGCGCAACTGCACTCCCCCACGGCCCGAGGTGAGGATCGATGAACATCAACCCGGAGTTTCAACGTCACTGTTGGCTGGAATTGACCCCGCAACGGTTGTTGGCCATGCCGACCATCCTCGGCGCCTTTTTTTACCTGGTCGGCCAGATCGATGCCCACGCCCTGTACATGTCCGGCGCCGGCCTGTTTTTTTTCCTGGTATTCCTCTGGGGACCGCGGTTGTCGGCGGAGGCCTTGATCCAGGAGGTCAAGGAACACACCTGGGACAATCAACGTCTCTCCTGTCTGGGACCCTGGACCCTGACCTGGGGCAAACTGCTGGGCGGCACCGTTTTCGTCTGGTATGGCGGTCTGTTCTGTCTGGCGGCGATCGTCGGCAGCGGTCATTACGGTCTGCATCTCCCCGGCGATTTTCTCTGGCGGGTGGTTTTTCTCCTGATCGCCGGCGGCATTTTCAGCCAGGGGTTCAATCTGCTCATGGCCCTGTTGTCGGTGCGCAAGGGAACCCATGGCGACCGGGGTGAACGGGGAATACGCTATCTGTCGGGCTTCCTGATCCTGATCTTTTTCCTGACCGCCGCCAGCGAACTGATTTTCCCGGAAAAATATTTTCATCCGCCGACCCTGGTCACCTGGTTCGGCGAAACCTGGCCCCTGGCCCGTTTTTTTTCCGCATCCCTGCTGCTGTTCACCATCTGGACGTTGTTGGCCATCTACCGGGTGATGCGTGAGGAGCTGCAGATCGCCGGCGGTCCTTGGGTCTGGCTGGGATTTTTACTGTTCATCATGGTCTATTTTTCCGGCTTCATCCCGAAAAATCCCCTGGATCCCGGCTCGATGCCCTATTTGACCCGCCAGCTCATCCTCTCCTGGGCCATCGCCATGAGCGCCACCTATCTGCTGGCCTTTTCCGAGTCCAAGGATCCGGTCATCTTCCGCCGTCTGCAACGCACCGCCGGCCGGGGCGAGATACGGAAATTTTTTCAGGCCCTGCCGCTGTGGTTGACCACCCTGGTGGTGGTGCTGCTGTTGACGGCGGTGATCACCCTGCTGCCGATCACCTTGAAAACACTGACCGGTTTCCTCCTCCATCGTCCCGACGTCATCTTCCACTTCAAATGGACCATCCTGGCCATGGTGCTGTTTCTGGTCCGTGACCTGGGTATTTTACTCGTGTTGAACCTGGGCCGTTTCCGCAACCGCGCCGACATGGCGGCGATACTCTATTTCGCGGTCCTTTACGGTCTGATCCCGGCCCTGATCCACGATACCGGCCTGGAAGTGATGCTGCCGGCGTTCGTCCCCCTGCCCGGCGCCGACCCGGCCTGGATCGTCTGTCCCCCCCTGCTGCAGGCCACTCTGGTGGTCTCGACCCTGGCCCAACGATTGGCCGGCGACCAGCCCGGCGCGACCTGAAAAAATCCATTTCACCTGTGAGCACGGTAGGGCGGGGTTACGTCCCCGCCGAATGGCTCAAGGACGCAACGGGCCGCTGGACTACACCGAGGGGTGACGGCCAGCGGGTAATGCGACGGCAGGTTATTTGGCCTCGCGGCAGAAAAGCTCCCGATCCCTGGGATCTCCCAGACCGTCGCTCTCGCCACGGGCGAAGGGACGATAGCATTTCAGATGATCTTCGGACAGCGGCGCACCCTTGAGCCCTTTTTGCAACTCGGGATAGCGCTGCAGGAGATTGGCCGCCTGCCGCTGCAGGGCCTGGCGCAGATCCGACCGTTGCCCGGCCATAAGGTAGAGGAATTCGAGGCAATCCTTAAAGTCGGAGTAACTCTTCAAATACGGGGCGATGGGATTTTCCGCCGGGACGGCAGATTGTTCCAAGCGCAGCAAAAATTCCAGCAGATGCAGATCCACATCCTCCGCATCACGTTCCAGCCAAGCGGCAAAGTGCTCCAGATCCGCCGGCGCCGCGGTCTCGCCCAAAGCCAAGTCCAGGGCAATGCGGTTAAAAACCCCCGGATCATCCTGTTCCGAGTCGGCATTGAAAGCGTCGCGGGCTTTCTTAAGCGCCTGATGGGCTGCTTCCCGCTCTCCCAGCAGCAGGAGCATATGACCCCGGTTCATCTGCAGGTAGGCGTTGTCCCCACGCTGCAACCCCTCATCAAAGGCTTCCAGGGCTTCCTGGCAACGACGGTCATCCCTAAGTAACAGGCCCAGGCCGTTCCAGGAATAGGCATAGTCGGAATCAAGCTCAATGGCTTTTCTAAAAGCGGCTGCCGCTTCTTCATAGCGGTAAAGGTGGTCCTGGAGCAGGCTGCCCAGGCCGTTCCAGGGATAGGCAAAGTTGGGATCAAGCTCAATGGCCTTTCTGTAGGCGGCTTCAGCTTCTTCATAGCGGTTCAGGTGTTTCTGGAGCAGGTTGCCCAGGCCGTACCAGGGAAGGGCATAGCTGGAATCAAGCTCAATGGCCTTTCTGTAGGCGGCTTCCGCTTCTTCATAGCGGTTCAGGTGGGCCTGGAGCAGATTGCCCAGGCCGTTCCAGGGAGCGGCCAAGTCGGAATCAAGCTCGATAGCCTTTCTGAAAGCAGCTTCCGCTTCTTCATAGCGGCTCAAGTGGTCCTTGAGCAGGTTGCCCAAGTTGTACCAGGGAGCGGCAAAGTCGGAATCAAGCTCGATG
>CAYFNE010000058.1:19300-31893 GCA_964344355.1 uncultured Magnetococcales bacterium
GGAATCAAGCTCGATAGCCTTTCTGTAGGCGGCTTCCGCTTCTTCATAGCGGTTCAGGTGGTCCTGGAGCAGGTTGCCCAGGCCGTTCCAGGGAAGGGCATAGCTGGAATCAAGCTCAATGGCCTTTCTGTAGGCGGCTTCCGCTTCTTCATAGCGGTTCAGGTGGTTCTTGAACAGGTTGCCCTGGGCACAATGGAAATGGGCGCGCTCCGGGTTCAGATGAATGGCGTGGCGAAGAAAGGGTTCCACCTCTTGGCCCCATTTGGGCTGGTGATCCAGGACCCAGGCGGCCAAGCGAAAGCAACGCTCGGCATCATCCGGTGGTGGTTGTTGCAACAGGGGTTGGAGGAAGGATTCGACCCGTTCCGGAGGTGGGTTGATTTCATTTCTGAAAATCAAAAAGTTCAGCCAGGGATCTTCTTTCGCCTCCCGGTATCCCAGTTCCAGGACTCGGCGATTCCATGACCGGTCGTTCGGATCCAGCAGATTCTTCAGGATTATCGGGACCTGCTCAAACTCCGTTTTATGGTTGATCGCCCGTTCCAGCGCTTCATAGGCCTTATCCTTGAGGCCCAGCTCCTCACGGATACGTTTGGCCAAACCGGACCAGTAATGCCACCGTTTCTCCCAGTCAGGGAAGGCGCCGAGCCCTTCCAAGGGCCAGAGCAAGGTACGGCGCAGCCCCTCCTGGACGGAATTCAAGATAAAACCGGCCCATTTGACCTGATGGTCGAGCAGAATGCCCAGAAGCTGGTCGGCGTGAGCGATCTCCATCGCAGACCATTTGGAGCGCTCCTCCTGGAAAATTCGTAAAAGTTCCGTCACCTGAAAGGTGCTCATCCCATCGAGCGATTTCAAAATTTTCTTTTTTTCATCGATGGACAGGGAGATGCTGCCGGAAAGGGCGTCCAGGAAGCCGTCCCGATCCAGGTCACGCCAATGATCCTGGACGGGAAGGAGTTCGCCGCGGCACCGGTCCAGCTCCTCCGGACTGGCATTCGGATCCAGTGAGATTGGCCAATGCCAGTGTGGCAACTGAACGATCTGGCTGCAATCCTCCTCCGACTGGGGCTCCTCCACCCCGAATTCATCCCGTTTTTTCTTCGGCAGTGGTTCTGAAACACCACCGAATCGTTCCAGATCCCGCTTCATCCGGCTGGACTGTTCCTCCAGGCTCCTCCGGCCTTCCAGGTCCTCGGCGATTTCAACGATGACGCGGCTGTAAGGATGTTTCAGGTTCAGAGCGGTCAGCGGAACCTCGGAGCTGGCCATATGGGGGGTGTAGGGCAGTTCAAACGGAATGGGCGCCGCCTCTTGTTGCTGCCCTTTTCTGGAAAGACGATGGTTGTCGAGGATCTCCTCTCCTTCCTTCAACGCCCGGCTGGCCACCGGATCATCCTGGGCATGGGCCGGCACCGGGGAAAACACCACCGAAATATCTCTGGCATACGCCCCATATTCCACCCGTTCAGCGCGCAAGGCGGCCAAGGTCAGGTCCAAGCCGGCCAGGTTTTGCTTGTTCAAACCGGAGACCAAAACCATGCGATCGGCCAAATAGCCCATCACCAGGTCTTGCAATTCCGGAAAACCGGTGCTGCAGTCGATGAGCACATAATCAAAACCACGCTCTTGGCCATCAGGACCGCCAGGCAGACGAAACCGTTGCAAATCCCGCTTGAGCAAAATTGAAAAAGCGCGCAGGGCTTTTTCCGGCAAGGGGGCATTTTTGCGTCCGCCTTTGGGGGGATAGGTGGGAACGGGCTGATCACTGGTCATGGGTGGATAGGAAAAATGGATATTTCCGGCTCCCATCACCAGGATGCGGCCCTTTTTCGCCCAAGGCTTGCCATCGGGATCACGCATCTCCTGGAAAAGCCCCATGGGGTTTTCATAGCCGATGCGACCTTGGCCGTCACTGTCTTGATAATATTTGGCCAGCAGGTTGGAAAACCCCGGGCGCGCCTTGCGCTCCGGGGAGAGCGGGTCACCCAACAGCAGGGGGGAGTAGCTGAGTCCTGGGGCCGCCAGATCCATGTCCACCATGCCGATGACCTTGCCCCGGCTGGCCCAGTAGGCGGCCAGGTTGGTCATGAGCAGGGTACGGCCGACACCACCCTTGAAGGAGAAGAAGGCGAATATTTTCAAGTCACCCACTCCCCGGTACCGGAAAGTACATCATCAATAATATAAGATGGGGACTCATTCTCTGGTTTCGCGCAGCCGTCCCCCCCCAAGGCGCCCGCCTTGCAGTAACCCCTTCCCATGAGTGTCCAATACGAGGACACACGGGGAGCTTTTCTCGGCCTTGTTTGCCCTCTCCTCGGCCATGGCCAGTTGATTTCGAAGCTCCCGGTTTGATTGATCGACCATGAGCAGGGCTTTGGGAAGCTCGTCGGCCAAAATCGTCCGGATCGGTCCGATCAACTTTTCATGCGGTTTTTCCCTATCCAGGATATCGGCCTGGGCTTTCCAGTCATCGCGAATGCCCCTGGCCTCCTGGAAAAAGGTGTGGAAATTTTCCAGCCGCGGATGGTGGGGTTGCACCATGTTTTCGAAGATCCACTCTCCCCGATGGTACTCCCCCGGTTGCAGGGAGATGGCGGCGGCGATGCGTTTGTGAAAATCCAGATAGGCGCGACTTTCAAGATTTGTGGCCGCCAACAGGGCGCCTTTTCGAAACGCTTCCTCCATCTGTTGCGGAAAACCCCGTGGATCCCGGGAATAGCGGTGTACCAGGGTCTGCTCCATCCAATAGAGCAGGATGTCGGCCGCCTGCTGACAATACGCCTGCAATACCGTCTTGGAGCCGAAAAGGACACGGCCTCCGGTTCCCTGGAGGACACCGGCGGGCAGCCCGCTGGGATCGGGTAGATTGTGGCCCGGTGGTTTTCCCGAAGGGCTGAAAAAACCGTCGTAAAATTGGAGAAAATCCCGGTGCAGGTAGAGGGCCATGCTGCCGGCCGGGATCTCCACCGCCCGTTCCAGCAACAATACCGCGCCCTCTTCAACCTCTTCATTCAGCTCTTCCGGGTCCATGATGTCCATGGGACCCTCTTCCGGGTCCAGCACCCGGACCGAGTCGGCATCCGCCTGGCCGGCCCGCTGCACCACCGCCAGGGTGAGGCCGCACGGTCCGGGGGCATCGTCAGCAAGGGCGATGGCCAGATAGTTCGATGTTTCTTCTGAATCAGGCATCACGGGGTTCCATGGGCGGACAGTTTTTCGGCAATCTCCCGGATCATCCACTCTCTTGCCGCCTTTGGGGGATTATCGGCTGGTTTTGCCCTTTGCACCAGCGACTTGTGATGGCGCAGGCTTGCGCCAGCACCGCCGGGTTTGGCCCGGGGATCGTTATCCAACAACCAAGCCCGTAAATTTGGCCGGATGAAACAGGCGGCCAAATCCTCGGTCACGGAAACCTTATCATTTTCAATGCGGACTTCCCAGGTCCACGACCGCCAGTCGACGGACCCCCCGTTCCAGTTGCCCGGATACCGGGCCGGGAAATCCGTCTGTTCAAGAATCGGGTTGGCAGTGCCGGGGTTTGTCGTTTTTGGGGGATATTGATACAGATAGTGTTGCCAATCGGACTGGAAAAAATGGACGAGAAAGTCGGCGAAATGGCCTCGCCACCGGGCAACGTCATGGTTGGTCGCGCGGAGAAAATTTTTCGCCCGCCGGCGTTGATCGGGATCGGTTCGCGCCTGTGTGAAGGGATGGCATTTGCCGTTGTAGACACCGCCGCTGTCACAAGGCGTGGCGTTTCCCGGGTGTTTTTGATCCAGGTCCGAATGATAGAGCAGCACCACGTTGTGTGACCGGCCTTTGGGGATGACCTGTCCGGCATAAAAATAGACACAGGGATCCCAATCCATCTCCTTTTCCGTCCCCCAGGAAGAACCTTTGTCGCTGACGGGCCAGAAAGACTCTCCCTGCTTCAGGATCTCCTCCACCATCTCCCTGAACCGTTCGCTGGGAGAGGGGATCTTTTTCCCCGCTTTCCAGATGGTCCGTGCCAACGGCATGGATTGGGCAACTTTCCGGACCATTCGTGAGTCGGACCGTTCGGAGTTTTGCGAAACCATGGTGATCGGTTTTCCCTTGTCTTGATTGCAACCGGTATTTGGCGCCTGACACATGAGGACGGGGGGCAAGGATGAAACCTTGGCTCATCCCACATGAAGCAACCGAAAACCATTTTACCCACCAGACCGTTCACCGCAATGTTTTGAACTTTACCCTGACGTTATCCCCCACCCGGCAACGATGATGCCAGGCAGAATACCTGCCTGGCATCATCGTTGCCGGGGTTCGTCCCCCTGCCCGGCGCCGACCCGGTCTGGATCGTCTGTCCTCCCCTGTTACAGGCATCTCTGGTGGTCTCGACCCTGGCCCAACGATCGGCCGGGGACCAGACAACCTAAACCAAACTAATCTACTTCCTCCTGATAATAAAATTTAAGTAAATATATACCGCCAGTGTTCGCCAACCATTGCGCACCACCGGTAAACTCTGCTATCAATCCAAAAAGAAAATATTTGAAGTTTTTCAGCCTGAATCAAAAATAACGGTAACATGCATCTTATTTAAAGTCTTCAAAAAACAAACCATCCAATAAATAGTGGGAATGGATAGTCATGTCGAATGATCGAATAACCTGGTACGCCCATTCCAACAATGAAACAGATCGACAACACTGGCATCCACTGTCGACCCATTTACAACAGGTGGGAAACCTGGCGGCAACATTGGCCATGCCCTTCGGTGGCGCAGCATGGGCGAAAATCGCCGGCAATCTGCACGATCTGGGCAAGGCCTCTTCGGCCTTTCAGCGACGGTTGAACGGTGGGCCGCGGGTGGATCATGCCACCGCCGGGGCGAAAATGGCCATCGCACGGTATCCGAAGCCGATTGCCGACCTGTTGACCTACGTCATCCTCGGCCACCATTCCGGCCTGCCCGATGGCGCCGAACGAATGGAACGGTTGAAAAAAACCGATATTCCACCTTTTGACGATGATGCCGCCCCCCACCCGCCGGCACCGGATAAACCGCCACCCTGCATATCCACCCCGTTTTCAATCCCCTTTTTCGTGCGAATGCTCTTTTCCTGTCTGGTGGATGCCGACCATCTCGACACCGAGCGGTTCATGGACCCGGAAAAAAGCGCTGTGCGTGACAGTGGTCCAGCGCTACCCCTGCTGCGGGAGCGGTTGACGGCCCACCTCAACGATTTGACGCGCAACGCCCACCAAACGCCGATCCAGCAGCAACGGACGGAAATATTGCGCCAGTGCCGCACCGCCGCCGACCTGGATCCCGGTTTTTTTTCACTGACGGTCCCCACCGGCGGTGGCAAAACCCTCTCCTCCCTGGCCTTCGCCCTGGATCATGCCCTCCGGCATGACAAGAGGCGTGTTATTTATGTCATCCCCTATACCAGCATCATCGAACAGAACGCGCGGGTATTCCGGAAGGCGGTCGGCGATGAGGCGGTCTTGGAACATCATGCCAATTTCGACCCCGACCGGGAGGTGGAGGATGGCCGGGGCGCGGAAAAAATCCGCCTGGCGACGGACAACTGGAACCGACCGTTGGTGGTGACCACCAACGTGCAATTTTTTGAATCCCTGTTCGCCAACCGTCCTTCCCGTTGCCGTAAACTGCACAACATCGCCAACAGCGTCATCATCCTCGACGAAGCACAGATGTTGCCAGCGCCCCTGTTGCGCCCCTGTCTGGCGGCCTTGCGCGCCCTGACCGACGACCATGGTGTATCGGTGGTGCTCTGTTCGGCCACGCAGCCGGCCCTGTCGAAATCGAAATGGTTGCCCAGGGATGGTCTCGACGGGGTACGGGAGATCATCGACGATCCCGCCGTCCTTTATGAATCCCTACGCCGGGTTCGGGTGGAAAAGTGCGGACCGCTCGACGATTCCGCATTGAACAACCGTCTGGCCGGCCATGAACGGGTTTTGGCCGTGGTCAACACCCGCAACCAGGCGCAACAGTTGTATCAGGGACTCACCGACCTGGAGGGCGTGTTCCACCTGAGCGCCCGCATGTGTCCCGCGCATCGTTCCGAAAAATTGGCGGAAATCCGGGCGGTTCTCGAACGGGTTGACGCCCCCTGCCGGGTGATCAGCACCCAGTTGATCGAAGCTGGCGTCGACATCGATTTTCCCGTCGTCTACCGCGCCCTGGCCGGTCTGGACTCCATCGCCCAGGCGGCCGGTCGCTGCAATCGGGAGGGCCGTCTGCAGCAGGGAATCGTTCATGTGTTCGAAGCCGAGGGTGAAAACCCCCGCGGTGACCGGCAACGCCGCGCCACCGGCGCCCGCCGCGCCCTGGAAAAACACACCGATCCCCTGGGCCTGGAGGCGGTGCGGGAATTTTTTCAACATCTGTTCGAGATCGAAAATCTGGACCGGCCCGGCATCCTGGAAATCCTGCTGCATGACCCGCGGGCGTTGCACTTCAATTTTCGCCAAGCGGCGGAAGCATTCCGCATGATCGATTCACACATGTATGACGTCATCGTGCCCTTCAACGACGAAGCGGCATCGTTGATCAACATCCTGCGCCATACCAGCCATCCCGCCGCCCTGTTGAGGTCCCTGCAACCCTATGTCACCCAACTGCCTGAAAACGAATTCAGGGTTTTGAAAAACGGTGGGGCGATCGAATCCCGGGACGACCGGTTTCACGTCCTGATCAATGGCGATCTATATGACCAAAACCTGGGCCTGCTGGTCGAGGACCCGACCTATCGGGACCTGGACGGCTGTTTCGTTTGACACGGAGCCAACGCCCAACCATCGGGGAGGAAAAAATGTCTTATGGTGTGCGACTGAAAGTATGGGGGGAGCGGGCCTGTTTCACCCGCCCGGAGATGAAGGGGGAACGGGTCAGCTACGACGTGATCACACCGTCGGCGGCCCGGGGTATTTTGGAGGCCATCCACTGGAAACCGGCCATTCAATGGGTGGTGGAGCGCATCCATGTGCTCAATCCCATCCGTTTCGAATCCATCCGCCGCAACGAACTGGCCGGCAAGCTCTCCGCCAACACCGTCAAATCGGCCATGAAGGGCAAGGGCCGGGTGGAAACCTTCATTGAGGAGAACCGCCAACAGCGGGTCACCTATCTGTTGCGCGATGTGGCCTATCTGATCGAGGCGCGGTTCGAGATGACCGCCAAGGCCGGTCCCGGGGACAACACCGGTAAACATCGCGACATGTTCCTGCGCCGGGCGGGAAAAGGCCAGGCCCACCATCAACCCTATCTCGGTTGCCGGGAGTTCCCCGCCTCGTTCGCCCCGCTGCGGGCAGGAAGCCCCCCGCCCCCATCCCACCACGACGGCGAGCGCGACCTGGGTTGGATGCTGCACGACATCGATTTCGTCCAGTCGATGACCCCGCGATTTTTCCGCGCCGTCATGCGCAACGGCATCATCGACGTCCCCCCCTTTCACGGTCCGGAGACGGTGCAATGATCCTTCAATCCCTGTACGACCTCTATCAACGGTTGGCGGCTGAAGAAGACTCCGATATTCCGCTTTATGGATTCAGCCGGGAGAAAATTTCCTTCGCCATCGTTCTTTCCCGGGATGGAACGGTTCGGGAGGTTCTGGATTTACGACACACCGAAGGCAACAAGACAATCCCCCGGGGCTTGAACGTACCGGCGGGTGAACGTACCAGCGGTATCTTTCCATTTTTTCTTTGGGACAAGACCGCCTATCTGCTGGGCGCCGAAGAGGCGACCAAGCCGGAATCGGCGAAAGCGGGGGAAAAGCGGCTGAATCGGCTGGAAGAGACCTTCCAGGCCAGTCGAACCTTTCATCTGGAAAGCCTGGCGGCGGTGGAGGATCCGGGCGCTGAGGCGATCCGGAATTTTTTCAACAACTGGCAACCGAAACGGGCCAAGGAGTTGCTTCCGGATTGGGAAGAGATCTCGGGCGCCAATCTGGTATTCAAGCTGGTGGGCGAGCCGGGATTCATTCATGAACGATCGGCGCTGCAAGATCGCTGGTTGGATTTGATCGCCGATGAAAAACCGGTGCCCGGTCCCTGTCTGGTCTCCGGGAATCATGGTCCGATTGCCAAGCTGCACCCGAAGATCAAAGGGGTCATGAATGCTCAGACCAGCGGCGCCGCCATCGTCAGTTTCAATCAGGGTTCGTTCTGCTCCTATGGCCGAACGGTTGATGATCAGGGTTTCAACGCCCCGGTCGGTGTGCGGGCCGCATTCGCTTATACCGCAGTACTCAAACATCTGTTGGACCGCAACAACCAACAAAATTTGATCATCGGTGACGCCACCGTGGTTTTTTGGGCGGAACGAAAGACCGCGGCGGAAAATTTAATGGGTTTTTTTCTCGATCCCGGACGTCTGGAACAGACCCGCGAGAAAACCGAACACGCGGACCCGATCAACGATCCGACTTTGGCCGATCGGGTGGGCCGGGCCTTGAAGGCCCTGGCATCGGGACGGCCTGCCGGGGATGAGCTGGACGAGTTGGAGGAGGATGTGCGTTTTTTCATCCTCGGCCTGGCCGCCCCCGGCAAGGCGCGCCTCACGGTGCGGTTTTGGCTGGTCAGTACGTTGGGAGAACTGTTGGAACGGGTGGGGCAACATTACCGGGACCTGGCCATCGAGCCCGCCTCCGACCGGGAGCCACCCTTGCCGTCGATGCATGGATTGCTGCGGGAAACCGCTGCGGAAGGCAAGACGGAAAACATGCAGCCGGAGCTGGCGGCGGCCCTGGCCCGGGCGGTTTTGACCGGCGGTCCCTATCCAACCCCCTTGCTGCCCCGGGTACTGGAGCGTATTCGCGCCGACCATAAAAATCCACGCCGCGTCACTCATGGACGGGCCGCCCTCATCAAAGCCCATCTCAATCGAAAACGCCGTTTGACCGGCAACCACAACGCCATGGAGGTTCACATGTCACTGAACACGGAGGAAACCAACGTCGGCTATCGTCTCGGCCGCCTGTTCGCGGCCCTTGAAAAGGCCCAACAGGACGCCCTGGGCCGCAACATCAACGCCACCATCAAGGATCGTTTTTTCGGCGCCGCTTCGGCTTCGCCCGGCGGTACCTTCCCGCAACTGCTGCGGCTGGCCCAACATCACATCACCAAGGCCGAATACGGGGGGTTCATCGACACGATCATCGAAGATATTTTGCAGGAAATCGAACGTTTCCCCCCCCGATTGACCCTGGATGACCAGGGCCGTTTCGCCCTGGGTTATTATCATCAGCGCAATACCTTTTATAAGAAAAAAACCGAAAAGAAGGAGGATTGAACCATGAATCAAGCGATCCAAAACCGCTATGAGTTCGTTTACCTGTTCGATGTGGAGATGGGCAACCCCAACGGCGATCCCGACGCCGGCAACATGCCGCGCATCGACTATGAAACCAACATCGGTCTGGTTTCCGATGTCTGCCTGAAACGCAAGGTTCGCAACTATATCGATCTGTTGCGGGCCGACAGCGGTGATCAGGGATTGGAGATATACATTCGGGAAAAAGCGGTGCTCAACGATCAGCACGAGTTGGCCTATAAAGCCGCAAGTCTGAAACCAACGAGCAAAAAGCTCCCGAAAAAAGAAGAGGACGAAAAAAAAATCACCGGCTGGATGTGCGAAAATTTTTTCGACGTGCGCACCTTCGGCGCGGTGATGACCACCGATATCAACTGCGGTCAGGTTCGCGGACCGGTGCAAATGGCCTTTGCCAAGAGTGTCGAACCGATTGCCAGCCAGGAGGTCAGCATCACCCGTATGGCGGTGACCCACCAACGGGATTTGGAAAAAGAGCGCACCATGGGCCGCAAACACGTCATTCCCTATGCCCTCTACCGGGCGGAAGGGTTCATTTCCGCCCATCTGGCCGAAAAGACCGGATTTTCCGAGGCCGATCTGCAACGGTTCTGGAAGGCCCTGGAGAACATGTTCGAGCATGATCGTTCCGCCGCCCGGGGCAAGATGGCGGCGCGCCGGTTGATCGTTTTCAAACATGACAGCCGTCTGGGTGAAGCGCCGGCGCACAAACTGTTCGAGGGGGTGCGGGTGGAACGGTTGGCGGCGACCGGCGATGAAAACGGGGAACGCCGTCCGGCCCGTTCCTTCGCCGACTACCGGGTGGTCCTGGATCCGCCACCGGCCGGGGTGGAACGGTTGGAACTTTTTTGACCGGTGTCCGCGAACCAGGAACCGGTTCCCATCTCCGCCTTGCAGCACCACGTGGTCTGTCCCCGGCAGTGCGCCCTGATCCATCTGGAACGGCAGTGGGCGGAAAACCGGTTCACCGCCGAGGGACGGGTGTTGCACGAAGGGGTGGATCGCGCCACCGCCAGTGGACGGAACGGCATACGGCGGGTGACGGCCCTGCCGTTGCGCTGTTACCGTCTCGGTTTGACCGGACAGGCGGACGCGGTGGATTTTCTACCGGACCCGGCCGGTGGTCCACCCCGGCCCCATCCCGTGGAGTTCAAACGGGGCCGCCCCAAAAAAGGCGATGAGGACCGGATTCAACTGTGCGCCCAGGCCTTGTGCCTGGAGGAGATGCTGGGCAGGTCCGTTCCGGACGGGGCTTTGTTCTACGGTCAACGCAAACGCCGATTGTCAGTGACCTTCAACGAAAGCCTGCGACAACGAACGGAAGCGATCGCCGCCGCCGTTCATGCGTTGTTCCTCACCGGTCGCACACCGCCCCCGCCCCGTGAGGCGCCGTGTGATGCCTGCTCCCTGCAACATCTTTGTTTGCCGAAAGTGCTGCGGGGCCGGAAACGGTCGGTGGCCGGATATTTCCAAAAGGGGTTGAACGAACCATGAAACGCCATCTCAACACTTTGTTCGTCATGACCCAGGGCACCTATCTGGCCAAGGAGGGAGAGTGCATCCTGGTTCGGGTGGATGGGAAAACCGTGGCAAAAGTGCCGATCCATGCCCTGGATGGCATTCTCTGTTTCGGTCAAATCTCCTACAGCCCATTCGTATTGGGCCACTGTGCGGATCACGGTGTCATCCTGACCCACCTGTCGGAAAACGGTCGATTCCTGGCGCGTATGGTGGGACCGAAAACCGGCAATGTCCTGGTGCGGCAAAGTCAATATCGGCAGGCCGACGATCCGGACAAGGCGGCAGCTTTGGCCCGTTGGTTCGTGCTGGGAAAAATTCACAATACCCGCATCGTCCTGCTGCGTGGCGGCCGTGAAACGGAGTCGGACGAAGATCGGCAAGCATTGACCCGGGCGGCGAAACAATTGACCGAAACCTTGAAAAGCGTGGAAAAGGCCGGAGGCCTGAATGAAATTCGCGGGTTGGAAGGCCACGCCGGCCGGATTTACTGGCAGGTGTTTTCCCGGTTGTTGAACCCTGGAAAAAACAGTCCGTCATTCAAGGGACGATCCCGCCGCCCACCGTTGGACCCGGTGAATGCCCTCCTGTCTTTTCTCTATACGGTGCTGGCGCATGATCTCCGCTCGGCGTTGGAGGGGGCTGGACTGGATCCGTATGTGGGATTTTTGCACGCCGTGCGTCCTGGCCGGCCGGGACTGGCGTTGGACATGATGGAGGAGTTCCGGCCGGTACTGGTGGATCGGCTGGTTTTGTCCCTGATCAATCGGGAGCAGGTTCGTGTTTCCGATTTCAAAACGGTGGATGGTGGTGCGGTTCTCATGAACGACGAGACCCGGAAAACGGTCCTGACGGCTTGGCAAAAGCGCAAACAAGAGGTGAAAACCCACCCATTTTTGAACGAAAAAAGCCCGATCGGTCTATTTTTCCATACCCAGGCGCTGTTGTTGAACCGATTTTTCCGGGATGATCTGGATGGATACCCGGCCTGTCTGTGGAAATGAAAGGAGCGTTCGATGCTCGTGGTCATCAGTTATGATGTAAACACCATGGACAAGGCCGGCCGGAGACGCCTGCGCCGCATCGCCCGAGCCTGCCAGGATCATGGCCAACGGGTACAATTTTCCGTATTCGAATGTGAACTGCCCCCGGACAAATGGGTCATGCTCAAACAGCGCCTGTTGGGTGAAATGGATGTCAACAAAGACAGTTTGCGTTTTTATTTCCTGGGCAACGAAGGCAAACGCCGCATCGAGCACATCGGCACCAAAAAACCCCTGGACCTGGAAGAACCCCTGTTCCTCTAACCCAAACGCGAACCCCAAGCACCCCTTTTGTCCCAAGAGACTCGCGATTTTTCCAACAATCTGAAAAACAACAAGAAAACCAGCCGACCAAAAAACATACCCCCCATCGACAACAACAAGATGGATGGTTCGCGATTGACCAGCGGTTTTTTTCGCCCCTTCAACCTGTTACGATCGGAAGAGTCGCCCCCCGCGCGGGGGCGTGGATTGAAACCGATGATAGTTGCAGCTCTGATCAAGGCTTACCCAGTCGCCCCCCGCGCGGGGGCGTGGATTGAAACGGATGTAACTCTAGCAGCAGGACCTGGAGCCGCGGCGGTCGCCCCCCGCGCGGGGGCGTGGATTGAAACCCATCGCCGCGGCAATCTCCATGACCAACTTGGCGTCGCCCCCCGCGCGGGGGCGTGGATTGAAAC
>CAYFNE010000059.1:0-31684 GCA_964344355.1 uncultured Magnetococcales bacterium
TAGTTCTAACTTGACCAGGCATGGATCATGTACCAGGAGGTGTCAAAGTCGGGTTCAGACAGGAATTTGAAATGCGCCTTCCCGCGCCCGATTGAACATGTCAATCCCTCTCCTCGACACAAAATAGGCTTTCCAATCTGGAAAGAGTCGACTCCCCCTATCATCACCAAATCAAAAACTGAAAATTTTTGGTAGGGCGGGGTTACGTCCCCGCCGAATTGCGTGGAACATTGGCGGGGAGGTAACCCCGCCCTACCGTTTTTCCGGCGGCGGCCAGCATGCGCCGAACCGTTTCATGATCGGGCATGAAGCACCCTCCCCTCGCGCAAGGCGCGGGCGACCACATGATTGGTCGAGGATTTTAAACGAGCCACCTCATCGCTGCTGTAAATCAGAATATCGGTGGCGACGGGAATGGCGCCCATGGCCCGTTCCAAACGGACCATCTCCCGATATCGGCTGCGGCCGGGGCCGAACGGTTCCGATTCGATGACCAGCAGGTCCACATCGGCGTCGGCCTTGGCCTCACCCCGGGCCTGGGAGCCGAACAGAATGATCGTTTCCGGCCGAGCCGCCTTGACGATGGCCCGAACCATGGCCGCCAGATGGGTTTCGATGTGGGTCATCACATCCCCCGGACACCAATCGCGCCTCAATCAAAATGCAAATCGTTGCGCGAGGCGATAAAATGGTTGTTGCGCAGGTTTTCCTTGCCGTAGACCAGCTCTTCACCGGTTTCCACGTCCACCAGTTTGCAGCCGGCCTCGTTGCAGATGACATGGGCGGCGGCGGTGTCCCACTCCATGGTGCCGTTGAGACGTGGATAGAGGTCCAGTTCGCCCTCGGCCAGTTTGCACATTTTCAGGGCCGAGCCGAACCGGTTCACCTGGGTAATGTTATGTTTTTTCAGGAAATCCTTGGTCGCCTGCGTGGAATGGAAGCGGCTGTCGCTGGCGATCAGCTCCCGGCAACCGCGTTTTGAATCATTATGGATCGGTTGACCGTCACGAAAGGCGCCCTGGCCGGCCCGCGCCCAGTAGGTGACGCCCAGGGCCGGAATGGCGACGACACCGAAGATGGCGCGGCCACCCTCCACCAGGGCGATGTTGATGGTGAACTCGCCATTTTTGGCCAAAAAATCCTTGGTGCCATCCAAGGGATCGACCAACCAGAAACGGCGCCAATGTCGGCGTTCCGACCACTCCTGCACCCCCTCCTCGGAGAGCACCGGATCATCGGAGATGGCCGCCAGGCCGGTGGTGATGATTTCATGGGCGCGCAGGTCGGCCTTGGTCAAGGGCGAATCGTCGGACTTGGTATTCACTTCCAATGATTCCCGGCCATAATAGTCCATGATGGCGGCGCCGGCCCGTTTGGCGATGGCCAATACCTGTTCAAGCAGAGGATCTTCGCCGGCGGTCATGTGGTTGGCGCTCCATTTTCCAGGTTGATCCGTTTGCGCACCACCTCCACCACCCGGTCGGCACACACCTCGATGGGGTCCTCGCCGGTGTTGATCACCACCTCCGGATCGATGGGCGCCTCATAGGGGGAGGAGATGCCGGTAAAATCCCGAATCCGGCCGGCACGGGCATTTTTATAGAGCCCCTTGGTATCGCGCCGTTCGCACACCTCCAGGGAGCAATTGCAATACACCTCGATGAAATCGGTGGGATCAACCAGATTTCGCACCCGTTGCCGATCGGTGTGAAACGGGGAGATGAAGGCGGCGATGACGATGATGCCGGCATGGACGAACAGTTTGCCGACTTCGCCGATGCGGCGGATGTTCTCCTGCCGGTCATGATGGGCGAAGCCGAGATCCGAACAGAGACCGTGGCGAATGTTGTCGCCATCCATGACGAAGGTGTGGTGACCCAGTTTGTGCAACCGCTCCTCCACCGCTTGCGCCATGGTCGATTTGCCGGAACCGGAAAGACCGGTGAACCAGATGATCAGGCCACGATGATCGTTCAACCGTTCCCGGTGCGCCCGGGTGATGGTCTCCGGATGCCAGACGACGTTGGAACTTTTTCGATCGCCGTTGCCTTCGGTCTTTTCCATGTTTTTTTTTCACTGGTTGGTAAATGGTTCCCGGATTCCCAAACGGATCCCGGGCCAAAATGGCGGCGGTCAACCCCGGTCCGCCGATCGGGAAATCACTCTTGAACCGTTCAAAAAAACCGGACGCCGGTCAGGCGCCGGACTCTTGCAGAAAGGCCGCATAGCCATCGGCGGTGAGCAACGCCGCCACGGCGTCGGCATCATCGGGTTTGATGCGGATCATCCAGCCGGCGCCATAGCTGGCATCGTTGACCTGCTCCGGAGACTCCATCAACTCGTCGTTGCGGGCCGTCACCTCGCCGGTGAGCGGCGCGAACAGATCCGAGACCGATTTGACCGACTCCACCACCCCGAAGGGTTCCCCGGCGGTCACCCGCGCCCCCACCTCCGGCAACTCGACGAACACCACATCCCCCAACTGACCGGCGGCAAAAGCGGTAATCCCCACCTCCACCTCCCCGCCATCCATGGAACGAATCCATTCATGTTCCCGGGTATATTTCAATTCGTTGGGTATCTCTGTGGTTGTGGACATGGCGGTATACCTTGTTCAAGTTGGAAAAAACCAGACGACCGGGGCCATCCCGGACCATCGTGCCAATCGGTTGGTCCGGATCCGCACCGCGGATGGTGGAAACGAGCCATTTGAACGTTTTCGCATCGAAATTGCAATGCTTTCGCCGGAGGAGCCGCCTTTACACCTCCAAAAACCGCGACAACGAAATCAACGCCCCCACCAGGCCGAGGGTGATGCCCAACGCCAGGATCACCAGTTGTTGGCTCACCGGCAGATAGTGCAGTTGCAGATGGATGCCAAAGGAGCGGCCCAGATCGACCGTGGTCTCCCTGGCGCCCACGTAGAGCAGAAAAGTGAACAAAAAGGCCCCCACCGAGCCCAAAAAACCTTGCAACACCCCCTCATATATGAACGGGGTTTTGATGAAGGCATCGGTGGCGCCCATGAAACGCATCACCTCCACCTCATCGCGGCGGGCGATGATGGTCAGCTTGATGGTGTTGGAGATGATCAGAGCGACGGCGGTCAACAACATGAACGACAGGACCAGACCGGTATAGCGCATGGCCCGCACCACCTCTTCCAGCCGTTTGGCCCATTGATGATCATAGGAGACCGCCTCGACGCCGGGCCAGGTGCCGATCTCGTGGGCGAGTTGTTCGGCCAGCATGTAGCGACCCTTGGCCAGCTTGAACTCGATGGAGGTGGGCAGGGGGTTCTCTTCCAGATCGTCCAGCAGGCCGGCCTCGCCACCGAGCATGGATTTCATGCGTCCCATGGCCTCGGCCGGGGTGACGATGGCCAGGCCGGTGACGTTGCGGCCGGCGATCATCTCCTTGACCGCCGCCAGTTGATGGACCGAAGCGCCGGCTTCCATGAAGACGGTGATCAGGTTGTCCCCCTTCCACCGTTCCAGCGAGCTGTTGGCATTGGCCAACAACAGGGCGAAAGAGCCGTAGATGGTCAAGCTGAGGGCGATGACGGTGGTGGTGGTCCAGTGGGAAAGGGAGCCTTCGTTGAACTGTCGCCAGGCCCGTTTCAGGGCGCGCAGATGAAAACCACCCCCCTGGGCCGGCGTGGCCTCGGTCTGGCCGCCGGGACCGGTGGAACCCCGGGCGCGCCGCGCCGCCACCGCGCGTCCTTCCCGGACCGAACGGCGGCTGTTCCTGCGGCTGGTCACCGTGGCATCCCGGCGCCGGTTCATGTTGTCCAATATCGAACTCATATGTCTCCCCTGGGCCGGGCCGATTCCGGCACCTCGGTCAGACGACCATCGGCCATGGCGATGCGCGGATGACCGGTCTCCCGGGCCAGATCGAGATCGTGAGTGACCAGCAACACCGTGGTCCCCTGTTGATGCAGGGATTGGAACAACGACAGGATACGCCGTCCCATGGCCTTGTCCAGATTGCCGGTGGGCTCGTCGGCGATCACCAACGGCGGTCGGTTGACGGTGGCGCGGGCGATGGCCACCCGCTGTTGTTCCCCACCGGAAAGGGAGATGGGATTTTGATGCATGCGATCCTTCAAGCCGACATATTCCAGGGTGCGCCGGACCTGCCCGGGAATTTTTTCCGGGTCCTGGCCCGCCACCTCCATGGCCAGGGCCACATTGTCGAATACCGACCGGTCATAAAGCAGCTTGAAATCCTGGAAAATGACACCGATGCGCCGCCGCAACTGGGGGAGCTGCCGGGCGGCCAACTGTTCGACATTGCGCCCATCCACCACCACCCCCCCTTCCGAGGGACGCTCGCCCCGATAGATCAGTTTCATCACCGAGGTCTTGCCGGCCCCGGAGTGACCGGTCAAAAAATGAAACGATCCCCGGGGCAACTCGAAGGAAACCCCCTTGAGGGCCTCATAGCCGGTGGGATAACGCATGCTGACGTTGTGAAATCGAACCATTGAACCGCCTGCCGGACCCTCGATTAATGATTGTCAGAAGGAGGGTAATGGTAGCGCCAAGACCGTTCGATCTCAAGATGCAACCGACCAAAAGACGAAAGTCCCTTTTCCCACCCCCCGGTCGGGACCGCCATCCATATTTTTGGCGCAAGGATTGCTTGCAGATTACCGGTTGATACCCTTCCAGTCGGTCGTCCCTGGAAACCAGGAACGATTTGAAAAATTGACGGACTCTATTTAAGATCCCGGTCGGGCGGTTGCACCCCTTTGGCGCCGCCCGGCGCGGAGATGCCGCCTTTTCCCGGATTCGGAGCGAGACGTGATCGTTAATTGCACCCACTGTGGCAGCCAGTTCGATGTCGATGACGACATTCTCCGGCCGTCCGGTCGCAAACTGAAATGTTCCAACTGCAAAGACGTCTTTTTCCAAACGGCCCCGGAGGCATCTGATACGCCCCCGGCCGAAGATCCGCCACCGGCGCCGGAGATCGGAGAAGAGGATGAAACCATCACCAACGAGCAAGACAAGACCGAATGGGAGACCCCCGCCGAAGAATTGACTGAAATCGATGTCGATGGCGATCCGGAGTTGCGTGGTCTGGAAGAGGAAGAGCCGCAAATGGAGATCGGGGAGGACGATCACTCCTGGGAGGATGAGTCCGAGGCGGAAACCGTGCTCCACAGCGCCGTCATCGATCAGGCCCCCGCGGATTCGACCCCATCCGCCGGAAACGAGGAGGAGGAAGAGGATCCCTGGGGTTCGTTGGAACCGGAGGGAGAAGAGGCCGACTCACCACTGATGCCCTTCATTCCTCCGGCGGCGGAGATCGTGGAGGATGAAGAGGAGGAGGAGTTGGAACCGGTGTCGTCAGAGCTGAACGAATATGACGATACCGATTTCAACGACGAGCCGGAAACCGAGCTGGCCTTTCACGAGGAACCCGAGTACGAACCGGAGCCGGAACCGGAACCTGAGCCGGAGCCGGAGCCGACACCGGAACCCGACATCCATACGGAGATGGAGATGGATATGGCGGACGACGAGGAAGAGGAGGCACCGCCACCTCCCGAATCGGCCCGGGATCGAAAAAAGCGGCGCGCCCTGTGGATGCTGGCCGCCGGGTTGTTGCTGACCGTTTCCGCCGGACTGGTGACCCTCACCGACTGGTGGGAGCACAAATGGTACGGCCTCAACCACCCTTTCCAACTGCAAACGGTGGACGGTTCCTGGCGCGTACACCATTTCGGCACCCTGCTGTTGATCGAGGGCAACCTGGCCAACGCCTCCAAAGTGACGCAAAACCCGCCCAAGGTGCGGGTGTCGTTGCTGGACGGAACCAACACCGTGCTCAACAGCCTGGTGGTGCAGCCGGGCCGGGTGGTACCGGAATCGGTATTGGATGAAAGCGGTGAAAAGACCATCCGCAAGATCGCCTCCCTGCAAACCGACAGCCGGCCCCGAAAAATTGAAAAACTCTGGCCCAAAAAAGAGATGGATTTTCAGGCGATTTTCATCAATCCCGCCGAAACGGCGGTCCGTTTCCAGGTCGACTTCATCCCCCAGAGCCACCAAAAAGAGAAAAAATTCGGCGCCCGCACCTTCGGCGGTGAATTTTAACTCCCTCCCCCTTTCGATGGTTCTGATGCTATAGTTCGATAATCGGCAGGGTGACACGGTAAACAGGGAAGTCCGGCCGCACCCCACATCCTCAGTGAGGAAATGAGTTAAATGCTTATCGAATTCAGCCTGACCAACTATCTCTCGATCTGTGAACGCCAGACCTTGAGCATGGCGGCGAGCGGAGCCTATCGGGAACTACCGGACAATGCCTTCCCCACCGGTCTCAACCGGTTGCCCAAACTGTTGAAATCAGCCATCGTTTACGGCCCGAACGCCTCGGGCAAGAGCAATTTGATCCGCGGGGCGTTGTTCATGTGGGATTTCGTGCTCAACTCCGCCAAGGGACAGGTCGGCGATGCCATCCCGACCCGGCCCTTTCTGTTGAGCAGCCGCAACGCGCAAAGCCCCAGCACCTTTGAAATGATCTTCATCGAAGAGGGGGTGCGCTATCAGTACGGTTTTTCCGTGACCCGCGAACGGGTGCATCACGAATGGTTGTTGGCCTACCCCAGCGGCCGGCCGCAACGGTGGTTCGAGCGGTATTATGATCCCGGCACCGACAAGGAGACCTGGAACCTGCACAAAAAACATCTCTCGGGCAACCGCGAGGTGTGGCGGGACGCCACCCGCCCCAACGCCCTGTTCCTCTCCACCGCCATCCAACTCAACAGTGACTCCCTGCGGCAGGTCTTCGACTGGTTCGACAAACGGTTGCGGGTGTTCCGGCCCCACTCCGAAGTGAGCAAGGAGTTGTCGGCCGCCCTCTGCCGCGAGGCGGAAGGACGGCATCAGGTGATGAAATTTCTCAATCAGGCCGACCTGGACATCGAAGGCATCCAGATGGAAACCCGCACCGTCGGTGATCTGGGCATGGAAGATCTGCCCGAAGAGGTGCGCCTGGCCCTGCAAAAAGAGCTGTCCCGTGAAAAAGTGACCGAAATCCGCCTGGAAAGGTCGACAACGGATACCGGCAAACCGGTGTTGTTGCCCTGGGAGTCGGAATCCCGCGGCACGCAAAAACTGTTCGCCATGGCCTGGCCCTGGATCAGCATCCTCAAAGAGGGACGGGTGTTGTTCATGGACGAGATGGATACCAGTCTGCACCACAATCTGGTGCGATTCCTGTTCGAAATGATTCACAGCACCAGCGTCAACAAGTCCAACGCCCAACTGGTGAGCACCACCCACGATACCGCCCTGCTGGACACCGACACCTTTCGCCGTGATCAATTCTGGATGGTGGAAAAGAGCACCGACCGGTGCAGCGAGGTTTACCCCATTTCCGATTTCGACCCGGAAAAAGGCGAACCGCTGCAACGACGCTATCTGGAAGGGAGCTATGGCGCGGTGCCGGCCCTGAAAAAGGTCTGAATGCATGGTTCATGATGGTTCAACAGTGCCGGACACCCCACGCTTCCGCCCGTTGGAGCGGTCCGGCTCCTCTTTGGAACGGCGGCAACCACGCCGCGCCGCCAGGGGACGCATCCTGATCGGTTGCTCCCCGCCCCTGACCGCCTATTTCGAATCCCTGGCCCGGCATTGCCGCCTGCACGAACATCTCACCATTTTCCCCCTCCCCGCCGGTGAACCGATGGCCATCATCAAAAAAGGGATGACCGCCTTCCGGCGCCGGGGTCCTTTTCAGCGGTTTTATATCATTGCCGACCTGGCCGATGACGCCGATCGAACCAACATCGCCGAAGCCCGGAACCATTTTTTGGCCGACATCTCCCGGGGCAACGCCTTTTTCCGGTTGATTCCCGCCAGCCGCGCCTTTGACCTCTGGCTGTTGCTGCACCGGGAGGATCCACCGGCGGTGGCCAAAAAAAAGGTCCTCATCCCCCCCGCCCTGGAAACCCATCTACAGCCGGTCCGGGCCTCCTTGAGTGAACTCAAGGCCGCCGACCTGGAGGAGTTGCTGGACGATGGTCTGGCCAACGCCATCCGGCGGGGACGGAAGTTGACCCTCCGTTTCACCGGCAAAAAAAGCCCCTTCCCGCCAATCGCCGATTTCATTGAACTGTCCGTCTTCCTCCTCAAGCTCGGCAAGCGTCCCCTTTTTCCGCCACCTGAACCGCTCCGCCCCCTCCCGTGTCGCCATCCGCTCCGATCCAGCGATTTTTTTTCCGCCGCATCAACCACGCATCCGGGACCGGTGATGAAAGAATTCCCCTGCCAACCCTTTGAACAAGAAGAAAAAATCCCATCCATCCTCCCTGATGCGTCCGGAATGCCGGGCAGAAAAAAAGGGCGCGGTGAAATTTTTTTTGCAAAAAAAGCCCATTTTTTTCTCAAGGGCATTTTACCCATGCCGATAAATTGAATAGGTGAGTTTTCATGTGAATCAAGGATCACCTGCGGATTCCGACCTTCGGGTCATAATGGGGTATCGATTATGTCTATGTTGACCAATCAAATTTTGGATGATGCGCTGTCCCGCGTTCAGGGAATCTGGGCCTCGCCGATCGAAATAAGCCGTTTCGAGTTTGAATTGAGACGGCTGGAAAAGGTGGTGTCCGAACATCGGCGAATGGAGCCGATCCGCGCGTTCTATCTGCTCGGCCTGATCGCCACGTTGAATGAGGACCATGATACCATGCGCGCCCATTTCAACAACGCCCTGCTGCACAGCGGTGGCGATCCCGATGTGCGCCACGGTTTCGGGGCCTGCCTGGCGCGCCTCGGTTTTTACTCCGAGGCGCGGGAGCAGTATGAAGTCCTTTATGATTCATCCCCGGATGATCTGGACCTTCTGGCGGAGTTGATCGTCTCCTCCCTGGCCGCCGGACGCATCCAGGACGGGGTGCGCTGGATCCAGCGTTGGAGCGAACTGAACCCCGACCGGCCTTTCGAAGAGGCGGAAACCATCTCTCAAAGCGGCGCCCTGCTGGAAAAATTTGGCATCTCCGATGATCATGTCGAACGCCTCCAGGGACTGGCCATGAGCATCCTGGAACGCGAACGCAAAGAGGTGAAAACCATCAACTACAGCGGCGTACCGGTGGACAATCCCGAATGGATCAAGGCCGACCTGGTGGTGGATGAATCCGAAGAGGTGGTGGAAGAGCTGAACGGCAAGCTCTCCAGCGCCCTGAACCGCAACCAGACCCCGAGACGGGTGGCGGAGGTGGTGGTGTTCGGTTTTTCCTCACCGGCGCAATCGGTCTCCTGATACCCCGACCGGCCGTTGCCGGCCACCGTTATTGAATCATCGTTCCTGTCTGGAACACCCTTGCCGGACCCTTCCCACGTGGAAACGCGGTGCCGGCGCCCTCCCTTGCGGGAGGGTTTTTTTTTGCCGATGTTTTTCCGGCTGCTCCCGAACCCTCACGACGATGACGACACGCTTTCGGACCAGGCGGCAAGCGGTGTTCACCAACCGGCCGACGATGCCGCCATTGCCGCTTCCCGGGCCAACCCCATCAGGACTTGCGAAAATACCGTCGCCGACGGATCATGGGTGGGTGGAATCCGCTTAAAAAACGAAAACAGTGACGGATCATGACGTTGCCATGTCGTTACCGATTATTTTATTGACCGATTTCGGCCAGGCCGATCCCTACGTGGGGCAAGTCAAGGGGGTCCTGCGGCGCCTGGCGCCCCGGGGGACCTGGATCGATCTGTACCATGATCTCCCCCCCTTCGCCATCGACAGCGGCGCCTGGATGTTGGCGCGCTGTCTGCCGCACATGCCGGAACGGGCGGTCTGGTTGTGCGTGGTGGACCCGGGGGTGGGCTCGCAACGGCGCGGTTTGGCGGTAGAACGGCATGAAACCCGTTTCGTCGCCCCGGACAACGGTTTGTTGACACCGATTCTCCAGGATGGGAACTGCCGGATCGTCGCCCTGCCGGAACCGGATCACAGAGACATCAGCCCCACCTTTCACGGTCGCGACCTGTTCGCGCCGACGGCGGCGCGATTGGCCACCGGCGCCCCGCTGGCCGATATTGGAAAAACGATCGATGATCCGGTGTTGTTGCCCGACCCGGGCTGGCGCCGGGCCGGGGAGGACGATTTGACGGCGGAGGTGATGATCACCGACCGCTATGGCAATTTGATTACCGCTCTACCGGGAGAGCTGGTGCAAAAACGGTATTTGCGCGCCGAAATCAACGGCCGGCCCTGCGGTCCGCTGGTCACCACCTTTGCCGATGTGCCACCGGGCCAGACCGCCCTGCTGGTGGGGGGCTTCGGCACCATTGAAATCGTCCGCAACCAGGGCAGCGCCGCCGCGGCCTTTGCCTGTGGACCCGGGGCGCGGCTGTCGGTCAGTCTGGTCCCGATAATCGGTGATTCATGAACAAGCTCTTTTCCATCCGATGGTTGTTCCCACTGATTCTATCGGTTTCGCTGCTGCTCGCCCCATCCCTGGGTGCCGAAGACAGCAAAAAAAAGAAAAAACCACCCCTGGTCACCGTCGCCACGGTGGTCAAGGCCGATCGCCGACCGTCCTTTCGGGTGTCCGCCACCGTCGAACCATTGTTGGAGACCGTTATCGCCGCGCGGGTGGATGGGTTGGTGCTGGAAACACGGGTGGCGGTCGGGGATCGGGTGGCCGCCAATCAGGTCCTGGTGGACCTGGAGGCGAGCGAGGCGCGGCATCTCCTGGCCATCGCCGAAGCGGAGGTGGCGGAGGCCGAAGCACGGTTGCGGCGGGCGGAGGCCGATTTACGACGGGATCAGCACCTGAGCGAAACCGATTTCGTATCCAAACAGCGGTTGGCGGACCGCATCGCCGAAGTGGCGGTACGGCAGGCCCTCCTGAAAAAAACCGAGGCGCAACGGGCGTTGGCCCGGGAACGGTTGTCCTGGTATCGGATTCGGGCGCCGTTCGCCGGCGTGGTGGCCGAACGGCCACCGCGTCCCGGTCAATGGGTCGATCAGGGACAGGCGTTGTTGCGGTTGATCGATCCGCAACGGTTGGAAATCAAGGCCCTGATCCCCGCCGCCCTGGCGCCGGTCCTGACCCCGGGGACCACGGCCGAGGGGTTTTGGCGCCGGGGTCAAGCGGACAGCAGCGGCACCCTGACCTTGCGCACCCTGATTCCGCGCGGCGATCCGGTCAGCCGCAATTTTGCCGCTTATTGGCGGCTGGCCGCCGATATCGATACCGTCAAACCGTTGGCCGGTCAGGCGGTGAGTCTGCACATTCCCCTGCCCGACGGCGGCGCCCCGCTGCTGGTCCCCAAGGATGCCCTGATCCGCCAAGGGGAGCGGATCAGGGCCTATGTGGTGGAAGAGGAGACGATTCGGGCCGTTACCCTGACCCTGGGCGCGGCGGTGGGGGAAAACAGGCAGGTATTGGATGGACTGCGCGCCGGGCAACGGGTGGTGATCCGCGGCAATGAGCGGGTACGGCCCGGGCAGCGGGTGCGCACGCTGTCCCTGGAGGGAAAATCCCCGAAAAAAGGCGGTGAACGATGAATGTGGTACGCATCGCCGCCCGCCGTCCGGTGGGGGTGGCGGTGGGGGTGTTGTTGACCATGTTGTTCGGTCTGCTGGCCTTTTTGCAAATTCCCATCCAGCTCACCCCCGATGTGCGCAAACCGACCATCACCGTCACCACCGAATGGCCGGGGGCGTCGGCGCCGGAGGCGGAGAGCGAGATCACCATTCCCCAGGAGGAGGTGTTGAAGGCCATCGCCGGCCTGAAAAAAATGACCTCCTATTCGTCGTCCGGCCGATCGCGCATCAAGCTGGAGTTTCGTCTCGGCACCGACATGGACGCGGCCCTGGTGTTGGTCTCCAACCGGTTGCAGCGGGTGCGGGACTATCCGGCCGAGGCACGGCGGCCGACGATGAAGAGCGCCGATTCCGACGACGCCCCCATCACCTGGATCAAACTGTTACGACGCGATCCGGCTGATGAACGGACGGTGGCCGAAGAGCTGGATTTCGTCGAAGAGGTGATCCAGACCACCCTGGAACGGATCCCGGGGGTGGCGACGGTCAATGTTTATGGCGGCCGCGAACGGGAGTTGCGGGTGACGGTCGATCCGGAACGGTTGGCGGCGCGGCGCATCACCCTGGCGCAACTGGTCGATACCCTGCGCCGGGAGAACATCGACATTTCCGCCGGCCATCTCGATGAAGGCAAACGGGCCTATCAGGTGCGGGCCGTGGGCCGGTTGAACGACCCGGCGGCGGTGGCCGATGTCGTGGTGCGCAGTGATGAACGGGGACCGGTGCGGGTCGGCGATCTGGCGTCGGTGGCCTTCGATCATGGCGACGCCCGGGTCAACGTGCGCGCCAACGCCCGGCCGATCATCGCCATCAACGCCGTGCGTGAACAGAACGCCAATGTCCTGGAGATCATGGCCGATGTCCACGCCGCCGTGGCGCGGCTCAACGACGGTCCCCTGCCGGCCAGGGGGTTGCAGTTGGTGCCGGTCTATGACCAGACCGAATATATCGATGCCGCCATCCAGTTGGTGCGCAATAACCTGTGGATCGGCGGCGTGTTGGCGATGGTGTCGTTGTTGTTGTTCCTGCGTTCGCTGTCGGCGACGGTGATCATCGCCCTGGCCATCCCCATCTCCCTGGTCGGGGCCTTTTTAACCATGTATGCCGCCGGTCGTACCCTGAACGTCATCTCCCTGGCCGGTCTGGCCTTCGCCGTCGGCATGGTGGTGGATCCGGCCATCGTCGTGTTGGAAAACATCGTCCGCCTGCACGCGCAGGGACTCTCCCGGGAGGAGGCGGCGGTGCGGGGCACCAGCCAGGTGTGGGGGGCAATCTTCATCGCCACCGCCACCACCGTCGCCGTCTTCCTGCCGATCCTGACCCTGGAGATCGAGGCGGCGCAGTTGTTCGGCGATATCGCCGTGGCGCTGTGCGCGGCGGTGCTGTTTTCGCTGGCGGTCTCCACCACCGTCATTCCCACCCTGGGGGTACGGTTGATCGGCCGCTCCCGGGAGATGATGGGGTTGGGGGCCAAACGGTCCCGCCGCTCCGGACCGGGCCGGTTCACCCGCGCCCTGACCGGTTTTATCACCGCCGTCAATCGCCGAATCACCACCCGGTTGTTGTTGGTCGGCGGTTTGGGCGGGGCGGCGGTGGCGTTGACAATTTTTTTATTGCCGCCGGCGGAATATCTGCCCGAGGGCAACCGTAATTTAATTTTTGCCATGTTGATCCCGCCGCCGGGCTATAATCTGGCGGAGATGACGCGGGTGGCCAAGGGGGTGGAGGAAGAACTTCGGCCCTACTGGGATCCGGCCCCGGGCACCGAAAAAACGGTACCGGCGATGCGCAATTTTTTCTTCGTCGCCCGGGGTCCCCGGGTGTTCATGGGCAGCGCCACCCGTGATCCCAAGCGGGTGCGGGAGTTGATCCCGTTGATGAAAAAACCGATCGGTTCCATTCCCGGCACCATCGGCATCGTCAATCAGAGCAGTCTGTTCGGCCGCGGCGTCGGCGGCGGCCGGGCGTTGGATTTGACCATCACCGGGCCGGACCTGGAAACATCGATGGGTTTGGCGCGGCGGCTGTTCGGCATGGCGCGGGAGGCGGTGCCCGGCGCCCAGGTGCGACCGATCCCCGGTCTGGAGCTGGCCAATCCGGAGTTGCGCATCATCCCCGATCGATCGCGGGCGGCGGAAAATGGTCTGTCGGCCCGGGATATCGGACAAACGGTGGATGCGTTCAACGGCGGTTCGAAGGTCGATGATTTGATCGTCGACGGTCGGGAGATGGATCTGGTGGTGCGCGGTGTGTCACAGCGGGTGCGGCATACCCAGGATATCGGCCAACTGCCGTTGGCGACGCCGGCCGGTGACATCATCCCGGTTTCGTCGGTGGCGCGGGTGGTCCATGCCCGGGGTCCGATCCAGATCGATCACATCGACCGGGAACGGGCGGTCTCCCTGCGCATCAGCCCGCCGCGCACCATGGCCATGGAGAGCGCCGTCGAGCGGGTGCGAAACCGGTTGATCGAACCCCTGGAAAAGGAGGGTTTGCCACCGCGCACCCAGTTGCGTCTGACCGAGGGCGCCGATCAACTGGCGTTGGCCAAACAGGCGATGACCGGTCAATTCCTGCTGGCCCTGACCATCACCTATCTGCTGATGGCGGCGTTGTTCGAATCGTTTCTCTATCCGTTGGTGATCATCATCACCGTCCCCCTGGCCGCCGCCGGCGGCATGTTGGGATTGAAGGTATTGAACCTGTTCGGATATCAATCGATGGATGTGTTGACCATGCTCGGTTTCGTAATTTTGATCGGCGTGGTGGTGAACAATGCCATCCTCATCGTCCATCAGGCGTTGAACTTCATGGCCGACGAAGGAATGGCCGCCAATGAGGCGGTGGTGGCGTCGGTGGCCATCCGCGTACGGCCGATTTTCATGTCGACCATCACCTCGGTGCTGGGATTGTTGCCATTGGTGCTGTTCCCGGGCGCCGGTTCGGAACTGTACCGGGGGTTGGGCAGCGTCGTGGTCGGGGGATTGTTGATGTCGACCCTGTTCACCCTGGTATTGGTTCCGGCGTTTTTTTCACTGGTGATGGCTTGGCGTCCGGTTGCCCCATCGAATGGGGGCATAGGAAAAACATGACCGAAAAAACCTACAAAATCCGTTGGTATCACCTGCTGGCCCGAGCGCTCAAGGAGCAGTTGGGTCCGGTGAATATCCAGGTACTGACGAAAGTACAGGTGACCCCGGAACCGTTCAAACCATAAGCCGATGAGCGGCCTTGCCGCCGCCATTTTTTCCGCAGCGCCTTCACCTCCCGCATCAATCCCCACTGGCCGCTCTCCTCAATGAGGCCGGCGGCCTTTTGCAGATGACTCAATCGCCGGTTTTTGCCCGCTCACCGGCCATGCGGCAGATGGCCCACTTTTTTTCTGGACAACCACCAAACGAAAAAACCGGTGATGGCCGCATAAACCGAGAAATCATCCAACTTGCCGGCTATCGCCGCCAATTGACAACCATGGTCCGTCCCTCGTTTCCCCGGATGTTCGGTTCGAGTACCATACGGTAGGTACAATGGCCCGGACAACCCGTTGACGGGACTGGGGTGGGAGGGAGCGTGACGAAAAAAACCAAAAAACCTGCTGGCACTGCCTGCTGGCGCGGTTGCTCAAGGAGTTGTTGGGTCCGCTGGGCATCCAGGTGCAAACCGAAGTGCAACTGCTGCCCGAACCACCCCGCGCCGATATCATCCTGCTGCGTCGCCAAGGCCGAACCTGGACCGAGGAACAGTGGCGCCATCTGGCCGATGGTTTGCGGGACACCGATGCCGACCGCCTGCTGATCGAGTTCAAATACAGCGAAACCTTCAACGATCGTGTCCTCAAACGACTGCTGCTCTATGACCATCTCTACCAGGAGGTTGAAAAACTGGAACGCCGGCGACTACGCAGCTTTTTGATCTGCTCCAAAACCCCAGGCGCCGCCATGCTCGAACGTCATGGTTTCGAAACAACCGGGAAACGGGGCGTCTATGCCAGCAATGTGGCCCTGCTCGCCGACATGCGGGTTATTTTGTTGAATGAACTGGCCGATGAGCCGCATAATGCCCCTATCAAATGTTTTGCCAGCCGGGAACGGGAAAAAGAGCGCGCCTTCGAAACCATGAATCGCGCCTTTTTTCCCAACCCGAAAAAAAGTGCCCTGGCACGGGTAATCTTTGGACTGTCGAGGATCATGATGGCAAAAGTACTGGAACATCCGAACGGTACCGGTTGGACGCCCGAAGAGGTCATGCAATTGGGCGAAGAGTGGATCAAGGAGAAATTCATCGAAGCCCTCCGCAAAATGGAACGGCGGGAAGGCAAACAGGAAGGCAAACAGGAAGGTGGAGCCATGGTGTTTCTTCGTCTATTGGAGGAAAAGCATGGCCCCCCGTCCGACCGAATCCGGGACAAGGCCCTTGCCGCCACCTTGGCCGAGCTGGAAAAATGGAGCCTGCGCCTGCTGAAATCCAACTCCCTGGACGATGTGTTCCGCCCGTGAACCCTTGTGCACCGGAGCCGGCTTCCCCGGCTTGAAACCATATTGCCGCGTGAATGGGTGCATTTTTCCTGAAAAATAATCCCGGAAATTATCGCTTGAAAAACAATCCGCTGCCATCGATGCAGCGGCACCGGGATGGGGTTGTTTCTCGATAAATCCCCTTTGTGGGTAGATCAATCCGCCACTTTGCGGTACTTTTTGTGTCGCTTGCGGTTCCAGTGGGGAACGGTCAGTTATTTATATATTGAAATATGGTTTTTGGCCGAACCGTTTCCCGGATTGATCAATCACATGACGAAACAGGAGAGCACTGATGAACATGCGGCAAAAATTCGGCTGGTTGGCCATCGCCCTGGTCGCCCTCATGGGGTTCGTGGCCCCGGCCCGGGCCGGTGAACAGGCCGGCAGCGACAGCAAACCGCTGGGCGATGCGGTGGCGGCCCAGGAACAGGCCTACGCAAAAGGGGTCACCATCGCCCCCTTCACCCTCAACGGCATGGAGATGAAGCAGGATCGCGGTCGCGGCATGTTGGACGCCTTCAAAAATCCGGCCTCGCGCAAATGTCCGCCTTTCTGCGTACAACCGGAGTCCCTGCCCGGGGCGACGACGGTGAAAGTGGGTGATTTCCCCGGCTTGGCACCGAGTATCAACAGCGGCAAGACCCTGATCGTCGACATGCGCACCAAAAAATGGTTCAAAAAAGGTACCCTGCCCGGCGCCATCAGCCTGCCCTACAGCGATCTGACCGGCAAAAAGACCAAGGCCAAGGCAAAAATGCGCAAAAAACTCAAAGGCAAGGATATCATCGCCTTCTGCAACGGCTGGTGGTGCGGTCAAAGTCCCACCGGCATCAAGGCCCTGGTCGGCCTCGGCTACAAAGGTAAAATCTACTATTTCCGGGGCGGCAGCCAGGACTGGGCCGATGCCGGACTGCCCTTCACCGAATAACCCCCCCTTCGCGCCGGTCGTTGGCCGGCGATACACCGGGTAGAAACACCATCGAACCCGCCGGGAGCCACCAAGCCTCCGGCGGGTTCGATGGTTTTGGGGCGGAAAATGTCAAACGGCCCTTTTTTACCGATGACAATCAAGGGCCATTGCCTTCAAAATCGAATCGGACCATGGATCGCGGCCACACGGGGGGAGCGTTCACAAAAGGTCGTGTTTCGGTGGGGGTTTGTTTCAATGAAAAAACTGTTTGGAAAAATGACGGTCGGCGTGCTGATGGGACTGGTCTCGGGGATCAGTTTCACCATCCTGCTCGGTGTGATCGGCCTGAACTATCTCTCCATCGGCCTGGTACAGCAGATGAACACCGATTTGATCAACGGTCCCCTGGCCAGCAAATCGGATTGGCACGAGATGGTGTTGCGCATGGCCTCGGCGGAAAATTTGCGCCTGAAATATCTGGCCGACAAACAAGCGGGCACCGCCGGTCGCATCGAACCGGTACTGACCGAACTCAAAGGGATGGCCGCCCGGCTGCAGGGTGATGCCGCCGAATCGGTGCGCGAAGAGATCATCGTCTACGAAACCGCCCTGGGCCGCGTCGTGCAGTCGGTCAGCGCCAATCAAACCCTGAAAAAACAGTTGACCAGCGACCGCGAAGAGCTGGAAATCGAAATTTATGAACTGGAAGATGCCGGCCTGGAAGAGGCCTTGGGTGAATTCCAGGTGGCGGAGATGAGTTATTTCGCTGAAAAGGGCGCCGACCGGGCCAAGTCGGTGCGGGTGCTGCTGGATCGGTTCAGCCGCGATTCCGCCGGCCGCGGAAGCGAAGCGGCCATGCGTGCCGATATCAACAAATATCGTCAAACCTTCAATGACATCGTTACCAATGACCGGGCGGTGATCGACCTGTCCAGCGGCATGGAACGGATCGCCGACCGCATCTCCCGGGAGGTGCGGAACGGGCTGGCCTCGGCCAACGATCAGGCGTTGACCGCCTCGAAAATGGCGGCGGGAAAAACCGCCGAAGCCCGGAGCAATGCCCTGTTCTGGACCGCCATCGGCGTCATCGCCGGCATCGCCCTGCTCACCCTGTTCCTGCGCGCCTTCAGCAAACGGGTCATCACCACCCTCACCGGTCTGGATACCCTGACCGGCGGTGACCTGAGCTTTCGTTTCGAAGTGCCGGAAGGGGCGCGCAACGAACTTTGCCAGATCATGATCAGCACCAACCATCTGCGGGACAATCTGGCCGGACTCCTGGAAACGGTGCAGAAAAAGGTCGCCGCCATCAACGAACTCACCAGTCAACTGGGACACCTGCAGTCGGATCTGATGGAACGGGCCACCGATGGCAACCGCATGATCGCCGACGTCACCAAGCGCAACGTCACCGTCGATGAAAACACCCGTCAGGTGTTCGACCTGTCGGAGCAGAGTGAAAGCCAGACCCAGGAGGCGGAACAGTCGGCCCATAATTTCCGGGAGTTGATGCAAAACATGTCGGAATCCTCGGAACAGGCCAGCGGCAACGTTACCACCATGGCCGCCGCCGCCGAGGAGATGAGCGCCAACATCGCCGATGTCAACAGCAATCTGGAGCAGGTTTCCGGATCGGTCTCAACGGTGGCGGCGGCGGTGGAAGAGTTGGACGCCTCCCTGAGCGAGGTGCGGCAACGCAGCCAGATGGCCACCACCGAGTCGAAAAATACCGGTACCCACGTCGAAACCACCTACGCCTCCATCAACCGGCTGGATGGCGCCGCCCGTGACATCGGCAAGGTACTGAAGGTGATCAACGGCATCGCCGAACAGACCAACCTGTTGGCCCTCAACGCCTCCATCGAGGCCGCCGGCGCCGGTGAGGCCGGCAAGGGGTTCGCGGTGGTGGCCAACGAGGTCAAGGACCTGGCACGGCAGACCGCCGACGCCACCAAGATGATCTCCGAACGGATCGGCGATATCCAGACCATCTCCAAACAGGTGAACCAGGCGATGGGTGACGTGGTGGCCGGTATCGACCAGGTGGTGACCAGCAGTCAGGAGATCACCCAGGCGGTGGATGAACAGAGCCACTCCACCCGCGAAATCGCCAAATCCATGAGCGAGGTGACCCGGGCCGCCGAATCGGTCAACCTCAACGTGTCCGAGCTGTCCGCCGCCGCCCATGAGGTGGCCCGCGAGGCCTCCATGGCCGCCAGCGGCACCCATCAAATCGCCGAATCGGCCGCCCACGCCGCCAGCGATGCCGGGGAAATCGCCGAAAACGCCTCCATCACCCAAAAACAGTCCCGGGAGATCATGGCCATGACCAAGGAGATCTTCAGCAACTCCGGCGAGGTGCAAAAATTGGGGCTGCGCATGTTCGACATCATGAAAAAACTGGGCGAACTGGCCGAATCGGTGGCCGGCGCCTCCGAACGGCTGCAACAGGGGGCGGATGATCTGGAACGTTCCAGCAGCTCTTTCAGGCTGAATTGAGGACCACGGACCGAAACAAAAGCCCGCCGCCATGATCACCACCCGAGGATACTGGAAGAGCGCCACCGTCATCGCCCCGGCGCAAGTGGGCAACGTGCTCGGTTTTTTCGACCATGCCGGCATTCTCTGCCGGGAACCGCCGCCCACCGACACCGCCCAGAGCGGCGGCCCCGGGGATCGCATCACCATCGAGCGGATCGCCGATGCCGAGGAAAAACTCACCGTCACCTATCTGCGCCGCGGCTGCAACAGTGAAGGGTTTTGGGAGGATGTGGAACCATTCACGGAGTTGCAGGAGGCGATCGCCCAAGAGCCGGAACGGGACCTGATCGGTTTTTTGACCCGCCACACCCGGGCCGCCATTCGGAATACCCTGGGGGTCAATCACCTGGATCCGGGCACCGGCCTGAAAATCACCGTTTTGAAACACTCTCCCAGTAAAAAGGTCGGTTTGGGTCTCGGCAGTTCCGCCTCCAGCGCCGCCGTGGTACTGGCCCTGGATCATCTGTATGGTGAACCGTTGCGCCGCCAGGAAGAGCGAATCCTCGAAGAGCGGGGATCCTCACCGCATACCCGTCTGCAACTGATGGCGCGGGGCGAAAAATTTTTGTCCGGCGCCCTCTTTTACGACAACGTCGCCCCCTTGGCGGTGGAGGGGGGATTGTTGCACATCGACGAGCACCCGGACGGTTCGCCCCTCATCTCCCCCCTGCCCTGGCCGCGAAATCTCTGGTTCGTCACCATCACCCCCGACTTCAGCCTGGAAACCCGCCGCATGCGGGAAATTCTCCAAGGGCGGACCATCGACCGTCTGGCCGCCAGCCGCGCCGCCCAGGATCGGGCCGAGGTGATGCGCGGCCTGTATGAAAACGATGTGGAGCGGGTCATCCAGTTCGCCACCGACGGTATCATCGAACCGTTGCGCTGGCCGTTGATCCTCGGCCATGAACCCATACGTCAGCACGTTCAGCAACGCCGCCGCGAGGGTCATCGTCTCGGCCTGGGCATCTCCGGTTCCGGACCAACGGTCTACGCCCTGGCCGACGGCAAGGGGGCCGCCGACCGCATCGGCCGTGAAATCCATGATCTCTGGAAAAAACAGGGGATCAAAAGCTGGTGGTTCGTCCACGGTCGCAACCGCCAGGGGGCGCGGGTGGGGTGAGGGTTCGGCGGACGGGAGAAAGGGCCTGAAAGAATACCGACGGGAATCGACCGGTTAGCGGTTTTACCCCGATCCCCGGTGATTTTCCCGGTTTGGATGACCCCTTTTCGGCACGATCTACCCCGGCTTTTCCGCCGAGGAGCGTCCGTTTCCGGGCGTTCACCTCATTTGCAATGGAACGCCCTACAAATTTTTCATCATCTCCGCCTTGGCGTCGACCTTTTTGTCCTTTTCCGGGTCCATGCTCTCTTTGAACACCTCTTCGATGATCCATTTGTAGCGGGCCTGGGCCTCTTTCATGGCCTTGTCCACCTCGGGTTGGAACTTGGAGAGTTGGAACATCAATTTACCCAATAGTTTAAAGGCTTTCAGACCGCTCATCTTTTTACTGATGCCCATGGCCACCATCTTTTTGCCGATGGGGTGGGCGCCCAGGCGGCCGAAGGCGCGTTCCAGTTGGGTTTGATCCCCTTGGGTGACGATGCCCCAGCAGAGAATTTTGCCGGCCATGGAGTCGCCGCGCATGAACCGGCAGGCCTTGGCCATCAGTTTGATCCGGCCTTTTTCGTCCAGGCTGCGTTGTACCAGTTTGGCGGCGAGGATTTCACCGGCTTCGCTGGTATCGGAGATATATTTTTCCAGCAACACGATCAGGGCCGGGATGTCCGCCAGGCGGCTCAACTCCAGGGCGAGGATGGCCGACGCCTTGGCGTTGTTCTTACTGCTGGAGAGCGCCCGAACCAACGGTTCGATGGCCACCTCCTTGCGGTTGACCAGGCCGGTGGCCAGGATCACCACCCCCGGAGAGGCGTCGTCCATCAGGTTGATGGCCTCCAACAACTGTTCCATGGGTGCCTTGCGCATCACCTCCATGGCCCAGATGATCTCCGCTTCCGGTTGATTGCGCGGGGCGGTGGCGATGGCGCGGATCAGATGGTTGACGGTACCCTGTTCGGAGATGCCCATGGCCAGGGATTTCATCGCCTCGGGACTGATGACGGCATGACGCAGGGAGTCGATCAACGGGTTGACCCCCTTGCGGGAGGTGATGCCGTGCACCAGGGCGTTGACCAGTTCCAGGTCGTGGCCGACCTTGCTCAGGGCCTCGACCAGATGGAAAGCCTTCACATCCCGATGCCGCAAAATGGCCGCCACCAGCGCCCGGATCGAATCGGTTTCATCCTTCACGTCCGCCAGGGCGTCGAGCATTTTTTTCAGCTTGCCATCCTCCACCAGGGCGGCGACATCCACATGTTTTTTTTCCGCCTCCTCCTCTTCCTTCTTGCGTCCGCCGGCAAATTTGGGCACTTCATCCTCTTTGGGTTTGAAGCGTTTTTCCAGGTTTTCGAGCGCCTGACCGGACTCCGTACCGAGAGACTGTTCCAAAGTGGCGCGGATACGTTCAAGTTGTTCGGCCGTGTACTGTTCTCTATCCGCCATCGCTCATTTTCCTTTTTTTCTAAAATCGGATCGACCCGATAACACCCGCTGGTACCATTGTTCGGATGGCATTCGGCGGCCAACGATGGCCCCCGCCACCCCAAAGACCGGCCTTCCCAATGGTAACCATACAATTTATTATGATTTCCAGTCATCGGAAAACGGTCCATGTTCCCCGCCAACCGCTTTTCCGGCGGTGGGCATGGCGACCGGGCCGGTTTCGGCTACGGCGGGAGGAACCGTTTTCAGCACTCGATAATCTTAATGTATTCAATAAGGTATCAAACTTGCAACGATTCATGTGACACCACCGGAAAAAAATGGCGGTTCACCCCGTCACCCCCACCAGCGAGGATATGGATTCATGGCCGCACCCAGGAAAAAACCCGTTGTTCTGCAAGACGATCTCGATGCCAAACGGTTGAAAAGCTATCTCGGCAGCCGCTATCTGGCCGTGGACACCGAAACCCTGGGGTTACGGGTGCGCCGGGATCGGCTCTGCGTGGTACAGTTGTGCAATGAAAAAGGATTGACCACACTGGTGCAGATCAAAAAATTTCAGGCGCCGAACCTCAAGCGGGTCCTGGAGTCGCCCAAGGTGGAAAAAATATTCCATTTCGCCCGTTTCGACCTCAACGCCCTGAAACAGTGGCTCGATTGTGACGTCAATCCGGTGTTTTGCACCAAAATCGCCTCACGCATCGCCCGTACCTACACCAGCGGCCACGGTTTGAAGGATCTCTCCCGGGAGTTGCTGGGCATCGACCTGGACAAACAGCAACAATCCTCCAACTGGGCCGCCGAAACACTCTCCGCCGAGCAGGTCGCCTATGCCGCCGCCGATGTCACCCATCTGGTGGCCATCAAGGAAAAGCTGGTGGACATGTTGCAAAGCCAGGGCCGCCTGGAGTTGGCCCTGAACGCCATCTCCTTTTTGCCGCACCGTTCGGCGTTGGACCTGGCCGGCTGGGAGGAGGAGGACATCTTCGCCCACTCCTGACGCCATCACCATTCCCCCATCATGAACCCCCTAGGCGTTACCGCCCTGGTCACCGGCGCCGGTCATCGCATCGGTGCCGCCTGTGTCCGCGCTTTGGCGGCGGCCGGCGGTCGGCTGGCCATCCATCGCCATCGGTCCGGGGGCGCCGCCGACCGATTGTGTGCGGCGGTTTGCCGGCAGGGGGGCGAAGCGGCGCTGTTCGAAGCCGACCTGACCGATGCCGGCCGGGCCGCCGGCCTGCTGGATGCGGTGCGGGACCGGTTGGGACCGGTCCATATCCTGGTCAACAATGCCGCCATCTTCGAACCCGGCGGTCTGCGGGATACCGATCTGGAAAATTGGCAGCGTCATCTTTCCCTCAACCTGACCGCCCCTTTTCTGCTGTCCCGGGCCCTGGCCCGCCAGCTGGACGAGGAACCGCCGGTCCTGCCCGACCGGCCCCGCAAAATCATCAACATCATCGACCAGCGCATCGCCCGCCCGCGGCCGGGACACCTGGCCTACACCTGTGCCAAGAGCGCCCTGTGGACCCTGACCCGTATCAGCGCCCAGGAGCTGGCCCCGCGGGTTCAGGTCAACGCCATCGCCCCGGGGCCGATATTGCCGGCCGCCGGCCCCCCGTCGGAAAATTTTCAACGCGTGGCCGCGGCCACCCCTTTGGGACGGCCCGGCGCCCCGTCCGATATTGCCGATACCCTGCTTTTTTTGATTCACCAGGATTTCATCACCGGTGAGATGATCCATGTGGATGGTGGCGAACATCTGTAAAAAATGGTTGATCACCCCGGCCCCACCCTCCCTGCCGTTGAACCGGCCCAACCCCTGCGAGGACCCGAAAACCGACCATGGACATTCAGCCAACCGGCACACCGGACCGCATCGACATTCACGATCTGCATTTACGTTGCATCATCGGCATTTTGGACTGGGAGCGGGACAAACTGCAGGATGTGTTGATCCATATTTCGCTGTTCGCCGACTTTTCCGCCGCCGGCGGCAGCGATGATATCGAGGATACCGTCAATTATCGCAGTCTGTCGAAAAAAATCATCACCCTCACCGAGGCCTCCTCCTTTCATCTGATCGAATCCCTGGCCGAGGCCATCGCCGCCATCTGCCTGGAGGATGAAAAGGTGTTGAGAGTACGCGTTTCGGTGCAAAAACCGGGCGCCCTCCGTTTTGCCCGCACCGTCGGCGTCACCATCGAACGGCAGCGGGCCTGATGGCGGCGGGACACCGCCCGGCCCTTCGACCAGGAACGGTTGCCCCGGTTATTTCCCGCCGGGGGCCAGGGGCTTTTTTTAACCGATGCAAATCCCTTGTGACGGCTTGGGGATTCCGGTAGATTTATATTTCGAACTGGTTATGTCCAGTACCCGTTGACGATGATCATCACCCCCCCTTGGAAAGACCGTCATGTTTGAGGGCGTTTTTTCGGCTTTGATAACCCCGTTCAAGGATGGACGGATCGATTCCGCCGCCCTCGAACGGTTGATCGATCATCAGATAGATGGCGGCGTCAATGGCATCGTGCCCTGCGGTACCACCGGCGAATCGGCCACCCTGGATCACGATGAACACAAAACGGTGATCCGCGACACCATTGAAATCGTCAATGGACGCGTACCGGTGATCGCCGGCACCGGCTCCAACGCCACGGCCGAATCCATCGATCTGACCCGCTTCGCCAAGGAGGTCGGGGCCGACGGGGCGTTGTTGATCACCCCCTATTACAACAAGCCCACCCAGGAAGGACTTTACCAACATTACAAGGCGGTCACCGATTCGGTCGATCTGCCGTTGGTGTTGTACAACGTCCCCGGCCGCACCGCACTGGCCATGGACGAATCGACGGTGAACCGGTTGTCGAAGCTGCCCAACATCGTCGCCATCAAAGAGGCCACGGCCAATATGGAGTTGGCCTCGCGACTGCACCGCGACTGTGACGGTGCGCTGACCCTGATTTCCGGCGATGATGCCACCTTTTATCCCTTTCTCGCCGTCGGCGGCCAGGGGGTGATTTCGGTTTCGGCCAATGTGGCGCCGGTGCAGATGTCCGCCTTGTGGCAGACCTGGAACAACGGCGATGTGGCCGCCGCCCGCCGCACGCATGAACAACTGTTGGAGCTGCACCAATTGTTGTTCGTGGAAACCAACCCCATTCCCGTCAAGGCGGCCGCCGCGATGATGGGCCTGTGTGGCCCGGAACTCCGTCTGCCCCTGACACCGATGGATGGCGCCCATGAACCGGCCCTGCGCCGCGCCTTGGCGAATCTGGGTCTGATGGCGGCCCGGTGACGATGATGGAACCGACTTTTTTTCGATTCACCCTTGATCCGGCTGGATCCCGGGGTGAGGATTTTTGGTGGAATGTGGTCACAGTGACTACGAATCCTGTTTGATAATCATACCTTTTGAAGGAGAACCCCGTGAAAAAAATCGTTATGGGAGCCATCCTGGCTTCAGCCCTGATCGCCGGTCCCGCCCTTGCCGCCGACGCCGATGCCGGTAAAGCCAAATCCAAGGCCTGCGCCGCCTGTCATGGCAAGGAAGGCATCAGCAAAAATCCCAAGTTCCCCAACCTGGCCGGTCAAAAGGCCCCCTATCTGGTGGACCAGATGAAGGCTTTCAAAGCGGGCAAGCGCAAAAACCCGATGATGATCGCCCCCATGAAAAAACTGTCGGTCAACGACATGAAAAATTTGGCGGCTTATTTTTCCAGCCTGAAGTAACACCGCCCGTTTTTCCCGTCCGCAACGGTCCTTGATCATCGGACCGTTGCGGGTGGTGCGGCCCGACTGCTGCCCCCTCAACCACTGGCGACCGGCAATGGCCCGGCGCCTGACCGATGGTGCCGGGGTGAATGGATGAACGAACCGCATTTTCTCTGGTGGTCCCGTGCAAAAAAACAAGGATGCGATGGCGTTGATCCTGGCCCTGTTGGGGTTGGTCGGCGTCATCGTTTTTTTCAAGTTTTTCGGGGATGAACTCTTGATTTCATCCCGTTCGGACCTTGGCAATCAGCAGGCGCTGGATCCGTTGCGGCGCGGCAAAAAAGCGGCCCGTGGCTGCACCCCCTGTCATGACATGACCAGCGTCGGCCGCACCGATCGGGTGGGACCGCCGCTGTGGGGCATTTACGGCAAAAAATCGGCCACCATTCCCAACTATAAATATTCCAAGGCCCACATCCAGGCCTCGGCCGATCTCTACTGGACGGAAGAGAACCTGAACCTCTATCTGAAAAACCCCAAATCCTTCATTCCCGGCAACAAGATGGCCTTTGCCGGCATCAAGGTCGATGAAGAGCGGCGCGCCCTGATCGACTATTTGAAAACCCTGCACAACAAGGAGGAAAAGCCGGTCAGGCCGTTGCTCGACCCGGAGGCCGACGCCCTGTTTCCGACCACGGTGGGCAAAAAACAGCGGGCGGCGATCAAAATGGGCGCCATCGAAAGTGAAAAATGTGGCGCCTGTCACGACCTCACCGAGAAAAAAAGGAACATCGTCGGTCCCTATCTCTGGGGTATCGTCGGTCGGCCGGCCGGCGGTGTGGTGCGGTATGCCCATTCGGAACCGTTCAAGAAAAAAATCGCCGATGGTCTGGTCTGGACCACGCATAATCTGGATGAATTTTTGCAGGATCCCAAGGCGTTCATTCCCGGAACGAAAATGTTGTTCGACGGCATCAAGGATGACAAACGCCGCGCCAATCTGATCCGTTTTCTCAAGACCCTGAAATAGTTCGATCATGGGCATCAAAATCATCTCGGACAACCGCAAGGCCCGATATAATTATGAAATTTTGGACCAGTTCGAGGCCGGTGTGGTATTGGTGGGCACCGAGGTCAAATCCATGCGGGCCGGCAAGGTCAATCTCAATGACTCCTATGCCACCATCCACAAAGGCGAACTGACCTGGATCAACGCCAACATCGCCGCCTACAGCCATGGCAATGTCAACAACCACGATCCGTTGCGCAGTCGCAAGCTACTGGTTCACAAACGGGAGATTCGCCGTTTGATCGGTTTGACCAAGGAAAAGGGGCTGACCCTGGTGCCATTGAAAGCCTACTGGAAGGATGGCAAGGTCAAGGTGGCAATCGGCATCGGTCGCGGCAAAAAGCTCTACGACAAACGCAAAACCGAACGCGACCGCGACTGGAACCGCGACAAGGCGCGTATTCAGAGGTCGGAGGGCGGATGACGGAGAACGGATTGTTTTCAACTTTTTGATGGTTATATTTTAAATTATATAGATCGACCTTTTGGGCGCTTGAGGTGGTTTCCGGGTTTTGGTTGTGTCCCGGGTGGTGCGGTGGCCGTTTTGTTTCTCTTTTTCGCTTTCCCCTTCCAGCCTTTCCTGTTGGAATTTGATTTCATTGATTCGCCGAACATGATAATAGAGAGACCGGCTTCATGTCCAAGCGGTGGTCCGGCATTGATAGGCTTTATATCATTTCGAGTCCGGGTCGTTTTGGTTGATGGATGATATTTTTTGGAGAAAACATGTGGAAATTTTGCAGCTTTCGCAAGCGGAAGTGACCGCCCTGACCGTCGACATCCCGTTTTTCACCGGTTTTTCCGACGAGGACATCGGCGCCATCGTCCGGTATGGTGATCGTATATTACAGTATGACACCAATGAGGTGATCCTCGTCGAGGAGGGGCCGGGGGATGCCTTCTATGTGTTGCTCGAAGGGGAGGTTTCGGTACAGAAGGGCAAGCGGGAGCGGATTCCCATCGCCAAGTTGCGCCAGGGCAGTCTGTTCGGCGAGATGGCCCTGTTCAACCACCAACCGCGTTCCTCGACGGTGACCGCCAGCCGGGAAAGCATCGTCATGAAGATCGACAACGCCCTGCTGGAGGCGTTGGACCGGACCATTTATGACAAAATCATGCGTGAAATCATCGCCGTCCTCGCCACCCGTCTGGACAAGATGAACAATTTGCTGCTCTCGATGGTCCGCATCACCCGTTCCCATGATGATGTCAAAAAGCAGGTCGAGAGGTATACGCATCCGCATGAGTGAGGGGGGTGCCGACCTGAAGTCGGTGTTTAACCGGGGAAGCGCGATGGAGGTGGGGTTCGTGGATATTGGAAAACGTTACTCTTTAAAAACATCGTCCAAGGTATCAACCTTCAGGAGCCGGCGGCTCCATCTCTCCAGGTCGTCCGAACTCGAGATGCGGACCCGCTCTTTCATTTCATTGGATTGGGGACCGTATTTTTCTTCCAGTTGAAAAATGAGAATTTCAGCCTTTCCCTCCCGCCGTCCCAAATTATGGGCGGATTCCAAGGCAATGGCGCGGATGTACTCCTCGCCCAGTTGCAGAACGTCTTCGAAGGTCCAGCCCCTGTCTTCCGGATGTTCCAGTACTTTGGCCATCATGATCCTCGATAGTCCATAGGTTGCCCGTTTCAGTGCCGATGAGACGCCATGCGCCAACGCTTGTTGGTTCAGAATTTCGAATGCCCGGCTCTTTTCCCGCGATCGGCTGGCAAAGCATTTGATAAGAGCATTATGCGGGGTATCGGCCAATTCGTTCAACAAAATAACCCGCAGATCGCCGATCATCGGCAACCGGCTGGCATGGATTCCTTTTTTGGCAGACGGTTGGAAACCGTGACGTTTCAGAATATCGGTGCTGGGGGTTTTGGCGCTGATCAAAAAGCTTTGCAGTTGATGCCGCTTGAGGTTTTCGCTCTGGCGGTACAGGTGGTCGTAGACGAACAACCGTTCGATGGCCAGGTCGGTGATGCTTTCGGTGTATTTGAACTCGATCAACAGCCGTCCGGCATCGGTATCGCGCAAACCGTCGGCCAGATTTTGCCGTTGCGCCCGGGTCCAGCGCCGGCCGGTGCGGCGCAACAGGATGATATCGGCGCGTGGCGGCTCCGGGGTAACCGGCACTTCGGTCAGCACCTGGATGTTCACCGGGCTCAACAGCTCCTTGAGCGCCCGGGCCAGCAGATGGTGCCAGCGGGTTTTGTTGGTTTTTTTCGTCACGCGCTCTCCTGTTTGCCGACCAAACAGCAAGTTGTCCCGGTCTTCGTGCCTGACGTATAGTACTCGAAACGAACACCTGGAAAAACGAATGGTGGACCATGGATCCCTTTTGGCAATTGATAGCGGATAAGTTGGATCATCCCCCGATTTATGCGGCAATCATCGGCGCGCTGATCACCGGTCTTATCACCTGGCGGGTGTCGAAATGGAAGGCTGATTCGGTATCCAGTCAAAAAACCGCACAAAATCAGCCGACAATCCAAAACACCATCGTTCTACCTTCTGAAACCCGACCAAAACCATCACCGCTGTCCAACCCCGAATCCGCATCCACCACTGGCAAAAAAATCGACCTTTCCCGCCTCCCGGCACCGGCCACCGGATTGGTGGGGCGCCGGGCGGAATTGGCGGAATTGACCGTTTGTTTCAACGATCCCCAAGTGGCGGCGGTGGGCATCATCGCCGCCGGTGGCATCGGCAAATCGGCCCTGGTCGATGCCTGGTTGACGGACATACGGCCCGATTTCGCCGGCGTCCGCCGGGTTTTCGCCTGGTCGTTTCACAGCCAGGGCAACCAGAGCGCCCAAAGTTCTTCCGCCCTGTTTTTTGAAAATGCCCTGCCCTTTTTCGACCATCCGGGACCGATTCCCAAGCCGGATGCGGAAAAGGCCACTACCTTGATCGATTGCCTGAAAAAAGAGACCTTTTTATTGGTCCTGGATGGTGTGGAACCGTTGCAATATCCACCCACCATCCAGGATGGACAATTTCGCGATGATGGTCTCCTGGAGCTGATGCGGCAGATCAAGGGCCACGCCCTGAGCGGCCATACAAGCAGCAGTGTTATTTTAATCACCTCCCGCCAACCGATCCCCACTCTGGCCACCCGTGAAAATGATCTTTACCGCACTATTGATTTGCAACCGTTCTCTATCGGGGATGGCACCCAGATTTTGAAACAACTGGGCGTCAACAAAGGGCTCGACCACGAATATCAGGATGCCGTCGACGGTTTGGGCGGCCACGCTCTGGCGTTGGTTCTGTTGGGCAACCTGTTAAAAAAACAGTATGAAAGTGATATCGCCCACTGGCCGCAGGTGAAAAAAAATCTCTTTGACCCCGATCAGGAGCCAAACCCGGCCAAAAAAATCATGGCCTACTATGATCGGAACCTGTGGTCCGAAACGGACCCGGAGCCCGTTTTTCTCCGTCTGCTCGGTCTTTTCGACCGTCCCATGGAAGAGGCGGCCTTTGAAACATTGCGCAACCGGGCGGAAATTGCCCAACCCCTGAAGGAACTGCCCACCGAACGGTTCAACGCCCTGATCATCAACCTGCAACGAGCCGGGATGCTCGATCTGCAACGGGATCCCCTGGGCGAAAAAATTTGGGATGCCCACCCCCTGGTGCGGGAATATTTCGGTCAGGCTTTCGCACGCGAACAACCGGAACGATTTAAACAGGCGCACCGGGTGCTGTTCGAATTTTTTCAGCGGGTTCCTGAAAAACAGCAACCCGATACTCTGGCCGAACTGGAGCCCCTCTACCGCGCCGTCCACCATGGTTGCCGGGCGGGGGCCTATAAACAGGCCATGGATGATGTGCTTTGGGAGCGGATTTATCGGGGTAATGAGTTTTATAGCTCCAAAAAACTCGGAGCCTACAGCTCCAACCTGTCGGCCCTAAGCGGTTTTTTTCCGCAGGGCTGGGCGCAACCGCCGGTTTCGGGTGGATTGTCGGAGGGGGATCAGGGCTGGCTGTTGGCACAAGCCTCCTTCACCCTCATGTCCCTGGGCCGCATGGCGGAGGCGGTGGGGCCGCGGAGGTCGGTTATGGAGATTCGGCAAAAACTGGAAGATTGGAAACAATCCGCCATATCCGCCCGAAACCTCGTGGATCTGCTGCTCCCCACCGGCCAACTCCAGGAGGCGCGGCGGGTGGTGGAACGGGGCATCGGCTGGGCCGAGAAAACGGATGATCTACTCGAAAAAATGAAAAGCCAAGCCTATCTGGCCACCAGCCTGCACCGACTGGGGGAGTTATCGGCGGGTGAAACAGCGTTCCAGGAAGCAGAACGGCTGCAACAGGAGTTTCAACCATCCAATCCGCAACTCTATTCCGTGTGGGGCGCCCAATATGCCGCCCTGCTCCTGGACCAGGCTGGAGATGAGAGAACACGGAAGGCGGTGTTGGAACGGGGACGGTATGCACAAAAAATTGCACACAAAAACAAGTTTCTATTGGGTACCGCCCTGAACGATCTCACCCAAGGCCGTGCCCTGGCCGCCCTGGGGCGGACCTCTGAGGCCCGCCGGCACCTGGATGCGGCAGTTGAGGGAATTCGCAAGGCTGGAGTAACTCTATTCACCCCCAACTTCCTCCTCCACCGCGCCGCCTTCCTGAGAAAACAGGGCCAGCAAAAACCGGCCCGGAACGACCTGGAGGAGGCCCTGGAGATTATCGAGCGCAGCGGCCTGTACCTCTACGAAGCCGACGCCCGGTTGTTGGAGGTGTTGTTCGTAAGCGATTGGCAAACCCCAGGCTCCCGCGTCAGAATTTTTTCTGCCATGC
>CAYFNE010000060.1:0-31319 GCA_964344355.1 uncultured Magnetococcales bacterium
GGCCGCCAACCGGTCCACGGCATGGAGGTAGGTTGCGCATGAGCGCTCGGAAAGCCCGGCGGCGTCCAGATCCTTGATCATACGTTGGCGAAGTGGATTGTTCATGGTGATCTCCTTCCATCGGAAAACAGTGAGGCTGGCGGAAACCAGCGGATGGAAGGGAGCTTACGGCAAATGAGGGTGGACAGGGGGAATTGAGGTAGAAAGGCAGATGCCAGCTACGGCGCAGCCGTTACGTTCAACAGTGTCTTTTGGACACAATCGCGCGATGCAGTTGATAAGGGGCCAGGAACAGGAGAGACACCAGCAGGAGGGTTGAATGCAGGAGTGTGCGATTCTGGTGAGTCCTTGACCCGGCCGGTCCAAAGGTATCCCCACAGGACCACGCCCCCACATGCGGCGCCTTCAATGGTCGTGCGGCCATGACGACCTTGTCCGGACAGCATATCATTTTGATACCCGGAAGGGATTCGAATATCCGGGGACATCAGGCGGGGACTGGGTTTGTGATTTTTTTTCGGTGTCCGGAAGGGATTCGAAGGTTCGGGGACATCAGGCAGGGCTTGGGTTTGTGGCTATTGACGGGGAGAATAACCGGCATGGTTACCAGCCGGCATCCCGGAGCCAAAAAAGAGCGGAAGGGATTCGAATATTCGGCGCGTTGCCAAAAAATGCCAAGGAAACCAGGGCCGCGCCATCTTGGGTGACCAGGAAAAAGCAAATAAAAATGAACAGTTACCATGTGCCATATGGGTATGTGAACCGGATTACGTCCTTCGGAGAGCATGATCGGTTCGAAAAATCATTTTGGTCACCGGAATGATCCTGGAACCATCGGAAACATAGGAACTACAAGGGATTGGTGGTTTTCGGCGCGTTAAAAACGGTCGGTGGGGAGCGGAGAAAACCGGCCTTTTCGGGTGCGGAAGGGATTCGAACTTTGGCGACATACCGGAGAAAAGGGGATGTCCGATGCCTTGATGTCATGAAAAGTTCAGCAATAATGGATGTTTGAAAGATTTAAAATGATGGCATGAACCCGATTCCGGCCTTTGGAGAACGTAATCGGTTTGAAAGTCATTTTCGAACCAAAGCGGAACTCCTAACGATCGGAAACATAGATAAAACAAGCACCTATCCAGTGTCGGCGCGTTAAAAACGGTCTGCAGGGGGCGGAGGGGATTCGAAATAGGAGCCGGGGGGGATTCGAAGGATCGGGGCCTTGCGGAGAATTTGGCCATTCAAGGCACCGGAGAATTCTCCGAAATGGCCGAAAACTCCTTTGAAATCAACGATGACTATGAAGGCTGGAAAAAGTTCGAATCCCTTCCGTACACCCATTCGCTGCTGCGAAATACCGATTGAAAAAAGTCAATAAAATCAATAACGCGCCCGTTCCCGTTTTTTGGATGTCGGCGCGTTAACTTGGAGAATATGGTGCATTCAGGAGAAAAATGACTAAAAACCGGCGCGTTGAGGGGGCAAAACCGGGGACCGGGGGTGGAGGGGTATCCCCGTAACCATTGGAATTGTTGGTCTTTTTTTTCAGTGATTCAGCGCCCCTTCGATTGGGAGAAAAACGGAGAAAAATTCGCAACTTAAAACTGGCGGATGGGGAGGGATTCGAACCCCCGGAGGCTTGCACCTCGGCGGTTTTCAAGACCGCTGCCGTAAACCACTTGGCTACCCATCCGGTTGTGGCGTCATGAAGGGTGACAGGCCGACGATATGAACATGTGCCATTGACGGCCGTTTTGCAATGTTTCGTTCGCTCCCGGTTTCATTTTCGCCGGTCAGGTGCCGATGTAGTGGCCCACCACCCGGCGTTGGTGGGGGTGGCGGCGGTGTTCGAACAGGAAGAGGCCCTGCCAGGTGCCCAGGACCATGGTTCCGTCCCGTACCGGGATGGTCAGGGAAACATCGGTCAGGGTCGATTTGATGTGCGCCGGCATGTCGTCGGCGCCTTCCAGGACATGGCGGAAGTTGGGATCGTTTTCCGGTACCAGGCGTTTGAAAAAATGGTGCAGGTCCCGCTGTACGTCGGGATCGGCGTTTTCCTGGATGGTCAGGCTGGCTGAGGTGTGGCGGCAAAAGAGGGTGAGTTGGCCGGTGCCCGCCGTCTCGTCGCGCAGCCAACGGGCGGCCTCGTTGGTGAACTCGAACAGTCCCCGTCCATCGGTGTGGATGGAAAAGGTGGTCTGGGCCTGGCGCATGTCGTGCCCCCTCATTGTTTCCGGTCGGGGACGGTATCCAGTTCCGCTACCACCCCTACCCGGTTGCGGCCCGCCCGCTTGGCCATGTACAACCCCTCGTCGGCCTTTTTCACCATCTCCTCCGCAGAGTTGATGCCCGGGTGCGGATAGATCGCCACGCCGATGCTGATGGTCACCTTCAAACCGTCGATCAGCAAATCCTCGATGCGTTGCCGTAACCGTTCCGCGGCCAGTTTGGCGCCGTTGAGATCGGTGCTCGGCATGATGGCGCAAAACTCTTCACCGCCATACCGGCATGGATGGTCGATGTCACGGCAGTATTCATGCATCTCCTTGCCGATGGCCTGTAAAACCCGATCCCCCTGATCATGTCCGTGTTCATCGTTGAACCGTTTGAAATGATCGACATCGAACAGCAGCAGGCTCATGGGCAAATTATAGCGTTTGGCGCGGTTGAACTCCTCGCCCAGGGCATGATCGAACTGGCGGCGGTTGAACAGGCCGGTCAAACCATCGACGGTGGCGAAACGCCGCAATTCCCGTTCCAGGTTTTTTTCCTCGGTGATGTCCCTCACCAAAACGGCCGAGCCGACGGTCTCGCCGTCACTGTCGTGAATGGTGGCGGCGTGAATGTTCAATACCCGGTTGTTGAGGACCATGGTATCCGGCAACTCCTGGCCGCCGGTCTTCAGGAAAGCCTGCAGATAGTCGGGATCGCCGAGGATGTTGAGAAATCCCTCCCGGATGATCTGATCCCGGTCTTTGCCCAACAGCCGTTCGATGGCCGGGTTGACCAACACCACCTCGCCTTTGGCGCTGGAGACGACGATGCCCTCCCGGGCACTGAGGATGATGGTGGTGAGTTTGTCCTTTTCGGATTGCAAATGGTCATGGCTTTCGGCCAGGGCGGCGCTCATCCGGTTGAAGATGATGGCCATGCGGCCCAGTTCGCAGGAACTCAAAACCGGCACCTGCTGCCGCAGGTCCCCGGAGGCGACCTTTTCCATGGAGTCCGAGAGCCGTCTGACCGGAATGGCCAGGGAACGTCGAATGATGACGTAAAGAAGCGCCAGGACGAAGGAGGCGATCAACAGCAAAATCATCACCGCCTGCTGGCGGGTCTCCCGGATCTCCCGCTCCACCGTCTCCATGGAGGTGGTCAGTTTGATCACGCCCCGCACCCGGTGATCGGCGCCATGACAACTTTGACAGGCCTCCCGGTTGCGGATCGGATAGAGAAAGGTCAACTGCCGCTTGCCGGTTTTCGGATCCTGGTGGTAGATCGGCGTTGGTTCCAGATGTTCGACCGTGTGGCGCAATCCCTGGTGATCGGCGGGCAGGATGATCAGTCGATGTTCAACGTCCCGGGGGTGGAAAACCTCCGTCCCCCCCCAAAAATCGATTGACCGCCTCGATGGTGCCGTTGTCCTGGAAGGCGACGCTGCCATCGGTGCGTAAAATATAAAAATTCACCACCCCCGGAACGGCGATCAACCGTTCCGACATGTCCAGGGCGGTATCCACATAACCGGACAACATCACCGACTCGATGGCGCTGGTGACGCTTTCGGTCAACAACGCCATGGCCCGCTCGTTTTGTTCGAGGATGGACTGTTTTTGATGGGCGGCATAAAAGACAATGATACTGAGCATGCCGACGACGAATGAAAAACAGATCAGCAACAACAAGCGGGCACCCAGATTGTTGGCGAACCAGCGCCATTTTCCGGTTCGGGAGATTTGGGTTGATGTTGGTGAATGATCCTGATTCATTTGCGTTGATCCCGTTGACGTCATCCATTCGTCGAACAAACCGCCGTCCCACTCCCATCAGACTGGCCACACCTCTGTCGGCGATCAAACACCGGCTGATGGAATTATTAACATTCCCGCCCACTCCGTGGCAATTGGAAATTTTGATAAAAAGCAAGTTTTTTCAATGATTTTGTGACAGAAGAGACATAAGTGGTCCATGAGGTTACAGGCGGGTTACAGAGGCATGACCGGCAGCTTGATTCTTTTTGCCGGTTCCCATCCGCCGACGGTTGGACTATGACCCTTTCCGTGTTTCAATAAGCTCCTTTGAGCGTTTCGATAATCAGGCGATCGACGGAAAATCGGCAGCCGGGGTCCGTGCGGATTTCAGCCGATTTGCCATCAGGGCGCGACCGGGATTGGGCGACGGTGAAAAACCAATATCTCTCTTATGATGAAGCGGCGGCACAATTTCAATCCCTGGCCCGCAAACACCCGGATCTGATCAAAACCGAGTCCATCGGCCGCACCTGGGAGGGCCGGGAGATCCTGCTGGTCACCGTCACTCCCGATGTGGGGAGCGCCGAGGGCAAGCCGGCCCTGTTCTATACCGGTTGCGCCCATGCCCGGGAGTGGATCGGCATTGAACTGGCGGCGGCCTTCGTCCGTCACGTGGTGGCCAATATCGACCTGGACGCCGAACTGGCCGCCATTCTCGACCGGACCACCCTCTACCTGGTGCCCTGTCTCAATCCCGATGGGTTCGAACTGTCGCGCAACCATTTTTCCCTGTGGCGGAAAAATCTCCGTGACAATGGGGATGGCACCCGGGGGGTGGACCTCAACCGCAACTTTCCCATCGGTTTCAAAACCAACACGCAAACCAACAGCAACCTCTATCCCGGTCCCGAACCGTTCTCCGAACCGGAGACCCGGGCGATCCGTGATTTTGTCGAAAACCATGCCAACATCGCCGTGGCCCTGGATTATCATTCACATGGCAACGTTTTTTTCCCGGCGCACAATTTTCGCCATGAAGATTGTCCCGACACCACCGACATGAACGTGTTTTGCGCCAACATGGCCGAGGAGATCCGCAAGGTTTCCGGGCGTGAATACGGCATTCACCAGGGCAAACCACCGGGCAGCATGATCAGCGGCAGTGGACGTGAATATTATAATTCCCGGGGTATCCTGTCGACGGTGGTGGAGGTGGGTTCGCGCAATATTTCCGACTACCTGGCCAACATGGCCGAAAACATCCGCGAACACATTCCGGCCCTGATCCGCGCCCTGCGTGACGTACCCAATTATGCCCGGGACAATCCCCTGCCGCGTGTGGACGGGTTTCAGATCGAATGGATCCGCGCTCGTGAGGTGACCTTGAGCTGGGAACCGGTGCCCGGCGAGCGGATCAGCTATGAACTGTTCCGTGGCAGGCGGGACAAACACCATTGCCTGCCCAACAATCGCATCGTCGTCACCCGCGCCAACCGGTATACCGACCGCAATCTCGAAACCGCCAGTGATTATTTTTACTATTTGCGGGCGGTGGACGGGGCCAACCGGCGCAAATCGTCCTTTTCACCCCGCATCGCCCTGAAAACGCTGCCGGCCAGCCATGAATTTTTCAAAATTCTCTATCCGGCCCCCGACCGTGTCGGCAGCCTGTCGGAAAAGCCCGGTCCGCATCCGCTGGTGTTCGGTGTCAACTCCATGTTCGTCGGCGTCAGCCGCAGCCGGGGGGTTTGCACCGGTCTCATGGGCTTTTCCCTGGAGACCCTGCCCCGGGAAGCCCTGGTCCTGGAGGCCAAGGTGTCCCTCTATCCGATCAATCGGGTGCCGGCCAAGGTGGAACGGTATGGCGAGTGGAACGTCGGCATCATCGATCCGGACCAGTCGCCGGACATCGCCGATGCCGAGGCGGTGCGGCGGGCGCCGGTTCTGCAATATGTCGGCCGTCCCACCCGATCGCAACATCTGACCCAGGGCATCTGGCGTTCCTGGCGGTTTTCCAACTATGAATGCCGGTTGTTGGGCCGGCAGATCCAGCACGGCCAGGTGCTGTTCAAGGTGACCGGCCCCACCACCCTGCCTTTGGGGCGGGAATCGCAGATGATGATGTGGGACGTGGGTCATGGCAAATATGGTTTCGGCCTCGCTTTCCGGCCCAAACTGGAGATCATCTACACCCTGCCGCCCCGGGAGACCCGTCTCACCCCGTGCCGGGTGGTCGGCGTTCATGATGGCGGCAGCCTGCCCGATCGAATCCCGGTCGGTTTTCACCAACGGCGGGAGTCCTGCGGTTATCTCGAATTCGATCTGGAGGGGGTGACGGACATCGGCGATACGGTCCTCATCGCTGCCAGCCTGGAATTGCGCGCCGATACCGTTGTTGACGACGATGGGTTGCGTTTTCATGTCGAATTCACCAAACCCCTGACCGATGTGACCCCGGACAGCATTCAAAACCGCGAAACCATCGAACAGATCGATCGGGATTTCGGCCCGGAGGACCTCAAGAAGGAAGAGCCGGTGCTGTTGGTGTTCGACACCTTCTCCCAGATTCGGCTCGACACCATTTTTCGCGAAAACCGCAAGGCGGCCTTTTTGCTGCGCGCCTCCCGGGCCACGCCGTCGGGTGAGGACCGGGTGGTCGATTTCAACAACGATGCCGATGGATTTCAACCCCGATTGGTGGTCCATCATCTGCCCAAACGCCGCAAACCGGTGGCGCCGGTGCGCAACCTGAAAGTGCATGCCGATCAAAATACCCTGCGCCTGACCTGGGACAATCCTTCGGACCCCGCTTTTCGCGGGGTGGTGGTCGTGAAAAATCCCTTTCGCGCCCCGTTCTCCCCGTTCGATGGACAAAAGCTCTATGGCGGACCGGACAACTACACCTTCGACCGTTTCGGCGCCCGGGACATGACCAAGTTCTATGGTGTGTTCACCTATGATGATGTACCCAATTTCAGCGAAGCGACATGGATACGTTATCGATAACCGATCCCCTGCGGTCGGTATTGGACGATCTCAAACGGATCGTCGACATCAACTCCCATACCCACAACAAAGAGGGCGTCGATCGGGTCGGCCAGCGGTTTGAGGGGTGGTTGCGGCCACTGGGGTTCGATCTCACCCGTCATCCGCGCACCGATATCGGCGATCATCTGCTGTTTCACAGCCGGCGGGGGGAGGGGCAGCGGCTGTTGTTGCTGGGTCATCTGGATACGGTGTTCGCCCCGGGGACCTTCGAAGGGCTCCGGGAGGATGACGAGTGGGTCCACGGTCCCGGGGTGTGTGACATGAAAGGGGGATTGATGGTGGCCCTGGAGGGGTTGCGGCGCGTCCACCGGCATCGGGGTTCCCTGCAAAACATCGATTTTTTGCTGGTGTCCGATGAGGAGAGCGGCAGCGACGATTCCAAATTTCTCACCGCCGCCACCGCCCGGGATTATGATGTCTGCCTGGTGTTCGAGGCGGCGGGGCGGGAGGGGGAGCTGGTGGCCGGGCGCAAAGGGGTGGGCACCTTCACCGTCGATATCGAGGGCCGCGCCGCCCATGCCGGCAACTGTCACGCCCAGGGGATCGATGCCAACCGCGAGGCGGCGCGGTTGCTCCTCGCCCTGGGCGGCCTGACCGATCTCACCAAGGGCAGTACCGCCAATGTCGGTCGCATGCGCGGCGGCATCAGCGCCAACACTATATCCCCCCAGGCCTGGTTGATGTTTGAAATCCGCTATGTGTGCGCCGGGGAACGGGACCGGCTGCTGTCGGCCATCGACCGGTTGCTGCCGGCCCACAGCAATGGTTGTACCCTGAAACGGGGTGGCGGCATTCAACGCGACGTGATGGAACCGACCGCCGACCAACAGCGGTTGTTGACGGCGATCCGGAATGTGACCGGCCGGGAACTGCCCACCGAAAGCCGGGGTGGGGTCAGTGACGCCAACATCACCAGTTCCAGCGGTTTGACGACCCTGGATGGTTTCGGACCTTTCGGCGATGGGGATCACACCCATCATGAACGGGCCGCCAAGGCCAGTTTCCGGCAGCGCATCGAGCTGGTGACGGCGATATTCGAACATCATCAAAAGACGAAAAACCTGTATTGAATATCACCCCAGATGGATTGGACCGACCATGGACAAAAAAAAGTGGGCCTGTGGATGTATCAAAACGGCGGTGGGGACGTGATCGAGCAAAATCTGGTGCAAAAACTGGAGGGGCGCGACCTGGATGTCTATACCGGTTTGAATTTGCGCCACGCCCATGCCGACAGCGACGGCATCTACTGCAAACAGGTGAAGATGGATGAGTTGGACCTGTTTTTTTCCTATAACGCCGGTGAACAGACCGTCTATCAGATGTATCTGTATGAACATCTTTCGATGCTGATTCCCACCTTGAACAATTTCAGCGCCTTCGCCCTGACCGAGGACAAGTTTCGCACCCAGCAGATATTGCGCAAGGCCGGTCTGCCGACCACCGACGTCATCCTCTGTCATCGGGATGATACCGACCGGGTGCATCGAATTTTTGAATTTTGGGAACACAAGGTGATCTACAAACCGGTGGACGGCTGGGGCGGGGTCGGCATGGTCAAGATCGAGGGTAAACAGGCCCTGGATTTCGTGTTGCCTTTCATGAGCAAGGCCGACCTGCGATTTTTCTATCTGGAACGGTACATCCCCAACGATGGCAGTGATTTTCGCATCGATGTCGTCGATGGCGAGTTCATCGCCTGTTATGGCCGCCAGGCGGCCAAGGGGGATTGGCGGACCAATGTCACCTCCGGCGGCCGGGTGATCATCCGGGAACCCAATGAGCGGGTGGTGGAACTGGGTATCCGGGCCGCCGCGGCCACCGGGCTGGAGATTGCCGGCGTCGATCTCATCTATGACCTGGAGCGGGAGGAGTATCTGGTCATGGAGGTCAATGGCATTCCCGCTTTCGCCACCCCGGAGCAGGAAGCGGCGGGGCTTAATTTCAATGATCGAAAAGTGGACCGGATCGTCGACCTGATCGATCGTAAAATCAATGGGGCGTCCTGATGTCCAGCCGCGCGAACAAATTGCCCAGGCTCGGTTTTTTCTATCTGGACCACGTGCTGAGATTTTTTGTCCACTCCAACTTTCCCCACTGGCCGGACCGCATCGAAACGGTCGTTTATCACTGGCATGGCGATGAGGAACGGTTCATCCGGGAAGTTCGCGACAAAAAAATCGACATCCTCATCGGCAACGTGCCGGCCACGGCGTACAACACCTTCCTGGAAATGGAAAAAAAACTGCCCGGGGTTCGCTTTTTACCTTCGTTGCAATCCCAGTTCAGCAACCGGTCCAAGGAGAACGTTACCCTTTTCTGCAAGAACAACCACCTGCCCATCCCCGAAACCGAGGTGTTCCATGATCTCGAACGGGGGTTGGACTATCTGAAAACCTGTGACTATCCGCGCATCATCAAACGCTCCTATGGCGCCTCCAACTATGGGGGGCACTATGTCCACAAGGTCGACAGCGCCGGCGAGGCCCTGCGGTTGATGGCGGAAAAACGGTATGATCCGATTTATGTTCAGGAGTGCATCCCCCTGGAGGCCGACATTCGGGTGATGTTGATCGATCATCAACCGGTCTGTGCCTTTTGGCGCCGTCCCCCGGTCGGGGAGTGGCTGACCAACACCTCCCAGGGTGGCACCATGGATTACCAGGGGGTGCCGCCGGCGGTCCTGGAACTGGGTGTCGCCACCAGTCGTGCCGCCGGGGCCGAATATTGGGGGGTGGACATCGCCATCGTCGGCGACCGTCTGGCGATCCTGGAGTGCGCCACCGCCTTTGCCGCTTTTCCCTATATCCGCGATTGGATCGGCGGATTTTTGTCGTGGAAATTGAGTGATGGACGTCTGCCCCGGCCCTATATCCCGCCCTACAACTGGGAGGAGCTGGGGAAAATTCGTTCGGAACTGTTGCGCACCATGCGGCATATCCATTTCATGCCGCCGAAAAAGGGCTGGGAAACGGCGCCGCCGCCTGATGAAGGGGGAGGGGGTTGAAAAGGGGGGCGGGCGTTCATCGGCCCGGGGCCGGCGTTAAATATCGATACCCTCTTCGCGCGCTTCGGCCTCGGCGGTGTCCAGGTTGTCCAGCGCCTCCAGTTCGCCGCCCTGAGCGGCCTTGCGGAACCATTTGATGGCGGTTTTGAGATCCCGCGCCACCCCTTCGCCGGTGGCGTAGAGGATGCCGAGATTGTTCTGCGCCTTGGCATCCCCCTGTTCGGCGGCCTTGGTGAACCATTCGGCGGCCCGGGCCGGGTCGGCGGGCCGGCCCAATCCTTCCAGGTACAGGACCGCCAGATCATGCTGGGCCGGGGCGAACCCCTGCTCCGCCGCCTGGCTGTGCCACTTGAAGGCCTCGGCAAAATCCTGCTCGACCTCCCGACCTTCCATATACATGGCGCCGATGTTGTGCTGGGCTTGGGCATCTCCCCAATCGGCCAGGGTGGCCAGGGTGGAGAGATAATCCTCCTGGTTCAACTCATGAAGACCGCCCCCGGACAGGGGGGCTACGTTTGGCAGTCCCCCGGGCAGGGGGGCGGGGGTTGGAGCAGCGGCTTCGGCGCGCACGGTGTCATCCTCTTTTTGGGTCTGTTCCGGTTTGCTCACTGGACAAAACCATCTGTCTGGTTGCTCTTGAGGTAAAATTACGAAAATAACCGGTCGATGCCGGGGAGCCAATGGGTTGGCGGTTTATCCTTCCCGGGTGCCGGCCACCCGGGCCACCTTGTCGCGCACCGAACGGATGGGCATGACATAGGGGCCGGAGTCACGCAGTTTGGCGTCCAGCCTGGTCAAGGCCTGTTTGGCGTTTTCCGGTGATGCATAGTCCCCGAGGAAGATCAACAACCGTTGGTCACGCTGCCGGAAGAAAAACAGTTTCTCCAGTTCCACCCCATCGCCGAGGTGGGTGTAAAAATCGTTGAAATCGTTGATGGTGTTTTCGTTGACGACCATCAACTGCATGCTGAAACGGTCTTCCGGGGCGCCTTGCAACCATTTTTCCGCCGCCGCCAACCGAGCCTCCACGAAGGAGTGGGAAGCGGCCAGTGCCGCCTGGTTCACATATTTGTCCTCGGCGGGGGTGAGCGGTTCGGCGCTGACGCTGGCGATGGGTGCGGGCGATTCATCCGACATTTCTTTTCCGGCAACCGTTTTCGCTGTCAACTCCAGTACGGATGGTTCCGTTTCGGGGCTGTTTTCGACCGGGGCGGGGGTCATTTTTTGCACGTCCCCGGCCATTTTTGCCGGTACCGGGCGCGGGTCAACGGCCGGCAGGGCATGGGCCACGGTGATGGCCGGCCGTTCCGGAATGACACCATGGGGGCCGGTGGCCTCATCGACCGGTCCTTTTTCCAGCAGGCTCAACAGCATGCCCAGGGGAATATCCTGCGAAAAATGGCTGGTGTGGAGCAGGGAAGGACCTTTGTCAAGGGAGATGCCGCCGTTGTCGTTTGGCGCCATGGCAACCCTTGTCTCCCCGGTGCCGGTTTCCCGGCCGGGGGTGGACGGTTCCGGTTGGCTCCGCGAGTCGTTGTCAAGGCCCTTGGCCATACGGGCGTTGATGCGTGACGGCAATTGATAACTGACGCCGGCGGCGAGCATTTTGCTGGAGATGGCATAGACATCATCGTTGTCGGGGTGCAGATGGGACACCAGCAGGCCGCCGCCGAGAAACACCGCCAACCCCGCCGCCGCCATCATCGCCCCGGCCGGGGCCAGAACCCCTTCGCCACGGCTGCCGTCAAAGATGAAACGGTTGGGTATTTTCAAGGGAGCCAGTCGTTTTTTCATTGTCTCGTCAATCCTGAAAAAATAGGTGCATAACCATTGCGATTCCAGATACCTTCTTCGAGGTTCATCAACCGTTCACCGGCAAAAGTCAACAGCCCGACACCCAGAAAAGTTGCCAAAACCGTCGCCGCCACCAGGCCCATGATCGATCCGATCACCCCGTCCCGCCGTACCACGCCGCCCATCTCCATGCGCATCCCGAGGCCTCCCCGTCAATTGAGAGAAATACAGATGGTGAAACCATAAGCGATTTTCATGCCAGTTTTCGAATCGGGCTTGAGCGTGGAGAGGGGGTTGACGGTCGTAAAGGCTATTGATTTTTAATAACGAATGGTAAACTGGGCGGGGAATCATCCCCAGTGGGGGATCGATTGTGGGGTTGGGTCGCTCTTTCGAATCTTCCTGGCCAGGAGAAGTGGTTTCGATGGGCAATGGACGAACTCCGGGCAGGCGTCCAAACTTGAATAAAATTTTTGTTGGCGGGCATCAAAGGTCACAACAATGAAAAATGCCAGATTGACACGGATCACCATTGAAAACTTCAAATCATTCGCGCGGAAGACGACGGTTCCGATCAAACCGCTGACGGTCATCGTCGGCAGGAACAACTCTGGCAAGAGCACGCTGATTCAGAGCCTTCTTTTGCTGAAACAGACACTTGGCGATCCCAGGCAGGATATTGCCTTGAAGCTCGATGGTATTGTCGAAGCCTTCAGCCTTCGGGAGTTGACATTCGGCTGGCCCAAAAATGCCGATGTGATAAAAGGACCTTTAATCGTTATAGAATGGTCCAGTACGGTGGATGTTGTCGCTGCATACAAAAAAGCCAATAATCCGGATCGTGCCAATCTGGCTCTGTACTCCGGCATAACATGGCTGAAAAACCTCCCGGACGAGCTGTTGGTCGATTCCACGTTGAAAATTCATACGATGGAATACAAGGGTTCCGCGCGGATTTCGGAACTGGAAATGACGATTAAAGTCATAGGGAAGAGCGGTTCTTACACCCTTCGAGTCCTCCCCGACGAACACTCCTGGTTCTGTGAGTGGAATGGTGTCAAAGCTCAAAAGATCAGGGTGGAGTTCGATCATTTCATTCCCTATCTTCACATCGAACGCAAGCGTATTGGTCCTCGTCATACAGAAAGGGCATGGCACAACGCCTACCTGATCCTGTTTCAACAACCTCTGGAAGCATTGAAGCAAATCCTGTTGGGCATACACTTTCTGGGCTCCAGCCGGTCCCAACCACGCAGCCTGTTCCGGCCGGCCACCACCGATCCGGAAGAGATCGGCGCCAGTGGCGAGTTTGCCGCTCAGATGTTGCACCGGAATAAAGACCAACGTGTTCATTTTCTCCAACCCATCCACTTGCTGGAAGATGGTTTGGATTTCGATACGACAGTTCATGCCGCATCCATGATCGAGGCGATCAATCGCGTGATGAAATCGATGTCGGTGACCACTTCTCTGAAAGTGAAGGATATCGAGGAGATCGGATTTCAACTCAAATTCGGTGAAGCCAACCTGATGCACGTGGGGCGTGGTTTGAGCTTTCTGCTCCCTCTGGTCCAATTGGGCCTGTTCGCCGATCCGTTGCGATTTACCGGCGGCCAGCAAGAGATGTCATTGGCGGAGTACCAGGAGAGATGTGCCACCATCAGTCACATCGCCCTGGAAGAGCCGGAAGCGCATCTGCATCCAAAGGTGCAAAGCCGATTGGCCCATTTTTTCGTCAGTTTGGCCATGGCCGGTCGACAATTGATCGTTGAAACCCATAGTGATCATCTGGTGCGGCGGTTGCGTGGTTTGGCGGTGCGGGCGGAATCGAATGGTTTCCTGGAAAGATGGTTGCTGGAAAATGTCGTCATATTGCATGTTTCCCAGGAGGATGGTCGTTCCTCGGTCGAAGCGTGCAAATTGACCGCGGAAGGGAGCGTTGCAGAGAAATGGCCAGCCGATTTCATGGATGAATCGACGGATGAGGAAAGCGCCATTTATTATGCCAGGTTGGATAAAACCGCTCCTTACGAGAACGATTCATCCATAAGAGTGCTCGATGGTGAAGAACCGGAAGAGGAAGCGGTCCCGTGATCGCTCTGCTGGATCCGGCCCTGTTTCTGCCACGGGCCAATCGTTTGATTCAACATGATTTCGATTTGATCGTATACCTGTGCCGGAAGCACGCCGTTCAGTTGCCCCCCCTTGAGGAATATTGGCGGCCACTCTGGTCGGGGCCGGGCAGGAGCCTGGAAAAACAGGTTCCTCCGGAAATCAAGGCGACCATCCGCGAAGTTCAACGAATTGCCAAAAAACCGAGTCCGACCATTCCAAAATTGCCGTCCGACCCGGGAACCATCTGGCGGCGCGGATTCGCACAGTTGTTCGATCTTTCCCGGTTCGGCGGCGCAAACTGGGAACAGCCAATGGCTGAAGCGGCGCTTCGGGCCACCTGTTCCGGACAAGCGGTCATTGTCATTACCCGCAGAATGAAAAACCGCAATATTCGAGTACATGCGGCTGAACAATCCCGCTTCCAGGAGCCAACGCGCTGGGCACTTTATGTTCAGCCAAGAAACATTGGTCCCAAGCGTATTCACTGTGTTCATCATCCTCGCAATTTGATGGATGATTGGACCATTCGATTCGATTGGCGGTTGCCCGGACCGGGAAAGGGGGGCACTCACCCCTTTTGCTACCCGGACAAATGGTGGCAAGCGGGAACTACGGCTTGTGGTACCGTTCGCAGCAAACCGGCTTGGTTGGATCGATTCGGTAATGGCTGGGCTCGGCCGAATATTTCGCAAGGCGCGGGTTATCACTGGGATGTCTACATCGAGAACAAAAGCCAGAAACAGTTAGCCGGGGCCGATCATGTCAACGTTGTGGCTTTTGGGGTGCCCAAAAAACAGGGGCAACCGGGGAATATCCATCATCCTCCAGAAGATATTGGGAAAAGAGGCCGATGGCGGTGTTGACATCACGCCCTCCTCTCCCGGACCTTCCCGTCGTATCGATCCTGGAAAAACCGGGCGCCACCCTGGCCGCCGGTTCCACGGCCATTTTGACGGCGTTGCCCGGTACCGGCAAGACCACCCAGGCGCCGCTGTTTTCCCTGGGCAACCCTGGCTCCGGGGGCGGAAAATCATTTCGCTGGTTTTTCCCGAATACCGCCCTTCAACCGTCGGCCACTTCCAGTTCCAAGGCGCGGGAGACCAGTTGGTTGAGGCTCATGTCGTTGGCGGCGGCCACGCAGGCGGCCTTGGCGTGCAGTTCCGGGGAGAGGCGGATGTTGAAGCGACCGGAAAATCGTTTATGGGGCGCCACCCCTTTTTCAGCGCAATACGCCAAAAACACCTGCAGGGATTTTCGTCCCTCCTGGTGCAATCCTTCCACGTCCCGGGCATAAAAATCCGCTCCGCCGTTCAAATCGAGGAATTCACCGCGGAACAGATCGATCTCGGGATCGTATTGGATGATGGTTTTTTGTCCGTCGATTTCCATAATGTTTTTCATGGTGTTGTCCGTTTGAAGAAAAATTTGGATTTTTCCAACCTGGGCACGATCTCAATCCCAGGACAGCGGGAGCACCGTATGACGGTTTGGTGGTAGGGGTGCCCGATGTGCGGGTGACTGCATTTCTTCTGTTTTTATGATCCCAACCGGACGGTATCGTCAAGCGTATTTTATTCGGGTGGCGAAGGGTGGGGGATTCAACCGACCCACTCTGTTATCATCCGATCCCATGTCGACTCTTTCTCTCCCGGACCTGCCGGTCGTCCCGATCCTGGAAAAACTGGGCGCCACCCTGGCCACCGGTTCCACGGCCATTTTGACGGCGCCGCCCGGTACCGGCAAGACCACCCTGGCGCCGCTTTTTTTACTGGGGCAACCCTGGCTCCGGGGGCGGAAAATCATTTTGCTCGAACCCCGGCGGCTCGCCGCCCGCGCCGCCGCCGCGCGCATGGCCGATTTGATCGGGGAACCACTGGGAGAGCGGGTGGGATATCAGGTGCGGTTCGATCGGTGTATCGGCCAGGATACCCGTATCGAAGTGGTGACCGAGGGCATTCTCACCCGCCGTTTGCAGGGCGATCCCGAACTGGGTGATGTCGGTCTGGTGATTTTTGATGAGTTCCATGAACGGTCCCTGCACGCCGATCTCGGTCTGGCGCTCTGTCTCGATCTGTTGAACCTGCGGGAGGATCTGCGCATTTTGGTGATGTCGGCCACCCTGCGGACGAAACATCTGTCCCGGTTGATGAACCGGGCGCCGGTGTTGAACGTCGAATCCACGCCCCATCCCGTCACCATCCACTATCTGGACCGGCAACCCGGGGACCGCCTGGAGCGGGGCGTTGTCCAGGCCATCCGACGCGCCGTTGATGACGATGGGGGGGATATGTTGGTGTTCCTGCCCGGCGCCGGCGAAATTCACCGGCTCGAAACGGCCCTGGAAACGGGATTGCCGGAAGGGGTCGAGGTGTTGCCCCTGCATGGGCAACTGATGAAACAACACCAGGATCGGGCGGTGGCGCCGCGGCGGGGTGGTCCCCGGCGCATCATTCTGGCCACCGATATCGCCGAGACCAGCCTGACCATTCCCGGTGTCACCATCGTCATCGATGGTGGGCTCTGCCGGCGGCCGAAATTTCATGCCGCCAGTGGTCTGACGCGGCTGGAGACGGTGCGTATTTCCAAGGCCTCCGCCGATCAACGGGCCGGGCGGGCCGGGCGGCTGGGGCCGGGGGCGTGTTACCGTCTTTGGAGCCGCGGGGTGCAGGAGGGGTTGCAGACGGCGACGCCGCCGGAGATCGCCGATGCCGATTTGACCACCCTGCTGCTGGAGTTGGCGGTCTGGGGGGTGAGCGATGTTGAAAGCCTGGCCTGGTTGGACATACCGCCGAAAGGGGCGGTCGGCCAGGCGCGGGAGCTGTTGCAAAAACTGGATGCCGTCGATGCCGATGGCCGGGTGACGGCCCGGGGGCGCAAAATGGCCGAACTGCCCCTGCACCCCCGTCTGGCGCACATGGTGTTGATGGCCGGGTCGGCGAAGGAAAAAGAATTGGCCTGCCAACTGGCCGCCATCCTCGGTGAACGCGATCCCCTGCGGGCCGCTGCCGGCGAGCGGTCGGTCGACATCGGTGATCGTCTGCGTTTGTTGACCCTGATGCGGAACAAAGGGGTGCGGGCGGTGGCCGCGTCCGGCGGCGATCCGGCCATCTGTGCGCGGATCGAACGGGCGGTGGGCCAGTTTCGACGATTGCTCGGTCTCTCAAAGGGTGGCCCGGCCGTCGGTGAGCCGGGGGTTATGTTGGCGGCCGCCTTTCCCGACCGGGTGGCGCAACGACGCCCAGGCCAACGAAACCGCTATCGGCTTGCCGGTGGCCGGGGCGCCCGTCTTCCAGAGGGCGATCCGTTGACCGTCCATTCGATGATCGTGGCGGCGGAGCTGGACGCCGGTCAGGGTGAGGGGCGGGTTTATCGGGCCGCCGCTCTGCAAGAGGCCGATCTCCGGGAGCGGTTTTCCCCCCACATCCACTGGCGTTCGGAGGTTCGCTGGGATGCCCGGCAATCGCGGGTGGTGGCCCGGCGGGTGCAACGGTTCGGCGCCCTGGAACTGTCCGAACGGTTGATGGAAAAACCGGACCCGGAAGCGGTGCGGATGGCGCTGCTGGACGGCATCCGGGGCATGGGGCTGGATTGTCTCAACTGGAACGATGAAGCCCGTTCCGTACAAGCGCGCCTGGCCCGCATGCGGCAATGGCAACCACGAGCCGACTGGCCGGACCTGTCGGACCGGGCGCTGTTGGCCGGCCTCGATCACTGGTTGGGACCCTGGTTGGACGGTATCAACCGTCTGGAACAACTGCAGCGGTTGAACCTGGCCGCCATCCTGTTGGAACGGCTCTCCTGGCGACAACGGCAACAACTGGACCAAGAGGTCCCCACCCATATCCGCGTGCCCAGCGGTTCCCGGTTGCGCCTGCGTTATTCCATCGATGGACCACCGGTGTTGGCGGTGCGCATGCAGGAGCTGTTCGGCCTGGCGGACACCCCCCGTCTCTGCGGCGGTACCCTGCCGGTGACGCTGCATCTGTTGAGTCCGGCCCGGCGTCCGGTGCAGGTGACCGATGATCTGTCCGGTTTTTGGCGCCGCACCTGGCCGCAGGTGCGAAAAGAGCTGCTCGGCCGCTACCCCAAACACCACTGGCCGGAAAACCCCTGGACCGCCCGGGCCACCGCCCGGGCCAAACCGGGGCGGTGATGGGCAAGGCGTTCAATCGCTGAAAAATGAACCTTTGACGGGGCTGGTTGTCCACACTTGACAGCACCGGCCTTGCCTCTAATATATGCCCATCCAACCCATTCCAGCCGGTCTGGAGCCGCACCATGGTTTCACCTTGAACCTTTTTCGCCGGTTTTTACCGCCCGTTCTGGTCCTGGCCATCGCCGGCACCGTCGGGGTGTACCTGCTCAAAACCGGGCCCGAGCCGAAACGCAAGGCGCCGAAACCGGTGGTGTTCACCGTCGAGGTGGTCACCGTGAAACCGCAATCCCATCCGGTCTGGGTGCGGTCGCAAGGGGTGATGGCGCCGCGGTTGCGCAGCGCCTTGACCTCGGAGACCGCCGGGCGACTGGTGGAGGTGTCGGACCATTTCATTCCCGGGGCCTTTTTCGAGGAGGGGGCCCTGCTGGCCCGCATCGATCCGGAATCCTATCGGTTGCAACTGGCCAATCTGGAGGCCTCCCTGGGTACCGTCGAGGCGCGGCTGGCGGAGCTGGCGACCACCCGGGACAACCTGGAAAAAAGTTTGACCATCGAAAGCCAGCAACTCAAACTCGCCGAACGGCAATTCGAACGGTTGACCCGTCTGTTCAAGGAAGGAACGGTGGCGGAAAGCGGTTTGGAAAAGAGTGAAAATGAGCTGCTGCAACATCGTACCAACCATCAAAACTTAAAAAACACCCTGGCGTTGATCCCGGCCAAACGGCGCAACCTGAAGGCGGAATGGGCGTTGAAAAGGGCGCAACGCGATGCGGCGCGGCTGGACCTGGAACGGACCCGTATCCGCGCGCCGTTCGCCGGCCGGGTATTGACCAAACAAACCGACCTCGGACAGTTCGTCGCCAAGGGGGCGGTGTTGGGAGAGGTTTATGCCCTGGGGAGTTGGGAGGTGCGGCTGCCCATCAGTGATCGGCAGTTGGCGCTGTTGGATCTTTCCGGCCTGGAAAACAGGGATGGCATCGCCGAGCGGGGTCCCCGGGTGCGGTTGACCGCCGGTGAAGGGGTCGCCGGCCGGCGTTGGCTGGGCCGGGTGGTGCGGGTGGAGGCGGCAGTGGATGCCCGCAGCCGCCAGGTGGTGTTGTCGGCCCGGGTCGATCCGTCGGCCGATCGGGGAAAATCCAATCTGGACTGGCTGGACGGTCGTTTCGTCACCGCCGCCATCGAGGGACGCACCCTGGAATCGGTGTTCGTCCTGCCCCGTCATGCCGTCGGACCCGGTGACCGGGTGATGGTCATCACCCACGGAAACAGACTGCAACGGCGCACGGTCGATATCCGCTGGCGCGATGGCGGGTCGGTGGCCGTCGAGTCGGGATTGAAGGCCGGCGAGCGGATCTCCATCACGCCATTGCCCTACGCCCCCGACGGTACGCCGGTGAAGATCATGGGGGCGGACGGTGGGCCGGAAGACGGCCAAAAACCGGGCGCGCGCCGGAAAAAACGGGAGCCCTGAGATGCGGGGCATGATCGACTGGTTCGCCCGCAATGCCGTTGCCGCCAATCTGCTCATGATCACCATTCTGGCCCTGGGCGCCTGGTCCATGACCAGCCGCCTGCCCCTGGAGGTGTTCCCGGCCTTCGAGCGGGATGTCGTCAACATCACCGTCGCCTATCGCGGCGCCTCGCCGGAAGAGGTGGAAGAGGCGGCGGTGATCCGCATCGAAGAGGCCATCGCCGACCTCAACGGCATCGAATCCATCTCCTCTTCCGCCTTTGAAGGTCAGGGGCTGGTGCAGGTGGAGGTGCAAAAGGGGCGCAATCCCCGTGATGTCCTCGACGACATCAAAAACAAGGTCGACGCCATCAACGCCTTTCCCGATGAGGTGGAACGGCCCATCATCAGCGTCCAGGAGTTTCGCCGCGAGGTGATCAGCGTCGTCGTCGCCGCCGACCTGCCCGAGGAGTCCCTGGGCCAACTGGGGGAGCGGGTACGGGACGATCTGGTCAATCTGCCGCAGGTGACGCAGGTGGAGTTGATGGGGGTGCGGCCCTTTGAGATCTCCATCGAACTGAGTGATACCGTCCTGGAACGGTTCGGGCTCACCTTCCAGCAGGTGACCGAGGCCATCCGCCGCCATTCGGTGGACATGCCGGCCGGCTCCCTGAAAACCCGGGATGGGGAGATCACCCTGCGTACCAAGGGGCAGGCTTACCGGGGGGCCGATTTCGCCCGCATCCCCCTGTTCACCCGCGCCGACGGTACCCGCCTGACCCTGGGCGAGGCGGCCGTCATCCACGATGGTTTCGAAGAGGAGTCACTCTTTTCCCGGTTCAACGGCAAACCGGCGGTGCTCATCGAGGTCTACCGCACCGGTGATCAAAACGCCATGGATATCGGCGCCGCCGTGCGCGGTTATGTGGAACGGAGCCGGGACCGGTTTCCGCCGGGGGTGCTCATCGACTACTGGCGCGATCGGTCCCGTATCGTCCGTCTGCGCCTGGAAACCCTGCTCACCAGCGCCTGGCAGGGGGGCTTTCTGGTGTTTCTCTGCCTGACCCTGTTTTTGCGGTTGTCGGTGGCGCTCTGGGTCTGTGTCGGCATTCCCATCAGTTTCATGGGGGCGCTGCTGGTGATGCCCGAGCTGGGCGTCACCATCAACATCGTCACCCTGTTCGCCTTCATCGTCGTCCTCGGCATCGTCGTCGATGATGCCATCATCACCGGGGAGAACATCTATCGCCGGCTCAAAAAGGGCGAATCGGGCCTGGGGGCGGCCATCGTCGGCGCCCAGGAGGTGGCGGTCCCGGTCACCTTCGGCCTGCTCACCACCGTCGCCGCCTTTCTGCCGTTGATGTTCATGGAGGGCCATCGCGGTCCCATCTTCGCCCAGATACCGATGGTGGTGATCCCGGTGCTGCTGTTCTCCTGGGTGGAGTCGAAACTCATCCTGCCGGCGCATCTGGCCCACCTGCGGGTGCGGGGGGAGGCGACCGGACCATGGACGCGGCTGCAAGGGGCCTTCGCCGACGGCCTGGAACGGTGGGTGGCCGGTATCTATCAACCGTTTCTGGAAAAAACCCTGGAGCGGCGTTATCTGACCCTGGTGGTCTTCGCCGGTTTTTCCTTCGTGGTGATGACCTTCGTCGCCAGCGGCCGTTACGGATTCACCTTTTTTCCCCGGGTGCAAAGTGAAACCGCCCGCGCCACCCTGGCCATGCAGACCGGCAGCGCCGTCGAGCACACCATCCGTCACGCCCGCCGCATGGAGGCGGTAGCACTCGAACTCCAGGAAAAATACCGGCACCCCGAAAGCGGCCAGTCGGTCATCCGTCACATTCTCACCAGCGTCGGTTGGCGGGCCGGCCGTTCTTCGAGTCGTGGCGGTGATCCGGAGCTGGCCCAGATCAGCCTGGAACTGGTGGCCCCCGAGGAACGGCTGGTGGCGATCACCACCTCGGAACTGGTGAGTGAATGGCGCCGGGGCATCGGTGTCATCCCCGGGGCCAGGGAGTTGAACTTTCGCGCCGAAATCGGCCGCGGCGGCGATCCCATCGACGTTCAGCTCATGGGACAGGATTTTGAACGGTTGAGCGACATTTCCGGGCAAATCCGCCAGCGGCTCTCCCAGTATGAGGGGGTGTTCGATATCCAGGACAGCTTTGAAAACGGCAAACCGGAGATCGCCCTGGTCCTGCGCCCGGAGGCGGCCCTGTTGGGGGTGTCGGCGTCGGACCTGGGGCGGCAGGTGCGGCAGGCCTTTTTCGGGGCCGAGGCGCAACGGTTGCAGCGCGGCCGGGATGATGTGCGGGTGATGATCCGCCTGCCCCGGGACGACCGGAAAAACCTCGCCGCCCTGGAGGGGTTGCGCATCCGCACCCCGGACGGCCATCCGGTGCCCATCCACACCGTCGCCCGGGTCCGTCTCGACCAGGGATTTTCCACCATCCGCCGGGTCGACCGCAACCGGGCCGTCAACGTCACCGCCGATGCCGAAAAGGGCCGGGTCAACGTCAATGCCATCGCCGCTGAATTGCGCCTGTTCCTGGACGAGCTGCTGAAGGCGTATCCGGGGGTGCGTTATGTCTTCGAAGGGGAGTTGCGGGAACAGCGGGATTCATTCACCAGTTTGATCGTCGGCGTCGGTTTCGTCCTGTTCAGCGTCTACGGCCTGCTGGCCGTGCCCCTGCGTTCCTATTCACAACCGTTGGTGGTGATGCTGGTGATCCCCTTCAGCCTGGTCGGGGCGGTGTTGGGACATGTCATCCTCGATATGAACCTGAGCCTGTTGAGCATCATGGGTATGCTGGCCCTGGCCGGGGTGGTGGTCAACGACAGCCTGGTGCTGGTGGACTGGATCAATCGGCAACTGGCCGCCGGTTCCACTCCCATAGAAGCGGCCCGCACCGCCGGCGCCGCCCGTTTCCGTCCCATCCTGCTCACCTCCCTGACCACCTTTTTCGGCCTGACGCCGTTGTTGCTGGAAAAAAGCACCCAGGCGCAGTTTCTCATCCCCATGGCCGTCTCGCTGGGTTTCGGCATCCTCTATGCCACCCTGTTGAGCCTGGTGTTGGTGCCGTCGGGATTTTTGATCCTGGAGGATTTCAAACGTTGGGGGGGACGGTTGATCGGGGGGTGATCGTTCATGGTTTGCCCGCAAAGGATTCCAACACCGCCAACAAACTGTTTTTGCTGATCGGTTTTTTGAGGTGCCGGTCACAACCGGCCTCCAGGGCTTTCTGTTTTTCCGCTTCCAGCACATAGGCGGTCAAGGCGAAGATCGGCGTCGGCGGGCGGTTGTTTTCACGTTCCCACCGTCGGATGTCGGCGGTGGCGGTATAACCGTCCATGATCGGCATCTGCAGGTCCATGAACACCAGGTCGAAATGGTCGGCCCTGAATTTTTCGATCGCCTCTTGACCGTTGTGGGCCACCGTTACCGTGCAGGGTCGTTTTTTCAGGAACATCTTGAACAGCAACACGTTGTCCTCGGCATCCTCGGCCAGGAGGATGTTCAGGGTTCGGGGCGTGGTGGTTTTTTTCATGGTCGGCGTCGGGGCCGGTCCGGTGGTGGGCGGAGCGGGTCGTTGTGGCCTGGCGGGGGGCAGCAGGGCGGTGAAACGGAACAGGCTCCCTTCGCCCTCCCGGCTTTCCACCCGGATATCGCCCTCCATCAGGCCCACCAACTGTTTGCAGATGCTCAAACCGAGACCGCTGCCGCCATATTTTCGCGTGGTGGTGTTGTCGACCTGGGTGAACACGTTGAAAATATCGGTCAATTTTCGTTCCGGAATGCCGATGCCGGTATCGCTGACCAAAAAACAGAGCCCATCGGTTCGCTCCCCTTCATTTTTGACGTGGATGGTGATGATGCCGCTGGGGGTGAATTTGATCGAGTTGCCCACCAGGTTGGTCAACAGTTGCCGCAGCCGGTTGGGATCGCCGAACCGCCAGGGGATGACGTCACGATCGATGATGGCGTGGAGTTTGAGGGCGCGGCTCCGTGTTTCCGGGTGATAGGTCTCCAGCAGACCATCGATCAGTTCGCCGATATCGAACGGGATCCGTTCCAGGGTGATGTGGCCACTCTCGACGCGGTTGAAATCGAGGATGTCATCGATCAGGTGCAACAGATTTTCACCGTTGCGTTGCAGGATCCGCAAAAAATGTTTTGGCTCCTCGTCCAGGGGCTGGGCCGCCAACAGTTCGCTCATGCCGAGAATGGCATTCATGGGCGTGCGGATTTCATGGCTCATGGTCGAGAGGAAAAGGCTTTTCGCCCGGTTGGCGTTGTCGGATTGCTCCTTGGCCTCGACCAACGCCCGGGCGGCCTTGCCGGCGGCGATGACCCGGCTGGCGGTGCGGCTGAGATTTTCCAACAGGGCGTCCTCTTCATTGGAGATGCTCTGTTTGGAAAACATGGCCATGACGCCGACCGGCTCCCCTTCGTCGTTTTGCAGTTTGTAACCGGCAAAGGCGACCAGTCCCAGTTTTCCGGCCCAGGCCCGGTCATGGATTTTCGGGTCTTCGGTGACCGAGTTGCTGATCAGTTTGTTAAATTTTCCGGTGGCGATCTGACCGATTTTGAAGGCATCCAGGGGAACGCGCCGATGACCGCCGTCCAGATGGGTATACCGGCCACAGCTGACGATCAGGTGTAGACAGGACTCCGGGTTCCGGCATGCCCGGGAGCCGCCATGGAGACAACCGTCGTTACAGAGGTCCCCGGGCCGGATCATCCAGATGCGGCTGAAATCCAGTTGAAAAAGATCGACGGACAGTTCGGCCACCGCCCGCAGTTTATCCACGGTCTCTCCCGGTCCCAACAGGGTGTTTTGCAGATGGTTGATGGCATGGAGCCGATCCAGGCTCCGTTGTTGCGCCTGCTCGATCCGCCGGCGTTGGCGGATATCGTTTTCCAGCCGTTGATTGGTTTCCAGCAACAGGGCCTCCTTGTCGAGGATGGAACCGTGCATGGCGCGCAGGCTTTCGGCCAGCTCGCCGATTTCATCCCGGCCGCTGTCGGTCAGGTGGGGATGGCTGACGGCAAAGCCCGACGCCTGACTTTCAGTGATGGTCTGGGAGTACCGGGTCAAAATTTCGATCCGGCCCAAAACGGTCTTGCGCAACAAAACCGCCAGGGTCAGGGAGAGGAGCAGCAAGCTCCAAACCCAACTGCGGATGCCTTCGTCGATTTTTTCCTGAATGGCCCGATCATTATCGGCCGTTGACAGGATGAGTTCGATCTCCCCCAGGTCGATCCGTTTGCCGGTGAGGGTTCGGGTGGCAATTTTTTTCAGGAACCGTTTGCCGGTTTCATGGGTATCGGTGTGATAGGCGGCGACCACTTTGTCCTTGTGGCGAATGGAGATGGCGAGGATGTCCCCGGTTTCCCGGCCGATGTTGTTGAGGACCGTCTCCAGGGTTGGATAATCCTCCACCAGCAGGGAGTCCGTGCTGAAGGTGTGAACGATGCGGGTGATGGCGATGCCCCGGTCATTCAACAGTTTTTGCAGGGTGGCCCGGTTGTGGGTGAAGTCGATCCATTCGAAGCCGGCCAGAAGCACCGTCAGGACGATCAGGATGGCGGTGATGATCTTGGCGGACAGTTTCATGGGGATTCGCCGGGTGGTTTGCGGATGCGAAAGAGTTGGCGGTCCGGATCGGACGGTCGACCCCCCACCGGTGGTGGGGTCGCCCGGGCCGGGTAACGGCCGCGGATGACGCGACCATCGCCGAGGATGAAGGGCCATTGGTTCAGGCCGTCCGGGGAGGGATTGCCGGAAAGGTCGCAGGAACCGGAAAAGAAGGGGCTGAAACGGTTCAGCAGCGGTCGTTGGAACGAAATATGGTTTTTTGTCACCGGCTGGTGCCGGTGTGGAGCCGCTCCCGGGAGGGTATCGGTGGTTCGACATTTTGCACCGGGTGGATGGGAAGAGAGAGGCCGTTGCTTCAAGACATTCCCCAAAAGCCGGCAAACCGGCTCCCAACCAGGCCGGTTTTCAGTGTCCGAGGGCAGGAAAATCGATCGGAGAGGCCGTCGGCCGGTCTCGCGACAGCTTTTGGAGGAAAAGGCATGAATCCAGCGATCGATATGGTTTGGAAAGGTTTCCATCTCCTCTTTTTCCCGTCGTGGCCAATGAAAGGACCTTTTATACCCTATTTGCCCGCTTCGTACAGGTATGGCGTTCCGGTCGCGGTCCTCGAAGGGACGGGGTCGAGGCGGAAGCGATGCGGCACGGTGGCGATAGTGACGCCCCCGGTATTACCGGGGTGGTTTTTCTGGTGTTCGGACAAAGTGTACTACAAAAAGTTTACATAAATCTTCATGTCCAGAAAAAACAACCATATAAAACAGGAGGTCTGGAAAAATAGCGGTTCATGGGATAAGATTATTCTGATCGGACGGCATTTATGACTTTTTATGTCACCGAGAAGGCGCTGGCCGGTCCATGAGGTTCTGGCGGGGACGTTTTTTCGCGGGAGGAGGAAGCCCTGTTGCTGGTGTTCCGACTCTCATTGATCGAGGGAGAAAAGAGTATGGGCAATCCTGTCGTACAAAAGAGTGAGGGGTCGATGGTGAAACCGATTTATGAGGCGAAATTCATGGATGTTGCCGGCAAACATTTGTCCAATCTGGGCACGGTCCTTGATATCATGGCTTTGGCCACCGACAAGATGGAGGATACGCCGACCGCCGATGCCCTGGCCGACGCGGTTCACCTGGCGGCGGAGCATTTGAAGGCGGCGACCACGGAACTGGCCAAGTGGCGGGCCTCCTGCCGGGCGGAACACTGTATGGTTCAGGCCTGGGCGATCGAGACTCGGAAGGAGGTTCATTGAATCGGTAAAAAACGCCTCATGCCAATTGAAATTTCCAGCGGAAACCGATGGACCCGACCACCATGGTGCTCAAGGCGGTCGGGGCTCAGGGCGATGCCAAAGCCGGCCAGCAGGGCGCGAAGCATGAACCCTTCGATCATGGTTCACTCCCGTCGTCATCCGGTTGACTCGGTTCGTGAGGGTACGGTGGTTGGCGCCGGAACGGCGTCATGGTGAATAATGCTTGTTGACTTCCCGGGATTCATTGTCCAAATTCAAACCCTTGAAGTCAATTTTCGAAACTTTGCCAAACGGTCCGATCGATCGGCGACCGGATTGAACGAGGGAGACGGTTCATGCCTTTGGTGTCCATGCGGCAACTGCTGGATCACGCCGCGGAAAATGATTATGGAATTCCCGCCTTTAACGTCAACAATATGGAGCAGGTGCGCGCCATCATGCGCGCCGCCGACGAGACCGACAGCCCCGTCATCCTTCAGGCTTCCGCCGGGGCGCGGAAATATGCCGGGGAGTCCTTCCTGCGCCATCAGATATTGGCGGCTTTGGAAGTCTATCCCCATATTCCGGTGGTGATGCATCAGGATCATGGTCAATCGGTGGCCGTCTGCCTGGGTGCCATCCGCAGCGGTTTCACCAGCGTCATGATGGATGGTTCGTTGATGACCGATGGCAAAACCGCCGCCTCCTATGAATACAACGTCGAGGTGACGTCCAAGGTGGTGGAGATCGCCCACGCCATCGGTGTGTCGGTGGAAGGGGAACTCGGGGTTCTGGGTTCGCTGGAGACCGGCATGGCCGGCAAGGAGGACGGTCATGGCGCCGAGGGGGCCGTGGATCGGGAACGGTTGCTCACCGATCCCGAAGAGGCCGCCGATTTCATCAAGGCCACCAAGGCCGACGCCCTGGCCATCGCCATCGGCACCTCCCATGGCGCCTACAAGTTCAGCCGCAAACCCACCGGCGACATCCTGGCCATCGACCGCATCAAGGAGATCCATGCCCGCATCCCCGACACCCATCTGGTGATGCACGGTTCCTCATCGGTGCCCCAGGAGTTGCTGGCCATCATCAACGCCCACGGCGGCGCCATCCCCGAAACCTACGGCGTACCGGTGGAAGAGATCCGTACCGGTATCAAGTACGGGGTACGCAAGGTCAACATCGATACCGACCTGCGCCTGGCCATGACCGGCGCCATCCGCAAACTGTTCGCCGAAAATCCCAAGGCTTTCGATCCGCGTAAATACATGCGTCCGGCCGAGGATGCCGCCTATGCGGTCTGCAAGGATCGTTATGAACGGTTCAATACCGCCGGCAACGCCTCCCGCATCAAGGTGATCCCGCTGGAGGAGATGGCGCGCAACTATGATTCCGGGACCTTGGATCCCCGCGTCGGGGATTGAGGGTTTTGAAACGTCCCTTTTCAGTTTGGTGGTTGATTGTCCTGGCGCCGGTGTTGGTCGGCGCCGGCAATGGTGATTTTGAACGGCGGGATCAACAGACCAATACCTGTGCGGTGGCCCGGGAGTTGGCCCTCAAGGGGGTCGGTCTGTTCGATTTTCAGCCGAAAAAAGGGCTGGACGCCCTGCGCCGCGCCCGTGGCATCTGTCCCACCGATGTGTCGGTGGCCTTCAACCTGGGGCTCGCCTACTATCAGATGGGAAAACTGCCGGCGGCGCGGCGGGTCTGGGAACGGACCCATAAAATGTTCCCCGGGCACATGAAAACCCATGCCAACCTGGCCTGGTTGCGTTTTGAAATGGGCGATGATGTCGACGCTCATGTGTTGGCCTTCAACGGTTTTATCAAACACCCCGGCAATCTGGCCCTGGCCCATACCAAACTGTTCGCCCTGTTTCGTCTCGGGCGCTATCTGGAAGCCTATGACTGGCTGACCCGGGAAAAACTGGCCGGTATCCGTCCGGAACAGTGGAAACGTCAGGCGGCCGAATATGTGGTGGAGACCGTCTGGCGCCGTTTTCGCGCCGGCGAACCCATGGAGGCGGTCCGTCAGGCGGTCAACCTGCTGGTCAAGGAGTACCCCCGGCAACCGGCTTTCCTCAAGGCCAAGGATCAGGTGGTGCTGGCCTATGTCGACAAGGATGCGGAAATCCCCTACGAAATGCCCCTGCCGCACGAATTTTGGCCCAAAACCGGGGAACTCGACAGCCGCAACGCCGTTCTCGACGATACCATCTGGATCCTGCCGGAGATCGCCGCCTGGAAAAAACGCGACAACGCCTATGCGGTCATCGCCGGCATCAGCCGCTACAAACGGTTGCGCTCCAAACATTTCGCCGATCGCGACGCCCGAAATTTTCACCGTCTGCTGACCGGGCGCGGCCTGTTCCGGGATGATGCCGACCATGTACGCCTGCGCATCGACGAATCGGCCACCCGGGAGAGTTTGTATCGGGATCTGCATTGGCTGGCCCGCCGCGGCGCCCTGGATCCCAATGCCATGTTGCTGTTCTATTTTTCCGGACTGGGTGTTTCAGAGGTCGATGCCGATGGCCGGGTGGTGGATGTGCGGTTGGTGCCGGTGGAGGCGCGGTTGGGAGCGTTGTCGGCCGATCACACCATCTCCCTGGCCTGGCTCCGGGATAAATTGGAAAAATTGCCCAACCGCGATATCGCCGTCATCCTCGACAGTTGTTTCAATTCCGGTGAATCCTGCGCCGTGGCTGCCGGAGAGGGAGCGCCGGTGGCGCCGCCGGCGGCATTTTTCAGCAGTGGCAAGGGGTGGGGTATCGCCGCCCTGGAGAAGGGGGCCGTTCCCTATCCACCGGGACGTCAGGGCGGTTTGAGCTATTTTTTGCTGAAGGGCCTGTTGGGGGAGGCCGATGGCCGGGATGGCAGCGAACCGGATGGTTGGGTGGACCTGCTGGAAGGGTTCGCCTATGCCAGCGAACGGTTGCGCACGCTGCAACCGGCCCCGGATCCCATCCTGTCGGCACCGGTCAAGATGCGGTTGACCAAAACCGGGGGGGAGCGATAGATGAGTGGGCCGAGCCGATTTTTCGGGCTGGTTTTTCTGCTGCTGTTTTTCCTGTCGTCGGTGGCGTCGGCCTATTTGATCAATGAATGGGAACCGTTGGATGTTGGCAGCGGTGAAAGCGACGAAATGGTCGAACCCCGGGCGGGACAACCGTGGCGGGAACCGATCAGTGGCATCCGTCTGCTGTGGATCGCCGGCGACTGTTTCAAGATGGGTTCCGCCCCTTCCGCCAAGGATCGGGAGGAGGATGAGGGACCCTTGCACGAGGTCTGTCTGTCCGGTTATTGGTTGGGCGAAACCGAAGTGACCCAGGGCCAATGGCAGCGGGTGATGCGCAACAACCCGGCCCATTCCCGCAAGGGGGAACGGTATCCGGTGGAAAACATCTCCCTGGGAGATGTAGAGGCGCTGACCAGCAAACTCAACGAACGATATCGGGGCCGGGTTCGTTTTCGTCTGCCCACCGAGGCCGAATGGGAATACGCCTGCCGGACCGGCGGCTTGAACATCCCCTTTCCCGGCGCCGATCAACCGGATCAACTGGGCTGGCACCGGGGCAACGGCCAGGGCTCCCCCCAGGTCGTCACCACCCGCCAACCCAACCGCCTGGGTCTTTACGACATGGGCGGCAATGTCTGGGAATGGACGGCGGACACCTACGAAAAGGATGCCTATTCCCGGCACCAACACAATGATCCCCGCACCAGCGGTCGCGTCCCCTATCGAACCATCCGCGGCGGTGGTTGGAAAACCGCCGCCAGCAGCATGCGCTGCGCCAATCGCGGTTTCGAACGAGCCACCTCGAAACGCGATGATCTGGGGTTGCGCCTGGCGGCCGAAATCGATGTCCTGATGGAGGATGGGCGGCCCGATATCACGGAAATGCCGTTTTAGCTCCCACGGCGAACAGCAACGAAGATCCCCAACCGGATCGTCTGATACGCCGGTCGCCAATGTGCTTTTCTCCGTCGATTGGAATGGAGAAGGTCAATGAGAGTTTGAGTGGGACCATGAAAATGATGTATGCTGAATATTATGAAAAGAATTGAATATAATGCTGTTTTGGATGGAGCTGAAACCGTTTTCGGGATGGAGCCGGAAAGGGATGGGGCCTCCTTCGGTCCTGTGTCCCGATTACCGTTCAATGTTGGTGAAATTGCTTTAAGGGTGGGAAGGAGGGAGCGTTTGATCCACCGGGATGGCAGTTGTTCCAGTGTCGCTGTTGTTAAATTAAAGCAACTCAAGCGACTTTTCCCGGAAAAGATGGAACCGGTACCAACATCCTTGCGCATGGCTATCCGGCAAGGGTTACGGAGAAATGAAAGTGCAACGCACTTGGCGCTGAGAAAAAACCGGCAAAAGGTTGAAAAATATTTACGGAGCGCCTTAACCGGTATTCGGGTGGCCAGCGGTGAGCAATAAAAAACAATCACTGCCCATAAAGTTGGATGATGATTCCGATATGCCCGTAAAAGAAGGGGTGGTTCTGCCTGAGGAAATCAAAGCGGGTCTCATTACACTCATACACAGGGAGATGACAGAATTTTACTCCGGGCCGACGCCGCCAGCGTCGGATATGAAAATACTGGCGGAAATTGATCAAACTTTTCCGGAGCGTGTGCTCGTGATGTCGGAAAAGCAGCAAAACCAGGGACTTGAAGAAGCAAGTGCTGAACAAAAACACCGCCATGACCTGGAAATTCGGGAAATGGCCCTGGCAGAAGCTGAATTGGAGATACAAAAGGAGCAATCAGAGCGGTTTCACCAATTTCGTACCGAAGGGCGGAAGGATGCTCTCTGGTCGATATCAATCATTTGTGTGACTACAGTAGCTCTCGCAGCTTTTGAGGCCGACTGGGCAGCGGGCATCATGGCAGGAATTTTGGGTGGTGCGTCCATTTGACCTAACGTACGTTAAAGTGTAGATTTTCTCT
>CAYFNE010000061.1:0-31215 GCA_964344355.1 uncultured Magnetococcales bacterium
CCCCGAAAGCATCGTTGGAGAAGGGGTTCGTCATCGACATGGGTCAGGCTCCTTTCCGGATGAGAATGCCCCGCGCCTTGAGGGCGGTGATGGCAGCGGTTTTTTGTTGGGCTGTGATGCCGCCGGGCCAGACCACGGCGTGATCCGCCAGGATGGCGTCCCGGACGATGGCCAACCCCTCGGCATCGGTGCCATCGGACGCAGTCACGGCGGCGGCGATGATGCCGGCGGCTTCATGGCTGCCGTCCACCCCGGACAGGTCCAAGGCCACCACCTTGCCGTCGCCGGAGACGTCGACGGTGAAGGTGTCGCCCACCACGAAATCGGCGGCGCCGTCGGAGAGGGTCAGGTTGATGTGATCACCGGCATAGGCCTGTCCCACCTCCAGATCCGGCAACCGGTAGCCGTTGGGGGTTTGCACCTGGAAGGTGCCGGCGTTGGCGGCCGCCACGATGCAGGTCAGGGAATAGATCCCCGGTTCCGCCTTGGACCCGAGGGTGACCGCGCCGGTTGTGCCGTCTCCGGTGTTGCCGCCGTCAGCGGCTGCGGCCACGTCGGACTTGGTGCGTTTGCCGAACACTTCGCCGATGGCGAGCGTCCGGTCGGAACCGCTGCCGGCAAGGACGGTGACCGCCTCCCGGCTGTAGAGATTGGGTGCCTCGTGTTTGAGGACGTCCCCCAGGTTGTTGCCTTCGCTGAGCACAGGCATGGTCAGGCTCCCTTATTCTGTTGGGCCATGCGCCGGCAGGCGTTGACCACAGGGTTGGCATCGAGGTTTCCTTCAGGTTTCACCCGGGTGCCGTCACCGGGCATGACATGGGACTGGATTTCCTCACCATCAGCCCGGAGCGCCATCAGTTCCTTGCGCACGGCGTTGACGTCCATGCCCTTGGCGATGAACCCGCCAGCCAGAGCGGACTTGTTCGCCAGGGCGCACAGTTCAACAATGGCGCCGGCTTCTTCCCGCATCTGGGTGGCCTTTTCGGTACGGATCTTTTCCAGATCGATGACTTCGGCTGGGGGTTGGGCAGCGGGTTGCTGGGATTCGGTCTTTTTCTCGGGAAGCTGGATTACCTCCCCGATCGCGGCGGTCTCGTTGCCCGCCTGGTCTTCGGTTTCCATGGCAATCTCCTCATGTTTGGAAACAGGCGGCACGGCGGCCGCGTGAATGATGGATTTTTTGGGTGCCGCGAGACTGGCGGTCAGAGCGGCCAGGGCATCACGGAGGGTTCCGACCTGGTCGGCCAGCCCGGCGGCTACCGCCTCGGTCCCGAAGAACAGTCCCGCCTCGGTGGCCCGGACGGCCTGTTCAGTCATGCCCCGGTTACGGGCCACGGCTCCAACAAACATCCCGTAAATGCGGTCAACCTCTGATTGCAGACGGTTCCGCGCCCCGTCGGAGAGAGGTTCGTGGCGGCTGAAGTCGTTCTTGCGCGCACCGGCAAATACCGTGGTGAACCGGCGTCCTTCCTTGGCGTCCCGTTCCGATTCGTCGACGTGGACGGCGATGACACCGACACTGCCGACGCCACCGGTCTGCGACAGGTAGATGCGGTTCGCCGCGCTGGCCAACAGGTAGGCCGCCGAAAAGGCGTCGTCGGTCATCGCAAAAACCGGCTTGACCTCCCGCGCCTCCCGGATCAGATCAGCCAGATCGAACACCCCGCCCACCTCGCCGCCAGGGCTGTCCACATCCAGCAGGATCCCCCCAACCGCCGGATCGGTGGCCGCTTCCAGAATCATCTCCTCGATGACGGCATAGCTGAGCAGGCCGGAAGCGGCGTCGATCGCTCCGGCTCGTTTCACCAGGGTGCCTATGATGGGAATCACGGCGATGCCGTTGGGGGTTACCGCAAGCCCGTTGGTCTCCCGCGCGGATTCGAATTCTGGTGGCGATCCTGACGTCTCGACGCCGATGCGTGGACCCACAACCGAAAGAACGGTCTCCAGACGGGCGCGTTCGACCATCAACGGTGCGTTGACCACCCGCGCCGCCAAGTGGGGTAGATGGTTCACTCTGAAATATCCTTTGGAACGAAATCGTATTGACAATGTCAATACATAGTGGGAGAGTCAGGCATGGACGAAACCTATTCCCTGCATGGCATCACGTTCGTTTGGAGTACAAAAAAAGCCCGGACGAATCTGGCCGATCATCGCGTTAACTTCGAACAGGCCTGCGAGGCGTTCTTCGATCCGTTCCTGATCGTTGAGGATGCCAGCCGCCACGGTGAACTTCGGGATGCCATTATGGGTGAAGACACCATCGGTCGATTGCTGTACGTGGTTCACATTCAGCAGGAAGGTGACAGATTTCGAATCATCTCAGCCCGCAAGGCCACACCGGCTGAAAGGAGACGCTATGAAAGCCAATGATCTGAAAAAACGGCTCCAAAAGGACCGTCCCATGTCCTCTGTAACCATCCGCATGCCGGAAGATGTGGTGGACGACCTCAAACAAATCGCTCCCAAGTTGGGTTTCTCCGGTTATCAGCCATTGATCCGCCATTACGTCGGTCAGGGTCTACGGACCGATTTGGAGCGGCTGGACAATGATGCCGTTCAAAATCTGGTGGAAAGCCTCAAACGACGTGGCGTGGATGAATCGGTGATCAACCAGGCTATGGCTGAAATGGGCAACGTTCACTGATCTACGTCCACCTGTTCCAGATCATCGGAGCGGTTTTCTTCGCCGTCGGGATTTTCTTCCGGTTTGGTTCCTGATGACACTGAATGCTTGGAACCGCTCCTATTCACCTTTCTGGGATCGCTGTCGAAGACCAAATCCAGATCATCCGCCCGGGCGTTGTCCCCGGTAATCTCCCGGTCGATCTCCTCAATGTCATAGCCATAGGTGGAGACCGCCTCTGCCCGGCTGAGCAGCCCGGCGCGGATCGCCAGGACCACGGCGTTGAACTCCTTCTGTGGATCCACCCACTGCCAGCCCTGGGGAATCCATTTCACGGCCCGGTATTCCCGCCGCATATTTGGATAGTCCGGCATCTGCAGGGCGCCGGAGAGAACCGCCTGGTCCATCCATCGCGCCCAGACCGGCCGGCAGAACTGGTGAACAAAAACCATCCGCTGGAGTTGTTCCATGCGACGGCGGAATTCCAGAAGGCCGGCCCGGATGCTGGAATAGTTGACCCCGGTGAGATCGCCGGTGAACTGTTCGTAGGTCAGTCCCAGACCGACGGCCACGGCGCGCAACTGGGTGCGCATGAACTCGGTATACTGGCCGCCCACGTCCGCCGGATCCGAAAAGGTGACGCTCTCTCCCGGCAGGAGCACCTGCATGGTGCCGGGCGCCCAGGTCACCGGGGCGGAGCCGTCCTCGTCCGGTTCCTTCTCATCCTCGCCGGCAATACCCAAGTCCGGATCCGGCTTGGTGATGAAACCGGCGATCAGGGCGGCGGTTTTTTTTCGCACGAGTTCGGCATCGTCGTACTGATCCAGTTCGTGCAGCTTCACCAGGGCCTGGGCGAACCAGGGTTCTCCCCGCAGCTGCCCGGGCCGGAGCGGTTTGAATATGTGGCAAACCTCCGAGGCCGGAACCCGGCTCATCTCCCCGGACTTGTAGAGCATCGGCTGTTCGCCGGGGTGTTCCCGAAAGAGGTGATAGGCCACCCGGCGGCCAATGCGGTCGAATTCGATCCCGGCCCGGATCTTGTGGCCGTTGGCGAGATCCTGATTCAGGGAGGCCGGCAGATGTTCCGGCTCCAGGACCTGAAGCTGCAACGGCACTACCAGTCCGTCCTGCTCCGTCCGGTTGCGCAGCCGCACCAATACCTCGCCACCCTCTGCCATGGCCCGGGCTACCAAGGCCTGAAGGCCGTAGAATCCACAGATGCCGTGGGCATCCGCCTCACTGGTCCAGGCCAGCCACAGGGCCTGGATCTTTTCCTTCAGTTCCGCGTCCGCATGGGTGGATTGCGGCTTGATCCCGGTGCCAATCAGGTTTGCCACCAGGGAGTCCAGGGCATTGGACGCCCAGGCGTTGCGGCGGACCAGGTCGCGGGAGCGGGAGCGCATGAGCGACGCATCCCGAAACAGCAGGGCGTTGGCGCCGGCATCACCGGGCTGCCAACTCGAAAGCCGCCGGCCCGATGCCGCGCCTTCATATCCGCCCGCTTGCCGTTTGGGCATCTCCTCCGGGGACGAACGGAAAGCCTGCCGACCAGCCTGAAAGGCGTTCCAACCGACATTGAATACCTGTTGGAGAAGACCCATTGGCTACAAATCCTTCACGCTCCGCACCCGCACATGGCGGACGACGCGCCGGCTGCCAGCCCGGGAGATCTCCCGATCCAGACGGGCGATGGCCGCCTCCGCCTGATCCAGATCGTATTCCACGCTTTTGTCGCCATGGGAAACACGCCGTTGCAGGCTCTCCAGGCGTTCGAGAAGACGGTCCCGGCGAGTCTGAAGTTCTGAAAGGGATGGCATCTATTGATCACGTCCGATGGAGAAAGGAACAGTTTGTGCTTACTCATTCATGATCAGGATTGGTGGAATCATTTTTTCGGAGGCATCATGTTCCAGCGCAGTATCTACCCGACGTCCGAATACCATGATCAAGTTGAAACCGTTCTGGAAATGGCTTTGCTGGCTGAAATGATTTCAGCCGAGCAACTACATGCCATCATCCAGGTTGATTTTGAGGATATCGTCCTGCTTGACATCCGAACGTCAACTGAGCAGCAGGACAACATTATTCCAGGGGCCACCCTGTATCCTTGTGCTCATGACCTCCAGGATCGCTCCAACCTGGTCCCTTTCACGGATCATTTTGCACGCACGTTCAACCGGGATTTTTTTGATCTCGATAAACGGTATATCTTGATTTGCAGAACAGGTCCCAGAGCCGGAATTGCCCTGAAAATCATGCTGGAACACGGCTTCCAAGCTTGTGAACTCCTGGGTGGAATCCAGGAATGGCAATCAAAAGGCTTTCCTCTTGAAAACAGATCCATCAAACAAACGATTCATTAGACCCAACCTCTATTTAAGCTCCTCACATCCAGGGCGACTGAATCACCCGCCGTCGCGGTTTGCGCCTGGGCGCGGCAGGGGCGCCATCGCCGTTATCCGGTTTCATGGGCGCCTCGGCTACCTTGGCCGCATCCCGGTTCAGCATCAGCCCCATGGAGATCAGCCCCTGCAACGCCGCCATGGAATAGATGCGGCAGTCGAGGGCCTCATTTCGGTCGCTGGGCTGTTTCCGCCACTCCCGGATCGGTCGGCCCTTGTGGTACCGGGTCACCACGTGCTCGGCCGTGAGCTGTTTGAAAAACGTCACGTCCCTGTCCATGGGAAAATGACAATACCCCGGGCCCGGCCCCTCCAGCCGCAGACGGGCGTAGAACGCCTCTTTGGCTGCGTCCACGCCGACGATGAACAGCGGTACTTTTCCTTTGTTGTTTCGGGATGGCCGGCGTGGCCAGATGGGCACCCCCATGCCGCCGCGTCCCTTGATCGCCCAGATTCGTCGTCCCTGCCGGGGCCGGCAAAAATCATAGGCTTTCAGGGTGTGGTGCCCACCGGTATCCACGCAGGCCGCCCGGATGTGTAGATTCGGAACCTGCCGCACGTGTGGAAACGCCCGATGCAGCAGGGCGTCCAGATCCTGCCAAATGGCCGGCGTCGAGGGATCCCCCCACAGCACCCGGTACTCGATGGACCATGATTCCTCATCTTTGCCCCAGCCGACGATCTCCAGTTCGATCCGATCGTCCTGGAGATCGACGCCGGCGGTCAGGGTGGCAACACCGTCGGGGAGGAGCGGTCCGTACTCTTCACGACGGGACATCAGCCCCTCGCCGTCGATTCGGTCGGCATCCTCCTCCCAGGTTTCTCCGAGTTTCGTATTCACCCACACCTTGAGCCGGGGCGGATCCTTGTAGACCTGTCCATGCTCCACGGCGATGGCGCCCCAAGAGTTTTTCCAGCCGTGGGGGCTGTAGAGACTGGAAAGGTGGAATCCGGCGGTTTTTCCATCTCCCTTGGCCTCGGCGATCCAACGGCCCCGTTCCAGCATCCAGTTTTTCTGATGATCCTGGATCTCCTTTTCACAGTGAACGCAGAGGTAGAAGGCCAGGTCGCGCCGCTCCTCCGGCTCCTTCGGCCAACGGATCTGTTTCCATTCCAGAACCTGTTCCTCATGGCACTCGGGACAGGGCACCCAATAGCGCCGCTGATCGCTCTCCAGATAGGCCGCCTCGATGCGGCTGAAGCCTTTGATGGTCGGCGTCGACACCAGCAGGATCTTGCGGTTGGCGAAGGTGACCGTGCGCTGGACCGCCAGGGCGACCGGATCCCCTTCCTCGTCGGCGTCCGCCGGATAGCCGTCCACTTCATCCAGGAACAAAAACCGCACCGGCATGGAACGCAAACCGACGGCGCTGTTGGCCCCGGTCATCATCACCACGCCGCCGGGGAATTCCTTGGCCAGGACCGTGTTGCCGGAATCCCGGGAACGGGGATCCTTGACCAGGTCGCGCAATGCCGGGCTGGAGTCGATCAACGGACCGACGCGCTGTTTGGAAAAACGCTTTGCCACCTCCACCGTCGGCTGCACCACCAGCATGGGGCCGGGGGCCTGATGGACCACGTAGCCCAACCAGTTGAGCCCGGCGTTGGTCCCGGCCAGTTGCGCCGCCTTCATCAGCACCGTCCGCTCAATGGGCGATGACGGGGAAAGGCAATCCATCACCTCCCGCAGATACGGGGTACGCGCCGTGCGCCAGGGGCCGGGCTCACCCGAGTCGACAGTTGAGAGAACCCGGAACCGGTCCGCCCATTCCGATACGGTCAACAGCGGATCCGGACGCAGTCCCTGGTTGAAGGCGTCCAGATACAGCTCATCCGCCGATTGGATCATCGGACAATCCTTCCAGAGCGATGCGAAGTTCCGTGGCCAGGGTCTCCCGAACCGTATCGATGTCGTTTTCCGCCGCCAGCACCGCCGCCAGCCGATCCGGCAGGTTCATGATGCGGTCCCGGACCACCCGGCCCCGGTTGAAAGCCACCACCTTGACCTCCTCGGCCTCCACGTACTGTTTGGTTTTGACCTTCTCATCCAGGTCCAGCAGGTTGCCGCGCTTCATCTCAGTCTTGATCCGGGCCCTGAGCAACAGGGTCGGCAGATCGCCGCTGGGCTTCCCCGGAAGATCCATCCCACCCGGCAATGAGGCACCACCAGCCGATGGTTTCTGCGGTTGGGATGACGATGGGGCAACCTCCGCATTGCTCTTTCTCCGCTGTGGCCGGGCTGGCTCCCGCACCGCGCCCAGGGCCGCATCGGCCTGCTTGGGATCGACTTTTCCGTTCTCCAACCGAATGACGCCGGTACGGACCAGCTTGTTGACGTACTGGCGTGAGAATCCGCGCTGACGGGCATATTCGGACTGCGAAAGGAGCATGCGGAAACCCTGAAAAAATCATTCAAAATCATCTTATTCCGCTTGATGGTCCCGCCGGTGTACGGCCTAGTGGCATGCAACATCAACCAGCCACTGGAGGCCGACATGACGATCAAAGTCACCCCGACCCAGGAGACCATCCTCAAAGCCGCCGCCGACCGGGAAGACGGTGCCATCCACCCCATGCCAAAGAACATCAAGGGCGGTGCCGAGAAAAAGGTGGTCGGCAGCCTCAAATCCAAAGGCTTGGCCGAACACCCCGATGGAGACGAAAACCAACCCCTCCGGATCACCAACGCCGGGCGGACCGCAATCGGCCTGGAGCCGCTGCCCTGGAAACCGGCGAATGACGCCCTGGAAGCGGATGTCGAGACCGCCGAACAGAACCTGGGAATCGCCGCTACGGATGATGCCGACGCGGAAGAGAAAAAAGCCCCCAAGGAACCCCGACCCGGTACCAAGAAGGCGCGGGTATGGGAAATGCTGCGGCGCGAAGAGGGCGCCACCACCCAGCAGATCATGGACGAGACCGGCTGGGGAAATCACACCGTCCGTGGCTTGATCGCCCTGGCCAAAAAAGCCGGGTGGAACATCACCACTCAGCGCAACCGGGTGGTCGGGCCGAATCAAGTCGGTTCGCCGGGCTCTTCAACCACCTATTTTCTTGCGGAAAGCAGCTGAACCGGACACGCCGCCGGAGCTGGCGACGGCTCCGGCGGACAACAGCATCGGGAGAAAAGCAATGGGCAAAAAACCCTACACCGTGGTGGGCTACACCATCGGCGAATACCAATCCTTCTGCCACTGGACCTGGTCCGACGATCCGGAGGCGGCCATCAGAGATACGGAAGAAGAGATCCTCGATCCGGATTCCAACTATCCCGATTTGATCGCTTGCGCGGTCCTCGCCGGCCATCATGAAGATCTGCAGACCTACGAGTGAGAACCGCCATGCCCCAGAGGAGACCGAACCGTGAGCCGCCTAAACTGGAAACGCAGCATTGATGATGTTCAAAACCAGGGCTGCGCCCCGGAACTCCAGGAACGGCTCCTGGACGCTTTCGAGCGCACCATGGCCAGGACCGCCACCACCCTGGCGCGGAAGGCATGGTTCGATCTGACCGATTTTCATGATGCCGATGTACGAGGCCTCGCCGATTTCAAACTAACCCTGACCCGTCATAGCCGAACCCCGGACCGGGATGTCTGGACCGGAGTGTTCGAGAGTGGCTCGAAACGGCTGGAAATCTTGGGTTCCCTGGAGAAAGTATGACGCCATCCCCGATGGACAGCACCAACCGGCTCTGGTAATTTTGTTTTTCTCTACCGCCAACCACTTACAAAACCAGGGGAAACCGTCCCGATGGTCAAATCACAGCTCCTGCAGACCCTGGCCGCCAGACATCAACTGCCCAAGGATCAGGCCAGCCGCGCCGTCGATACGGTGCTGGAGGCCATCCAGACCACCCTGGCCAATGGCGACCGGGTTGAACTGCGGGGCTTCGGCTCCTTCTCCGTCAAACGTTACCCCGCCCGGTCGGGCCGCAACCCGAAGACCGGCGCACCGGTCGAGGTGCCCGAGCGGAAAAGGGTCGTCTTCAAGGCCGGAAAGGAGTTGCGGGAGCGGGTGGACCGCTGACGTTCCCCCTCAAGCCGCCTCTTCGAGAGCAATGCCGCGTTCGGCGGCGATCTCCTCAAAATTTTTCCCACCGGATCCGTCCAGATAGACGATCTTCCCGGTGGCCTGAATGAAACGCTTCAAAGCCACATCCACATAGACCGGGCTGATCTCCATGGCATAGACCCGTCGGTGATTCGCCTCTCCGGCCATGATCTGGGAGCCGGAACCGGAGAATGGCTCATAGCAGAGCCCGCCCTTGGCCACATGCTGGCGCATGGGGATGCCGAAGGCGTCCAGGGGTTTGGGCGTCGGATGCTCCGGACGTTCGTCGCCGGTCAGGGTGTCCATGTCCCAGACCGTCGGCGTCGGCTCCGCACTCTCCAGGCGCGGCGGACGGTTGCCCTTGAGCCAGCCGAAAAAGCACGGTTCGTGTTTCCACAGATAGTGGGTGCGCGTGAGGATGGTGTTGCTCTTGCGCCAGATGATCTGCTGATGGGTCAGCGCCCCCATCTTTTCCCAGACCGCCTCGACCATCGCCTGCCGTTTTGAGGCGTGCCAGCAGTACCAGGCGGCATGGGGATCGATGGCGTGTTCCATGGCCGCCTGGATGAACCCCTCATACAGCTCCGGCCCCTGGGCGGCATCGTCCCAGGTGATGCCATAGCTGCCGGACCAGTCTTTTCCGCCTTTCTGGCCGTTGCGTCCCTGGGGATGGTTGGTGCCGTCATAATCTACCAGATAGGGCGGATCGGTGGCGAACAGGATGGCCCGCTCGCCGTTCATCAGCCGAATGACGTCTTCGGCCTTGGTGCTGTCGCCGCACAGGAGACGATGCTCCCCCAGGATCCAGAGATCACCGGGTTGGGTGACCGGGTTGGGGGGTGGTTCCGGAATCTCATCGTTGGCGCCTTCATCCCCGGCGGCACCATTGCCTTCCCCCTCCAGGGGACCCATCAGGTCGGCCAGTTCCTCATCGGAAAATCCAACCTGTTCCAGATCGAAGTCGGCCTCCTGGAGGTCAACCAGTTCCAGACGCAACAACTCCTCGTCCCACTCCGCCCAATTGGCCGACTGGTTCGCCAGGATGCGGAACGCCTTGATCTGGGTCTCGGTGAGATCGTCGGCCAGCACCACGGGCACCATCTCCAGACCCAGCCGGCGGGCGGCCTTCAGCCGCAGGTGTCCGTCGACCACCATGCCGTCGCTCTTGGCGACGATGGGAATCTTGAAGCCGAAGGTCTGGATGGCGCCGCACATCTGGTCCACGGCCTCGTCGTTCTGGCGTGGATTGCGGGCGTAGGGGATCAGCCGGTCGATCGGCCACTGCTCCATTTTCAGTTCGCTCTTGGCATCCATCATGAGACTCCGATCACCTTCCGTCCGCCGTTTCGGGGGGATTTGTCAACCAAGCCAAATTTGTAAACCTGGTTGACATCGCATGACGACCTGTCAACCGGGTTTACAAACCCGGATGCGGGGAAAAGCATTCAAAAACAGCCTGTTGGTTCAGGTGGAGATTCTGTCAATCAGCGCGTTTGTCAACAAAGCTGGAGCGCCTGTTACTAGCGCGCAAATGCGCTCGCGCGGAACCCGCTGATAAATATGGAGATAAGGAACCATCGATCGATGCGGATTGCCCGCGACCGGTCGCGCCGTGTCGCGTTGTTCCGACCTTTCCGGCCCATGGTTCATCCTTGTTTCAATCGCGACCGGTCGCGTCACACTCGCTTTGACCAGTTTCTAAAACTTGAAATACGGTCGCGTTGTGACTACAATGAGACTTCAAGAACCCACTTCAATGAGGAAAGTCACCATGAGCACCGCTGACACCTATGTTCGCGCTCGCATCGATAAGGACACCAAGGAGCGTGCCGCTGATGCGTTGAAAGCAATGGGCCTGTCTGTTTCGGATCTCATTCGCATGACGCTGATACGCGTAGCGGATGAACGCCGTTTGCCTTTCGAGGTAAAGGTACCGAACGCGACGACTAGAAAGGCTCTTGCCGAGCTTGAAGCAGGCGAGGGCAAGAGCTTCAACAGCGTTGACGCACTGATGGCGGATTTAAATGCTGACGATTGTTCGAAGCGGATGAAATTTCAGAAAACGGCTGGAAAATGATATGCTGAGACCAGCCGCCACCAGAGAATAAGAGACAAAACCATGACCACCCTACTCGAAAAATCCTACAAACGCCTTGCTGGACTCCCGCCAGCTGATCAAGACGCCATCGCAGATGCCCTGCTACTGGTGGCGGAAGGCCTTGACCGCCCAGATAGCCCGGCCAGCCGGGACAATGAGTCCGATTGGGAAACCCTGACAGACTCCGCTCAATCCCAGGCCGCCCTGGAGGCCATGGCCAGAAAAGCCCTACAAGAAGAGGCTGAGGGAAAAACCGAAGATTTGAACCTCACTCGCCTAATCAAGTGAAATCCCGCACCACCCGCCAGTTCAAGAAGCACTTCAAATCCCTGCCAATCACCATCAAGATTCAGGCAGTTGTTGCTTATCGCAAATGGCAAACAGACCCCTATCAAAGGGGGTTGTTTTTTAAACGTGTCGGGAAAAAGATGCCTGTCTATTCTGTACGTATCGGCCTTGATTGGCGAGCTTTGGGGATTATCGATGGAAACCAAGAAAAAATAATTTGGTTTTGGATCGGTTCCCACGCTGAGTACAGTAAGCTGATTCAAAAGTTTTAGGGTCGAGGTGCAAATGGATCACCTCGCCGGTGCCAACGCACGGGCCAGTTGTTCCTCGAAATGGGATACGAAGCGCGTGTTGGCCACCTGCTCGACGGTCTCCCGGAATCCAAATCGCGGTTTGATCTCAACGCCACCCTTTTCGAACACGTACATGAGCCGGATCGGGTAGCGCTTTTTCTTGTTGCGCCGCCGCCAGAGGACCATCTCATCCGATCCCTTGGCGATCGGACCAATAAAGTGTTTCGGTTTTTCCAGCAGCCTGGATGGCCACTTCGACTGGCGCGTGACCGACTTGGGCGATGGACGAGCGCCGATAGGAACGGAACTCTCTCCGGTACCACCATGCTCCTGAGCCAACATGAACTGGTCCTTGACCCAAACCACACTCTCCAGATCGGACTTGCGGGCCATCTTGACCCGAATGCCCTTGGGCACCCATTTGGTGCGCATGATAAACCGGGAAGGAAGCTGCCGGCGCACCTCCTTCTGGGCGTCCTGTGCGGTTCGGGTGAGCGCCACCGCCGCCGCATAATTGGCCTGCTTTGGCAGTTGGCGGACAACACGGTTGAACCGGTCACGGGCCTGTCCGGTCTCAAGGGTGATCATCAGGCCCCTGGATGAAATTTAAAATGCGGGCAATCACCGTCCACCCAGAGGTCCTGGGTGTAGATCTCCCGGCAGGCCCGTTGACTTGTGCAACGCTTGCATTTCTCCAGGACGCATCCAACCCGTTGCCGTCCCGCGTGCCGGGAACTTCGGACCTCATCGATGCAGACGTGGCAGCCGGTTTCGTTCAGAATCGGCAGCCTGTGTTTTGGGCATGTTGGTTTTGTGCTGGCCATGATCTCAACCGCCATCCCGAGCCTGTTCCTGAAATTCCAGCATCTCCTCCAACAGCGCTTCGTTCATGCCTGGTGAAGAGAATCGGAACGTGCCGCGACCCGATTCCTTGGCGGCATACATGGCTGTGTCGGCCTTGGTCAGCAACGTTTCCAGATCGGTGGCGTCACGGGGAAACATGGCGATGCCGATGCTCCCGGCCACAGTGGCCTCGCCCGGGGGCAGTTGGAACGGCCGAGAGAGCTGTTGCAGAATCCGCCGGGCGGCAAACACCACGTACGCGAAGTGGGTCACCTCCTGGAGGATGACGGTGAACTCATCCCCGCCCAGGCGGGCGGCGGTGTCGGACTTGCGAATGCAGGAGACGATGCGCCGGGCCGCTTCCTCCAGCAATTGATCGCCGGCGTCGTGTCCCATGGTGTCGTTGACCAGCTTGAAACGGTCCAGGTCGATGAACACCAGGGCCACGTCCTTTTCGGTCCTTTCGGCCATGGCCAACGCCTGCGCCAACCGATCGCGAAAAAGCGAACGGTTCGGAAGACCGGTCAGCCCGTCAAATTCCGCCTGATATTTGATCTGTTCTTCCAGTTGCCGGTGGCGGATCAGTTCGGCGAGAATGTAGGCCACCGATTGCAGAAACCGTTTTTCCGCTGGCTGCGGCTGATGACCGATTTCCAGATAGAGATTGAGCACACCCAACCGTTGACCCCGATAGATCAGCGGGATGCAGTAATGGGCATGCGGCGTCATCCCTTCCGGTTTGATGGTGTGCGCCTCGTCGCAGTCGGAGGCAAACAGGATTCCGTCCGCATGGAACGCCGTACCGCACAAACATTCCCCCGTCGCCAACCGCCGGCAGCGACCGACATGGTCATCGCTGAAATTTTGATGAGCGGCGAGCCGCAACCCGCCCGTATCGGCATCCATCAGGAAGATGCCGCCCTTAAGGCTCAGATCGAACCAGGGCGTCGAGAAGATAATCTGGAGGATTTTTTCCAACTGATCCTGCAGGGGCGTCCGGTCCATGCAGGTCAGGAAAATCTCGTTGATGATAAGCAGGGACTGGCATCGAATGGCCTGTTCGGCTTTCATGTCTGCACTCGCACCACATCCGCCAGCAGGATGCCCATGACGATCAGGGCCACGAGGATGGCGATGATGACTGCGCCGGCGATACGATTGAACATCAGGTGGTCAGGAGGGCGGACAGCCCAACAACCGGCAACAGCCCCGTCAAGGTGATCAGGGTGACCACGGAAAGGAGTAGGACAATGATCGTGGCGGTGATCGTCATGCCACCCGCCACTGCAAACGTATTTCGAACAAACGTCATTTTCTTCATCCACCAATTTGCGATTGAAAAACGTATCCCAACACCGCCAGCACCATGGTCACCACGCCGCCAGCGATCATTCCATTCATGGCCGCCCGGCGTTCCACCGTCCGCAACCGCTCGTCCAATTTGACCAGCCAACGCAGGGTCTCTTGCCGTTGCTCCTGGATCGCCTTGACCGTGCCTTGGAGCTGGCCGAGGCTCTCCCGAATCTGACCAATATTTTGCAAAAGATCGTGAAGGATCTCCTGCTGAGTGTCCGGACAGGCGGGGCTCATTGTTACCTGCCGTCCGTGCTGAACATGCCGATGAGGCCGGTCATGGCAGTGCCGGCCACGACCACCTGCTCGATGGTTTCAGGCGACATGGCGACGCCAAACCCTGTGGCCAACATAATGAATCCCCTCCAGGTGCTGGGCTCCGAAAGGCGGTCCAGTAGATATTTCATCGTTCGTCCTCCACAAAACGGTTCCAGTTGGTGATAAATTCCGATGCCGTTCCTCGACCGAGGCGGCTGTTGTAGTGCAGCTTCCAGTAGCGGGCGAGACCGGGGAGGTCCTCGAATTGGGGTAGAGGTTTGGGAACCCGGCGATAGTGCAACCGGCACATGACCGCGCCAAACAGCAGATTGGTCACCATCTCCTCCGGCTCCGGCTGCATGGGCCAGAGGTCCGCCAACCGATGCTGGATTTTGGGGCGATAGCGGATGTAGTTGTCCCAGATGTCCCGATATGTCGCCGGCTCCATCTGGAAAATGCCGAGAGCGGGACCATTGCCGAGTTGATGCAGGTAGCGACCGCAATGGCTCTCCTGGGCGGCGGTACCCAACAGCAACGCCTCGGCGGCGGGCGAACCCATGTCCAGCAGGGTGAGCGCCGGTCGAATGACGTATCGGCGCAGTTGGTTGGCATCGATGCCCATGACCATCTCCATCCCATAAAAAAAACCGCCGCCGGTTTCCCGGGGCGGGTTGTTGTGTGATGCACGCTTTTCTCCAACGATGATTAGAATTTTGTCAAATCCTGACCGAAATGTCCGGCGGAAAGATGTCCGGACATTTTTCCAGGCAGGTTGAGGATGGCGACGATCTGGGAAATGGCCGCCTTCCATCGGGCGGAAACGGTTGACCTGGCCAAACCGAACCGCTGCATGATCAGCTTCCACGGAACACGTTCGGCCCGGAGCCAGACCAGCCGCACGTCGTCCAGCTCCAGCCAGCGGAGCCATTCCATCACTTCGTCCATGCGACCGATAGCATCCGGAGTGGGCGGCCCCAATCGGACTTTCATATCGTTCCAACCGTAAGCTTCCCAGAACTCCTGGATGATTGGTGGCCAGGAACAGGCTATTTTTTTTGACATCACCGGAGGCAGGCGCTTCATGGTTTCTGCAGCCTCTTCCAATCGCTCCGTCACCATGTCGGGCGTCCATTTTTTCATCATGATCTCCTCCCTCAGGCATCGCCGCATCGTTTGGAAAATCCGCATTCCTGGCACTTGTCGCATCCGCCGCTGAACACGACGGCAAAAGCGCCACACTGTTCGCAAATTGCCTTTGGTGCCGGTCCGGGCTTGGTTTTTCCAACCCGCTCAACCGCTGGAGTCGACTCATCCGGTTTCACAATGCCCAGGCGCTCCATGTGCTGCTGCAGGCAATTTCCGATCTCCGCCACCAGACTGGGAACATATCGGCCGCCGGACCAGTAGCCTCCTCGAGGGTCAAAGACCGACCGCAGTTCCTCCACCAGGAAGGTGGGCCGGCTCTCGTGGCGGAAGATGGCCGAGATCACTCGCGTCAGGGCCACCACCCAGGCGAAGTGCTCCATGTTTTTGGAGTTGACGAAGATCTCCATCAACCGGGGCGCGTCATTCATCACCGCGTGGTTGATGGTGACATAGACGGCGTGGTCGGACTCGGGCGGTTTGAGTTTGTAGGTGGCCCCTTCCAGGACCGGGTCCCGCCGAAAACCGACAGATGGCGGTGGTTCCGGATCCTGACCGGAGGACGCCGTGACGACCGCACAGCCGGCAATGGAATTCTCGATACGGACTGGCTCAGCCATGGTTCACCTCCCGGCGACCCCGCCCGTAAAGCTTTTCACCCAGGTTTCGGACAAGCTCTTTTTCCACCCAGGTGAGACGATCGTCATCCTCGGATACCACCAGAATGCCGTGCCGGTTCCAGCCGAAAACTTTGGTCCCCTCGGCATTGATGGTAGGGCTCTGCATCCTGGCCAAGGGGGATCGGGGAGGTTTCGGACCGCCGTTCATCGTCCCACCTCCTGATCCAGCGCCCAATGCAGGATGGCGAGCGCATCCGCCTCATTGTCGTCGGCGGGGGTATGACCTTTGGCCTGCATCGCTATGATGACGGCCTGTTTGTTGGCGTTGCCCTTACCTGTGGTGTGGCGCTTGATGGTACCGACAGGGACACCTTGGTACGGGATGCCATGCTGTTCACACCATGCGGTGAGATGCGCGAGAAAACCTCCATAAACGTGAGACGCTGAAGTTCCAGCATGCCGGCGCACTTCCTCGAAATAGACAGACGCCAAACCGCCTGCCGGAGCCAGGGTAGTTCTGACCTCGTCCAGCCAACGGGTGAATCTGAGGAAGGCCATGCCGCCACCCTCGAACCGTCCCGGTCGAAACTCATCGGTTCCGCTCATGAACGGTCTGCCTCCAGGGGAGCCCAACGCCCAGCCGGTTTTCTGTCCCAGGTCCAGGGCGAGTATCGCCCCGTTCCCATCCGCCCTTTTTTCGGGCAAAGTCTCAACAGCCATGTCTTTCCTCCTGTGGGTTGATGTGGTCAGGACGGCGGCGGGGTCCCTCCAAGAACATCGCCGCCGTCCGTTTTCAAGGTCTCATTGACGCCTCCTTGAGCAGGCCAAAAAATACCGGGCTGATCCGATAGAGAGGGCGGGTTTTCAGACCGCCTCTCTATCTATTACGTAGTAATAGGGAATGCCCGGGAAGTCGGGAAGTTGTTAAAATCCCAATAAAAACAACGGTATATTGACTTCCCAATTTTCGTTTTTTTTTCCGGGAACGACCGGGAACGGGAAGGTGTTTTTCTTATAAATCAATAAGATCGACTTCCCGGTTCCCGGACTTCCCGCGGGAACGACCGGGAACGGGAACGCAAAAAATGACCATAAATTTTTCATATGACGGTCTCCTCCGACGGTCCTGAACCGACCTGAAATTCACCCACACCCAGGGCAAACTCCCCCCCGGGAATATCGAGCCATTTTTTGATATGGCTGCCCTTAGCCACACACTGGACCAGCTTGCCGGAGGCCAGCAGGCTGTCCACCGCTTCAGTCATTCGGTGTTTGGAGAACTCGGCCAACTCTCCTGGCAGCTCTGAGCGGCGTTCGTAAAGACCATTGCCTCCTGTTTTGGTAAATGGCTGACCGTTGGACGCAGCATTGGCGACAACCCCAATCAGGGTTTTCAGAAGGTCTTCGTTTCCATCCACTTTCATGGCCAGATCGATGGATCGATCCATAAGCAACCCGGAGACTGGATTCCGTACATAGACCCGCACTGTCTTGTCCGTGGGCCAGTTGCTTTTCACCACAGCGCCTCGAAACACGATCTCCCTTTTGAATTTCTGGCCGACTTTTTTGCAGATCTTCCGGGCTTCTTCCTGTTCAACCTCCCAGATTGCGTAGGACCAGCGGCCACCATCCACCAGGGCGGTGGTGCCCCGGATGGCCTCCCGCGCCTCGCTGGCGGTCATGATTGGTTTGCTGTTTCCCTTACGGAAATGGTGGGTCACCAGGGTCGTGGCGCCAGTTTCAGCCGCCAAGCGTCCCATGCCGGAAAAGAACATGGCACCGGCGGCCGGATCGCTGTTCACGTCACCACCCGCGAAATTTTGCAACGGATCTATGACCACAAGCCGCAGGTTGGGGATTTCCAGCAGTTCCTCGCGCAGATCGTAAAACTCCTCGGTCAGAACCGGTCCCTCCCGGCCCATGCCCACCAGAGGCATGGCGCCACCCGCGTTGGGCAGTGGTACAATGATCAGCTTCCCGGGATCCGGTTGTTCAAACACCAGTTGGGCCGTGCGCCTGTGGACCTCGTCCTGATCATCCTCGGCGGTAAGCATGACCGCCGCACCGGCGATGGGTACTACAGCGCCTCCCAATGCCTCCAGCGGCATGAGAGAACCCGTTTCCGTCAACGCTACTTTGGCGGCCAGATCCATCAGCAACATGCTTTTGCCTGCGCCACCAATGGCGGCCACCATGCCGGGCACCCCCAAGGGAAGAACGCCATCGATCAGCCAGTGGCGTTCCGGAGGAGGTCCTTGGTAACGGTCAAAGGTCCAATCCTGGAGGTTGATCCGGCGTTTCTTGCGGAGAGGTTCCTGCTGTTGGGCTGAATCCAGAAAACCCCGGATATCCATCCCCTCGGCCACCGCATCGGCGGCGTCCCACGTTGCGGGCTTGTCCGTGGGTGGGATCAGGATCGATACCGTGTCGGCTCCGGCGGTCCGGGCCGCATTGGCGGCCGCCTCGGCATAGTCCCAACCGGCTTTGTCCTTGTCCGGCCAGACAACTACCCGCTTTCCGGAAAGAGGCGACCAATCGGTTTTTTCCACCGGCGCGTTGGAGCCATGCATGGAGGTGGTGGCTACGATCCCGGCATTGATCAGTGCCTGGGCGGCTTTTTCCCCCTCTACCAGAACCACGTCGTTCGCATCCGCGATGCCCGGCAGGTTGTAGAGGGGGCGTATGTCTGGAGCCCGCCATGCCTTGGATTTCACATCCCAGGGTCGAAACTGTTTTTTCTGGCCAGGGGGATCGTAGCGGTAGACGCAGGCGATCAGAGAACCATCCCGGTCGTGATAATCCCACTTGCCGGTAGGCGGTCCGAGATCGTCCATGGGTGGTTCCCGGCGGCGCGGTGAAGGTGTTGAGACCGATCTTGTCGGGTCTCCAAGCCATCCTCGTGTTTCTTCCATCACCTGCGGGAATTGCGAGGTTGTGTTCATCCCCCTGACCATGGCCCAAAGATCCAGAATGTCGCCGCCCTGGCCGGTGGCGTGGTCGTACCAGACGCCGGCCTTGTCACCGGTCAACTCCACCTTCATGCTTTCTCCGGGATTACCCTCCACATCACCGATGTGGAACTTGCCGTGGCGGACCTTGCCGGCAGGCAGGAGGTGAAACAGAACATCCTCAATGCGCATGGTGAGCCGGGCCTTAACCTCCTCCGCCCCGACCGCAAGCTCTCCCTGCGACGTGTGGGCCTGCTGAGGTCCCGCATCGTTGAAGTCGAGAATGATGGTGCTTCCGCTCATGCTGGCAATCCCCAGCACCGGTCTTGAAATGAGCACATCCGGCATTCGAAGTGGGTGGACTCTCGGCTGATCCTGGGCAACAGATCATGCGCTTCGGTGGCCTGGAGGATCCGTACCGCCCGGTCGGACATCTTCTGCGCCAGGGACGCATCGAAGGGGACCAACTCTTGGTGCAACTCGGCGGTATCCTTGTTGACAGCGGTGAACAGCGCCGGGTTGGCCGATATGCCTGGAACCTGGGGTTCCATGTAGGCTTGGTAGATGGCGATCTGGGCGGCGTAGACTGGCTTGGAGAGGGCTACCCCGCGCTTGACCGTATCCTTCCAGGATTTGGCGTTGAGGGATTTGCATTCCCACAGGGCCGGGTAGCCCATGGGGATTCCATCTGGACCGCTGACGATGATGCCGTCCACATGACCCTGGATGCGGCCGCCGGCGGTCTCGAATCCGAACTGCTCTCCATTGGGTCGGTTGCCCTTGGTGGTGAACAATTCGAATCCCGCCAAACGCAACCAGTGGATGGCCAGATCCTCGAACAGATGGCCGGCAGCGAAGATGCGCAGCAGCTTGCCATCGAAATCACGCCCCGGATCCTTGGGCGCGTGAGCGTATTCAAATTGGAGCGCCCGCTCGCAGGCGACGCCGAGACGGGACGCGCCCAGATAGTCACGGGGTTTCTGAGCCTGTTCCTCTGCTTCCAGGGCCGCGTCGATCTGGTGATTGATGGTCTCCGGAAATGAGGATGAATGGTTAAAATCCAGCATGGCCACCCCCATCAGAACGGAATATCATTGGGATCGGCGTTGGCCATGTGGTCCTGATAGGCGGTGATTACCACCTCAACCAGGGTCAACACCTCCTCGCGGCGATAATCCGCCAGTGGACGTTGCATGCCGATGCTGCCCACGTATTCCCCCAACGGGCGCAGGGCGGCAGTCATGGCCGCTTTTTCGAGATCCGTTGAATCGATCATATTCGTTGCCTCCAAAAGCATATCTTTCGAGACTGCCCTGACCCCGCTCATAAGCCAGACCAGGACGTGTCCTGGGTTTCGTTTCAAAATCCTCAGGAAGATGGCTTTCTCCCGTTTCGGGAGGGCTCCAAACCCAACCCGTCTGGTGCGCAGGCCGGGTGGCAGCGAGATCCATCCCAGCTTTGGGTCGTGCCAGGAACTGCGGCGGCGTGTCCAGGCGACGGCCACCTCAAGCCACCTCCTTCAGAGCCAGCCGGTCCGCCTCGAAGATCAGGTTTCGGATCGCTGATTTGTTGAAGCGGAAGGTGAGCAGGGCCGACGCCTGATACCGGGTCAGGTTGTGGTCATGCCTGTATTCTGCCGGGAGATACTGGAGCTGCTTTTCCGTTGGCGGTTGGTTGAGCCAGGAGCGGGTCTTGTGCGCCGACTCGTCGGTCTCGTTTTCGTTGAGCCAGTCGTCGGATGACGCCAGACAGATAGTGCGCTCACCGATGGAGAGGAGTCGGGTCTTGTTGCCCTTGGCGCCGCCTACTGCGTGCCATCGACCGTTGAGGAAGAACACCCCGCCCCAGGCATTGAAACCATTGGCCACCAGGGCTGCGTCGTCTCCAAATAGATCGCACCAGCGGAAGCTGGAGCGTTTGAGGAGATCCACCTCCGACATGATGAAGTCGGTGATCGCCTCGGGCTCTTCGTCAGGGTCTATTTGCGACTCCCAGACGAAACCGCACAGCGGACACTCCACTGTTGCCAGGGGTACCGTGGCCGCGCACTCCGGACACTCCTTGGTGGGGGCTTCTCCCTGGAACTCCTTTCCATCCAGATTGACGTCCTGTTCCAGGGAACCGTGCAGCAGGCTGGATATGCCGAAGTCCAGAACGATGCAGTCGGTTTTGACCATGCCGGGGAACAGGGCCGGATCCACTGTACGCAGCCCCCGTCCCACCATCTGGATCAGGGTAGATTTGTAAGAGCTGGGCCGGAGCAAAACCACACAGGCGGTGGGCTGGTGGTCCCACCCCTCCGTGAGAACGGCAATATTGACCACCACCTTGGCCGAGCCTTTTTCAAAGCGGCTGAGAGCGGCCTTGCGTTCGCCGCCGGAAAGCTCCCCGTGGACCATGACCGCATCCACGCCAGCGGTGGTGAAAGCATCGGTGACGTTGCGGGCATGATCCACGGTGGAACAGAACACCACGGTCTTGCGGTCTCCGGCCTTCTCCTTCCAGTGTTTGATGACCGCCTCGGTGACCGGGGTCTTGTTCATGATCCGGTCTACCTCGGCCATATCAAAATCATCCACTGTTTTGCGAACGTTTTTCAGCGCCTCCTGAGCGCCAACATCGATGACGAAGGTGCGGGGGGAAACCAAGTGACCGGAACGGACCAATTCTCCCAGCCGCACCTGATCGGCCACATTGGAGAAGATGGGACGCAGGGCCTTTTTATCGCCGCGATTTGGGGTGGCTGTGACACCGTAGATGCGGCAGCCGGAATTGCCATCCCGGGCAGCATCAATGATTCGCCGATAGCTGGCCGCCGCCGCGTGGTGGGCTTCGTCGATCACCAGCAGATCCAGTTCCGGCATGGCGTCCAGATTGGCCTGCCGAGCCAGGGTCGGCACCATGGCGAAGGTGGCCCGGCCGCGCCAGGATTTCCCACGGGCGTCCACCACGGAAGTGGAGAGGTCCGGGTTGACCTTGGCAAATTTCATCACGTTCTGGCGGGTGAGTTCATCCCGGTGGGCCAGGACGAAGGCTTTGCCATCGTTATCCCGGAGCATGTTCCCGATGACGGCGGAAAGCATGATGGTTTTGCCACTGCCGGTCGGCCCGACGGCGAGCGTGTTTCCGTGCTCGTGGAGGGCCGTTACCGACCGCTCCACGAACACCTGTTGGCGTTTTCGGAGAATCATTTTTTATCTCCGGGTCATTCGGCCCATTGCGGACGCTGGGGAACGCCCTGGGCCTGTTGCAGCGTCGGCTGATGTTGTTGCGCCGGGGGTGTGGGAGGCTGATATTGCTGCTGTGGCGAATGCTGCCCGGTGGGAGTCCCGTTCTGCTGCCATCCGCCATTGGCGGCGGGAGCCGGAGGAGCAACCGGAGCCGGAGGAGCAACCGGAGCCGGAGGCGCAGGGGGTGCGCCACCACCGGTGCCATGGTTGCGGTACTCCTTGTGGTCCGGGGTGATGACAAACTTGATAACGTTCTTCGGATCGTCGTGCTGATCCTTCTCAACATCGATCCGGGCGAGGAATTCGATGCCGTCCAGATCTGCCAGACCACCGATGCGCCGGGCCTGGGTAGCCTGGGGGGAGTTGTCCTTGTCCGAAATGCCCCGGGAGGAGTTGAGGATGCCCCGAACGAAGGAGCGTCCCATGTTACCCCACTCGGGACCTTTCGGGCTGAACAGGCCGATGAGGCTCCACACCTTGCGGCGGGCGTATTGTCCTGCGGTGATGACAAACTCACAGCACAGATAGACCGAGCCGGTCTCATGGTTGCGGGTGGCGTAGCCGCCGGTCCAACCCCGGTTGGGATCGTCGTGGCCGCCGGGCTTGATGGTCATGCGCACCGGGACGATGGTCCCCTTGGGGATCAGGTCGAAAGAGTTCTGGGCGTCGGCGTCGTTGAAATCGGTCCAATTGGCATTCATGATAGTCATGCTCCTGTGGTCATTTGTGTGGTGACGGGAGTACCGGTGGCGGGGGCTGCTTCGGTCACTTTCTCAGGGCGTTCGAAGTTCAGCCTATCCGCTGCCGGTCTTACCGGTTGTTTGATCTTTTCCATCAGTCGCCCCAAGTGAGGCTCTTCGATCATGGTGAGCCGCCCGCTGCGGTCCTTGGCGGGATAGCTCCATGGATTCAGGGTTTGGCAGACAAAGGCGCGGTAGGATGGGCCTTCCTCGGGTTTCATTTCGGCCATGGTGATGACCTGGTCGACGATGCCAGGGAGTTCCAGACCGGTTTTGGATCCCTCGATCTGGGCGGCGAAAAAACGGCGGTTGAAGTCATCCGTTTTTTCGTCGAGAATTCCGACAAACCACACATTCTTGTCCCGGGTGTGCTGGATATGGGTGATCCAGGCGATCATCTCCTGGCCATGCAGCCCATAAGCGCCCCGAAGATCCGGTTTTCCGGTCTTGTCGCTGATGGCCTGAGGCTGACCTTTGCACCATTGGAAGCAGAGACGACCGGCCACGGTGATGCTGTCGATGAAAATGGTCTCGTATTTGGCCAGGACGGCGGGGTCTCCATATTTTTGCACCACTCGGTCGTAGTGGGCCTGGCTGTAGGATTGGTCATCCCGAAGAGCCGGGTTGGGACCGCCGATGAAGACCGCGAAATCCCGGCAATCGTCCCAAGTCCGGGGCCGAATGGTATCGCCGGGCCACCCTTCGACGGCCAGATCGCCGGCTTCCATGTCCATGAACAGGGTGACCTCGGCGGCCAGAGACAGCAGAAGGGTGGTTTTACCAACGCCGGATTTGCCGAAGATGACCCCTTTGACGCCACGCTTTTTCGCCATGCGCTGGTCGGCGGTGATGATGGGAAAGTGGTTCATTACGCCGCCTCCGCTTTCTTGGGGGCCAGCTTGAATCCGGGCTTTCCGGCTTTCACGGTGCGTGCTGGTTCAAAGGTGCGGCGGATATGTTCCGGCCATGCGTTGTAGCGCCGTTCCGAAACCTTGAAGGCAGTATCGACGTACTCCGCCGGATCGTCGCCCGCATCGCGGATACGTTGGCTGATCCTGGCAAGCTGCTGCTGGTCCCAGACCGGGCGCTTGGGCAGATCGGCGGTGACGGTGATGTCGCCGTCGTCGAAGCGGATGGATCCGAAATCCTTCCCCGCCTGCTGGCGCAGGAGGGCGGCCCGGTCGGCATACTTGTGACCCAGGACTCCGTCCAGGAGATCCTTGGTCAGCTTGGCCGACTCTAGGGCACGTGCGGCATCCTCCTGCAGGCGGGCCAGTTCGACGGCCTCCAAAGCCGCGATTTGCCCAACCGGCATGCCGCGCAGTTGGTCGATCGTAATGGTGTCGTTCATTGTCATTCTCCAATTCGAGAGGTTTGAAGGCTCAAACGGGCCATTGCTTCCTCGATCACCGCAATGGTGGTGAGGAGATGGTCATGTATGGCCCGCAAAATGTCGTTTGGGATCTCCACCGGATCCCGTGAGAGATCGTCGGCAAGTTGGTTCAACAATATTCGAAACTGTGAGCCGCTGGACGCCGGTGGATGTGAATCCCGACTACGGATCTGCTCCTGAAGCCCCGAAACTTCCTCCTGCAAAGCGGCGATGGTGATCTCCTGATCGTGGAGACGCTCCTCCGCTGCACAAGCGCGGCGTTGCCATTCATCCACCTGGACGGGGTCACGCTCCAGAGAGGACGATTTGCCGGAGGAGGAAGAGTTCCTGCCAGAATTGGATGTCTTTTTCGTTTTCTGCCCGGTTGCTTCCCGGACGCTGTGCGCTTTGCCTTCGACCACGGCCTGGACTGCCGCCATCTGTTCCGGGGCACCCATGTTGGCGAGCGCATCCAGTTCCGAGGCGTTGTTGGCGATAGTGTCGATATCTCGGATCCAATCCCGGACTTCGGGAACGATTTTGTCGGCGCGGCGAACGGCGCGACGAATGTTGCGCTCGCTTTCTCCGGTCTGTTGGCCGGTGTCTTGAGCGAAAGAGGACAAATTGTCCGTTTTCGCTTTCTTGCCACCACCAGCAATCCCGGGAGTCCCACCATGGCGAGTCTCCGGATACTTCATCTCATACAGGTCCTTGCGCTCCTTCAGGTGCTCGGCCCGCTCCAACTGGCTCAACTCCGCCCGGCAAAGGTTCTCGTCGATCTCCGCCAGCCGTTGATCCACCTCTGGGGATGTGACCACTCTGGCCTCGATTTCAGTCATGCCGGCCCGCTTACAAGCTTCGAGACGGTGGTGGCCGGTGATCAATTGAAACTGCTCGTTGCCGCTCGAGGCATCGAAGGTCCGGTACGGGATGACCGTGATCGGGTTGAGCAATCCAATTTCCCGGATGCTCTCCGCGAGCGCCTCCACGGTCTCGGAGCGCAATGCCCGGCGGCGCTTGCCGATCACGATTCGGTCGATGGCAATCATCCGGTTCATTGGATAACCTCCACCGATTCCACCTCAGCCCTCTCATGGACATGGTTCACCAGCATGGCCAGGGGCCGCTCGACCGCGCCTTTGCGATAGGGTGTGCCGACCAGATGGAACTGGATGAAAGCGGTCAGTTTCAGGGCGGAGAGTTGCCGTCCCTGGGAGAAGGCATTCCAGGCCAGCGCCACCGCCTTGATGTGATCCATGACGTTACTGGCGGTGGCTTTGGTTCCGGTCAGGTAGTTCAGCAGGGTCTTGCGCGGGTCCGTGCGGCGAAGACCATCGTCGGCGGCGATGCCGTACCAGAACTCGTAGCCCCGGTTGGGTTGCCACTTGAGGGTTTCCAGGCCCACGGCCATGACGGCGGCGCGCATCAACACCTTCTGGTTCTGTTTGACGCCACCGCCGATGGCGGTGTGGTAGGCTTCGATATGCTCCCGGTACCGGTCCATGGCATCGAGGCGTAGATCCCGGGAGTAGGTGATTTCCACGTCCCGGCTGATGGGACTGTCCAGGCCGGACATGATGATGCGCAAGGCCGCCGATGCTGCGTTCTTGAAGGTGGCCGGGACGTCGATCTCCAGATCGCTGGCCCGGATGGTGGCCGACCAATCTCTGCGCCGATGAATGTCGTGACGGGCGTACAGGCGGGCGACTGTCTTCATATCCTTCACCGGGGTTGTGAGCACCGTCAGCGGGATGGAAACGCCGCTCTTTACCACCGCGTGCAGGGTGTGGTTCCCGTTGATCAGAAATTTTTGGCTGCCGACCTGGGCGAAGTGGATGATGGTGCCCTCGATGAACCGCCCCCGGACCATCTCCATCGCCAGCCGCTGGATGTGCTGGTCCGAAAGGTTGCGTTGCTTTTCGTAGGCGAACATCCGCAACCATGAATCCGCGTTGTGAGGGGTGACCAGAGTCAGTTCGCTGGTGACGTTTTCGTTCATCTCTTCCTCCTGCAAAGATTCCTGGAAAAAACCGCACGCCAGACCCGCCAGGAATCGGGCTCTTCGGACCATGAATCCTATGCGTGCGGAACCTTGCCCCCCTCAGACCGCCAACAGCCTGGCCATGCGGGTGGGACGTTTCTCGGCCGGCGTCAGGTGCCGGAGATACTGTTCATCAATGTGTCGGGCGGCCTGCTCTGGGTTCACGTCCATCAGGTCGCAGATAAAAATGAAGCTGCCCGGCCTCATGGACCGGCTCCGGAAGTACCGCGTCAGGTGTAGCACCTCCGAGCGGAATAGAGGGTTGGCCCAAAGGCCGGGATCCTTCTCAACCTTTTGAACCAGTGCCCGAGCGTCCTTGACGGCTTGGTTGAGGACGGCGACCCAGAGGTTCATTTCCGCTCTCATGGCATCCATCGTTGGGTTTCCCTTCCGTTCACGCTGTGAAATTCGCTTTCAATGGACATATACCGGGAACGTTCAAAAACTGTCTCACGCGGCCACACTTTTTTTATCGAAGCCGGCCTGTGCGAAGTGTTCCCGGATAACAGCCAAGCGGCGGTACAAGGTGGCGCGGGGGATCCCGGCTTGGCGGCAGACACCAACGACCGAATCGAATTTCAGCAGTTGGCATATGCGGCGCAGCTCCTTCGGCAAGCCCGCAATGAGCGCATCGATGTCGATGGTCAAATCCAGATCACCGGCCGGATTCGGAGTGCATCCGCTCCAATCGGGATCGGAGAGGCCGTTTTCTCCAATGGAGCGGGTGTCGAAATCGATCTTCTGCTGTCCGAAACCCCGTTTGCCGGTTCGCGCCTTTTCCCGTAATGACATCGCGCAGTGGTCGACGACGCGGTCAATGAAGGTGCCGAGACCGGCCCGTTCGTGATCAAAATTCCGCAACCGACGCAATAAATCGCACATCATCTCCTGTTCCAAATCCTCCCGGTCCCAATCCCCGAACTCCGGTCCTCTGCTCAGGATGTGGGCCTGAAATCTAATTTTCCGTACGGCAGCCTCATCGATTCCCGCATAACGATTTCCTCTGTTCACTTGATCCTCCCCGGACCTGGGGGAGGAGTGCGCGTGGGTGGCGGACAGACCGGATGGAACGCATCAGAGAAGCGGAAGACGTCGTGAGTTCGCCGGTTCTGGCGACACCCACAACGACCTCCGCTCCGCGGTCAGTCCGTTGTCTGGTGTTGATGGTTTTTCAGGCCGGAATCAGAATCCGGTGGTCTCTTTCACGGTCATACGGAACGGCAGTCCGTTTTTGATCTCCAAACGCTCCACCAATCCGTCTCCCAGCCTCTGTAGTTGGTCGAACAACTCCAGAACCTGGGCTTTGAGGGCAAAGTCGGCGGACGCGATCGGTCGTTGCGTCCCGGATTCCCCGCCAAACTTGATTTCCCGGAAGATGACCGGATGACGGTCAAAAACCGGTGAGCCGCTACGCACCGTCAGACTTTCGATCCGACCGAACCGGATCTCCCGCATCAGCGTCAGCAACCGTTGCTGCGGAGCTGACAGATCGTGTTTTCTTTTCTCCTGCATGAGCTTCCTCAAACCTCCAATTCGCTGTTATTCCTAGCGATAATTTTCCTGGATTCGATGCGAGGTTTTAAGGACAGGTCGAAAACCGGATCAGACAGGTTGCGAATCAGGAACAGGCGTTCATGGGAATCTGGAAAACGGATGAGACAGGTCGAAAACAGATAGGACAGGTTCCAAAAACGTGGTCAGCGGGATGAAAAATGGGGAGGGTGCCGGATGGCTGTCCCGGACAGGTGTTCCAGAAACAAAAACGCCCCCGAAAGGGAGCGTTGGAAAGCAAATGGATCAGAGATGGATCAGGGGGTGGCCGGCATCATCCAGACTGCATGGGGCGGGCGATCACGGTGCGCGGATTGATTCGGTAACCGTGCTCGCCCTCGCCGGTTCCTTTCCAGGGTAGTGTCTCGACGATGTCATGGCGGTCGATGGGAAGGCCCAGCTTCTTCTTCACGGTGGTTTCCAAATTTTCCTGAAGGCGGTTGACGGTACGGCGGACCGTGGTTTCATCCTCCAGATATTTCTTCTGGCGTTTGCCAACGGCCTCCATCAGGTCATAGATGGAGATGGGACGGTATTCGTCAGGCGATGCGCCGTTTTTCATGTCCTCCAGGAACCGATCCCAAAGCACCCGAAAAATGTCGTAGCGCATGCCGGCCTGGGGAGCCACGACACGCTCATTTTCTATCCGAACCATGTTGCCGCCGCATTCAACAATAAATCGCCGCGCCGTGGGCACCGGTGGAGGAGGTTGTACAGCAATGGGCAGGACGGTCTTGGAGTAGATGGGCAAGGAGGCGTTCAACAGCATTGGGGGAGACGATTTTTCGGCGATATCCATGACCCATTCGGAAAGCTGGACATCTCCAGACACCACGGCGCCCAGGGGGAGAATGTTTAACCACGCCTCCTGGAAGAACCGGTTTTTCAGATCCAGCGGGTTGACCGCCAGATAGCCGGTTGGAAACCGGCTTGCCCACTCCCGCGTCGTATATTGCGGATCCTGGCAATAGTCCACGATGCAGATGATCGTACCCATGGGGCCGGCATCGCACCGGTAAACCCCCTTGGTCAGTTCCCGGACCGCCACCTTGGCCTTGGCGATTTCGGCCAGAACGAACGAGATGATGCCGGCATGGTGGATATGCGCCAACAATTCCCGGTATCGGCGTTTCTCATCCAGGAATGGATACACCGGGCGTTCGCAGTCTGAACAGCGAAACTCGTCGCCGCCTTCGTCCAAACCATCCTGGAGATGGATCCTTCCCTGGCAATCCCGAATGGGCGGCGGAAAATCGTTGTCATGAGAACTGGCGCACAGTACGTACTCCTGAACATGGGAACGGATCAGCCCCAATCTTTCCAGATCCCCAGCGGTCTCCATGAGAACATCGGATGGCGCCGTGATCGTCATCCCGTTCTGGAGCAGGTGATCAATGTCCCCGCGTCGATTTTTTGAATCGTTTTTCCGTGGAGAGGACCGGGATGCCATGATTTTTCCTCATCAGTTCTTCAAAGGATCGACGCTCACGCACATTCAGACGGCTGTCGGAATAACGTACCACAAATTCATCAACCGAACCTTTATCCGGCTCGAAAGTCAGGCTGACCCGCTTATCCCGGTAACGAACCTTGATGCTCCGGATCTCCCTGAGGTTGGAGGTGATGCTGCCGAAAACCTGCTCGAAATGACGGACGCTCTCACCGATGGATGCCTCATGGGAAATGGTGAACTTTCCGCCACCCTGTAGAGGAGATTTTTTATGGATGATCTCGACGAACGCCAGCCGTTCCGCCTGATCATTCTTAATCAGTTCCAGGAAGCGATCCAACTGTTGGGCGTAAGTGGCGTGGTTTTCATTTTCGTATTCGCACTCCGCTCCGAACCAGACCGAGGCCAGTCGGTTGGCGATCTCCAGCGGCACGTTGGGACTCTCGGAAGAGATGTTGAGTCGTTTGGCGTCATTGGAAAAATCCAGGATGATCCACTCAGGCCGGTAACCATGCACCACGCCCACGGTGCGGATGATCAGGTCGGGCTTTTCCGCACGGCGGATGAAGACGATGGGACGTCCATCCACCAGGATTACCTCCTTGAACTCGCTGATCCGCTGGTCCCCACGCGACCGGTCAAATTCCTTCAGAACGCCCTTGACCCGATCCGGTTGGAGAAAACCGTGGAACGATCCCTGGGGGCTGCGGACTTGGTTTTTCAGGGCCATGCGGGCAAACCCACTCTTCTGGATCTTGTGCAGCATGAAGACCAGGCGCAGATCATCCGGATCATGATGGTACAAGGCAAACAGCAGGGCCGTGGTGTCGAAGTCGGTTTCATTGATCCGACAACCTTCGAAGATCCGTTCCGGCAGGATCCCCTCGGTGAACTCGATAATGGCCACCTTGGATTTAAACTTTGCGAACTGATCCACCAACCAGAAGGGAATCAACGCCTCCGTGGAGGCCTTCAGGCTGGCCTTTTTCTCCTGGGGTTTTTCATCGCAGGCGATGCCCAGGCTCTCGCAAAGAACCTCAACCTGACGTTTGGTCAGACCGTTTGCCCATTCATTCACTCCATTCTGTTCTTCCAGACGGGGGATGATGTGGTTGAGCCCCATCTCCAGATCATCCTCCCAGAAGGCCAGTGGCGGGGCACCCGCCTGTCCCATACGTTCCATAACCGATTGCATCATTTTTTGTTTCCTTTCGATGTTTACGAGTCTTGAACAAACACCCTGGTATTTTGTTGTATTTTATAAAGTAAACGCTAAACAATAATCAGAAAAAAAAGCGAAAATACCTTCGTTTAACCGAACAAGGCCGGTTCGGATACGTCAGTTCTGATCAGGTTTAAACCGATCAACCGGATCTGCATGGCCTGTCCCGAAACCTGAAACGCATTGGCCATTTCCCTGGCGATATCCACGGTGGGGGTCTCATTCTCGGCCAACCCCCACAGGTCGGCCTTTTCGGAGATCTCGTCCATTGCGACATAGGGATTCATGCTTCCAAAAAAGTCTTTCCACATCTGAAGAACCATCTTTTTTGGCATCAACAGATATCCGGCGAAGGCGTCCGCCTGCCACTCCATGGGATCCTTACGGGATCTGGTGCGGCAGACGATGGACGGTGGCTTCTCTTCCTCCGAGAAAAAGGTCAACTGGTCGGGGTTGTCCTCGAAGAGATGCCGGTGGAGTTCCCAATGCCCCAGTTCGTGGGCGACGGTAAAACGATAGCGGCCTTCCTTGTCCGGATGTTCATGCGGATCCAGCGACTGATCGATGATCACATTGCGATCCTGAATCCAGGTTGCACCCAGCACGTCGGGATACCCCAACCGCGCCGGAAGATCGGTGAAATTCAGGGAAAGCTCCAGATGGGACTCAAGGATCTCTTCC
>CAYFNE010000062.1:0-29916 GCA_964344355.1 uncultured Magnetococcales bacterium
TTGGACTCTTTATGTTATATGGTTGTCAAGCCTGAGGCAACCGGATACCCATGTTAGGGCGAATCGTGATTGGCGGTACATCATCCAGGCTGATCTCAGCAGAGGCATTGCCGAAAAGTCCGGAGCCAGGTTTTATACTCCTTTTTTTATTAAAAGTTCCAATGTCAACGTTGCATACTGGTTTGTTCACTTGTCTCACCATCTTCGTGCCCGGTTTGAAATGGTTTCTCTACACTGGAAACTGCAAAACCATTTTATCCACCATGGAAAGTCTGGTTTGCGCAAGTTTGGTTACGATCCTCAATATGATCCGGTATTGACGGGTTATGCAAACTTGTTCGAGTTTGACGAGTCTGCCCGGCGGCAAAGTTTTGAAAGTCTTGCTGAGGATATTCCTCGTTATATATATGATGAGGTTAAGGAAAAAGAGATTATTGTGGGAGAATTATTTAGTCGGGTCTCCAATCAGACGCCAGCTACAGAAAGTATGTTGAACCAGTCCTTGGACGATTCTATTAAACGAAATGAAATACAAGCTATCAGTGAAAAAGGTGTAAAACGCAGGAAAGGAAGTGCCATGCAAAGCTCGGATACTATTGTTGCTGTGCAAAAGCCGTTTTTTTATTTTTCTGGCAGTGACAAGCTTTTTGGTGAGTAGAGGTGGAAACTGTTTAATGAATACTAGTTTATCTCTCATTTTCCACCATTAACCATTCATCCCTTTTTCCAGCTGATCGCGCCCGCCTCGACATCGACCGTTCGGCGACCATGTTGAAAACCCTGCTGACGGTCTATGGCCACGAACTGGCCGACTTCACCCGCATCTGCGGCAAGGATCGTCTGGCCGACCTGAATCCGGAAGACCTGGCCTCCCTTGACCAGGAGTTGGCCCGGGGTACGGGGCTGGCCTTTGCTGGGTTGGGGTGACGTAGTGTCCTTGAGGTGAGGATGGACGCAACGGGCTGACTGGTAAATGACCTCGATGATATTTGGTGTTTCAATCATCATTGGAAACACATGCTCGCTCGTGTCAGGCGCATGGAATCATTTTCCGGGTAACCTCTGCATCCCAAGGGGAGGTGGTTTGCTATTCACATCCGCGACTGAAACCGTTATCCTGTCTGTCAGACAAACCCATTCATGTTCAACCACATGTGAAATGATCCACGGCTCATGAATTATCTTGAAAGAATCGTCAGTGATCCCAAAATTTGCGGCGGCGCGCCGGTTATCCGGGGTACACGTATCACCCTCCGGACCATTTTGGCCAGCTTGGCTTCGGGAGATGATCCTGAAGAGATTCATAAGGATTTTCCAGGCCTGACAAAAGAGGACATGCGGGCTGTCATTGCCTTTGCCGCCGCATCGGCGGAAGAGGACCTGCCGGTTCCAGGTATTCCAAAAGTCGCGTGAAGATCAAGCTGGATGAAAATATACCGGCTCGTCTGGTACCCTATCTGCGCTCACTGGGTCACGATGCGGATTCCGTGCGGGATGAAGGGCTGGAAGGAGCCCAGGATCCCGAGGTTTGGCGTCATGTCCAGTCTGAAAGGCGATTTTTCATCACCCAGGACCTGGACTTTTCCGACTTGCGTTCTTTTCATCCCGCTTCCCATGCCGGGATTTTGTTGATTCGTCTCGCCTCACCAACTCGGGGGGCCCTTGTCCAGCGGCTGAAGAGTCTTTTTTCCATGCACGACATGGAAAAATGGCAAGGATGTTTCGTGGTGGCCACCGACCGAAAAATCCGCATCCATCGTCCTGATGATCTGGGAGATCAGTTTGGCAGGGCGGGGTTACCTCCCCGCCAAGCCCAATGAAATGGGCCATCACTCAAAACCAGGAAAGCCGCCCATGACGGCTCTACTTGAAAAATCCTACAAACGCCTTTCCGGCCGGCCGCCAACGGATCAGGACGTTATTGCCAACGCCTTGTTGGAGGTGGCGGAGGGCATGGATCATCCAGACGGCCCCACCAGCCGGGAGCATGAGGCCGATTGGGATGCTTTGACTTCTTCAGGCCAGTCACAGCGTGCCCTGGAGGCCATGGTCCAGGCAGCTTTGCAAGATGATGCAGAGGGAAAAACCGAAGATTTGAACCTCACCCGTCTGATCAAGTGAAATCCCTCACCACCCGCCAATTCAAAAAGCATTTCAAATTCCTGTCGATCAAAATCAAGATTCAGGCCATTACGGTGAAGGAATGCTCATGAACATCACGCTACCCCCCACCCTTGAAAATTTCGTCCGTGAACGCGTCCTGGAAGGCCACTACGGCTCTGCCAGCGAGGGGGTCCGGGAAGGTTCCGGCTTTTGATGGAGCGGGAAGAGACCCGGGCCGAACGCCTTCCGCCTTGCGGGATAAAAATCCAGACCGGCCTGGGCCAGGTCGAAAGAGGGGAGACGGTGAGCATGGATGAGGTGTTTGCGGGGGCGGATAAAATGATAGCCCGGGCCAGGGGTGGAAAAGCCTGAATTCTCCGCAGACGCAAAAAGAGAGATGTTTGAACTGGCCTCACTCATTGCTGCATATAATCCAATCGCCGCCAAGTAATGGCGAAATCAAAGCCATAAGGCTTGCTGCCTTCTCGCAGAAACTCCCGGGAGCGACCGGAGTCGGCCGCAGGCATCCGCACTTTCCCCGTCGGCCGGTTCGTCATCTTCTGCCAGCTTCATCCGCATGGTGTTTATATCGTTCATGTTTTGCGGGGTGCCATGGGTGTTGAGCGGATTTTTTCAGGCGGTAACGGATGAGGGTCATGTCCGCTTTCGCATTCCTGGAAGCGTTTGCGGACATTGACGGAAAAATTTTCGTGTGGACAAGCCAAAAATGTCAAGCTGATCAATGTATTTGGTCTTGAGCTCCCATGTCCGCTTTGTTAGAAAGCGGACATGGGGATGTCCCAGAATTTCGTCGAAATTTCAATCGATAAACATTCTGTCATGGATTCCATTGATTATTCCTTCTATTGCTTTCCCAGAGCAATTTCTGTTTTCGTCAGAAAATTCTTCATGACTCTTTGCAAACTTTACTATATCGGTAAATTTTTTTTCACTACCGATGAGAAAATCATGGTCTTTATAATATAACTCCCTACCAAGTTCCCTTGGTGTGCTCCAATTCAGTCGTCCTTTTTCCGTCTTTTCCTTTTTGTATTCCTGGTGCAGTATCTTTATTCCCTTAGTGACTGCACTATCCCATACTTGCATAACAATTCCACAAAAAAAATACACCTCCTCTTTGTCAAGATATTCACCTGTCATATTGATTTCTAGCTCTAGATTGTCTATAAAATCATATACAAATTCGTATGCTTGCTCTCCACCAATATTTGTTCCTAGGAGTAGCGCTGTAGTAAATGCTGACTCTTTCAAGTTTTCCGTTTTTGCTATCTTAGCAATTTTTTCCCTTTGTTCTGTGGTTCCAGAAAAATATTCATACAGCATATCCAATATATTTGGTCTGATATTTCCTTTAAGAGACCGTGACACAACCTCTGCAATTTCTTTATGAAAGCCTGCTATCTTTATGTTTTCGAGGCTGGTGCAAAACGGATGTATTCTCTGTTTTGAGAAGGTTTCATAGATACAACAGCTTATAGAGTGCACATCATATTTATAGTCAAACTCTTCGGGATGCTGTCTTTGCGCCCTTGATATATATAGAACAGATCCCATCTGATCGCCTGTAATTGTCAGATATGCTTCCTGTGTGTTGTTCCTGACGATTCCGAAATCAGCTATCTTTGCATTATTATTTAAGTCAATCAATATATTGTTTGGCTTTAAATCTCTATGAATTATTTCTTTCGAGTGAATGTACATTATTCCTGAAATTACCTGAGAAAACCATTTAAAAGCTTCTTTATATCCATAGCTGCCTTTTTCAATTTTGTTTGCCAGTGTGCAACCATCTATAAACTCCATAACAATGAAGTGCACCCCTCTGTGTTTTCCTGAATCAAGGTGCTTAACAATACTGCCATGTTGTAGCTTGAGCGTTATTTTTGCCTCTTTTTTAAAACGTTCAATTGCCCGATCAGATATATCGAAACGGCCACCTGACAAGACCTTGATTGCAACCTTATCACCTTTTGATATTGATTTTCCCTTATAAACAAGTCCTACACCTCCTTGGCCAATTATCTTATCAATTAAATATTCATCATTGTTGCCAAATAAAATCGCCCCTTTTTTGAGTTTATTTCCCATCTCGCCCCCCTTAAGGCTTGTGCTAGCCATCAAGCAACATCCAGCATATCAATTTTTTAAGAAAGCGAACATTGTTGGATCGGCATAAGTTAAGATATTATTATAGCTTCCAGTTGGAGTGAGAGATTATGGACAATTTTTCGGTGCAAGCGGCTTCCACTCTTTAGGCAACGTAGGCGGGCTATTTTGATCAAAGCAAGCTTTGGAAAGCTCTGGAAAAGTTAAATTATTCGTATCCCGAAGGTCAGTTCTAGAGATATCTGTATTTGTAAGTTTAGCTTTATGAAAATTTGCTTCTGTAAGATCAGTTCCGGCAAGTTTGGCATTACTGAGATTAGCGTAGCTGAAGTCAGCATCATATAAAATAGCTCCAGAAAAATCCACCCCGGCTAAGTTGGCTTTTTTAAAGTCAACTTCAGAGAGGTCTGAATCGGTAAACTCTACATTTTGAAGGTTAGCATTGCTGAAATCAGCTTCGTCAAATATATTGGCTTTGCGTATTTCAGCCCCTCGCATATCGACTCCAATCGCATTGACTCCGCGCATATTAACACCATCCATTCTAACTGCACGAAAATCTCCTCCATTCAGATTAGCTCCTCGAAGATTTGCTTTAGTGAGGTCAAAGTCTCGCATTGGAATCCGTCTTTTTGCTAACTCTTCGACAATGAAACGAACGGCTCTTTCACCTTTTCCATATTCCAGCGCTCTCATATTGTGTAGCTTAGTTATCAAATCAATATCGCTGTATTTTTGAGTCTGGATATGAACAGTTCCGTGATCTCTTTGCTGGATTACAGTGCCATTATCTCCTAGGTGATATTTGGTCGCGCCAGAGCTATTGCCAAAATAACTTACGGTTGATCCTGTAAAAGTTACGCTAATAATTGCAGCCAACACTATAGCAAGCGCTGTAATCAATGCGGCCTTAATTGGGGCATCCATAGAAGCAATCCGAACCTTCTTTTCAAGGTTTGTTTTTGGTTGGTACCAACTTACTCAATAAATTCTGTGAACTCCTGGGACACTTACTTAACTCCCCTTCCATGTCCGCTTTTTAAGAAAGCAGACATGGCAGAACAAGCCTTCGATCCAATACAGACGCGGGTTTGCGCCCAAGTTCGTACGGAACAATTTTCATCCATGTCCGCAAACGCTGTCCTGAGAGCAAAAGCGGACATGGTATCATTCTTCCCTGACTTTCCCCGGGTGTGTATTGGCGCGACTGGCCAACCGTATCGCCCGCAAGCATCCGCGGTTGAGAAAATCGTTTGGGAATGTCGGCGAAAACCTGCTGCCATCTCTCCATTTCCATCAGCGTAACCAACGACACGGGGAAACCTGGCCAAGCAAGTCTCTCGGGAAATCTCAGACCACAAGATCGCCGACTTCATCAAGACGTAACGGTTCAGCTCCCCTTGCCAAAAAATCTCTTTTGTAGGAGCCAGCTTGCTGGCGAACCTTTGGAAAACAGACCGTTACAAATCTCTGGTTCGCTCGTCCCTGTCAATGGGGTGTCTGAACGGTTACGTAAAAAGTTTCCGGTTCGTCGATCTCGCTGATGAACCACTATAATGAATAATCGAATGATGTCATGCTTTTTTTAAGGTTTCAAGTGAAGAAAATCTGTCGTTTTTGGCGAGAATCACTGATTCAGGTGATGGGACCCAATTTGACAGGGGGATTCCGAATTCCGAGGTGCAGGTGGTTGGATTCCAGTGGGTCAACAAGGTTGAAAAAACCACTCTTGGCAGGTCGCCGTGTTATCAGCTTTTCCAGGACATCGGTCCGCATTCCGGTCGGAAATGGGACATCTGATCGCTTCGCAGCAAGCCGGTACGGTCGGGCGGGGTCACCTCCCCGCTGAATGGTCTGGGAAATTGGCGGGGAGGTAACCCCATCCTGCCGTTTCAGAAAACCAACCACCCTCCCTCCCGTACCAGCAACCGCCCGCTGCCGACCGGACATGCCCATGGACCGCCCGAAAACGCCATGGATGGCGTTTTCGGGCAACTTCTCGGTTTACCCCGCCCGGCGCTCCTCTGGTGGCACGAAAACCCCCGCCGGCCAGGCCGGGGTGTTGACCGCCTGGCCAAGGTTGGCCGCCACCAGGCGGTCGCGGACCTCCAGCAGTTGCGCCACCAGTTTCGGTTCCGCCTTGGCGTAGGCCGTTTCGTCGGCGATTCGTTTGACGACGATGCCCAGCAGTTCGGTGATGGCGTTGCCGACCGAGTTTTGGCTGATGGTGACGATCAGCCGGCCGGCGCAGTCGCGGTAGAGCAACTGTTTGAAGGCCGGCCGCCAGCGAACCTGGTTGGCGAAGCGGGGATCTTGCAACACTTCCAGGCGGAACATGCGCGCGGCGCGGTTGAACTCGTTGCTGAACAGCAGCACGTCCTCGATCTGGTCCGGAAAGTAGGCCGTTTCCGGCACCCGGGGGGTGTTGGTGGCCACCTGGCCGAAAAAGGTGCGGTAAAAATCGAGAAATCCCTTCAGGATCATGTCATACTCCTGCCAAAAACGGGCCCGCTCCAGGGATTGGGCGCCGCCGGTCACCTCCCAACTGGGCAATCCCTGGGGATAGCCGGTGATGGCCAGCTGTGATTTTTCGGTCGGGATCGGTTGGAGAATTTTCAGGTCCAGGACTTCCAGAAAACGAAAATAGACATCGGACAGATGGTTGAGGAACAGACCGTTGTGACCGCTGTCGGTGAGGTTGGGATTGTCGGCGTCGGCCTGGTCGGCCCGGGCCAGCTCCTGGTTGTCGAACACCATGAAATGGTTGTGGATCATGCGGATGCTGGGCACGCCGGGATTGCTCAACGGCCAGGTGGCGTCCAGGCTCGCCTCACCACAGAAGACCAGGTGTTGACCGGGGTCCGGGTATCGTTCCAGCATGTAGTCGAACACCACCTGCGTCATGCGGCTGAAGACCAATCCCTCCTGTTTGTTGAGTTGGTCGCGGCGCACCGGTCGGCCCAGGGGATCGAGAATGCGCCGGGAACAATCGAGAATGATGGAGGTGTCGAACAGATTGCTGTGGCCGATGGCCTTCCGATAGAGTAAAAAATCATGGGGCGAGCGCAACAGCCCGTTCTCCTCGGCCAGGTTTTTCAGGTTGTCCGGGGTGTTGAAAAATTCCACCGGGGTCATGCCCTCGGGGATGGCCAGGGAAATTTTTCGATGGGGGGTGGTGATTTCACGGGGAGCGCGGGTGATCATGTCTGTTTTTCCGTTTTCAACGGGGGTTTCCGGTCGGGTATCCTGGGACGGTATACATAAACGGGGTTTTTGGTAAATAAGAAAAAATAATCCACTGATTTCATGATGATTCGTTCCCGGTATTATTGTTCAATGGACACGTCCGGGATGTTGTTCACGGCCTGCTTGGCAGGTGGGGGATTTTCGACAGGAGCCGGGCATGACCCCTTATCGTCACACCTTTATCGATGGAACCGCCGTTCCCCTGCCGGTGGGCAAGGTGGTGTGTGTCGGGCGCAATTATGCGGCGCATGTCGCCGAGTTGCGCAATCGGCTGGAGAAGGAGCCGGTTTTGTTCATGAAACCGGCCGATGCCCTGGTGGCCATCGATCAACCGGTCGGTCTGCCCCGGGGGTTGGGGGCCTGTCATCATGAAGTTGAAATCGCCGTGTTGATCGGTGAACCGTTGGCGGCCGGGGTATCGCCGGCGGTGGCCGCGGCGGCGGTGGCGGGGTTTGCGGTCTGTCTGGACCTGACCTTGCGTGATGTTCAGGAGGGGCTGAAAAAAAAGGGATTGCCCTGGGAGCGGGCCAAGGCGTTTGCCGGTTCCTGTCCGATGTCGCCGATCCTTCCCCGGCGGGTGGTGGCGGATTGGCGATCGATCGGGTTTTCCTTGCAGGTCAATGGGGAGCCGCGGCAGCGGGGCGACAGTGGTTTGATGATTCATTCCATCGTTGACCTGATCGTTCATGTCGCCGGCTGTTTTACGCTGAAACCGGGGGATCTGCTTTTGACCGGCACCCCGGCGGGGGTGGCGCCGTTGGCGGTGGGGGATCGGTTGGTTTTGACGATCGGGGAGGATCACCGTTTTGAAACGGTTGTGAAGTAGAATTATCAATTGGCGTAAATATTGAAATAATTTATGGACCTCATGGGGAAAAGCGGTCACTATTGCTCCCCCCTGGGGTTGGTAGGGTAGCGAAAGGGTCGTGGGGATTATGGCAACGAGATCGATCTTGGCGGTGGATGACAGCCGGCTGGCGCGTATTTTGTTTCAACGGGTGGTTTCGGCATCGTTTCCGAACTGGCGGTTCCAGGAGGCGCCCGGCGGCAGCGAGGCCTTGGCCATGGCGGCGGCGGACCCGCCGGATGTGGCACTGGTCGATCTGAACATGCCCGGTATGAACGGTTTGGAGTTGGCCGAGCAGTTGCGGGAGCGGTATCCGGAGATGACCATTGCCCTGGTCACCGCCAATATTCAGGAGAAGGTCCGGTCGCGGGTGGTGGGCAAGGGGTTCGTGTTCCTGGAAAAACCGTTGGCTCAGGAAGATTCGGAAGGGTTGTTGAAGGGATTGGAATAGGGGGCGAAGGGTTTTTGATGTCTGAAGGGTTGTTGAACCATCTTGAAGAAGATGCCCTGATCGAGATATTGAATATCGGCATGGGTCGGGCGGCGGCCTCCCTGGCGCAGATGATCGGTGAGGAGATCAAGCTGTCGATCCCCCGTTTCGCGCTGGTCGATCGTCAGGGGGCGTCGTCGTTGATCGAGGATGTCGACCCGATGCCGGTGGCGGCGGTGCGGCAACGGTTCGTCGGGCCATTCCGGGGATCGGCGCTGTTGGTCTATCCCGAGGAGAAGAGCCTGGAGTTGGTGCGTTCGTTGTTGCAGGAGGATGTGGCCCTGGACGCCCTGACCGAGCTGGAGCGGGAGAGTCTGCTGGAGGTGGGCAACATCATCCTCAATGCCTGTCTGGGCAGTATCGCCAACATGATGGATTTTGAGTTCACCTGCGATCTCCCGGAGTATCTGAACAGTCAGTTCAATACCTTGCTCAGCAGTCCGTTTGATGTCGGTACGGCAGGGGTTGGTGAAAAGGCGCCGGATTCGGGGGACAACGAGTTGGTCCTGTTCCTGTTCGTCGATTTCATCACCCATGGCAACGCCATCAAGGGTTATGTGGTTTTGTTGATGGATGTGGTGGCCATATCCCGGCTCAAGCGGGAGTTGGATCGATTCATTCAAAATTTTCAACCCTGACCGTTGGTGGTGGTCATGGACGAACCGGTTTATCCAGAGATGTCCCTGTTTTTGGCCATGTTGGAGGAGAGTGCCTCCGGCATGGTGCTGCTGGATGGTGGTGAGCGGGTGGTGTTTTGGAACCGGTGGATGGAAAAATTTTCCGACCGCAAACGGGAGGAGGTGTTGACCCGGTCGTTGACGGCGGTTTTTCCGGAGTTGACCGGATCGCGGGTGGTGACGGCGGTCAAGGATGCCTTGGAGATGGGGCTGTCGGCCTTTTTGTCGCACAAGTTGACCCCGTCGCCGTTTCCGTTGCGCAGTCCGGGACGGGGTGTCGATCATTGGGTGCGCATGTGTCAGACCGTTCTCATCAAGCCGGTTCAGGCCGAGGGCGGGCTTCGTCATTGCATGATTCAAATACAGGATATCACCCACTCGGTGGTGCGCGATCGGCAGTTGCGCGAGCAGGCCAAGCAGTTGGAGAGCGCCCGGCAGCGGGCCGAGGCGGCCAACCAGGCCAAGAGTGCCTTTTTGGCCAACATGAGCCATGAGGTGCGCACGCCGTTGAATGCCATTCTCGGCATGTCGGAGATGTTGTCCGAGGCCGACACCGATGCCGAGGTGCGTCATTTGACGTCGGTGATCCAGCGTTCCGGTGATGAGTTGTTGCGGGTGATCGACGACATTCTCGATTTTTCCAAGATCGAGGCCGGGGAGATCTATCTCGAAAAGGGTGATTTTTCCATCGAGGAACTGTTGGACGATCTCGCCGCGCAGTTCGATCCGCTGGCCGGCAAGAAGGGGTTGCGCATGAGTTGCCGCAAGGGTCACACCTTGCCGGCCAAGGTGGTGGGTGACCGGGGGCGGATGCGGCAGGTGTTGTCCTATCTGCTCGCCAATGCCGTCAAGTTTACGCGCAAGGGCGGAATTTCTCTGAGCGCCGATGTGGTTGGTGGTGAGCGGGGGGCGGTGCGCATTCGTTTTCAGGTGGCCGATACCGGCATCGGCATTTCGCCGGAGCAGTTGGAGGCGATTTTTGAATCGTTCACCCAGGGGGATGGTTCCATCACCCGTCATCATGGCGGCACCGGTTTGGGGTTGACCATTACCCGTGGCCTGGTGGAGATGATGAAGGGCCGTGTTCATGTGGAGAGCAGTCTGGAGGGGGGCACGGTTTTTTATGTGGATATCGTTTTTCCGTTGGCCGAAGGGGTCTTGGCGGCGCCGGCGGATGGCGGGTCGGAGGGGGCGTCCGCGGGGGTGCGGGTGTTGTTGGTGGAGGATGATGAGATCAATCAGGACGTATTGTTGAGCATGTTGAAGGTGTTGACGCCGGTGCCCCGGGTGGCGGCCAATGGTCGGGAGGCGTTGAAAATATTGGAGCTTGAAGAGTTCGACATGGTTTTGATGGATTGTCAGATGCCGATCATGGACGGTTTCACCGCTTGCCGGGCCTTGCGCAAGCGGGAGTCGGGCGGTGATCGCCGTTTGCCGGTGGTGGCGTTGACGGCGCATGCCATGAAGGGGGATCGGGAGCGTTGTCTGGCGGCGGGCATGGATGATTATTTGACCAAACCGATCCGCAAGAAGGTCCTGTTGGAGGCCATCTCCCGTTGGACCGGTTGGCGGCGCGGTTGAGCGGCATGGCCGGTTTGAACGATCCGCTGGCGGCATCGGGCCGTTCCTTGTCATCGGCGTCATCCGGTGTGGTTTCGAAGCGCTGGTTCATTCCGGTCAATTTATTGTTGTTGTTGATTTTGGCCCGGGATTTGGCGGATATGACCTGGAAGTGGGTTTGGACGCCGCCGGCCAGGTCCGTTGTTTCCCCTCTTTCCATACAGCCTTCGGTTTCTTCCCGGTCCAGCCGTTCCGGGGATGTTTTTTCCTTCGAGTCCGGCATGGGCCTGTTCGGTGAGGCCAGGTCGGCGCCGAAACCGGTGGCGCCGCGCCGGGATGGTCGTGATGCGCCGGTGACGCGGTTGAACCTGTCCTTGTTGGGTATTTTTTATACCGGTGGTTCTCTTTCCCTGGCCTTGATCGCCGCTCCGGGTGGTGGGGAAAAACCGTATCATATCGGCGATCGGGTACCGGGCAATGCGCGGATCGAGGCCATTCATGCCGATCGGGTGGTTTTGGATGTGAATGGCACGTTGCAAACCTTGCGTCTGCCCAAGCGGGGCACCGGGGTTGAAGCGAAGGTGTCCGGTCGGCGGGGTGGGGGTGGGGAGGGCAGCAGTCCGGTGGTGCGGGAGTTGTGGGATCAATTTCGCAAGCGGCCGGAGTCGATATTGGAAAAACTGCGTTTGGAGCCGGCCTATCGCAATGGTCGATTCGAGGGGGTGTTGTTGTTGTCGGGGGCGGACCCGAAATTTTTGTCGGAGTTCGGTTTGAAGAGTGGCGATGTGGTGACCTGGGTCAATGGGGTGGCGTTGACCGATCCGTTGGAGGGCATGAAGGTTTTGGGGACGTTGGGGGGGATCGAGGAGTTGCATTTTCGGGTGCGGCGCGGGTCGGAGACGTTGGAATTTGATTTTTACCGGGAGTAGGGGGGGATGACCGTGAATGGGGTGAAAATCGATGATGGCACCGGGCCGAGTCCCGGCATCAATCCGTGGTTGGAATTTTTATCCGGGGTATTGATTGGATTGGCATTGTTGGGGACGGTGGTTTGGACCTGGCAGTGGCCGGTGTTGACGACGGTGTTGTTGGCGTCGGTATTGGCGGTGCAGTGGTTTTTCAAGCGGCGTCCCGGGGATGGTGTGGCGATGGTGACCGCCGCCTGTCTCGGCACGCCGGCGGAGATCGCCGAGGTATCCATTGGCGAGTGGACCTATCATGGACCGGATCTGGTTTGGGGGGTTCCCATGTGGATTCCGTTGATCTGGGCCAATTTGTTTGTTTTGTTCCGTCGTTTGTCGCGTTCCATATTGACCGCTTTGCGGGGTACCCGGTTGGGGGGGGCGGCCTGGAACGGGGCGTTGCTGGTGGTGGCGGTGGTGATCGTCGGTTATTGGGGGTTGGCGTTGTTGGTGATGCAGAAGGTTCCGCTCGTCATTGGTTTGTATTCGGTGATGATGGTCATCACTTTCTCCATTTGGCGTCAGGAGTCGGACATCGGCGTTTATCTGGTCGGTGCGGTTTTGGGGGCGGTGGGGGAGTATATTTGTATTCAACTGGGTTATTGGCACTATTATAATCCGATGTTTGCGGATTGGGGGGTGGACATCACGTTGCCGATGGATTGGGGGTTGAGTGCGGTGATCATCAACCGTATTGCCCGGGCGGGCGCCCGTTGGCGGGGAGTGGGGGTGGTTTGAGCGGGTCATGTATCCGATTCTTTTTCAGATTGGGGATATATCGGTTTATACGTATGGTTTCGTGATGATGTCGGCGTTGATCTTGATTTATTTCATGGCGCGGCGGCGGTTGCATGAGAGTCCATTGAGTGAGGATCAACTGGATGATTTGGGATTGATCGTTTTGGTTTCCATTTGGGTGGGGGGTGGTTTGGTGCAGTTGTTGGTGTTTGGTTCGTGGGACTGGGACAGTTTGAAGCGCATGATGAGTTACGAAAAATTGCAGCAGGTGGGGACGGTTTCGATTTCCAGTTCGGTGGCGTTGATGATGGGTCTTTATTGTCATTGGCGGCGGTTGCCGTTTTGGCGGGTATTGGATTTTTTGGTGCCTGGTTTTATTTTGGGATATGCGATTCAACGGTTGTTCGGCTGTTTTTCGGCGGGTTGTTGTTATGGGGTGCCGACGGATGTGTGGTGGTCGGTTCGTTTTCCGTACACGATGGGGATTGGTCCGACGCCTGGTGTGGCGGTGCATCCGACGCAGCTTTATTTGGGGTTTACGGCCTTGTTGGTTTATTTTTTATTGCGCCGGGTGGTGCGGCAGTCGCCGCCGGTTGGTTTTGTCACGGCCACTGGTTTGACGGGGTTGTTTGGATTTTATTTCGCGGTTTCGTTTGTGCGGGCGGATTATGGGGATGTTGTATTGATTTATGGGTATCGGTTGTCGCAGTTGTTTTCGTTTTCGGTCTTTGCGATTGGATTGTCGGTGATGATTTGGTTGTCGTTGGGGGCGGTGAAGACGGAGCGTACCGGGGGTTGACATGAAGAGACGGTATTTTTTGTATGGGTTGTTGATTTCTGTGGTTTTGGTGGCGTGCAACACGGTGCCGTTGACCGAGCGCAATCAGATATTGATCGTTCCGGCTGACAAGATGCGGGCGATGAGTGCGGAGGGTTATGCCTCTTTGAAGCGGGAGGAGCCGGTGATTCGGGGCACGCCGGCGGCGGTGATGGTGGAACGTGTGGGTCAGCGCCTGCGGCGGGCGGTGGAGCGATATTTCCGGGATCGTGGTCGGGGATCGTTGTTGGACGGCTATGGTTGGGAATTTACGTTGTTTGACAATGCGCAGCCGAACGCGTTTTGCATGGATGGTGGCAAGGTGGGTATTTACAGTGGCATTTTGCCGATTACGGCCAATGAGGATGGGTTGGCCGCGGTGATGGGTCATGAAATCGCGCATGCGGTGGCGAGTCATGGTCGGGAGCGGGCCAGTCAGCAGATGATGGCGCAGATGGGATCTTCGTTATTGCAAAAGAGTTTGGCTGGCATGCAGATGAGTCCGGCGATGTCGAAGTCGGTGATGGTGGGTTATGGATTGGGTTCGAAGTATGGGGTATTGATGCCGTACAGCAGGTTGCATGAGTCGGAGGCGGATCGGTTGGGGATCATATTTATGGCGATGGCGGGTTATGATCCGGCGGAGGCGCCGCGGGTATGGGAGCGGATGGAGAGGAAATATGGGGGAGGACCGCCAGAGTTTTTGAGCACCCACCCGTCGAACCGAACGAGGATAGAGAATTTGCGGAGGTTGGTTCCGGAAGCGGAGAAGTACGGGAATAAATAGAAAAAAAGCTCCCTAATAGTTTGAAATACAAGGTGAAAAAAGGAGTTGTCCTGACAATCGGGGTCCAGGGGACTTGTCCCCTGGCGGGTGTGGGCAGCGCCCACGGTTTCAGGTTTTGATTTTGACTGTGCCTTTAGCGCGTGCAACTCAAAAAGCGCCTTTTGCGCCTTTCAGCAAAAGGCGCGCCACGCGCCTCAAACAATCACCGGCGCCCGTACCGGTGAGCCTTGGCCCGTTCATTGTGATTATGCGTTTTTTGCATAATCACAATGAACGGGCGCAATGCCAGTCAAAGCATCCGTCAGCAAAACAACAGCCCGGAATTTTCCTGCTGATCCGGAATTATTGATTGACGATATGCATACAACATACATACACTGTTAGCCATGGGCATCACCTGGGATCCCAAAAAGGCCGCGAGCAATTTTGCCAAACATGGTGTGTGGTTTTCTGAAGTGGAACTGGTTCTATACGATCCGAACGCCATTACCCGGGAAGATGATGATGCCATCGGTGAGCAGCGTTTCGTTTCCACGGGGATGGATGCCACTGGGCGGGTAGTGACCGTGGTATTCAGTTTTCGTGTTGCGACAGTTCGATTGATTTCAGCCAGGATCGCCAGTCCACGGGAGCGCAAGGCATATGAAAAAGGATTATGACATGAGCACCGCCAAGCGCGGTGCCGTAATCCCCCAGCTGGGCAAGACCCGCATCACCATTTATCTTGCCGATGATATCCTGGAAGAGTTCCGCAACCGGGCTGATGCGGCGGGGCGGGGATATCAAACAATGATCAACGATGCCTTGCGTCAATATCTCGATCAGACCCGTGAGCCGATGGAGACTCTTTTACGCCGGGTTATCCGCGAGGAGTTGCGGGCCGCCGGTTGATCAAGGCGCAAACATCTCCCCGAGCACCGCCAAAACCCGTTGTCCATCATCCGGCTCCAGTTCGCCGATCCAGCCCCGCAAACGGGATCGATCGACCGAGCGGATTTGGTCGATGGCCACGAAACCTTTGCGGTCGCGCAGGGTGACGGCGACCCGCCAGGGGTAGGGGTTGGAGCCGGAGATCAGCGGCGCGATGATCACGGTATTCAGGGGTTGCAGTTCGTCGGGGGAGAGGATGACGCAGGGGCGGGTATTGGCCAGGGTTCGTTGGGGGTTGGTGCCGAGGGTGATCCAGTGGACTTCGAACCGTTTTACCAAAGCCACTGTTCCTCGTCGAAGCGGTTGCCGTCCTGCAGGGGGGTGTGGTCGGCGCCGGTTTGATGTTGTTCCCGGGCCGCTTCGGCCCAGCCTTGTCTGATTTTTCCGGCCGGGGCGATCAACAATCCCTGGCCGGTGACGCGCAGTTCCAGTTCCTGGTTCATCAATCCGGACTGTTCGATGAGGGATTTGGGAATTTTGATTCCCAGGCCGTTGTTGATTCGGGTCAGGCGCATGTTCTTTTTTCAATGGTGGGCTGATTGGGATCGGTCAGATTCCGGGCTTTCCGTTTTACCGTTTGCTGAAACGGTAGGGCGGGGTTACGTCCCCGCCAACGTCCCGGGTCATTCGGCGGGGACGTAACCCCGCCCTACCATGGATCTGTGTTTTTGTTGGACAAGTCTGAAAATTTCCGACATGCCGGCTCACAGCGGTTCATGGTCGTTGTCCGGCCATCATGATCATTTTACACTGAAACAAGTGGTAAAGATGGACGATCGGTCCCTTTTTTGTCAATCCTCTTTATCCCAATCCACCTCCAGTTCGTCCGGCATCTCTTCCAGGTAGGGGAGGTGAGGAAGATTCAGTTCATCGCACAGTTCATCCAGTGTTATATTGGTGCCGTCCTCCAACATCACGTCGCCGCGGACGATATATTGCAGTCCCCAGCGCAGTTTTCCGTCTCTTTTTTCAGGGTTTTTGGCCAGGTCGGTCAGCAGCGCCCGGTCTTCGTCGCTCGCCTGGCGGCTGATGTGGCGGGCCAGGGCCGGCCAGAGGGGATCGCCTTCATAAGCGGGTAGTTCAGATCCATTCTTTTTGGGATCGATGGAAAATCTGGCGGCCTGTTGAAAGAGATTGGCTGCCCTTTTTTTTTCGCGACGCTGAGCGAAGATAAAACGTGGCGACATTCTCCCAAAAGACATGATCTCAAATAATACAAAGTCAAGATGATTTGTATTGTTTTTGTTTAAGCCCCAGTCTCGCGCCCAGTCTCGCGCCCAGTCTCGCGCCCAGTCTCGCGCCCAGTATCGCGCCCAGTATCGCGCCAAGTATCGCGCCAAGTCGGTCTGTTCCTGGTTCATGTTTGGTAACGGCAGGAATTTTTTCCCGACCTGCAACAACAACGTCCGGTCACCACCCAGGTTGGCCAAGGATTGCAAACGGAATCCCGCCTGCCGGCGATGGCCGGGCCACAGTTGCAGGTGCATCAACTCGGGGGCTTCAGGGCCCGGCCAGTTCGGCGGGCCGCCGGTCAATATTCGGCCCGCCGCCACCTGCCGGGCGGTTTCAGGGGCTTTTTCCAGGCAATCATGGATGGCGCGGGCATGACTGTTTTCCCGGGGGGCGGACGGTGATTTCAAATTGGCCGTCCGCGCCGCCAGACCGAGCCGCTGCCACTGCAACCAATTGCTGTCGGCGACCAGATCATGGATGTTTTTTTGCAGTTGTTTTTGCCGTTCGGGTTGTTGTCTGGTGGCGGCCCAAGCCTGGAAACAGTCATCGGCATGATTAAACCACTGTTGCTGGATGGTCTCCATGGCCGATTTGGCCCATGATTCGAACACGGTTGCTCCGAGACCATCCGCCATCATCGTGCCAGCGAACCAGAGACCATATTCCTTGTCCTCAAAAAGGGCATGAAATACCCACTCCAGGCGCTGGGGGTTGGTTCCCTCCACCAATGCTCCCCAAAGGCGCATGGTTTCCCACCAGTGATCCCGCTTGATTTTTTCCTGACACAGTTGGACGCGTTCATTGTTACCCTCCACCGTCGCTTGAAGGTGCCAGGCGGTCAAAAATTCCTGAAAACTGAGATGGGCAAAGGTCAAGGTGCCGTCGGTCCGGTCCACCAGCAGGCCCGCCGGCCCGGCCAGCCAAGCGAGAAATCCCTCCTTTTGCCGATGATTCCAAGTTTCGGGCAGAAAACGGCCCATCTCATCCCAGGTGCGAACGATGGTGGCGCGGTGGCTTTCCTTATAGCCCTGTGACTGGACTTCGAAGGCCAACGCCGCCGCCACCCGCAACCGCTCCTCGCTGTTGTCGGGTCGCCAGTGGTTCGGGCCGATGCGCACGCCTTTTTTTGCGTAGCGGTCGGGACGGGCGGTGAGCAGGGTATCGATGCAAACCTGGTAAAGTTTATGCCGTTTGTCCGGCAACGGGTTGGAACGGCTGATCAACAACATCATCGTCAACAACAGGGCGGTGCGGGCCAATACCTGTGCATCCGGGGAACGTTCCAAGGCGGCTATGAACTCGGTGACCGATGTTTGGCTGCTGGACTCATCCTGGCCGTAACAGTGGCGGAAAAACCGCTCGGCCAAAAATTTGATCTCCCGGTCATTCAGGGGTTGAACGTCCAACACCTCGAAACCATCGCTGTGCGAGGGCCGCCCATCGCCATAGGGCCGGCTGCTCACCACCACCCGCACCCGGGGTCGGGCGCGCATGAACCCCAGCAGTTTTGCCCGCACATCCTGGCCGATGTCGCCCAACTCATCCCAGCCATCCACCAACAATACTGGCTGCGGCTGTTCATCCTCCGTAAACAGGGTGGTCAACCCATTTTTCGGTTCCTCCAACCCTTCTTCTTCAAGCATTCGCTCCAGAAAAGTCTCAAAGGCTTTTTCCGTGCCGGTGGTGGCCTTCTCCCAGGTCAGGGCCAATTTTCGCAACTCCACCAGGATCGGCAACACCGCCGCATCGGCCAGCAGTTGCCGGAAGGTCCAACACATCCAGGTGGTTTTCCCCGACCCGGCCACCCCGCGCACCACCAGCGGCCCTTCTCTTTTCAAGAGGGCGTCCGGATCGATGATCGATCCTTCTTCCAATTTTTTCAGATCATATCCTTTCCCCAATCGCAAAGGCGTATACATCTGCTCCAGCGTCGCCTCGATCACCCGATCCCTCCCGGCCTGGGCGACGCCGACATGGGCCAAATCCCAGCGGTCATACTTGGCGGAAAAACGGTGGCGGTAGTCGCGGAGGAAGTCGGAGCCGGAAGTTTTCTTTTTGCGGGGAATGGATTCCGCTATTTCCTCAAGCATGTTCATGAGTTCCACGAACTGCTCACCCCGTTGTCCATCTGTCGTCGGATATTTGATCAGTGCCCTGCCATCTTCCGGAAAAACCAGGAGTTTTTGAAAGTCCTTTTTGCTCCATTTGCAGGGCTTGATGATGACCGGGATGATGCGAATTTCTTTCTTTTCAAAACGGTTCCACAAAAAAGGCCGTTCTTTCTCAGAGATGAACTTGGAGCGCAGAAAGGAGACGCTGACCAGCCATAGGGCGATATGACAGCTTTCCATGGCACTGAAAATGCGTTTTTTCCACACATCACCACCCTGCATGACCCGATCATGCCAGGCGCTGATGTTGAATTCCGGCTGCAGGCTCTCCAGATGGGCCAGGAGTTCATCCTTGAACGCCTCATCCTCATGCGCATATGAAATAAACAATTCCAACGGCTGCAGTTCACTCTCTTTTTCGACCATGACCCATCCCCGGTGATATTTTGACAATCTCCAAATGGTATCAGAAACAGAGCTTTCATGACAAAGATATCATCAATCGTTTCCAGGCGATCCCCCACCCGGTCCCACCCCGACCGCCGACGGCCCCGGCGCCGGCAAAGGAGTTGCCAACAGGCATGTATCCGGTTGCCTTTCCCGGGTAAATACCGTTTGTGAAAAACCAGGGACATTACCTTGCAATCAACAACGGCCGCCGTAATCATGGTTACCATGCCGTTGGTGTTCCCTGAATGACTGATCATTATGGATCGTGCTGATAACAAACTGTTTTTTTCTCTTGTCGCCCCGGTGTCCCTGTGTGTATGTTCAATGAAGGGAGGGTGGAATAAAAGAAATTCACAGGATTGATCGGGATCACGAGAGGGGGTAGGAATGAGGGGGGAAACATGTCCGGAACCAACAAGGGACGGTCGCACCGTAAACGGGATACCATCGCCAACAAAAAAGCCGCCGCCGACCGGTTCGCCCGGGAGGTCTACCCGTTGATTCAAAAATTGCGAAAAGAGGAGGGCGTCACCACCCTCACCGGCATCGCCGATACCCTCAACAACCGCGGTATCGCCACCGCCAGCGGTGGGAAATGGTACTCCAGTACCGTCAAGAATATTTTGGATCGGATCGAGAACGGTTCCTGACCACCGCCCGATCCACCTGGTCCGGCGGCAATCAGGCGTTGAAAACCTCCTCCAGTGACCGGGCATTCACAAATCGCAGACTCCACGCCTCCAGGGAATCGAGATCGGCGTTGGCGATGTTGTTTCGGGCCTCTTCGGGTAGATCGCCGAAACGGTGTTCGAGTTGGCGTAGAAGGGTGGTCATGGCCCCTTTGCGCTCACTGATCCGCTCGCGTTCCCGAAGGATTCTCTCTGTCCATTCCGGGTTGCGATTGGCAATGATATCTTCTGCAAATTTGGACATCATGATCTCTTCCTCCTCGGGGCGAACCCGCCGAATGATCTCTCGTATCGCCTGCTCATCGTAACTCCGATAGGTCTCCACCACATAGCGCATGATGGTGAACATCTCCTCCGGAACCTGCAAAAGAGTTTCAGCGAGAAACTCCTTCACATCCAGTTGTTGACCATCCCGGGTGGCATACTTGGCGGCCAACAGCCAAGCACGCAATCGTGGATGGCGTGAAAGCAACCGGTCTTCGATCTTTCCCAAATCCACAACCATGAACCGAAAATCCAGAAGCCATGGCCGCCACTCTTCTTCGGCGTCCACCAAAGCCGGGAACTCCTCCGGAATCCGCCACGTTTCCTCGCCATGGTAAAAAACCAGTGGGACGATGGCTGGCAACAGTTGCCAGTCCGGATTTTCACGCTCCCACTGTTTCCATATCTCTACCTGGTATCTCAACAGTTGCCAGCCGATGCGCGGTTCCGGTGAACTTTTATGTTCAATCAACACATACAGCAGTGCGGCCCGGCCAGTGACCGTCTTCATCCGATATAGCCGGTCCGTCAAATGGGCGCGCAACTCCTGATCAATGAAAGTGCCTTCAACCAACTCCGGCTGCTCAGGGGACAATCGTTCCGCTATTTTTTTTTGGCAGACGTTCCCGAAGAAGAGTTCCCGCTTTCTCCGGATCGGAAAGCAGGATCTTCAAAAATCGATCGTGGGGTTGAGCAATCGCCCTCATATTCAACTCTCCGGCGGCGTCCCGGGAAGATCGATTTTTTTCTCCAATACCCTGCCACCCCGACGAACCGTCACCGTGACCCGGTCTCCCCACTTCAACTTGCGGATCAATCTGACCAACGTGTGCGAAATCGGCGTTTTTTGGCCATTCAACGCCACGATCCGGTCCCCCTTCTTCAACCCGGACCTCGCCCCCAACCCACCCGGCATCACCCCGGAAATCTTCACCCCCCCATGCCCATCATCCAATAAAATTCCCAACCGCACCGGCGGCGGCGTCTCCGGCGCCGGTGGACTGCCCCAGGCATAATCCGCCGCATCCCTCGGCACCCACCGCTCCGAACCGGTCCACGGCAATACCGTCACCACATCCTCAACCCCCTGATGACGCAACTGATGCGAAATACCATGCCCATGAATGAGATGACCCGATCCGGCAATGCCCAATACCAACCCGCTCGGATGCCGCCGCAACCAATCCGACATGCCCTTGGCCATCACACCATCCCAGGTCTGCTGCGCATCCACGAACCAATCGAAAGGACCCGCCTTGCCCATCATCGGATGGCTGTCGAAAACCTCCCGCAACCGAATTCGATACTCGGTTGTCGCCGGCGCAATCCTCGCCGGCAACAACGACCGCTTCTCCCGGTTCAACGAGTGACGGCCCTGTTTTCTCACCTGCCGGACCACGCCACGATCCACATTCACCGCCAATACCGGCAACCGGTGCTTGCGCGCATACCTCAATATGGGCATGTACAACGCATCATCATATCCCCAGGTACTGTACCACTTCACCGCATCCAAAAATGCCGGCTCACTCAACCGGCCCGCCACCCACCGATCCAACTTCGGTTGCAAATGACCCGGAAACATCTCCATCGCCACCGCAATCGGTCGCGATGCGCCCACCTGACGATGAACCCCCTCGATGACCCGCAACTGAATGCGATGATGACCCGGATCGGGATGCTCCTCACCGATCAGGACCACCCGGCTCCGCGACAAGGCGGTCACCAACGTCTCCCGGCTGATGGCCGCCTTGTCCTTGAGACGAACGATCTCTCCATCATCGATGGCCACGGGAGTCATGAGCACCGCCTGAAAAAGGGCCAAACCGGCCAATAATCCAATGCCAACGGGTTCAATCATCCGCCAACCCCACCTCCGGCCGGGAAAAATGTTCGGCTACCAACGCCTTTACGGCATCCACCGCCCGGGGATCGACGAATACCTGTACCAACCGCCGCCGGCTCTGACCCAATAGATTGATCTGCGCCGAAGCCCGCTCCGCCGGTAAAACCCGGCCAGTCCCATCCACCACATGAATCGGATCGGCCCGGCCACTCATATATTGCAAATGCGCATACGGCGCCCGCTCCACCCGATCCACCCGCGCCAACAGCTTGAGCGGCAACGTCCGATGACCACCCTCGCCATCCGGCAGCGAAATCGGCTCCTCGGCCCGCTCGGTGAAAAAATCACTCACCAAAGCGGCCACCGCCGGATCATCGATCCGCTCGTTGCCGCCAACCATGCCCGGGCCCCGCCAGCGCAAACGTCGATAAATCGGTTTTCGATCGCGCAACGACCGGCTTTTCCAACGCAACTCGGCCTCCAAAGCGGTGGCCGGGACCATCTCCGCCCATTGACCGATGGCATAATCGATCACCGTGTCATCCAGTCTCAAATAATCATCCAACCCCGGCTCGCCATCGGCCACCATGGCCCGCAACAACGCCGCCAACGCCGGCGGCGTACCAGGGGGCGGGACGCCGGTCCGTTCGACCAGGTGCCGCAACAACCGGAAAAAATGGACCGTGGCCATCTCGAACGCCCGCACCGTCTTGTGATCATACACCTGACGATACATGTGATCCCGGGCATGGATATAACTCTCCAACGCCGCCGGACCCTTGGAAATGTCCACGCACAACCGCGTCTCGCCCGCCATCTGCCGGCCCCGCAAACTGTGCAACAGCCACTCCAGATCATAACGGCCATAGGATACACCGGTAAAATGCGCATCCCGTAACAGATAATCCATGCGGTCGGCATCCAACTGGCTGGAAATCACCTGCCGGCCGATATGTTGGCCGTCCCCCTTGGCCGCCGGATCGAGAATGGCCGCCAACCCCCGAAAAAAAGAGTCGACCGCCAAACCCAACCGCCGGCAATGTTGTTCGATGATACGGCGCGGCTGCCGCCGGGCGCTGAGAATACGCCAACCCCAGGCCTCATGACTGGCCATGCCGGGGGCGATCAGTTCGAATACATGGGAATAGGGACCATGACCGACATCATGGAACAACGCCGCCACCTTGACCTGCAACATCCGCTGCCGGTCCAACAACGGTTGCGGATGGCAAAGGGTGGCGAGGATGCGCTTGGCCAGATGCAACGTGCCCAGGGCATGGGAAAAACGGGAGTGCTCCGCCGATGGATAAACCCGCGCCGCCGGCCCCAACTGGCGGATGCGCCGCAACCGCTGCAACTCCGGCGTGTCGATCAATGCCAACAGCAGGGCATCCCCCCAATCCACCCCGTCCGCCGCCGGCCCCCCGCGCTCCCGGTGCAGGGAAATCATGTCATGCACCGCGTCGCGGAAAACCTTGTGACTCATGCTTCCGGCAGATCGTGCAAGACCGCCCAGGCCTGACGATATTTTTTCAACCGCTCCCAATCCCGCCGGCTGGGCTGCCGGTCGAGACGGCGCACATTCATGTTGTCCTCCAGGTCCAACAACTTGATCTTGCGTGCCAAAGGATTGCTCTTCAACCGTTGGATGTAATCCTCATAGGCATCCTCCGGCAGATGCGTCAAACACTCCAAGGCCGCCAATACCCGCTCGGAAAAACCCATCTCGCGCAAGGTGTCGAAGGTGACATCGGTATCCTCCACCGTGTCATGCAACACCGCGACGATCTGCTCCTCCTCGCTGCAGGAGGCCAACATCAACCGCAACGGATGGAGAATATAGGCGACCCCCGCCTTGTCAACCTGACCCCGGTGCGCCTCAACCGCCAGGGCGATGGCCTTTTCCAGGGTGGCCATGGTCAGACGACGGCCAACATGCGGTCCAGGGCCCGCTTGGCCGCCGCCGCCTCGGCGGCGGGCACCGAAATGGGGTTGACCACATGGCCCTGAACCAGATTTTCCAACGCCCAACACAAATGCTGGGTGTCGATGCGGAACATGGTCGAACACATGCAGATGGTGGGACAGAGAAAATGGATCTCCTTGTCCGGCATCTCATGCTTCAACCGGTTGACCAGATTCAACTCGGTGCCGATAGCCCACTTGGAACCCGACGGCGCGGAACGTACCGCCGATTGAATCTGTTCGGTGGAACCCAGGGCATCGGCCATCGAACAGACTTCGAAGGAACATTCCGGATGAACGATGACCTGAATGCCGGGATGCCGGGACCGGAACAGATCGACATGCGCCGGCTGAAACATCTGATGCACCGAACAAAAACCATCCCAGAGGATGATCCGCGCCGCCCGGATCGCCTCCGGCGTCAACCCGCCCAAAGGTTCGTTCGGTTTCCACAGCACCATCTCCTGCAACGGAATGCCGGAACGATGACCACTGTTGCGCCCCAAATGTTGATCGGGGAAAAACAACACCTTCGGCCGCTGGGAAAACGACCAGTCCAATATTTTCGTGGCGTTGGAACTGGTGCAGACCGTGCCGCCGTGCTCGCCGCAAAAAGCCTTGAGATCGGCGGTGGAATTGACATAGGTAACCGGGGTAACCTCATTTTCCACGTCCAACACCGTCGCCAACTCCGCCCAGGCGGCGCTGACCGCCGGCAGATCGGCCATGTCGGCCATGGAACAGCCGGCCGCCAGGTCCGGCAATATGGCGACCTGCTCGGGACCGGAAAGGATGTCCGCCACCTCGGCCATGAAATGAACCCCGCAAAAAACGATGTGGGCGGCATCGGGACGCTGCGAGGCGAGACGGGCCAATTTCAGGGAATCACCGGTGAAATCGGCATGACGATAGACCTCCTCACGCTGATAGTGATGGCCGAGGATCACACAACGGTCACCGAGCGCCGACTTGGCGGCCAGAATACGCTTTTCCAACTCGTCGTCGGCGAGTTCATACAGGGGCTCCAGGGGGACCGGAGGTTGGGCGGTCATGATCGGTTGGCTTTCTTCTCTTTACGGGGTTGACGAACGGTGAAACCGGCGAATTCTACCAATCACTGGGCCGAACTGAAAGAGGATTTACGGCATCGGGCCCTGGAAGCCGGTTTTGACGCCGCCGCCTTCGCTCCCGCGGCGCCACCGCCGCACGCGCACCATTTGACCGCCTGGCTCGCCAACGGTTCCCACGCCGGCCTGTCCTGGATGGCCCGACACCCCGAAAGACGCCGGGATCCACGCCAATTGCTGCCGAATCTGGGGGTGATCCTGGTCCTCGGCAGCAACTACCAGCCACCCGGCGATCCCATGGCCCCCCTGACCGACCCCGGCGCCGCCTGGATCTCCGCCTACGCCCGCAACCGCGATTATCACGATCTCCTGAAAAAACGGTTGAAAAAACTGGCCCGCTGGTTACAGGAGCGATTGGGCCGGCCGGTGGACGGACGCATCTTCGTCGATACCGCGCCGGTGCTGGAAAAACCCCTGGCGGTGGCGGCGGGACTCGGCTGGCAGGGAAAAAACGCCCTGCTGGTCAACCGTCGTTTCGGTTGCTGGCTCTTTCTGGCCGAATATTTCATCGCCCTGCCGCTGCCGGCGGATGAACCGGACGGGAAGGACCATTGCGGCGATTGCCGCGCCTGTCTCGACGCCTGCCCCACCGATGCCCTGGACCGTCCCTACCGTCTGGACGCCGGCCGCTGTCTGGCCTACTGGAGCAACGAGGCGCCCGGGGCCATCCCCCTCCGTTACCGGGCGGCCATGGGCAATCGCGTTTTCGGTTGTGACGACTGCCTGGCGGTCTGCCCCTGGAACCGGTTCGGCGCGGTGACCGGCGAACCGGCGTTCCTGCCGCGCCCGGCCCTGGAAAATCCCCGCCTGCTCGATTTCGTCGATCTGGACGACGCCGCCTTTCGCACCCTGTTCCGTCAATCCCCGGTCAAACGGCTGGGGGTGACGCGTTTTTTACGCAACTTGGCGGTGGCGTTGGGAAATTGGGCCACTCCCGAGGCGCTGTCGGCCCTGGAACGGTTGTTGCGGCATGAACAACCGTTGGTGCGGGGCCATGCGGCCTGGGGCGTGGGTCGGGTGGCGGAACGCAATGACCGGGAGAGGAGGGGAGGGACTCTCGCCGGTCCCGGTCCCGCCGCCGTTCTGCGCCCGGTGGCAAGCGCCGAACGGCACCCCGACGTTCGGGCGGAGATCGAAGCCGCCTATGCGGTGATATCCAACCGGGGCAACGGCCCGGCCTCCTGAGAGGGTTCCGGGGGCTCCTGACCGGTGGTCAGGGCCGCCAACAGGAAACGGGTGGTGGCCAGAGGGGTCTGGCGCATGCGCTGGACACTCTTTTCCACCATCTCTTCCAACGGTGTCGGTATCTCCCCCAACAACGGTTTGAGGATCGGCGAGCGCGGTTTTTCCGGTTCGTTTCCGGTCGGTTTGTCATCCGCCCGTTCTGGTTGCCGATCAACGGCCCGGCGCCCCCCGGCGGAAAACGGTTCGTTCCCGCCCGGTTGACGGGCGTCGGAACGGGGCGGCGGGGGTGGACGGTTGCCAATGCCGCCCGGATGGTTGCCGCCATCGGCATGACGAACATGATTGACCGCCGGTTCCCGACCGTTGCCGGTGCGCAACTCGTTTACGGCCCGACGAAAGGCGGATCGGTTTTGAAGATCGGTCGGTACGCCGATCATGGTGGTGTTGTCATAGGGGTTGATCATCCCACACCTCCTTTCCAAACGTCTCCTTCACTCTCCTTACCGGCCCATTAAAAAGTGTGAACAGGGATTTTTCGATTTTTTTTGTTTAATCCCTCCGATATGCTGATTCGGCGTGATTCATGCTTGTTTCCCGTGCAGGTCGTATCGGTTTTATTGAATGAAATGAAATCAGTGGCGGGCCATGAACCAGTTCGGTTTTTCATGGCCTTTAATTTTGTCATATTCCGGCCATCCGCATGGGGTGAATCGTCCAATATCGAAAACTGGAGCGCCCAAATGTTCGGGAAACTGAAATCCCTTTTTTTTGCGGCCAAATCGCCAAAAGAGCCCCGGCCCCCGCCGGTGGCCGCCAAACCGCCACGGATACCGGACAACTGCCGGGCCTATGTCATCGGTGACATCCACGGTCGCGCCGATCTGTTGCGGCGCCTGCACACCCGGATCGCCGATGAAATCGCCGCCTTGCCGGCGGAGATGATCAAACTGGTGATCTATCTCGGGGACTATATCGACCGGGGGGAGAGCAGCCGGGAAGTGATCGATATCCTGCTGCAAGAGCCCCTTCAGGGGTGCCAATCCATCTATCTGCGCGGCAACCATGAGGCGGAAATGCAGGATTTTCTCTCCAATCCCGTCGGTGGTCACACCTGGACCGCCCATGGCGGCATGGCCACCGCCCTCAGTTATCAAATTCAGGTCAAGGCCCGCATCTCCGCCTCGGATCGGATGAAGGAACTGCGTAATAAACTGGTGGAAACCATTCCCGAATCACATCAGGCCTTTTTGACCAGCCTGCGGCTCCGTTACGAGGTCGGGGACTATCTGATGGTGCATGCCGGCGTCCGTCCCGGCGTCGCCTTGAACAAACAGCGGCCCATCGACCTGCTGTGGATTCGGGAGCCGTTTTTGAGTCATGAAAAACCGTTTGGAAAAATGATCGTCCATGGTCATACCATTCGTGAAAAACCGGAAATCACCCCCTGTCGCATCGGTATCGATACCGGTGCCTATCACACCGGACGGTTGACCTGTCTGGTGCTGGAAAACGCCGAGCGGCGTTTCCTGTCGACAAAATAAGGAAGAGGGTCGTGTTTCGTCTGGCGTCCGTTTTATTGCTGTTGCTGCTCTCCGGCTGTTTCGCCGGTGCCTTCACCCCGGCCAGTCCCCCGCCGATCCCCGAGCCGGGACCGGTGGAGCCGGGGTCACGGTTGCTGGTGCTGCCGTTCCGGGCCGAGGAGGGGGACCGGGGCGCCCGGGCCATCAATCAGGCGGTGGCCGACTATCTGCAACAAAAGATCGGCGGTGTCCTGCACCAGCCGGATTGGCAGGTGGAAAATCCGCAAATCTGGTCCCGGGGGCTGGACAACGGTCCTGAATGGTTCCAGGAACGGGGTATCTCGCAGGTGCTCACCGGCCGTTTCCGCCTGCCCCCGACCGGCTTTTTGACCCTGGAGCTTTATCGTCCCCCCCGCATCGATCCGGTCTGGATGCTCGGCCTGCCCCTGGATGCCGGCGAATCCCCCCGCAAAAAGGCCGAAGAGGCCCTGGAACGGCTCTCCGAACGGATGGACCTGCAACTGTTGGAGACGGTGTTGATACCCCCGGGCACCCCACGGCTGGCCACGGTCAAGGCGCGGTCCGCCGCCGGGCCGGCGGCGGTGGCGACGGTGCGGGCGATCCCCGCCGAACCGGCGGTGCGACCGCGACCCGAACCGGCGGCGCACCCCAAACCCGAACGGGTGGCCCGGGCGACGGCACAGCCGCAACCCAAACGGGTGTCCAGACCGGCGGCGCACCCCCGACCCGAACGGATGGTCAAACCGGCGCCGCCACGGCGCATCGAAAAACCGCTCCCCGCTGCCGGTGCGGTCCCCGCACCGAAAACGGCCAAGGCCAAAAAGTCCGGACCGTTCCGCTATACCCTCCAGGCCGGGGTGTTCCTGGAAGATGAACATGCCGAGCGCATGCTGCAGACGTTGCGCGACAAGGGCTACAACCCCTACCTCATGGAGACCCGCGACGCCCGGGGCCGGCCCTTACGGAAAATATGGCTGGGCCGCTTTGCCGATTATGCCACCGCCAAGGCCGTGGGCGAGCGATTTCTGGCCAGGGAGCGGTTGTCGGTATTCGTCGCCAGCGTCGATCCCGACGCCTTCCCGGAACCGTTCCGCTTCGGCGTGCAGGTGGGGGGCTTCAACAAGGAAAAACTGGCGAAAAAACTGGCCGCCAAACTGCGCCGCAAGGGCTACAAGGTGGCCATTATCCCCGGTGTGGACCGTCTGAACCGGCCCTGGCACCGGGTGTGGATCGGTCGTTACCGACATCGCCGCCAAGCCCTTGAGGCCCTGGCGGCCTATCAAAGCCGGGAAGGCCAGCCGGCCTTCGTCGCCAACATCGATCCGGAAAAACCCCTGTCGGCGCTCAAGGGCAAACGGACGGACGAGACGCCCCGTTATGCGGTGCAGGTAGGTAGTTTTCAAAGCTCCCGGGAGGCTGAAAAAATTGTGCATGAGTTGACTGATAAAGGTTTTCAGCCGGAAATCGTCACCCACATCGATGCGAAAAAACGGCTCTGGCATTTTATCTGGATCGGCCGTTTCCATGGTTATCGAAAGGCACTTTCAGTTAGTGAAAGTTACCGGAAAATCCTTGAAAAACCGTCGTTTGTCACCCCGATCGGTACCCTGTCGGCGGGGTGTTGTAAAAATGGGCGCAATGTAAAAAAATGATACAGTCAAGGGGTATCGGTATAAAAAACAAACAGATCGGAATTTATGGCCGTTCAGGGTGGTAATTCTGGTTTACATGATTTGGGGTCGAGGCGGGGCCGCCGGATCGGAAAATTTACGGTAACTGCATGAAATAAAAGAAAAAAAGCTTACAGGCACGGATTTTGCTTTTCCTCTTGGTGAATGGGGCGTCATGCCCCGAACACACATATAATATTGCATTTAAAGCCGAATTGACCCGGTACCCCGAATTTCGATTGGACCGGCAATCGTTTTAAGGGCAGGACCACCAAGTGGAGACGGATCATGGCAGAAGACACCAAGAAGGAATCAACCACCACCTCGAGCACCGATGCCTCGCTCGCTTCCTTCTCTGAAACCACAACCACCACGACCACCACCGATCCGGTCTTCGATGAGGGTCAACCGATATTCGATGAAGGCGAACCGGTATTTGACGAGGGTGCACCGGTCTTCGACGAGGGAGCACCGGTCTTCGATGAAGGTGCGCCGGTCTTCGATGAGGGAGCGCCGGTCTTCGACGAGGGAGCGCCGGTCTTCGACGAGGG
>CAYFNE010000062.1:30016-31151 GCA_964344355.1 uncultured Magnetococcales bacterium
GAGGGAGCGCCGGTCTTCGACGAGGGAGCGCCGGTCTTCGACGAGGGTGAGCCGGTCTTCGATGAAGGCACCCCCGATGAAACCGCCGAGGAGCCGACTTTGGAGGTTAGTGACAGCAGCGGTACGGAAGATCAGGCCATCGTCCTGAACATCGCCGCCAGTCTCACCGACCTGGATGGCTCTGAAACACTGACCGTCACCATCGCCGGCGTGCCACAGGGGGCGACCCTCTCCGCCGGCACCGACAATGGCGATGGCACCTGGACCCTCACCGAAGAGGACCTGGAAGGGTTGACCATCACCCCGCCCGAGGATGATGACACCGATTTCACCCTGACCGTCAGCGCCACCTCTTACGAGAGTAGCACCGGCGACACCACGACCGTTACCGGCACCCTCGACGTCGTTGTAGAGGCTGATGCCGATGAGCCAACGTTGGTGATGGACAGCACCTCCACCAGCAGTGGGGATGAGGAGATCGCCCTGAACATCTCCTCGACCCTGAACGATACCGATGGTTCCGAAAGCCTGACCACCACCATTTCCAACGTTCCCGAGGGATCGACGCTTTCCGCCGGCACCGACAATGGTGATGGCACCTGGACCCTGGAGGCCGAGGATCTGGATGGGTTGACCATGACCCAGCCCTCCGACGGCACCACCGATTTCAGCCTGGAAGTCACCGCCACCTCCACCGAAGCTGATGGTGGCGACATCGCCGCCGTGACCGGCACCGTCGATGTTTCCCTGGCCGACGGGGCCGACACGCCGACGCTGGTGTTGTCCGACAGCGCCGGCATCGAGGATCAAAGCATCGCGCTGAACATCAGTGCCGGCCTGACCGACCTGGATGGCTCCGAAACCCTGAGCGTCACCGTCTCCGGTGTACCGGCCGGGGCCGATCTTTCCGCCGGTATCGACAATGGCGATGGCACCTGGACCCTGACCGGAGCCGACTTGACCGGTCTGACCGTCACGCCGCCAGCCGACAGCGATGCCGATTTCACTCTCGCCGTTACCGCCACCGCCACCGAGACCAGTGGGGAAACCGCCTCGGTGTCCGGCAGTCTCAATGTCTCCGTGGCCGCCGATGCCGACGCCCCGACCCTGGTGGTCAACGATGCCGCCGGCACCG
>CAYFNE010000063.1:0-31016 GCA_964344355.1 uncultured Magnetococcales bacterium
TAGTTCTAACTTGACCAGGCATGGATCATGTACCAGGAGGTGTCAAAGTCGGGTCCAGGGATACTCTTGAAAAGTGGCTCAATCCGCAGGATCGGCGCAAACCGGATTTTACCGCGCTGGCGGTTTTTTGCCAGGCTTTGGGTGATCATGCACCGATCCAGGCGTTGGTTGCTCCGATCGGGGTGCGGATCATCGGGCGTGACGATGCGGCGCGCCTTGATCTGCTCAAAGCGGAAGAGGAGATGGAGGCTCTCAGGCTGCAGCGTGAAGAGGAGGAGCGGAACCTCAAGGCCAGAATCGCCCGTTTGAGAGAGGAGATCAAGTGATGGGTCAGCGGCGCCAGCGAGACTATTATGGGATCAAGCGTTGGATGTGGGAAAACCATCTCAAAGGCGTGCAGGTTGCCGGTCTGGCGAAAACCACATCGCCAGTGGTAAGCGCCACGATCACTGGAAAAGAGAACCATCGGCGGGTGTTGCGCGTTTTATATGATTTGGGGTGTCCGGATGAATTTTTAGCTCTACCGCCAGGACTGCTGGAAGAGTTTGCGGCTTGATAACCTGAAAAGTGACGACAAAAGGAAACGGACAATGGGCCAGACAGACAGGCAAGAAACCGGCGTAGCGGTGCCTCTCAACAATCCTCCGAAAGAGACTGTTCTGGAGGGAGATGTGCTCCCGTCGGAAAAAGCGATCGCCGATGCTGATGAGCGGATCGTGGAGGATTGTCGTGCCGCCATTCATGTGGCGTGGCAAAAAAACCTCGAAAACATCCTCAATGTTGGCCGCATGCTGGTCCAGGTTAAATCGCGTATTTCGCGTGGTCGTTTTGCCATTATGGTCAATGATGAATTGCCGTTTGGTGCCCGGACCGCGCAAATGTTGATGACGGTCGCCGAGGACAAGCGGATAGCAAATGCGAAGCATGCTTCGCATTTGCCGCCGTCCTGGATGACCCTTTACAATCTGACCCGTCTTACTGATGCCGAGTTCGAATTCGGTGTTGATGCGGGCATGATCCGTCCAGATTTACAGCGAAAACACATTCGCTTAATCAAGGATGCCGCATCCAAGTCCGGTTCAGCCGGCAAAGAAAAAAAGAAAACCGCAAAAGACAAGGAAAACAAAAGCAACCCCGAGAACCAGCAAGCCGAAACCGGTCAGGCGACCATTGATGAAAAGGGGCCTGAACAGTTCTCGATCACCAGGGCGGAGGCAATGTTCCTCCGTCGTGCCGTGGATGCTTGCCGGGCAAGCGGATGGGTTGGCGCGATTTTCGACGAACATTGGCCGGACGGCAAGAGCAGCCCCGCCTTTGGGCCGGCGCCCGACCTGAGTGCCCTTTACGCCAGGCTGCTCGAAATATCCAACACCAAGTGAAAACCTGGTTTACAGCCAAGGCGTTGGCCGGGCTGCCGGGTTTGCCCGGTTCCGAGCGCAACGTGCGCGCCAAGGCCGGGCGGGAAGGGTGGCGCAGCCGTAAGGCCGATGTCGGCAAAGGGATGGAATACCACGTTGACGCCATTCCTCGCGCTGCCAGGGCGGCCCTGTACGCGGGGCCGGCCGGTTTGCCGGAGGTCTACAAGACCAAACAGCCAGCCGTTGCATCCGCACCGAAGGGGACCACGGTAGGTGACCTTAAGGATTGGCAGCGTGAGACGATGCATGCTCGATTGACCGTATTGGCGGAACTGGACAAACGGGCCATCATGATCGGTGTGCGCGATGCGGCTCGTGAGATCGCCGAACTTTCCGTCATCGGTATGTTGCCTCCGGCCGTACAGGATGTGATGTCTCGGGCTTTGGCTAAAAAACCAGGAGACAGGCCGACCGGAAATGTCTCTGTCCGCACTTTGCAGCGTTGGCGGTCCGCCCTGAAAAAGGGGCCGGCCAGGCTGGCGCCGGCGGCCATGGAAACCATCGGCATTCCCGTGTGGGTTGGCGAGTTCATGCGCCGCTACGGGAACCCGACCCAGCCGACGATAGCCGCGGTCATCCGCAGCATGAAGGCCGATCGATGTCTGGATGTACCTACCTATGATCAGGCTCGCCGGTTTTTGAAGCATCATGTCGGAGAGATCGAGAAAGCCAAAAAACGCAAATCGGCAAACGAGGTTCGTGCCATGATGCCCTATGTGGAGCGCGACTTTTCCATGCTTAATCCTGGTGATGTGATCAATGGTGACGGCCATACGAGTTACACCTATTGCGCTCACCCGAACACCGGTAAAGCGTTTTTGCCGGAAATTACCGAGATGGTCGATATTGCCACTCGGTACTACGTCTCTTTTTCGATCGCTGAAAGCGAAGCAACCGAGACGGTGCATGATGCGCTGCGGTCCGCCATTGCCATTTGCGGCGTGCCATTGTTCGTGCAGTGGGATCGCGGGTCCGGCGCGAAAAATCACGCCATGCATGATGCCGTTACCGGTTTGGCCGCCCGTCTTGGTTTCGAGGTTTACCATCCGCGCGCTCGCAACCCGCAGGCTAGCGGGGTGATTGAACGGTTGCATCAGAGTGTGGCTATCCCTGCCGCCGAACAGTTCAGCGACGCATTTGTCGGGCGCCGGGCAAAAAATGAAGATTTGGCGCGGCTGGTTGATAAGGGTGTGCGGGAGGGCCGGGTGCAGTTGCCCAGTATCCCGGATTTGGTGGCGGCGATCGAGGCAAGGCGGGAGTGGTACAACAATGAGCCGCACACGAGTTTGCCAAAAATCAAGGATGATGTAACCGGCAAGATGCGCCATCAATCCCCGAATGAGGCTTGGCGTGCAGCCGTGGATCGTGGATGGAAGCCGGTTCGGTTGACGGATCATGCTCTGCTTGACGAATTTCGGCCGGAAAAGGTCTGCCTTACTCGGCGCGGCTTGGTCAAGCTGTACGGCATGTCCTATTTTTCCAGTGAACTTGCTGAATTTAACGGAAAAAAAGTCAGAGTCCGCTATGACTGGCGTGACGGTGCCCAGGTTTGGGTGCGGGCCATGGATGGTCGTTTTATCTGTCAGGCGCAACGTGACGGCAATGTGCGGTCTTACATGCCTGATAACGCTCTGGATATTGCTCGCGAAAAACGTGACCGCGCCAAAATCCGCCGTAAAGAGGGCGACATTGAACGGATCAAGGCCAGGAGTCGCCGTACGCTGGAGGCGACCCCGGTACCGGTGACCCCTCTTGAGATGGAGCAGTCGGACCGGCAACTGAAAAAAATGGCTGAAGCGGACAAGGACGCCGTTGTTGTCGATATCAAGCCGGTCGCGGAAGGTGAGGGGCGGCCACTGTTCACCGGTGAAAATTATCTGCGTGACTGGGGGTTGTGGATGTTGACCGATCCGCCGGAGGCGACGGAAGCCGATCGTGAGGATTTTGCGAGGCGTATCAAGAAGGTGGATTTTCAGTTGCTGCTGGGAGTGAGTGAAGCGGCCGGCTGACGGTGGCACGCCAACCGGCCTTTCATCAATGACGTGATGATAAGGATAAAAGATGCGGATCAAATTTTCAATGACAAGTAATGTGCGGCGGTTTTTATCCGGCGTTACCGCCTTGGAAGAGCGTGGAGCGGGGGAGGCTTGCTTGTTGGTGTTGAGTGGGGCTCCCGGGCTCGGAAAAACCCGCGCCGTGGATTGGTGGACGGTACAGAACGGTGGGGTGCTGGTTGAGGCCATGGAGGGATGGACGCGCTCTTGGATGTTGCGGGACATGCTTAAAAAGCTGGAACCCAATCTACGGCCGGGACACAGTGCTGAGCAATTGTTGGAGCAGGTAAGGACATCCTTGGCCGGCCGGAATCAGGAGATGATCGCCCGAGGAAAAACCTTCGGTGTGGTGATCGATGAAGCGGAACCGGTAATCAGCAGCAAGTCTTTGCTCGAGACGATCCGTAAAGGACTGTCTGATCGTTTGGAGATTCCGTTTATCCTGGTCGGGATGAGTAAAATTCGCGGGGATTTGGCCAGTCGCGCCCTGCAGGCGTCCAGTCGGGTGGGGCAGTATGTCGATTTCAAGCCGATCACTCCGGAGGATGTTGGCGTGCTGGTGACGGACCTTTGTGAGGTGGAGGTGGCTCCTTGTCTGGTGGAGTTTTTGGCCAAGGCGTCACGTGGGTATGTGCGCGAGGTCAAGGAGGGAATTCGATCTGTCGAGCGGTTCGGCAAAGCCAACCCCGGGCGGGCGGTCAGCATCAAATCGATGCATGGGCAGGTGTTGATGAACGACCGCAGAACGGGCCGTCCGATCCTGGTGCGGAGGTGATCATGGGTGCCAGGGTGACACAGGATGCGGTGTTGCGGGCCGCCAGAGACGGGGGGGTCGTGTCGGTCGGAGCGATCGCCGGTGCCATTCGTGGCCCGCGGAAAAATGTGGCCAAGGCGGCGTTGAAGCTGGTGGACAGGGGTTACTTTTTTCGGGTTGGGGTTGGAGTGTATCGGATAACCGGTGCAGGCCGGTCTTGGCTGGAAACCGGTAAATCCATCAAGTCCGGCCCTGTCAAACAGTCCCCGAAAACCCGTACTCGCCGAGACGGTTTCCGGGAACGGTTTTGGCGGGCTTTGATGGTGCGTGAGAAGGCCGCCACCGTAGAGGAGTTGCTGGAACGGTCTCTTGATGGCAGCGAAAAAAACCCGAAGGACAACGCCTATCGTTATCTGCGTGCCTTGGAGGCGACCGGGTTTGTGGTCCGTATGTCGATCAAGGTGAAGGGTGACACGCCTACCAGTAACGGATTCGACCGATTTTTGCTGATGCGCCGCACCGGCCACCGCGCCCCGATCTGGCGATCCAGCAAAAACATCGTCCACGACCCCAATACCGGCAAGGACTATCCGGTCCCGGCCCCGGGAGACAAACAATGAACCTTACATCCACCGTGCCACCCTATGACCCGGAATCGTTGGCTTGTCAGATCAACCATCTGTTCGAACAGGACATTTTGCGGGTACTGAAAGAGCATCCGAATGGCCTAGTGATCGCCGATCTGCGTGACCGTTTGACGGTGCCGGTGCGTCTACTGGAATTGACGCGAAAGGTTCAGAAGATGAACCAAGGTCACTTGCTGGTCTATGCCCGTCCATCCGTCGCCTCTCAGCCCTGGGGGGCGATGAAGGTTTATCATCCCGACCATTTGCAAAACCGCAAGGAGATTTGAAATGCCCGCAAAGACCGCAAAAGGCGACTGGATCAACGCCTCCGGCGACACCGTTCCGCCCAAATTCGTCCCGCCCCGCGACAAAAAGCGTACCGCCATGGTCGAGCGCGCCATCCGCGAGGCGGAAAAATGCCAAAAGACCATGGCGACCGCTCGGGGCCGTATCGAAAAGATGATCGATGATTATCTCGCCTGGTGTTTCACCAAGGAGGGTGTTGAGGCCAACAGGGGAGGCAACTACACCTTTACCAGTTTCGATGGTCTCAAACGGGTCAGCGTCAACATCGGCCGCACCCTGGAGTTCGACGATCGCATTCAGCAGGCCAAAACCCTGATCGATCAATGTCTGTCCGAATGGACCGAGGGCGGCCGTGATGAGGCGCGGGCGGTGATTTTTGACGCCTTCAAGGTCAACAAAAAGGGTCACATCGACACCTCCCGCATCCTGGGTTTGCAAAAACTCAACATCGCTCATGCCGGCTGGCTGCAGGCCATGAAGCTGATCCGGGAGTCGATCACCGAGGTGGCGAGAAAATCCTATCTGCACTTCCAAACCCGGCAACCGCAAGGCGAATGGCAAACCATCTATCTGGATATGGCCAAGATCACCGCGCCCGTGCCGGAGGCCGGGAAAGAGGGATGAATACCCAGTCCCTCTATGATGCCGGCTATGAGGCCTGTATGACCTACGCTTTCGGCGGGGTGCAGTGCGTCATGCGGAACGAACCGCAATGGATCGAAGGATGGAATATCGCCGTGATTGAAATCGCCGCCATGCGATCCCGGGGGCTGGTGGTGATGCGATGAGTCGGTCGGTGGCGATATCAAAAAAGACCCTCAAAAAGGTCATCGCCATGCTTGAAAAGCATTTGAGGAAAAATGGATTGAAAATGCCACCCGGAAAGAAGGCGCGGGCAATTCTGATTATTTGTGAAAAAGGAGCAGGTTATGCCAGCTTTTAATTTTGCCAAAGAAGTTGTCTGGGCTATTGAGATGGGGCTGAAGAGCCACACTATCCGCCCTGTCCGCCGCGACGGTCAACCGCCGGCCAGTGTTGGCGACACGCTCTATCTGTACACGGGTATGCGCACAAAATCATGCCGCAAGCTGGGTGAGGGCCTTTGTACGCATGTCGTACCGGTCACCATATCGGCGGAGGGTGTCACCTATGACGGCGCCCGGTTTGATGAGTCGTTGAGTAAACGGTTTGCCGTGTCTGATGGTTTTGGCCGCTTCGAGCAGATGCTGGAATTTTTTGAGAAAACATACGGACTGCCTTTTACGGGCATGCTTATCAAGTGGGATCCGGTGGAGGAGTCCGGGGCAGGGATGGAGACAGCCAAATGATGAATGATTTTTTTGATTATCTTTGCCGTTTGAACGGCTGGGGCTGGCTGACCATGTTGCTCTTGCTGACGACCGTTTACGGCGCCATCGCCTGTATCCTGGGTTGGCGGTTGTTCGTGTTGACCGTGGGTGTCGAATGATCCTGATCTGCCCATGTTGCGGTGGCGCCGCATCCCTGGAGGCCTGGACCGCTCAACATGAAGTCAAGGCCATGCTGGCGGAAATTTTCGGCCTGCCACCGGAGATCGCCGTCCTGACCCCCAGTTATCTGGGCTTTTTCCGTTCCAAGGGTGGTCAACCGTTGCATCCAGCCCGGGCGCGGCATCTGACGCGGGACTTTAGCGCCCTGGTTTCCGTCGGCAAGGTGGTGCATGGCAACGGCGTCTGGCGGCCTTGCCCGCCCGCCATTTGGGTGCAGGCCTTGGAGCAGTTGCTCGCCCAACGCGCCGCCATAAAACGGCCGCTGGCCAATCATAACTATTTGCGCTCCATCGCCTATGGTTTGGCCGACAAGGCCGACGCCCAGCGCGAACAGCGCCAGGAAGAGGAGTTGCGGCGTCCTCGTGACGCTGTCCGTGTCGACGATCCGCCCAGAGAGACCGCCGAGGCCTTCCAAGCGCGCATGGATGAAATTCGAAACAAGATGAAAGCCCGGGAAAAAAAGGAGCCCACCAATGCCCGCCCGTAACACCACTCGCAAACGCGTCACCGGAAAAGACCCTTGTCAGGTCTTGCGTGCCCAGATCCATGTCGCCCGCAAGGATACCGGCATGGATCGGTCGGAAAACGAGGAAACCTATCGTGGCTGGGTTTATGACGCCACCGGTCAGCGATCCCTGAAAGGGTTGGATCAACGGCAACTCCAGCGGGTGCTGGGCCGCATCATGACCGAGACCGGCTGGCGCCCCGGCCAAAGCCCGGGTCGGAACGGTGGCCCGGGCAATTATAACGACCCCAAGCGCCGACCGATGTACGGCAAAATCTATGCGATGATGGATGCCAACGGCTGGCCCTGGAAATATGTCCGCGCCACGGCCAACCGCATGTTCGGCAAAGGCGGCGCCGAAGCCCCGCTGGAGTTTTTGTCCTTGGGAAATCTCCACAAATTGACCAGCGCCCTGCAGATTCACTCCAACCGTCTGGCGGCCAGGAACAAAAAATGAACGACCGCGCCGTCAGCGCCGACGATCTGGCCGTCTGCGAGCTGCCGGGCTCCCTGCGGGAGTTGGCGGACCTGATCGGCATCGATGCCGTCTGGCGGCTGGTCCAGCGCTGGGGCGGTGTCCGGCTGTTCATCCCCGTCACCATGCCGCCGGAACACGAAATCGCCGCCACCATCGGCCCGGAGGCCGCCGAGGCCCTGGCCGGACACTATGGTGGTGATGTCCTGGAGCTGGCCAAGGGCGATCACGCCCTCCGTTGCCTGCGCAATCGCGCCATCGTCGACCAATACGACCGCGGCGTCCCCGCCGCCAGGCTCGCCCGTGATTACGGTCTGACCCTGCGTACCATCCGCAGCATTATCAACCGTCCGCCCGGGATGGATGGGGCGCGGCGGGAGAAACATCCCGGGCAACTGACCCTGGATTTATGACCGTATCCGTCAACCCTGTTTTTGGAGAAATGTCATGACCGAAAAGGAAAAAAACGAGATTTTCGACAAACTGCCGCCGGACGCCTATGACGAAAACGGCGAACCGCTCTGGAGCGTTGAAACCCTGGCCCGTGCTTTCGGCATGTCCGAGGAGGAGGCGCGCTGGCGTGCCGCAACCCTCTTTGCCAGTGGTTGTGCGGAGATTCGCTCGTCCTGTGACCCCGGCGTCCATCGGATCAATTGAGGCGCTTGACATGACTTCCGGCAATCTGGTAGTTCTGGGGGCGGAGCTTAACAACTCCATGCACAGGCGGTCACCCGCCCCCGACAGACCAGGCGGTATTTTTGCGCCCGAAATCCGCTTTCGGGCCACCCATCCGCATTCAATCTCACTCCGGGGGCGGTACGTGTATGTCCAAGGCTTCGGCCTAAAGACGGACCGGCTCGTCCTGTGTCGGGTTGTTAACCCCCGGGGTCTGAACATCTTAACAAATGTCCATCCCTCGGAATCGTACCCCAACACAGGAGAACATCATGAACGACCAAACCACACCTGCGACCTTTTCCTTCAGCGACACCGAAATCCGTACCATCGATAAAGATGGGGAAATCTGGTTCGTCGCGTCCGGGATAGCCAAAAGCCTGGACTATCGAGATGCGCTTAACATGGTCAGAAGCTTGGATGAAGACGAAAAGGGTACTCATTTAACGAGTACCCTTGGCGGCCAACAAGAGGTCACCATCATCAACGAATCGGGTCTTTACTCGGCAATCCTTCGCTCCAAGAAACCGGAAGCGAAAGCCTTCAAAAAATGGGTCACCAACATCCTCCTGCCCACGATCCGCAAAACCGGCAAATTTGCCATTGAGGAACCCAAACAAATCCCCGGCCTCCGTGTCGGCATGACGATGTACGAATACCAGGGCCGGGCCTGGATGCCCCTCGATCACCTGACCGCCTTGTTGGAAATACCGCACGGCAACGGCATGGCCCGGGTGAAACGCATGTCGGTGGACGAGGAGTTCCGCAAAAACAACCTGCATAAGTGGGGTTTCTGGTCTGAAAATGGCGGCTGGTACCCCACCTGGCTGCTGGCCCGGGATGGCGGCCTGGTCTTCATCATCAGCCGCATGAAAATCAACCGGGAGTGCTTCCCCATCTCCTGGTTGGCCAGCATCTTCGACCAGGCGCAAGCGGCGATCGACGGCCCCCCCGCCCCGGCCCTCGAAAAACCGGCCGCCAAGGCGATCGAGACGGCGCCGGCCTCATGAACATCACCCTCCAACCCGACGACCGGAACGACAGGGAATTTTTTCTGCTCTCCCTGAAGGGCGCCCAGCGCATCGTCGCCGACCTGGTGACGTTTTGCGGGGAGCCCAACCAGATCGACTTTGAGCAGCTCGGCCAACTGTTGCACCTCCTGACCGATCTTCAGGATGCCGCCCATCCGGATTGACCGTTTCCCGTAAGGGGTAGGGAGTTTCTCTACCCCTTTCGGCCCTCTCCCCGTCAATCCCGCCCCAAATGGGGAAACCCATCCCCCTGACCGCCCGTCAATCTCCCCGGTTAATCTGAAAACCTTGATCCACTCAATCGGGAGATAATGTGATGGGCGATATTGCCGTCAGCAGCAGCGAACACTTTTCAAAGGGCGAGTTGCAGTGCCGTTGTGGCTGCGGCCAGGCCTTGATGGACTGGAATTTCATGGTCCGTCTGGAGGAGCTGCGAAAACGCTTCAACAAGCCGATGCACGTCACCTCCGCCTACCGGTGCCCGGAGCACAACGCCGCCGTCTCCGCCACCGGCGCCGCCGGTCCGCACACCACCGGCAAGGCCGTCGACATCGCCGTCAAGGGCGAGGATGCCTTCAGGCTGCTGGCGTTGGCGCTCGCCATCGGTTTCATCGGTGTCGGCATCAAACAAAAAGGCCCCCATTCCGGCCGTTTCATCCATCTTGACACCCTGCCCGCCGGCCCCGGTCGGCCCCGGCCCTGGGTGTGGAGCTATTGACCCCCGAACCTTCAACTGGAGACCAGACCATGGACCCGACCACCGTCATCCCGGCCCTCGTGTCGCTGATCGCCGCCCTCACCGGCGCCGAGCCCGACACCATTTACAGCGCCATCAACATCGGCACCGGCGTAATCACCACCGCCTCCGCCATCGCCTCGATCACACCGACGCCCAAGGATGACCGTTGGGCCGGCAAGGCCTACAAGGTGGTGGATTTTTTCGCCCTCAACGTCGGCCGGGCGAAACAGCCGCCGCCCAATCGCATCGAATCGATCTATTGATCCGGAGACGGGGATATGGCCAAAGGGCGAAAGACGATCCGCCGGCTGCAGGAGGACATTACCGCCATCCGCATCGCCATGGAGCAACTGTCGAGCCATCTGCGGGCCGTGGAGCAGCGGTTTGAGAGCGGCACCCGCCGTTTCGAACGGTGCGAGGAAGAACAGCGGCAGATGAAGGCGGACTGGGACCGGCGCCATCAGGTTTTGCGGGAAGAGTTCCAGGAGCAGGTGACCGATCTGGGGCGCGCCAACCAGAAGGGCTGGGATGGTCTTGAAGGGGATTTCGAAGTGAAATTGAATGAACTGGACCGTACCGTCCGGGAAAACCGGGACGAGATGATGCGGATCGCCGCCAATCAGAAGGTATTCATCGCCATCGGCGGGGTGCTGGTCTCCTTCGCGACCATTTTTGGCCCCATGCTCACGGAAAGGTTGTTCGGTGGCTGATCGCTGGCATCGATCGTTGCTGGGTCTGGTGGTCGTGACGGCCTTGTCGTTCGCGATCCCGGGTCTCTTGTGGCTGGTCGAGAGCGGCTGGATGGGGGTATTGGTCATGTTCGCCCTGCTGCGGGTCTCCGCCCACGGCGTCGAACTGGCCTGGCGCCGCTTCGGCCGACGGCTCAATGGCGGGCCGGACTGATGGCCTACTCCCGGGCGGTGCGCGCCAATGTGCGGACGGATTATATCGGCGGCATGGCCCTGGCCCGGGCGGCCGAACGGCATCATGTGCCCGTCGAAACCGTCCGCCGCTGGAAAAAGTCCGCCCTGAAAAACGGTGACGACTGGGACCATCTGCGCAGCGCCTCGATCCTGACCGGCGAGAGCCGCAAAAAGGATGCCCAGGAGGTCCTGGGACAGTTCAAGGAGCTGTTCCAGGAGGCGATGTCAACCCTGAAGGCCGACCGGAAACCCTCTCCCGCGGAGACCGCGAAAATCCTCGCCAGCCTCGCCGACAGCTCCACCAAGATCGTCAACGCCTTTTCCCGTGTCCACCCGGAAATATCCCATTTGGGGGTGGCCATGGAGGTGCTGGAGCTGCTGGGCGAGCACGTGCGGATCGAACAGCCGGACACCCAGGAGGCTTTCGTGGATATCCTGGAACCCTTCGGAAAAAAATTGATGGACCACTATGGCTAAAACATCGACAGCGGAATTCAAGCGTCGTTTGGCGCTCCTGGCGGAAACACATCGTCGCGAGATCGAGACCCGGGTCACCGGTTTCGACAATGACCCGCAGGCCGGCGCCGTCCGGCGCCAGCGGGCCGATGCCGATTTCCAGTTTTTCGCCAACACCTATTTCCCCCATTTCATTTCGCCCCATGCCAGCGTCCTGCACGATTGGCTCTATCAGCAACTGCCGCAAATGGTCGCCGACGAAAAAGGCAAAAAGTTGGCCCTGGCGGCGCCGCGCGGCGAGGCCAAATCAACCCTGGTCACCCAACTGTTCACCCTCTGGTGTGTGCTGACCGGACGGAAAAAATTCATCCCCGTCATCATGGACGCCCACCACCAGGCGGTGGAGATGTTGGAGGCGATCAAGGCTGAACTGGAGGTCAATCCACGCCTGAAGATGGACTACCCGAAAGCTGTCGGCATCGGCCCGGTCTGGCGCGAGGGGGTGATCGTCACCAAAGGCAATGCCAAACTGCAGGCCTTCGGCTCCGGCATGCGCATGCGCGGTTTGCGTCACGGCTCCCAGCGTCCCGACCTGGTGATCTGTGATGACCTGGAAAACGATGAAAACGTCCGCAGCCGCAACCAGCGGGACAAATTGGAAAAATGGTTCCGCAAGGCGGTCCTCAAGCTGGGGCCGCCGGATGACTCCATGGACCTGGTCTTGATCGGCACCGTCCTGCATCACGACTCCCTGCTGGCCCGTACCATGCAGAATCCGCTCTGGCTCGCCAGGCGCTTCCAGGCCATCCTGAGGTGGCCGGACAACATGGCCTTGTGGGAACGGTGGCAGGAGACCCTGAAAAGCGACGGCGAGCTGGCCGCCGACCTGTTTTACCGGAAAAACCGCCGGAAAATGGACCGGGGCGCCCTGGTCTCCTGGCCGGGCGTGCGCCCCTTGGTCACCCTGATGAAAATCCGCGCCCGGGATGGCGTCGACGCCTTCGACGCCGAACTGCAAAACCAGCCGCGCTCCGAAAACGCCATCTTCGCCAGGTTGTGTTTCTGGGAAAAACCCGATCCGGAATGGCTCTATTTCGGCGCCGTCGATCCCTCCATGGGTCGGCCCGGCCGCGGCGGCGATCCGTCGGCGATCCTGGTGGGCGGTTACAACCGCCATACCGGCATCCTGAGCGTGGTGGCGGCCGACATCCGCCGGCGCGATCCGGCCAAAATCATTGCCGATGTCATCGAGCTGCAACGCCTCTACGGGTGTCGTTCCTGGCAGGTGGAGACCGTGCAGTTCCAGCAATATTTTCGCCAGGAGCTGGTCCGCCAGTCCGCCGCCGTCGGTGTGCCGGTGCCGGCCGTGGAGCACTTTCCCCACGGCGACAAGGAGCTGCGCATCACCGGCCTGCAACCCCACACCAGCAACGCCCTGATCCTGTTCCACAAAAACCAGACCACCCTGCTCGACCAGATGTACCACTACGGCGAGCCGGACACCCATGATGACGGTCCCGATGCCCTGGAGATGTTGTGGCGGGGCGTGGTGTCCGGCGCCGGCATGATCGGCCAGCACTACAACATCGGTCCCCGGGAGGGGATGCATGGCGGGCTGGGGCGCAGCGATGTCGGCTGGGGTGCGGTCGGTGGCGGCCTTGACATGACCGGATATTGATCATGACCGGGAAAAAGTCCGCCGGCCAACCGGCGCGTCGGGAGATGTCCGCCAGTACCGGCGGTCGCGACATCACCCGGGGTTACATCGATCCCCTGAGCATGCTGGCCCCCCAGGACACCATCCTGTGGGAGCGGGCCGCCGGCGATCTGGCCCGGTACGAAGAGATCCTGTCCGACGACCAGGTGGCCGCCACCTTCCAACAGCGGCGCCTGGCGGCAGTGGGGTGTCCGTGGGACGTGACGCCGGGGGCCGATGATGCCGTCTCCAGGCAAGCGGCGGAATTTATCGAAGAAACCCTGGATCACATCCGCTGGGACAATGTGACCGACAAAATGCTTTACGGGGTGTTTTACGGTTTCGCCGTCGCCGAGTGCCTGTGGGCGCGCGATGGCGCCCGGGTGATCCTGGATGGCGTCCGGGTGCGTAAACAGCGCCGGTTCGCCTTTGCCGCCGACGGCGGGTTGCGCCTGCTGACCACGGAAAATCCGGTCTCCGGCGAAAAGATGCCGGAACGGAAATTTTGGACCTTTTCCACCGGCGCCGACAACGACGATGAACCCTATGGTCTGGGCTTGGGTCACTGGCTCTACTGGCCGACCTATTTCAAGAAGGGCGGCGTGCGCGCCTGGAGCCGGTTCCTGGACAAATTCGGTATGCCGACCGCCAAGGGCACCTTTCCGGCCACCGCCACCAAACCGGAGATCGATCGGCTCCTCGATGCGCTGGAGTCGATCCAGTCCAGCGCCGGCATCGCCCTGCCGGAGAGCATGGGCGCCGAACTGCTGGAGGCGGTCCGCTCCGGCCGCGCCAGCTACGCCGAGTTCATCGATCGCATGAACGCCGCCATCGCCAAGGTGGTGCTTTCCCAAACCCTGACCACCGATGCCGTCGGCGGTCAATACAAGGCGGGTGTGCAAAAGGAGGTGCGCAACGAGGTGGTGCGCGCCGATTCCGATCTGATTTGCACCTCCTTCAACCGCTCCGTCGTTCGCTGGCTGTGCGAGTGGAATTTTCCCGGCGCGGCATTGCCGCGGGTCTCCCGGCAGGTTGAGGAGCCGGAGGATTTGACCATCCGCGCCCAGCGTGATCGGCTGCTGGTGCCGATCAACGATCCCCGTTTCCAACTGCCCCGGGAATACCTTGAGGAGGTATACGGGCTGCAGTTGGAGGAGGTTGCCGTTGACCGGGATGGAGCCGGTGATGACAGTGATCGGGAGGCCCGGTTCGCCGAGGGGGGTGACGGTCAAAGTCTCATCGACGCCCTGGGTGAAAATCTCGATCCGGCCACGCTCCAATCCCAGGCCGATGGACTGCTGAAACCAGTCCTGAAGCTGTTGCGCACGGGGGCCGATCCGGAGACGGTGTTGGAGCAGCTCGCCGGCCTCTATCCGTCGATGGACGATGCCGGCCTGGAGGCGATGCTGGAGCGGCATCTGTTCATCGCCGAAACCCTGGGCCGGCTGGAGGTCGGAAATGACCGGGTTGACGCCGGCTGACATCGGTTTTGCCGTCTCCCTGCCGCCCCGGGACTCCATCGCCTACCTGAAAGCCAAAGGCCAACACATCTCCTGGAATTGGCATGAGGTCTGGCAGGAGGCCCACGCCAAACGTTTCACCGTCGCCAAGGCCGCGCGGCTGGACATCCTCACCGCCATACGCGGCGAGGTGACCAAAGCGCTTGAAAAAGGGTTGACCGAACGGGATTTCATCAAAACCATGACCCCGCGCCTGCAGGCCCTGGGCTGGTGGGGCAAGCAGGTGATCGTCGATCCGGACGGCGCCGCGGAGCTGGTCCAGCTCGGCAGCCCGCGCCGCCTCTCCACCATCTACCGCACCAATCTGCAAACCGCCTACATGGCCGGCCGCTACAAGGCCATGATGAGCAACGCCAAGGATCGCCCGTACTGGATGTATGTGGCGGTCATGGATACCCGCACCCGCCCGGCCCACGCCGCCATGCACGGTCGGGTGTTTCATTATTCCAGTCCGATCTGGCGTACCCATTATCCGCCCAATGGATTCCGTTGCCGGTGCCGGGTGCGGGCATTGACCGCCGACCAGATCAAGAGCATGGGGCTCACCGTCGAATCCGCCGAGGGCCGGCTCGACGAGGAGCTGCGCACCGTCGCCATCGACAAACGCACCGGCGAGCCGCTCCGCCGCCCGGTCACCATCTACCGGTTCCCGGACGGCGCCGGCCGGACCCGGGGATTCGCGCCGGACCCGGGATGGAATTACAACCCGGGCATGGCCTGGTCGCGATATGACAAAGACGGGCTGTTGCCCGACTCTTCGGGCGGCGGGCCGGCCCTTGCCGGGGGTGGTGGCATCAAAATGCTGCCCGACCAAAAGACTTGGCGGGATCATGGTCGGCCCGATCTGCGGGTGGCCAAAGAAAAGTTTGGGTTGGCGGCGCCGTCGATCCTGGAGCCGGCCAAGGATGTGACGGTCGCCAAGGAGATACTGGCGACAGCTTTGGGTGTGTCTGCGACGGACCCTTTACGTACGGTGCGTACGCCGATCGAGGAGGTGGCGATCCATTATGGCTGGTTGGGGCATCTTGTCGAAAAACGTCAGGACGCACGAGAGCGGTTCGCCAATTTCGTCTTGCCCACCTTGACGGATCCCTATGAGGTGTACCTGACCGGTTATGACGATGACAGTTTTCGTCGGCGCTATGTTGGTCTTTTCCAGGGGAAATACAGCTTGCTGGTGGTTGTGCGGATCAATCGGGATGGAAGCCTGCTATGGAACGTGATGCATTCGGACTTTCGAAAACTGAACAGGCAGAGGATCGGGGAGTTGCTGTTTGGAAAAAAATAGGCGGGGCGTCCCGTCTCTAAATGGGTCGCGAGCCCCACAAAGACTCTTCCATCCGGTATGGTCCTCGCGGGCACCGGACTTCTCGACCCCGCCTATACGCAAAGGATAACAGGCCATGAGTCGGATTGACATCGAAATCGACGATACCGCCGTCCAGGCCGCCCTGACCCGCCTGGCCCGGGCCGGCCAGGACATGACGCCGGCGATGGAGCGGATCGCCGGGACGTTGCTTGATGTCATCGGACGCGCCTTCGACAGCGAATCCGACCCGGCCACCGGCGCCGCCTGGCCGGATCTCAAGCCCAGGACGATCGCCCGCCGGCAAAAGGCCGGCCACTGGCCCGGCAAAAAACTCCAGCGCAGCGGGCAACTGCTGGCGTCCATGCAATCGGAATACGGCCCCGATTACGCCGTGGCCGGGACCAACAAGGTTTACGCCGCCCACCACCATTTCGGCTCCAAGCCCGAATGGCGCCACAACATCCCCGCCCGCCCATTCCTCGGCCTCTCCCCGGCCGACAACCGACAAATCGTTAATGTGATCGCCGATTACATCACGGACGCCTTCGTCTAGCCGTCCCATTTTGCCCGTATGGCCCCTGCCGGCCGTTCTCACCCTTTTCGAATGTCTCTGGATAGGTTGGATATCAAAACGGCTCACAGGGCCATACAGGAGGTTTTCAAAAAAAACATCCGCGCCGTCATCAGGGGGAAGCCCGTCCACCTGATCCGGCGCTCGCCGGCCGATTAAACTGCCGGCCATGAACACAACGACCGATACTTCCGGCGACAACAAACGGGTCGCCATTTTCCGGGCCGGCACCCATACCGATATGAGGGGCGCCACCATCCGCTTTGGTGAGACCGATTTGGCGGCAATGGTGAGCGCGTATGATCCGGCCAAACATGAGGCCCCGTTGGTGGTCGGGCATCCGGCCACCAACGGTCCCGCTTACGGCTGGGTCAAAGGGCTCTCCCTGGACGGCGATACCCTGTACGCCGATCCCCACCAGGTGGACCCGGCCTTTGCCGAGCTGGTCAAGGCCGGTCGTTACAAAAAAATTTCCGCCAGCTTTTATGCGCCGGGGTCGTCCAGCAATCCGGCCCCGCAGGGTTATTACCTGCGCCATGTCGGCTTTCTCGGCGCGCAGCCGCCAGCGGTGAAGGGTCTGCGCGATGCCTCGTTCGACGATGGCGGGCAAGGGGTGGTGACGGTGACCTTCGAGGAGCCGGGCGGCCCCGATCCCATGCATCTGCTCGCCCGGCTCGCCGCCTGGCTCCAGGGCGGCGCCAACCAACCGCCGGCGCCGCCGGCCAAGCCGCAATTTTCCGAAACCGATCCGCAACAGGAGAACAACATGCCCCAGCCGGGAGACCAGGCCGCCGCCAAAGAGGCGGAACTGAAAAAAAAGGAGGCCGATCTGGCCGTCCGTGAAGCCGCTTTTGCCGAAAAGGAGAAGGCCGTCGAAGCCCGGGCCGCCGCCGAACGGCAAAAAGAGCATGTCGCCTTTGTTGAAAAGGCCGTTGCCGATGGTCGTGTATTACCCCGCCATCAAGCCCCTCTGGTGGCGGTCCTGAGCCGTCTGGACGAAGGGGGTGATCTCTCCTTCGCCGACGGTGACGGAAATAACATCACCGGCGCCGGCTCCGGCTTGTTGCGTGAGCTCATCGACTCTCTGCCGGCCCGGGTCGACTACCGGGAGCGGGGCGCCGAGAGCGGTGCCGATGAGGTGGTCAACTTTGCCACGCCACCCGGATTCGAGATCGACCGGGCCGCCCTGGCGCTCCACAAAAAAATCAGCGCCCACGCCAAGGCCAATAACATCACCTTTGCCGAGGCCGCCCTGGCCGTTGGAGATGTGCCATGACCAGCAAACAGCAATCCATCGCCCTACTGACCCTGACCATCGCCGCCAGCGGCGCCGTCGCCCGGGCTCGCGCCGTTGGATTCGACGGCGCCCAGGCCACCGTCCAGGGGCAGAAGGTGTTTGGCGTGGCCACCACCGATGCCGCCGATGGCGTCGACATGGCGGTCACCACCAACGGTACGGCAGTGATCGAGACCGGCGCCGCCGTGGCCGTCGGCGACTCCCTGATCGTCGACGCCGATGGCCGTGCCATTCCGGCCACCGGTGATCTGTCGGTGGCCGCCGGCGCCACCGGCGTCACCAGCAGCGCCGCCAACGGCGCCATCCTGGCCGGGGCCGATCTGCCCGAATACGTGTTCGCCGACGCCATCTGGGACGCGGCCGGCTCCGGCGAATTCATCGAAGTCATGCTGCGCCGTTGAGGCGCTTTTGAAAGGGTTTTATCATCATGGCAATGTCATCCAGTCAGGTCCGGGTCATCGATCCGGTGCTCACTTCGGTCGTCCAGGGTTACCGGGGTGTCGGCCATATCGGCCATCACCTGTTTCCGCCCGTTCCGGTGCGGCTATCCGGCGGCCAGGTGTTGGAGTTCGGCCGGGAGTCCTTCAAACTCTACCGTGCCCGGCGCGCCCCCGGGGGCGACACCAAGCGCATTGAATTCGGCTACCTGGGCAAACCGTTCGCCCTGATTCAGGACTCCCTGGAAGGCCAGGTGCCGCGCGAGCATATGCGGGATGCCTCCCGGACACCGGGCATCAACCTCGGCACCCGCGCCGTCAACAATGTCATGGCCAGCATCATGCTGGGCGTCGAGTACGAACGTTCACAGTTGGCCACCGATGCGGCCAATTATGACGCCGATCACCGGGTGACCCTGGCCGGGGCCGACAAATGGACCGACGACACGTCGACCCCCGTCGCCCATATCGATGCCGGCAAGGAGGCGATCCGCTCCTCGGTCGGCATCTACCCCAACACCCTGGTGCTTTCCGCCCAGGCCTTCAACGTCCTCAAGGAACACCCGAAGGTGTTGGAGCGGTTCAAGTACACCAGCAGCGACTCGATCACCCCGAAAATGATCGCCGCCCTGTGGGACCTGGAAAAGGTGGTGGTGGGCAAGGCGGTGGCCTTCGACGACAGCGGCAACTCCATCGACATGTGGGGCAACAATGCCGTCCTGGCCTATGTGCCGGCGGTGCCGTCCGGCATGGAGCAGCCCTCCTATGGCTACACCTACGTCATGCAGGGACACCCCCTGGTCGAACGCTCCTATTACGAAAACCGCTCCAAGAGCTGGGTTTACCCGGTCACCTACGAACGGCTGTCGGTCCTGACCGGCATCCTCTCCGGCTACCTGATCCAGGATCCGGCCTGATGTATGCCACTGTCGGCGATATGGGGGTCCTGTACGGCTACCACGGGCTGGTGCAGGTGGCGACGCCGGACCATCTGCCCCCCCTGGAAGACTCCGATCTGCTGCGGGTCGTCGTCGAGGATGGCGACCTGACGAACTATCCGTCGGCACAGGTGACGTCGGCCCGGGCGACCTTGACGCGCATCGAGGAGGCGTTGACCCGGGCCAGCCGCTGGATCGATGCCATGCTCGCCGACCGTTACACCCTGCCCCTGTCCGCGGCTACGGTTGAGTCCAGTGATCTGCCCGGTATCTGTTGCGACATGGCCCGATATCATCTGTTCAGCAATAGCGAACTCACCGAGACGATTCAGGATCGGTACAAGCGGGCACAGGATAAATTGAACGCCCTGGCCAGCGGGCGGGCCAGCCTGATTGACGGCGCCGCCGCAACCGGCGGCGCCGCGCCGGACTGGCGGGCCGGAACGTCGGCTTTTGATCGGGATGCCGGTGGCTACTGAACCGACCATCCGCCGCCTCATTGAAGATCGGATCAAAAGCCGCGTCCCCGGATTGCGCCAGGTGAGCGGCGCCGCCGATCTGGAGTCGATCCGCACCAACACCATCACGCCGCCGGCGATCTTTGTTTACCGGGGCAGTCGCGATCCAACGTCGAACGGCCTTTTGAGTGGCGTTGCGCAACGGGTGACGGAAAGTTACGCCGTGGTGGTGATCACAAAAAATTTACGGGATGCGCGCGGCGCCGTCAGCGGTGATGAAAACGAAGCGCTCTGTGACCGTGTCGGCGCCGCCCTGCTCGGCTGGCAACCGAACCGGGAGTGCGACGAGTTGGAGTATGCCGGCGGCCGCATGACGGTCATGACCGGTCAACTGCTGGTCTGGACCGAACTGTATACCACGGCCCGCCATATCCGGAGCGTGTGACGAGGAGTATCGATTCATGGCTTTGAAGTACAAAAAAAGCGTCATCCTGGCCGCGATCGAAACCACCTACGGTGAAGATGCCGCCCCGGGTGGCGCCAACGCCATCCTGGTGCGTGACCTGGAGATCGGACCGCTGGAAGGGGATACGGTCTCCCGGGAGTTGGTCAAGCCGGGACTGGGAAACGAAGAGCAGATCCATGTCGGCGTCCACCAGTCCATCTCCTTCGCCGTCGAGCTGGCCGGCGCCGGCACGCCCGGCACCGCCCCGGGCTGGGGGCCGTTGTTGCGCGCCTGTGGTTTTTCCGAGACCGTTGCGGCCGGGGTCGATGTGCAATACGACCCGGTGTCGGCTGACGAGGAGTCCTTGTCGATCTATTTCCACATGGACGGTCAAAAGCACACCCTGATCGGCTGTCGTGGCTCGGTCAAAATTTCCATCGCTCCCAAATCACTGCCGCTGCTGCATTTCGCCTTCAGGGGGTTGTGGGCCGATCCGGATTCCACGCCGGACCCGACCCCGGATTTTTCCGCCTTCATGGCTCCGGTACCGGTCAGCAAGGCCAATACACCAACCTTCAGTCTGCACGGCCACAGCCCGGCCACATACAGCCTGGAGCTGGACATGGCGGTCGAGGCCCCGCATCTGGATTTGATCGGACTGGAAGAGATACCGATTCTTGACCGCAAGCCCACCGGTTCGGTCCGCTTCCAGGCGCCGCCGATATCGACGAAAAATTTCTTCGTCATCGCCAAGGACGGTCAGTTGGGATCGATGCAGTTGGAACATGGCACCGATCCCGGTCACACCGTCCGTATTGACTGCCCGCGGGTGCAAATCCTTCAACCCCGGTATGGCAATGAAAGTGGCGCGGCGGCCATTACCGCCAACCTGTCCCTGATTGCAACCGATGCCGGCGATGATGAAATCCGTATCACCGTCAAATAAGGGGTTTTCCCATGTTTAAGCTGACCACCGTCGACAACTACACCCACCCGGTCACCGTCCACGTTCCGGTCGGCGACGGCAAACATGCAAAGGAGCGGTTTACCGCCATCTTCGCCTATCTCGGTCAGGAGCGGATCGGACAGCTGGCCGAAACGCAGGACCATATGGCCGATACCGAGCTGTTGAATGAAATCCTGGTCGGTTGGGATGGGGTTGCGGACGAAACCGGCAAGGCCCTGCCTTTCACCCATGAAAACCGCGACCGGCTGCTGGACATCCCTTATGTCCGGATCGCCGTGGTCAAGGCTTATTTTGAGTCCCTGCGCGGCCCGGGAGGCCGATCGGGAAACTGACTGCCGCCGCCCGCATCTGGGCGGGAGTGATCCTGCCCGGTAGCGGCAAGGATACCGTCCAGGACGATCTGACCGCATGGGGCGCCCCGATGGAGTTGGTCGCCGCATGCCAGCCCGAAGAGATCGTCTGTCCATTGTTTGCGGACAGCTGGGAGACGGCGGCGTTTTTTTTTCGATTGCAAACCGCCTGGCGGCTGGATTTGTCGGGGATGGCGGTCGGGTTGGACTATGCGGCCGTCCGGACGTTGATGGAGAGCGCCGGGCGATGGCCGGACGATCAAATCTTTCAGGAGCTGCAGGCGATGGAGTTCGCGGTTTTGGATGAAATCGAGGTGTTTCGGCGATGGCGGGCGCGCTGACCCTCGGCATCCGCCTGCGGGCCGACGGCTCCGATCTGGTCGGCGCGGTCCGTGTTTCCCGGCGCGAGCTGGACGGCCTGTCCCGGACCACGGACCGGGCTGGCCGCTCGGCGGACCGTGCCGCCCATGAGTTTACCGGGCTGGGGCGCTCCGTGAGTGGTTTGGGAGTCGGATCCTTGATCCAGGAGTTCACCTCTCTGCAGGGCGTCCTGGCCGGCCTCGGCCTCGGCCTGGTCGGGCACGAACTGCTCCAGACGCAACTGCGTGCGGACAATCTCCGGGTCGCCTTCGGGGCCATCACCGGCAGCGCCGCCGCCGGCGCCCGTGAGCTGGCCTTTTTGCGCGCCGAGTCCGAGCGGTTGGGGCTGAATTTCAACGCAACGGCCCAAGCCTACAAAGGACTGTTCGCCGCCTCCCGAGGCACGGCCCTGGAAGGCGCCGCCGTCCGCGAGGTGTTCATCAGTATTGCCGAGGCCTCTTCGGTGTTGCGTTTGTCCGCCGATGAAACCAGCAGGGCGCTGCTCGCTGTCAGTCAAATGATATCCAAAGGCACCGTCTCCGCCGAAGAGTTGCGTCAGCAGCTTGGCGAAGCCTTGCCGGGCGCTTTTCAGATCGCCGCCCGCGCCATGGGGGTCAGTACCGCTGAATTGGGCAAAATGTTGGAGCGCGGCGAACTGTTGGCCGTCGATTTCCTGCCCCGGCTCGCCCGGGAGATGAACCGCACTTTCAGCAGCGGGCAAGGGGCGGTCGGTGGCCTGAATTCAGAGCTGAACCGGTTGGCCAACAGCTGGGAACGGTTCAAGGAGGTTGTAGGTGACCCCAGGCTTTTTTCTCCGGTCGTTCAGGGGTTGACCTGGCTCTCCGAGGCCTCCAGGGCGGCGTTCCACAACATGCGCCGGTCGGCGTTTCACACTTTTGGCGCCATTGAAAAAGGCATCAATCTGCTATCCCGCAGTTTCAGGGTGATGGCGGCGTTTTTCAGTACCACCTGGCAGGCGATGCTGAACGGCGCGCGTAATATTTGGATCGGATTTCTGGAGGGGATCGCCCAGGGCATGGAGTGGGTGCCCGGGCTGCGGGAACAGGCTGCCAGCGTGCGTCGTTTCGCCGACGCGATGGCGGCGGCCAAGACCGACACCAACGCCTTTTTTGCCACGGCGAAACGTATCAATGATGAATTTCGAAAGGAAAACGCCGCCATCGATGCCAATGTCCGATCTTTGGTGCGAGATGAAATCGCCCGTTCGGCCGTGGTCGGCCCCACCGAACGGATGACAGCCGCCCTGAAGGAGCAGGTCGGGGCGCTCAAAGGGCGGACGCAGGCGGCCCAAGAGTCCGCCAAGGCCCTGTCGGCCCTGGCCAAAACCTCCATCAAGGCCACCGAAGGACAGATCGCGCTCAAGGAGAAAATGATGGCCCGGGCCGCATCCGCCCACTCGGAAGCGTTATCACGCATCCGGTCGGCGCAAATTTCCCTGATGCCCGCTTACGAGCAGGCGGTGGCCCGGGCACGCCAATGGCGGAACGACACCATGGCGCTGCTCAAGTTGGCCGGGAAGGATCATGGCAACCTGGCCGCCCAGGTGGAGGATGTTTTTCAGCGCCGCATGGTGCAGGCCATGGAGAAACATGGACAGCAAACCGAAAACTGGCTGGACGGCGTCCGCTCCGGTTTTGATGAGTACAGTGAAAAGATAACCAATGCCGCGCAGGAGTGGGAGACCGTGACCGGCAGGGCGATGCGGTCCATGGAAGATGCCATCGTCGGCTGGGCGCGTACCGGCAAGTTCGAGGTGCGGGATATGGTGGACTCGATTTTGTCCGACCTGGTGCGGCTGCAGGTGCGGCAGCATATCACCGGACCCTTGTCGAGCATGTTTTCCGCAACGGCCGGCGGCGCCTCCGCCGGCCAGGGATCCTTTTTCGGCGGTCTCTTTTCCGGCATCGGCTCGCTCTTTGGCGGCCTGTTTCACGATGGCGGCATCGTTGGCCTGCCCGGGCCGGCGCGCCAGGTACCCGCGGCCGCTTTTGCCGGCGCGCCGCGTTTTCACGGCGGCGGCGTCATCGGACCCGGAGAGGTGCCTATCATCGCCAGACACGGTGAAGGGGTGTTCACCCCTGAACAGATGGCCAACCTGGCCCCCGCCCGCGCGGCCGGTCCGGTGACCTTGAATTTTGATATCGATGTGGACGCCCGGGGGGCAGAGGATGGTGTCGATCAACGGATCGCTGCCGGGGTGGAAGCCGCCGTGCGTCGGGCGCATGCGGAGATCGCCGACGACTTCCGGCGCAACGGCCCGCTCGCGCGGCAGGTTCGGAGCGTACAGTGAGCGAGGTGTTGAGTTTTCCGGGGGATCTGTACCCGTCGGCCACTGAATGGGGGTTGCACCATAACACCCAGACCTTTACCTCCCCTTTGAGCAAGAGCGTGCAAGCCCGGGAGTTTCCCGGTGCCCGTTGGCAGGCAAAGTTGACCTTTGGCCCGTTGAAGCAGCAGCAAAGCGCGGCATTGCGGTCATTCCTCGCCCGGTTGCGCGGCGCTTCGGGGCGTTTTTATCTGCACGACCACGCCAAGCCGGAGGCCGTCGGCGCCGCAATCGGGGCGCCCATTGTGATGGGGGTGCTGCAGACCGGCATTACCCTCAATACCATCGGCTGGTCGCCGTCGGTCCCGGTCATTCTGAAGGCGGGGGATTATTTTTCGGTCGGGCCGGAACTGAAAATTCTGACCGCGGATGCGCACTCCGGCGCCGATGGAGCGGCGACACTTAAATTTGAGCCGCCACTGCGCAACGCTCCCGCCGATGGTACGCCGCTGGTCACGTCCAAACCGGCGGCGGTTTTTCGGCTGAAGGATGACCGACAGGCACGCTTTCGCAACCGTTCCGACGGATTGTCCTCAATTACCATCGAGTGCGTGGAGGTCTTTTGATGACCCGCGCCATCACTGCCGCCGCCAAGCGAGCCACTCAAAAGAACACCGTCCGCCCCGTGCATCTGGTGCGGCTGGATTTTGATGATGCGGTCGTCTCACTCACCGATGCTCCATTTAACGTTGTCTACGACGGGATCATCTTTGTCGGGGTTGGCAGTCTGGGCCGTATCAGCCCGGTCGACGAGGATGCCGAATTTACCCCGCACGGGGTAAAAATCGACCTGTCCGGCATACCGCCGGAGATGCTTGCCTTGGGCTTGAGCGGTCACATCCAGGGGCGACAGGCGTTGATCCATGTGGCGTTCCTGGATGTTGCCCACCAAATCATATATGCCCCGGTCGAGGTGTTCCGTGGACGCATGGATGCCATGGATTTTCATATCGGTGAGACGGCTACCATTTCCCTGTATGCCGAGTCGCGGTTGACCGATTGGTATCGGCCGCGGGTGAGACGCTACAACCATCAAGACCAGCAGGATCTTTATCCCGGGGATCTGGGGCTGGAATTTGTCGAAGAGATGGTCGACAGGGAAATTTTCTGGGGGCGCAGCTGATGGGATTTTTCAGCGCCATCGGTGATTTTTTCAGCGGCGTCGTTGATGCGATCTCCAACCTTGCCGGCGCGGTCGTTGGCGCTGCCATGGGATTTTTGCAAGGCGGGCCGGTAGGCGCCGTTATCGGTGGTGTCTTGGGTTTGCTGGGGACGTCAAAGAAACCACAGCAAAAGGCCGGTTTTACGGCCCAGGCTCAGGATCGGCAGCACGTGGTCCGTTCCGCCGTCGCCACGCGCACCATCGTTTACGGTGAGGCCATGGTTTCCGGGCCGCTGGCGTTCGTCGCCGCTTCAGGGACGAACAATAAATATCTCCATCTGATCATCCCTCTGGCCGGTCATGAGGTGGATGGTATCGGCACGGTCTATTTTAACGATCGCCCCGAGTGGGAAGTGGTTGGCCGCTCCCGGACCGAGGTCAAGTTTTATCAATCCGATTTTTTCGGGCTGCGCTTGACGGTCAACGGGATTACCCATACGACCGACACGGGCGGGGTGGCGGATCTGGAGGCGGTCATCGTCAATGCCCCGGGGTACGCCGCTGGCTCCTACTCCGTCGCCCGCAAGGGACATACGTTGATTTTTACCGGCTCGAAGCAGGTGTCGGTGACCCATGCTTCCGGGCGCATCCATGCCGGCGCGCCATGGAGTGAGACCTTGGGGGGGAGGGTGACAACCAACCTCACAGGCCTCTTCAACAACCTGTCCACCATCGCAAACAACCGGATCGCCGACGTCAAACAGACGGCGCCAGCCACCGAATACGCCCGCATCAAGCGTTATCTCGGGTCTCCTTATCAGTCGGCCGACCCGGACCTGGTGGCGGATGTCCCGGAATGGACATCGGCTCACCGGTTGCGCGGGATCGCCTACATCTATGTCCGATTGGTCTGGGATAAAACCTATTGGGCCAGCGGCATCCCCAACATCAAGGCCATCGTGCGCGGAAAAAAGGTATACGATCCCCGATCGGGCCGAACCGGTCACAGCAGCAACTGGGCGCTGTGCTTGCGGGATTACATCGCCAGCAGCGAGGGGTTGGACGCGGCGGCGGAAATTGACGAACAGGCGGCGATCGCTGCCGCCAACGTGGCCGACGAAATCGTTACGGGGCCGCCCGGACAATCATCCGTCCGTTACACTTGCAATGGCGTCGTCTCACTGGACACGCCGCCTTATGAAACGCTGCAGCATTTGGCGTCGGCGGGGGCCGGGGCCGTTGTCTGGTCCCAGGGAAAATACCGCATCCATGCGGGCGTTTACACCGCTCCGGAGGTTTTGCTCACTGAGGACGATCTGAGGGGGGCGTTGAGCGTCCGCACCCGGTTGCCCAGGCGGGAGGTGTTCAACGGCGTTCGTGGCACCTACGTTGATCCGGGCAAAGGTTGGCAGCCGACCGATTTCCCTATTGTCAAATCAGACGTTTTCGCTGCCGAAGATGGCGGGGAGGAGATTTTACAGGACATCCAGTTGCCATTTACCACCAGCCCCCGCACGGCCCAACAGATCGCCAAAATGACCCTGGAGAGGTCCAGACAGGCAATCCTGGTCGAGTTTCCGGGCAAGTATACCGTGTTGCCGATCGGGGTGTGGGATACCGTCATGCTCTCCATCAGTTCTTTGGGATGGGACGCCAAACCGTTCCGGGTGGTCGCCTGGCGATTCTCCGTGGATGGTGGGGTGGATTTGACGTTGCAGGAAGAATCCGAAGCGGCTTACGAATGGAACGATGGCGACATCCGGGAGGTGGACACGGCCCCCAATACCAATTTACCGAGCCCGTTCATTGTTCCCGCCCCCACCGGCCTGACGGTGGTCCCGGCCGGCCTGACCGATATGACGGAGATCCCCGGGGCGTTCGATGATGACCCTCTGACGATCGTGGTCAACGGCGATATCCGGCTGGAGTGGCAGCCCGCCGATGTATTTGCCGCGCAGTACGCCATCATGCATCAACATTTATTGGTCGAGGTGGTGCGGGACCACCCCCGAACCGTCCGGGTGGTACAGGCCGGGGTGGTCTCGGAGACCCTCACCGCCGATCTGCAGGCGTCGATCGCCGCTTCCACCCTGGAAACCGGACCGGTCCCGGAACATCCGGCGGATTTGCACTTGATCAATCTGTTTGCGGTGGCCGCCGTCAATGGCATCGGCGCGCGCAGCGCCTGGAGCGAAGTGTTGTTCGTCGAGTTCGCGCCCCCGGTCATCCCGCCGCGCGTAACCGGTCTGGAATTGGACCTTGGCGGCGAGTACGGCGGCGGAAGCGGTACCGAGTGGGGAGGGCGGGATGTAAAGATCAAGTGGCGGCGCAGTGCCGCCACTGCCGGGGATGTTGGCGCCAGCCCTTTTGGTGGCGGCGATGGTGGCGCCGATGCCCATTTCAAGGATTATCAGATCCGGGTATTCGATGTGGCCGGGCGACTCTTGCGTGAAGATTACGGTACCGATACCAGCTACACCTATACGTATGAAAAAAATGCCGAGGATTTCCAGGCAATAAACGGATCGGCGGGGGCGAACCGGACTCTGCAATTCGAAGTGCGGTCCCGGGGACGCCAAAACCAGCTTTCGGAGCCGGCGACATTATGACCGTCACCAACCCCGCTCCCAGCGTTGCCGCCCTGCAGGTGTCCGTGCAGCCCCGCGCCCTGGTGTTCAAGCACACCCCGGGTGACGATTTGGATTATGGCGGCATCATCATCGCCGTGCGCCAGGGGGCGGACCCCGACCCGGTGACGCACCGGGTGTCCAAGTGCAACGATGCGTCCATTGTGATCGCGGAGCTGGCTGATGGTGCGGAGATCGTCCCGGAGACGGAATATCGTTACCTGTTTGCCGCCTTCGACGCCTTTGGCGAGGACGGTATCCTTTGGCAGGGGCCGGGCATCGTCACCACCCCCGGTGAGATCTATACCGGTACGGTGGACTGGGGCAGCCAGATCAACGGCTCCGGAAAACCGGCTGACAACGCCGATGTGACGGCTGACAACACCGCTCAGGCGATCGCCAACCAGGGGGCGCTGGCCACACGGTCATCGGTCACCTTTCATCAGGACACCGTCCCGACGTCCGGCATGGAAATCGGTGATCTCTGGGTGGATACCAATGATGGCAACAAGCTGTACCGATACAGCGGCATCGCCTGGCTCGGCGTGCAGGATCAACAAATCCTCGACGCCCTGGCCGCGGCGGCCACGGCGCAAAGCACGGCGGACGGGCGCATCGACAGTTATCTGCAGGTCACGACGCCGACAGGCGGCAAGCTGGGGGATCTGTGGTTCGATACGGATGACGGCAACAAGCTGTATCGTCACGATGGCGCCTCCTGGCAGGAGGCCCAGGATGACGGCATCTCTCAGGCCATCCTCAGTGCCGCCACGGCACAGAGTACCGCCGACGGCAAGGTCGCCACGTTTTATGCCTTGGAGTCCAGTCCGCCAGCGAACCCCGACCCGGGCGATCTTTGGTATGTCGTCGATACCAATGAGCTGAAAATCCGTAATAGTGGGGTCTGGGTGTTGTCCAGTACCATCGGAGCGTCCTGGGGAGACAACATCTCGGGTCAACCATCCGATACGCAATTGCTCAACCAAAATCAGCAATGGAGCGAAGTCACCGGGACGGGCAAACCGGCGGATAATGCCGATGTGACGGCGGACAATACCGCGGCGGCGATCACCGGTCAGGGGGCGTTCGCAACGTTGGACATGATCACGCCATCCAACATCTCAACCTATATTGCCAATTTGACCGTTGATAATGCCCACATAAAAAATCTGGCCGTTGATACCCTCAAAATCGCCAACAACGCGGTCACCAACACGGTCAGCGCTTTTGCCAACGCATTGATCATGATCCCGACCACATCGACGATGACGCCGATGCTGGAGCTGGTGATCGTTACGTCGGGCGGGGTTGTTTTGCTTTTTGCATCCATAAAAGCCGAACACGACGAATACATCCCGATAACCCTGCACATTGTGGATGATAGCGGTTTGCCGGTTGCCGATCTGTACGGCGAGGCGGTTACATGCCCCCATAGCGGCGGAGGTTCCACGACGTTCACCGGCTCATACACGCCTGCGCCGGGGACGCATACGCTCAAGCTGACGGCGCGCACCTACACCAATGACGGCGTCGGCAAGGCGCGATGCTTTAACCGGTCCCTGATTGTCACGGAAGTAAAAAAATGAAGTATTACACGGTTTTTGACAAGTCAGGACGCATTATCCGATCAGGCACATGTCCAGACGGAATGCTGTATATGCAAGGTGAGCGGGTGCTGGAAGGCCAGTCGAATGATCTTTATCAGTACGTCAGGTTCGGGGAGATCATCAATCGTCCGGCGAACCCGGCCACCGTGTCGGGGATGATTGTTCGTCGGATTCCGATGAGATCAAAGGTGACGATCGAAGGTCAAACCTACCCGGTCGATGATGGCGTGTTGGAGTTGAGCTTTGAATACCCCGGTACCTACCGGGTAACGATCGAGTCGTTTCCGGCGCTGCCCGTGGAGTTCGAAATTGAAAATCCATCATAAAGGCGACGCTGCGGCTCGCCGCAAGGGTGATTATCCGCCGATAGGCGACCAGATCGATGCACTGTGGAAAATTGTTGAGCATCTTGAGCGGCAGGGGGTCGATCTGCCGCCTGACGGAGTGGCCATGTTGGCAAAGGTCAGGTTCGTAAAAAACAGATATCCGAAGAAAAACGGTTCATGAGTCAATATAAATCCGGATCGGTGTCGGTTATCAACGGGTCAGCCGTCGTCACGGGGGTTGATACGCTCTGGGTTGACAAGGTGTCCCCTCGGGATCTGTTCATCGTCCCGACCGATGGCGTGGTGTATGAGGTGGCGGCCGTGTCATCCGATACCGGTCTGACCCTGACCGCCCCCTGGTCCGGGGCCACCATGAGCGGCGCCCCTTACATCATCACCGGGAGTTTTACGCCAGTCGCCCATATCCCTTACCCGGACAAGGGCGATCTGGAGATCCCGGCGATTTTTCGGCGTGCCATGACCCGGGTCGAAACCGCCATCCAGCAAATCAGCCTGCTCGGACTGTATCGGGGGGACTGGGCGGCCGGCATCTCCTATGCGGCGAATGATGCGGTACTGGATGGGGTGGCCGGGAGTGACAGTCATAACATCTACCTCTGCAAGGCGGCGCACACTTCAGCGGGATTTGCCACCGACCTGGCGGCCGGAAAATGGAATCTCCTGTTTGATCTCCAGGGCATCGCCGCCACGGCTGAAACCAACGCCGCCACCTCGGCCGCCGATGCCGCAGCCAGTGCCGACAGCGCCCTTACGGCCAAATTGGATGCGGAGAGCGGCTCGACGGCTGCCGCCGCGTCAGCCGCTGAGGCCGATGCCAGCAAAACGGCGGCCGCAACATCCGAAACAAACGCGGCCGCATCAGCAGCCAGTGCCTCCGTGTCCGCTACTGATGCGATTGCCAGCAAAACAGCGGCCGCCGAGTCAGAGTCGAACGCCGCCGCTTCAGTCATCGATGCCGCTGCATCAGCCACAGCGGCCGACGCCAGCCAAACAGCGGCGGCAACGTCGGAGGCCAATGCCGCCATATCGGCTGATGCGGCCGATGCCAGTAAAGTGGCGGCCGCAACGTCGGCCACGGCGGCCAGCGCCAGCCAAACGGCGGCCGCGACGTCGGAGACCAACGCCGCCACATCGGCCACGGCGGCCA
>CAYFNE010000064.1:0-10946 GCA_964344355.1 uncultured Magnetococcales bacterium
AGTTCTAACTTGACCAGGCATGGATCATGTACCAGGAGGTGTCAAAGTCGGGTTTATCAATATTAAAATTTCAAGCGATTATTTTTGAGAATCCATTTCGATCATATGTGAACCCGGTCGAATGTTTTTTTCATCCAAAGAAAAAAACACCCGGTTCCTCACCGGAAAGACCCACACGATGCATTCCGCCTTTAACGATTAAACGCTTTAATGTATTGAATTTACGGAACCAGCTTGACGAGGGCAACGACGAGCCCGGCCGAACCAACCATCCATTTGATCAGACGGGTTTCGGTTTCGGCGATCTTCAATTCCAGTTCCTTGAGATCCCGTTTTGTGGCCAACTCCTCCAAACGGGCCTCTTGGGCCTCCTTGAAGGCAAGAGAGAGCGCCTTGGCCTGGGCGTCGGTGAATTCGGCGTTTTTCAGGGTTTCGACAAACTTGAGGGTATCGAAAGTCAACGTCGTCATGATTCTTGGACCTCCTAAAGAGGAAGATTACCACATCGACGTGAAAAACGATATTTTTTTTGAAAGGATTCGGGATGATGAAGCGGGGCCGTCACTCGCCGATGATTTTCACCAGCACCCGTTTTTTGCGGCGACCATCGAATTCGCCATAAAAAATTTGTTCCCAGGTGCCGAAATCGAGCCGGCCGTCGGTGACCGCCACCACCACTTCACGGCCCATGATCTGGCGTTTCATGTGGGCGTCGGCGTTGTCTTCGCCGGTGTCGTTGTGGCGATATTGACCGACGGGGGTATGGGGGGCCAGTTTTTCCAGCCACAGTTCATAATCCCGATGCAAACCGCCCTCATCATCGTTGATGAACACCGAAGCGGTGATGTGCATGGCATTGCAGAGCAGCAATCCTTCCTGGATACCGCTCTCACGCAGACAGGCCTTCACCTGGGGGGTGATATTGATCAACCCCCGGCGCTGTGGCACTTCGAACCACAGTTCCCGTCGAAAACTTTTCACGCGCTCCAACCACTCCAGCGCGGTGTCACCGTCTTGCCGTTGCGCCGCGCCTTCAGGTGGGCCGGCAGATCGGCCTGGATCGCCCGATCCAACATCCGCTCAAAATCGGCCTCCCCGCTCCGCTTCGGTCCCTGAAACGGCAAGACCTGGGCGCTTTTTTGCTGCCAGCCACGGTTGGACGTCTGTGCGGTCCGCTGTTGAAAAAGACCGGTCACCACATTTGCCTGCTCGAACATCATGACTCCCCCAATCGCTACGTTAATTCACTTAATGAGAGATTAGCAACATTCAAGCCAATGTTTATTCGTCTTTTATCTTACTGATTTAAAAGCAACATTGCTTCACCAGCATCCGCCTCACCCGACCGGTTGCCAAAAGTTTGAACAACAGCGCCAAAATGGACGCACCGGTGGGCCGATGGAAAGTGATCAATAGCCGATGGATTGACGCAGGGTGGTCAGGGGACGGCGCAGGAGATGATAAAACAGGGTGGTGCGCTCGCCGATCACTTTGGCGGTGCCGCGCAGGCCCACCCGCGGGGGGACCGTTCCCGGCTCGAAATCGGCGCGCAGGGCATAGGCCAGCACCCCGGCCGCGGTGACCTCGGCATCATAGGCGGCCCGTTCCAGGGTGGCGGCGATCGGGCGCAGGGGATCAATGTTGAGGAACAGCAATACCCGCGCCCCCGGTTCCAGGACGATGGCATCGGCGATCGGCAGACGGATGTCCAACGCCACCCGGGCCGGATCGGCGATGACCATCACCCGCTCCCCCACCTGCACCGGTTTGCCCCGCCACTCCTCGGCATCGGCGAAAATGGCGATGCCGGCCCGTTGCGACCGCACCACCGTCCGTTCCAACAACGCCCGGGCGAAATCGGTTTCGGCGGCCCGCTGTTCCACCTGCGCCTCCAGCAAGGGCAGGCCGGCCTTGATCTCGCGATCGGAAAAGGAGAGCTGCCGGGCCCGCAGCAAGTCCGCCTCGGCCACCTTCAAACTTTTTTCGGCGATCCGCCAGCGGTTGCGGATGGCGGTCTCCTGCAGATGAAACAGTTGCTGCCCCTTTTCCACCCGGCCGTTGGCGGTCACGTCGATGGCCGCCATCACCCCGTCCATCGGCGCCGTCACCACCGAGGGTTCACGGGGTACGACGGTGGCCGGGGCCAGCACCGACTGCTCGATCGGCAACATGGACAGGAGCGGCAGGAGGAGCAACACCCCCCCTTTGAACAAACGCCGCCGCCAACCGGAAGCCACCACCGATTTTTTTTTGTGACCCACCCCCAGGGCCAGCCAGGCATGGGCGAAGGTTTCACCGAGACGTTCCGCCAGGGCCACCTCCCCCGGGTTCCAGGGACGGTCCGCAAACAAGATCAAGGCGCCGACCGACCGTTCATCCGCCATCCGCGCCGCCGTCGAATCCGGATCGGCGGCCGGAGCGGCGCCGGTCACCGGGACCCACAAACCGTGGGCCGGGACGAAATCGGACCACTCCCGGGCGATTTCCCCGGAGAGATCGGCGGCGGAAACCCCATGACAGCGCCCCCCCCCGCGGGGCGCTGACCAGGGTTTTCCCCAAAACCGCCGCCCAGCGCACAAAGGGGGCGTTTCCATCCAACCGCGACACGGCGGACACCCGTTGCACCCCTTCCGGACGCCAAAACAGGCAGGAGGCGGTCGGCAGCAGGGCCAGGATACGGTTGACCATGAAAAATTCCAGCTCCGCCCGGCTGGCGGCGCGCCGCGCCTCCAACTCCAGTTGCAACAGCGCCGAGCAGGAGGCCAGACGGCGTTCCAGGGTGTCGTTCATGGAACCGTTGAAGGACCGTTGCCGCTGGCGGCGGGCGGCACCTCGGTAAACCGGGCGCTGCCGCTCATGCCGGCGATCAGTTCCGCATGTTCGCCGTCGATGCGGCCGATGATGTTCAAGGATTGGCTGGCGGGATCGATGCGGGCGCCGATGGTGCGCACCCGCGCCGCATAATCGCGGTCGGTCTCATCCAGATGGATGGTGAACGGTTGCCCGGGGCGCAGCCAGTTCAGCCAGCGGGAGGGGATGATCAGATGCGCTTCCAGGGAGCCGTCATCCAAAATTTCCAGCAACGGTTGTCCCTGAGCGACGGTTTGATGGGCCCGCGCCTTGCGGGTCACCACCCGACCGGCATAGGGGGCCTTGATGTGACACATGTCGAGGGTGACCCGCAGGATGTCTCTTTCCGCCCGCGCCTTCTCCAGGTTGGAACGGGCGAGGCTGGTCTCCATGGCGCTGCCGGAACGCAGGGACTCCAGCCGTTCCCGCACCGCCAGGGCCGCCCGGGCCGCCTCCAGTTCCGCCCGCACCTTGCCCAGCTTGGCCCGATGGATGGCGCAATCCATGGTCACCAGGGTCTGCCCGCGCCGGAAATGGTCGCCATCGGCCACCGTCATCCGTTCGATGCGGCCGGCGATGCGGCTGGAGAGCACCGTCTCCCGTTGCGCGGCCAACAGCACCCGCACCATCAACGGTTCGGCAAGGGATGAAGCCCCGGTTCCGGCGAATGACGGGGACGAAAAGAACAACAAAGGCAGGAATGACAGGAAACCGACAACGCGCACCGACATTCCCGACCTCATGGATCGGTTGCCGTGGGCGGCAACGAATGGGGACGTAATTTTTTACCGGCCTCCTTGTGATACAAAAACACCCGCCGTTTCAACCGTTCCTGAAAATCAAGCGCCTGTTGACGGGCCACGGTCAATTTTTCATAGGGGCCGGCGAACACATGGTTGCCGGGTTGACCATTGGCGGGACCGTACCAGGAAAAATGGGGATGGCCCCGTTGTTCCAACCAGTGATCCAGCTCCCGGGCATATTCGAGGCGGGTAAAAAAACCGAGGCGGATCACATACCCTTCGGGAGCCGCCGGCAAGGCATTCGGCAACGGTTCCGGACCGGGGGAAAACTGCCGGGTCAGTACCGTCGGTTCCCGTGCCGTGAAAAACCGTTTCGAACCGACGCGAGGGTCCCGGCTCCCTTCCTCACCGTCAGAGGGGGCCTTTTTGCCCGGAATGATCAAAATTTCCCATTTGGGCCGGGCAACCCCGTTTTTACCCGAATGGCGGGCATCGGCGCCATTGGTCCCGGCGCCCTCTTTCGAAGCGGGTGGTTTCGAATAGTCCTTCTCCACCTCCCAGGCCGGCACCGCCAGGTCCGGATCGGCGTACAATCCTTCGATCTGCCATTCGGGGGTGGCCAGGTCCGGATCGACCTTTTCCCCCTCGATTTCCCAGGCCGGGCTGGCCAGGTCGGGATCCAACGGTCCATCGGCCCCGGCAACGCCCTGGACCTTTTTCAGGACCGTCACCCCCGGGATGGTCCCATCAAAGGTGGCGAAGGCCCGTTCCAGTTCGTTGAGATCATCCGTGGCGGGATCCTCGGGCAACGGGTCCACACCCAGGGAGACGAGCAGGTTGCCGACGGCATTCTGCAGATCGGCGTAGGCGATATCGCGCCGGGTGTTGAACAGGATGCGATCGGCATCGCGGCGAATCAGTTCGATTTCGCTCATGGCGGCCGCCTGCTGGCCGGCTTCGGTGTGACGGTAGAGACGTTCGTTGACATCGCTGAGGTGACGGGCGGTCTCATATTTGTCCCGGGCCTCGATGATGCCGCGATAGGCGATATGCACCTGGGTCAGGATGGTCACGTTCAGGGCCAGGCGCCGGAACGCCTCCAGGGACTCCTGGCTGCGGGCCATGGCGACGTTGGCCGGGGCGGCGAGCAGGTTCAACAGGTTCCAGACCAGTTTGACGCTGGATTCGGTCCAATACTCATTGATATTGACCCCGCTGCTGTCATATTGCCGCGATGGACTGAGTTCCAGGCCCGGCAACAGGCGCAGCAGGGTTTTCCGGGTTTCGTCGGCCTTGATGCGCCGTTGATAATCCCGTTCGTACAGGTCCGGACGGTGCGCCAGGGCGTACCGTTCCAGGATACGGACATCGGCCAGCCGACCGGTATCGATGGGCAGTTTTTTCTCGGGCGCCACCAGACGCAATTTTTGACCGGGGTTCAGGTTGATCAACCCGGCCAGTTTGACCCGGGCGCCGGAAAGTTGCCGGGAAAGATTTTGCAACTGGTCGAGGGTCCGCAGCAGCTTTTTTTGAAAATCCAATATTTCCAGGGGGGGTTGCAACCGTTGTTCCTCGGCCTCCCGGGCACTGGCCAGGGCGCTCCGGACCTTGATCATCAAGGGGCGCAGGATGGCCTGCAGACGATCGGCGGCGACGGCGCGCCAAAAGGCATTGCGTACATCGCGGATCAGGTTGTGCGCCGCCTTGCGCCGCCGTTCATCGGCGATGCCGATGCGGTTGGACTTTTGCCGGGATTGCAGATATCCGACCCCGAAATCGAGCACGTTCCAGGTGGCGGTCAGATCGGCCGTGGTCTGGAACAGATCCTGGGTATCGGTGGGCAGGGGATCCCGTTCGGTATAGCCGGCATTGGCCGCCAACCGGGGCAACATGTCATAACGGGAAGCGGTCGCCACCCCCTGGGCCAGGGTGGTTTCCATGAGTTTGACCCGGGATTCCAGGTTGTAATGGAGCGCCCGGGCCATGGCCTGATGGATGGTCAAGGGCGCGGTCAATGGTTCCTGGTTGACGAACAGGGTCTCCAGATCGGCGATCATCTGTTCCTGTCGCTGTTCCAGGGAGACACGCACCAACTTGGCGGCGCACCCACCCAAAATCAGGGCGAGGATCATTGTCAACCCCAACAGACCTCGGGATCGACCTTCGAACCGTTTGCCAAATCCAGTGGAATAACGCTTTATCACTGAGTCCTCAACCCTTGGAACAATGCCAAAAACAATGGAATTCCCCAAGCAATTTAACAGGTTCCGAAAACGATCCCATCCCGGTTCGATCGGTGGGGGAATCGCACCCAGCAAATTACGCAAAAAACGAGCCAGAAAAATGAAAATTCTACCGGTATGATGTCAAGCCGAGACATAAAATATCTGTCATTTGTTTAATCCCCATTGACAAAGGATGGTTCTCGCACCCCCCCAAAAAAATCAAGCCATGCCTCTCCCGGTTCGCAACCAGAATCATGTAGCCAAAAAGGACACACCCGGCACCGACGGAATTCAGTGACCGGATCTTTTGGAAAACCGACACCCGGGGATCGTGATGACACCCCCGGATGACGACTGGTGATCCGTTTTTTCATGGATATTTCAGCAATCTCTCAGCGACCGCCCCGATAGTCGAACAAATAGTCCCCGCCCTTTTCATGACCGGCGGAGAGCATCGCCCCGTATTGGGGGGTTTGCGGTGAAATTTGCACCACCTGGCGGCGCACCTGTTGGAACAGTTCGAAACCGGTGCGGGTGTCATCGCTGGCATCCAGGGCGTTCATCAGATGCCGGGCGAATACCGAGTGACCATCGCCACCGCCATCCATCACCGGTTCCTCGCCCCCCGAGGAGAGCATCATCACCGAACGGCGTCTCCGTATCTCTTCCGGCGGCTGGCCGACGCTGTCGGCGGTGAGCGTGTACTCCCTGGTCAGGGAACCGGAGTAACAGCTGTCGGAAATCACCATGATGTGCTTGGATTCGATGCGGCCCAGATAGTCCGACAGATGTTTGGTGGAGATCCATTTTTTCGCCGAGGCCGGCGAGGTGTCGCTGGGGATCCAATAGCCGATGTTGGTATCCTCCTTCAGATAACCGTGTCCGGCGAAATAGACCACCAGTTCCTGATTGTTTTTCAATTTTTTGGTGGCGGCCTGGAAGGTGCCGACGATCTCATCCCGGGTGGCATTTTTCAGGATGATGCTCTGATAGCCCTTGCTGCGGAAAATTTCCCCCACCGCCGAAACGTCCTTGACCGGGGTGTTGAGGCTGGAGATGGGCGGATCGTATTGATCGATGCCGATGAGGATCGCCACCTTCTCCTTCACCAACTCCGGAAAGGCCGCCTCCACCGCCCGCACCCCTTTACTGGTGTCGCCCTTGATGAAAATGTTGACCTGGTCCAAGGCCTCCAGCTCGGCCAGGGCCTGACTGAACAACTGGGTACGCTGCTCCTTCTGGACGATGGTGAAGGCCAGCAGGTTGGACTTCATGGTTTCGGGGTCGACATCGTTCTCTTTCATCAGTTTGATCAAACGGGCCTGGGTGACCGGCTCCCCTTTGGCCACATCTTTCAATACCTCCGCCACCTGTTTGCCGAGGGCGGTATCGCTGTTTTGAAATTTATCGATGATTCCTTCCCCACCGATCTCCTTCAATTTCTCTCTCTGCTCCTCAATGGGCAGCTCGGGGGAAGGCAGGATTGTTTTACCGGGAGGGACCGGATCACCCGGAGCGGGATCCCCAGGCCCCGGTTTCCCCGGATCCGGATCTCCCGGACCCGGTTTTATGGGATCGGGATCACCAGGATCGGGATCAATGGGACCGGGATCACCAGGACCGGGATCACCTGGGCCTGGATCAATGGGATCAGGAACCACTGGTCCGGGCTCTGCCGGACCGGGTTCAGTCGACCCAGAATTATTCGGATCCGGCGCCGAAGTAATGTTCACCACCACCGTCGCCACATTCGAATAGACCGTGCCATCGAAAACCCGGTAGGTAAATCGGTCCGTGCCATATTCATTGCTGGCCGGTTGATAGAGAAAGGCGCCGGTGGCGGCATCGGTCAGGGTCACCCGGCCCAGATCGCCGTTGGTGACGATCTCATAGGTGAGACCGTCTCCGACATCCACATCGGCGCCGCCCAACACGCCGCCCTTGTCGACATCCTCCCTGGTGGTCAGGGTCATATCCGCCGCCGTGGGGGCGTCGTTGGTATTGGTGACGGTCAGGGAGAACACGTCGGTGACCGTTGAAGAACCGCTATCGGTGGCGGTCACCGCCACCTGCAGGGTACCGACATGATCGTTCATCGGCGTGCCACTGAAGGTACGGGCGCCGGCGTCGAAAGCCAACCACCCGGGCAGGGCGGTTCCATCATCCAGAGCAGCGGCAAAAGTCAGGCTGTCGCCGCTGTCCACATCATTGAAAACATCGGCCGGGAACGACCAGCCGAACAAGGCATCCTCCGCCGTGCTCTGATCGATCAACGGATTGACCACCACCGGCGCATCGTTGACCGCCGTCACATCCAGGGTGAGAAAACCGGTCACCGCCGTCGCGCCATCCTCCCCGCCATCGACGATATTGACGGCGATGGAGGTGTCCTGATCCTGATCGGCCGTCGGCAGGAAGGCCACATCCGCCAGGGCGCTGTTGACCGTGCCCACCGTACCATTGATGGTCCAGACGCCGGTACCGCTGTCATAGGTGGCGCCATTGCCAGTGGTCAGAACGCCCGCCGCCGGATTGTCCAGGGTCAGGGTGGCGGTGATGATTTCGCCGTCATCCAGATCGGTCACCACCATATCGGTCAATTCCACCCGTCGATCATCCTCGGTCCAGACGGTGGTCAGGGTGGTATTGGTGGCGCTGGGTTGATCGTTGACCGCCGTGTTGTCCAACACCAGGCTCCCGGCCAGCAGCACCGTACCGCTGGAACCAGCATCGGCGATATCTATGGATATCACCGTATCCTGGCCATAACCGTTGGTCGGGGAGAAGGAAACATTGTCCAGGGCGGCATTGACATCGGTCACGGTGCCGGTCAACGTCCAGACACCCGTCACCGATGAATAACTCGCCCCATCATTGGCGCTGAGACCACCGGCGGTCGGATCGGTCAGGGTCAGGGTGGCGGTGACGATCCGGTCGGGATCCGGGTCCGAAAGGGGAATATCGGCCAGGGGAACGTTGGCATCGCTGTCGACAAAGGTGTTGGTGACCGGGGGTTGGTCATTGGCCGTGGTCACATCCAGGGTGATGGCGCCACCGACCGCCGTGGTCCCGTCCTCACCACCATCGACGATCTCGACGACAATACGGCCGTCCCGGCCATATCCGGTACTGGGCAGGAACTCAACGACGGCCAGGGCCGTGTTGACGTTGGCCACGGTATCGGTGACGGTCCAGATGCCACTGCCCGCCGCATAGGTGGCCCCGCCACTGGTGGAGAGCGAACCGGACGCGCTATCGGCCAGGGTCAGGGTGGCGGTGATGGTTTCGCCGGCATCGACATCGCTGACCACCATGTCATACAGGGCAACCGTGGTGTCACTCTCCGAATAGACGGTGGTGGCGGTGGTATTGATGGCGGTGGGTTGATCGTTGACCGCCGTCACATCCAGGGTGATGACCCCGGTGACCGCCGTCGTTCCATCTTCGCCGCCATCGGCGATCCGCACATCGATGCGGGTATCGACTTCATAATCGGCCCTCGGCGTGAAAGTGACGGCTGCCAGGGCGCTGTTCACATTGGCCACACGATCGGTGATGGTCCAGATACCATTGTCGGCGTTCCAGGTGGCGTTGCCACTGGTGGTCAAACCGCCGGCGGCGGTGTCGGCCAGGGTCAAAGTGGCGGTGATGGTTTCATCGGCATCCAGATCGGTGACGACGATATCGGTCAAGGCGACACTGGCATCATCCTCGGTCCAGGGGGTGGTGACGGTGGTGTTGGTAGCGCTGGGCTGGGCATTGCGGCTGCTGTTATCCAGGGCGATGGTACCGGTCACCGCCGTGGCGCCATCCTCCAGACCATCGACGATGTTGACGGCGATGCTGGTATTCTGGTCTTGATTGGCGGCCGGGATGAAGGCCACATCCGCCAGGGCGGTATTGACGTCGGCCACGGTGCCGCCGAGGCTCCAGATTCCGGTAGCGCCATCATAAGTGGCCCCGCCACTGGTGGTGAGCGTACCCGCCGTCGTATCGGCCAGGGTCAGGGTGGCGGTGACGGTCTCCCCGGCATCCACATCGGTGATGACGATATCAGTCAAGGCGACGCTGGCATCATTGGTCGCCCAGGTGGTGGTCACCGTGGTGTTGGTGGCGCTGGTCTGATCGTTGACCGCCGTCGCATCCAGGGTGATGGTGCCGGTCACCGCCGTGGCGCCGTTTTCCAAACCATCCTCGATGTTGACGGCGATGGTGGTGTCCTGATCATGATCCGCCGTCGGCGTGAAGGCGACGTCGGCCAGGGCGCTGTTGACGTTGGCCACCGTGTCACTGATGGTCCAGACGCCGGTGGCGTTGTCATAGGTCGCCGCGCCACTGGTGGTGAGCGTACCCGCCGCCGTGTCAGCCAGGGTCAGGGTGGCGGTGATGGTTTCTCCCGTATCGGCATCGCTGACGAAAATATCGGTCAGGGCGACGCTGGCGTCATCCTCGCTCCAGATGGTGGTCACCGTGGTGTTGGTGGCGCTGGCCTGATCATTGACCGCCGTCACATCCAGGGTGATGGTGCCGGTCACCGCCGTGGCGCCGTTTTCCAAACCATCCTCGATGTTGACGGCGATGGTGGTGTCCTGATCATGATCGGTCGCCGGCGTGAAGGCGACGTCGGCCAGGGCGCTGTTGACAGTGGCCACCGTGTCGCTGATGGTCCAGACGCCGGTGCCGCTGTCATAAGTCGCCGTGCCACTGGTGGTGAGCGTACCCGCCGCCGTGTCGGCCAGGGTCAGGGTGGCGGTGATGGTTTCTCCCGTGTCCACATCGCTGACGACGATATCGGTCAAGGCGACGCTGGCGTCATCCTCGTTCCAGGTGGTGGTGACCGTGGTGTTGGTGGCGCTGGGTTGATCGTTGACCGCCGTCACATCCAGGGTAATGGTGCCGGTCAGCGCCGTGGCGCTGTTTTCCAGGCCATCCTCGATGTTGACGGCGATGGTGGTGTCCTGATCATGGTCGACCGCCGGCGTGAAGGCGACGTCGGCCAGGGCGCTGTTGACGTTGGCCACCGTATCGCCGATGGTCCAGACGCCGGTGCCGCTGGTGTAGGTCGCCGCACCACTGGTGGTGAGGGTACCGGCGGCGGTATCGGCCAGGGTCAGGGTGGCGGTGATGG
>CAYFNE010000064.1:11046-30840 GCA_964344355.1 uncultured Magnetococcales bacterium
CGCCGGCGTGAAGGCGACATCGGCCAGGGCGCTGTTGACGTTGGCCACCGTGTCGCTGATGGTCCAGACGCCGGTGCCGCTGGTGTAGGTCGCCGCGCCGCTGGTGGTGAGGGTACCGGCGGCGGTATCGGCCAGGGTCAGGGTGGCGGTGATGGTTTCACCGCTGTCCACATCGCTGACGACGATATCGGTCAGGGCGACGCTGCTGTCATCCTCGGTCCAGGTGGTGGTCACCGTGGTGTTGGTGGCGGCGGTCTGATCGTTGTGAATGGTGGTCACATCCAGGGTGATGGTGCCGGTCAGCGCCGTGGCGCCGTTTTCCAGGCCATCCTCGATGTTGACGGCGATGGTGGTGTCCTGATCATGATCGGCCGCCGGCGTGAAGGCGACATCGGCCAGGGCGCTGTTGACGTTGGCCACCGTGTCGTCGATGGTCCAGACGCCGGTGCCGCTGGCGTAGGTCGCCGCGCCGCTGGTGGTGAGGGTACCAGCGGCGGTATCGGCCAGGGTCAGGGTGGCGGTGACGGTTTCACCGCTGTCCACATCGCTGACGACGATATCGGTCAGGGCGACACTGCTGTCATCCTCGCTCCAGGTGCTGGTGGTCGTGGTATTGGTGGCACTGGCCTGGTCATTGACCGCCGTCACGTCCAGGGTGATGGTGCCGGTCACCGCCACGGCGCTGTCCTCCAGACCATCGGCGATGTTGACGGAAAGGGTGGTGTCCTGGTCCTGGTTGGCCGTGGGGGTGAACGAGACCGCCGCCAGGGCCAGATTGACGTTGGCCACGGTATCGGTGATCGTCCAGACCCCGGTGCCGGCGGTATAGGTGGCGCCGCCGCTGGTGGTGAGGGTGCCCGCCGCCGTGTCGGCCAGGGTCAGGGTGGCGGTGACGGTTTCGCCGGAATCGACATCGCTGACGACGATATCGGTCAGATCGACGCTGCTGTCATCCTCGGTATAGGCGGTGGTGATCGTGGTGTTGGTGGCGCTGGTCTGATCATTGACGGCGGTGATGGTGATGGTGGAATCAACGGTATCCCCGCGCAAATGTTCCGTAGCACTGCCGGTGGCGGCCTGGACGGTAAAACCACCGGCGGTATTGGAATCGGTGGTGGGCCGGAAATAGAGATCGGTGGTGGCCCCGGCGGAGGTGACGAAATCACCACTGGCAACCGCGGCGCTGTAACCGGAGTCGCTGTACAGGCTGCCACCGCTGATGGCGGTGATTCGATAGTGGCTGGTATCGGTGTCATCGGTGGTGTTGCGGGTGATGGTGATGGCGCCGCTGTCGGTGTCCTCATTGATGGTGGGACTGTCGACGGTCGGCGTGTATTGAAAGGTGACCGCCGTCAACCAGGCATCCAAACCGCCGACCTGACCGGAGCTGTAACCGCCACCGGTAACGGTCATATCGGCCGAGTTGCTGTAACCGGAGATGAAAACCCCTCCCGAACCATCCAGCTTCAAACCGTGAAAACCGGGATAATCCGAGCTGGTACCGCCCATATAACTGCCATAAACGAACGAGCCGCCATCACTGTCGACACGGAACAGGATCATGTCATCGCCACCGGCATTGGTGCTCTGCAACGCATCGGCGGTTACCGGCATGTCGCTGGCGGAACTGAAACCGGAAACCCAGGCATCGCCATTGCTGTCCACATCGACGGCAATGGCCCGGGTGTTGGCATCCCCTTTGATGTAGGTGCTGTAGGCCATGGCGCCGTTGGCATCGAATTTGGTGACATAACCGGCCTGCACGGCGTTGCCGGTGCCATCCTGGGCGCCGTTCAACACCGGAAAGTCGGCGCCGGTGGTATAACCGGTCACATAGGCCTGACCGCTGCCGTCAACGGCGATGCCGTAGACCCATTCCGAATCGGCTCCCCCCAGGTAGGTGCTGTAGGAGAGCGTGCCGTTGCTGTCGAACTTGCTGACGAAACCGTCCTGGCTGCCATCCAGAGTGGCATCATCGGCGTTGAGGGTCGGAAAATCGTTGGCGAACGTATACCCCCCCCACATAGGCATTGCCGCTGTCATCGACGGCGATGGCGCGACCATAGTCACTGCCGGCGGCGCCTCCCAGATAAGTGCTATATTCGAGACTGGTACCATCCGCACTCAACTTGCTGACGATCATGTCATTGCTACCGGCCCGGGATCCCTGATAGGCATTGACGGTCGGGAAAGTGTTTGAGCCGGAATAACCGGTCACATAGGCATTGTTGTTGGAATCCAGATCGATGCTGTAGGCGACATCACCGCCGCTCCCACCCAGATAGGTGCTGTAGGAGAGGGCCCCGGTACTATCCAGTTTGGTCACGAAAACATCCGCCGAACCGGCTTTGGCGGTCTGGTAGGCGCCAACGGTGGTGGGAAAGTCGCTCGAAACGGTATAACCGGTCACATAGGCATTGCCACTGGCATCCGCGGCCACGCCATACCCATAATCACTGGCGCTCGCCCCCCCCAGATAGGTGTTGTAGACCAGATTGAAGTCGGAATCGAACTTGGCCACCAGGATATCCCGGGTGTTGCCGTCATCATGGTTGCTGTTATCGAGACCGTTGCTGGTGGGAAAATCGGTGGAGAGGGTATAGCCACTCATATAAATGTTGCCACTGGCATCCAGATCCAATCCCTGTCCATAGTCACTGCCGGTTCCCCCCAGATAGCTGCCGTAGGAGAGTACCGGATCGATCCACAAGGTCCGGTTTTCATCATGGTCCCCCAACTGGAAGGAGAGCCGGTTCCCGTCACCGAGAACAAAAGCCGACGCCACCTCCTCGCGCTCACCGTCGGCGTTCAATTGATAGGAGAAAGGGGCCGCCTGTTGCATCTCCCCTTCACCGACGATGAGGTGCAGATTGCCCGACTCATCCAGTTGCAGGTGATCGGCCCCGGAAAAACGGACGGAAATGGCCGAGGGATCCCCACCCGGTTCGATGATGAAATCATACTCCAGATGGTCCCGGTCGCCGCCGTAGAGCACCAGATCGATGTTTTCATAGAGCGATTCATAACGGACCGAACCGAACTGGGCGACATCGGTGGCCCAACGATCGGGATCGTTGCCGACGAAATGGTTGCTGATGCCGCCGAGACCGTTTTCGCCACTGAGCCGGACATTCGGATCAGCCCCTTCCCAATGCATGCGCACGGTATCGGTCACCGGCCCGCCGCCAGCGGGATCTTCGGAGATCAGGGCCAGTAACGCCTCGGTTTCATTGAGAAACATGCCATAACCAACCCCCCGGGCGGCAAAATCGGTGCCAGCGTCCAACTGTCCCTGATTGGCCTCGAAACGGATGGGATCGGGATCCAACCGCTCCCGGACCGGTGCCGCGGCCACCGGGGTGATGGCCGGTTCGGCGGCCGTCTCCGGATGTACCGGGTCATGGTTGGCGGCCAGGACCGCCCCATCGCCATCGAACAGAATGCGCGGTTCCAATGCCAGCAGATGGGATTGGAAGGGCGAACCGGGAACCCGGTCGGCAGCGGTTCCTTCGGGTTGCCACCACTGGTCGGACCGGGAAACCGTCCGGTCATCCGCCCCTTTTGCCCGCACTGATTTGTCCACCGTTCGGGACATCGGCCAATCTCCTTGAAATCCAGATAGCATGAGCGGAAAAACCCGCGAAACGAACCCGACACCGCGTCGATGGTCAATCATCCAGCGACTTTCATGCCATTCGATCCAGTTCCGGCGGCGTCAAACGAATGGTGACCGGTTCCCCTGTCTTTCCAAGGCGTTTATCGGCAAACCCGGATAAGATCTCAACCGGCAATCCACAGCCGGCCTGGCCGATGATGGCTGAAAATGACGGAAAGGAACGTAAAAAAACCGGCTACACGACACCATTTTTTACATATTTTGGTTTTTCCATTTTGTTTCAATAATTTATAACAACAAAAAGACCAATGACGCTCATTTATTTTACACATTTCGGCCTTCAGGGGCCACAAATACGGAAAAAACGGCGATCAATCGTCATCAAGCTATTTTCAACCGATTGATTTTAAACAAACATTCAAACATGGCCCAACGGTTGCTTTATGGTTGGGCAGAACGGGAGCTCACCGGGACGGGCGGCCCGAAACGACATTGAACGAACGCATAATGACACGCTGCACATATGGGAGATTCGTCATGATACGCACCAAAACGCTGATCGGGACCGCTTTGTTGGGCTTGACCCTGGCCGGAAACGCATGGTCCGCCAACCTTGTGGTGCTGGAAGCATCCGGGATCGATCTGAAACAGGGGCAGGTTATCGCCGGTTCCGAAATTCTCAAACTTCAAGAGGGACAATCGGTCTCCCTGATTTCCGACGCTGGACAGCTGCTGCAATTGAGCGGCCCCTATGCCGAAGCGCCGGTTCCCAAGGGCAGTGAACAGGATAGCGGTGGCATCAAGGTGGCCCTGGCCAACCTGATGAACGCCCCCGGCTCGGAGAGCGGCAGCTTCAGTGTGGCGCGCAGCGCCGACGATGTGTTCAACATGGCCGGCAAAAAATGGTTGCCGGACCCCTGGTTGATCGACGTCACCCAAAGTGGCCACCAATGCCACCACCAGGGCGCTCCCATGATTTTCTGGCGTCCCGACAGCAACGACAAAATTGGCATCAAGGTTCGAATCGGTCAGGGGCTCTGGTCGGCCAAGACCCAGTGGACCGGTGGCAAGAGCAAACTGGCCCTGCCCAAGAGCACCCCGCAACTGGACGGGGAAACCTACAAGATCGAATTGGGTGAGCAAACCACCGCCGCCACCCTGCACATCGTCCCCGATACCGTCTCCAGCAAACCGGCGCAAGCGGCCTGGATGCGGGCGAAAGGGTGCAAAAATCAATCCCTGGCCATGATCCGCACCATCCAATGAACCCGGTCCGGACCTCCGGGCGCCGGTCTCGAACCGCTGCCCGGGGGCTCGGACCGGGGGGGGGGAAGCTGACATTGGAAACACCTGGGAAAGGGCCGCGACAGGATGTCGCGGCCCTTTTCATTCGTGGTTCCCCAGCCCGCCGTCCTTCGATCCCCCCCTCACTCCGCCTTCGGCAGGCGCACCGTCACCGTCGTACCCTCGTCCTCTGAGGAGACCATACCGATTTCGCCGTTTTGTGTTTCGGCGATGAGGCGGGCCGAATAGGTGCCGAGACCGGTACCCGATTTTTTGCCGGAACTGGCATATTTGTCGAAAAAACGGTTGCGGATCGATTCGGGCACGGCGCCAAAATTATGAATGAGGATCCCGGCCCGCCCATCGGTTCCCGCCCCGGTCAGGGTGACCGTCACCCGCCGCTCCTCGGGCGTGGCCTCCAGGCTGTTTTTAATCAGGTTGGACAACATCGAATAACTGAGCAACTCTTCACCGAGGATGAGGAACCGGTCCCCCTCCGCGACCGGGCGATCTTCGATGCGCAGGTCGATGCCGGTTTTCCGGATGCGGCAGACCCGTTCGTTGCCCTGGATGATCCCCTGGATGAGGGCGACCAGGTCGACCTTTTTGGCATCCAGTTCGTAGCTCCCCTGCTCCATCTTGAACAGGCCCAGGGAGAGATTGACCATGTTGATGACCCGATAGCCGAGATCGTGGATCATTTTCAGGTGGTCGCGCTGGATATCGGTGAGATTCTCCGCGTTCATGTGCATGGCGGAAAAACCGACCACGCCGTTGAGGGGCGACTTCAGATCGTGACGGGCGATGCGGTCGACATCCTTGCGCAACGCCTCGGCCTCCCGCAGGGCGGCATTTTGCCGGGCGAGATCCTGAAAGGCCCGCTGCAGGGTGATTTGGGTTTTGACCCGGGCCTTGACCACCGGCGGACTGACCGGTTTGGTCAGATAGTCCACCGCCCCCATTTCGAACCCGTGGGTTTCATCCTCCACCTCGCGTTTGGCGGTGACGAACATGACCGGGATGGAGCGGGTTTTTTCATTGCTTTTGATCCGTTGACAGACCGTGTATCCATCCATGTCCGGCATCATGATATCCAACAACACCAAGTCCGGCATTTGTTGATCGGCCAGAGCGAGGGCATCCTTGCCGTTCTTGGCATAGATCAGGTCATACTCATCCTCAAGAATGGCCCGCAACAGTTTGAGATTGGCGGTTTCATCATCCACCAGGAGAATTTTTGCTCGCATCAACCCGCTTCCCACTTTTCGGAAAAAAATCGACACCGGACCCCGTCGGCGTCCAGTCCGCCAAACAAGGTTCAAGCCCGGGGCAATTCGACCGTGATGATGGTTCCCACCCCGTCGGCGCTGGCCATGTGGATCCGCCCGCCGTGGACCTGGGCGATCAGTTTGGCCGAGTAGGTCCCGAGCCCGGTTCCCCGTTTTTTGCCCAGCGTGACGAATTTTTCAAAAAATTCATGATGAATTTCCGGGGGCACCAACCCCTGGTTATGCACCTCGATGATATCCAGGTCGGTTTGTCGCATGGAAACCGACACCGTCTCCCCCCGGGGCGAGGCCTCCACGGCGTTGCGGACCAGGTTGGAGAGCATGGAGTGCAACAGCAGGCGTTCGCCGGACACATCGAAACGACCACCGCCATCGACCACCCGACCGTCGATGCGGATTTCGAAGGTCACCCCCTTGGAACGCAGGACATCCCGGATCTCGAAACGGATGCGGTCGAACACCTCCATGATGTTCACCGGCTCGGGATCGAACACGTAGGTGCCCTTTTCCATCTTGTAGAGGTCCAGGGAGCGGTTGATCATGTCCAGCAGCGTATACCCCCCCTCCTCGATCATGTGCATCAGCTTGGTCTGATCGGGCGTCAGGTCCAGCTCCGCCCGCAGGATGCCGGGAATGCCGATGATCAGGTTCAGGGGATCCTTCAGATCGTGGCGCATGATCTGATCGACATCCTCCCGCAGGCGCACCCCTTCGCGCAACGCCTCGTTCTGTTGTTGCAGCTCCACCCGCGCCGTTTGCAGGGCCAGATGGGTTTTCACCCGCGACCGGACGATGGGACCGCTGACCGGTTTGGTGATATAGTCGACACCGCCGACGGCGAACCCCCAGGTCTCATCCTCCTCCTCGGTCTTGGCGGTGACGAAAATCACCGGTATGTCGCGGATGGTTTCATCGGCCTGCATCAAGGCGCACACCTCATAGCCATCCATCTCCGGCATCATGATATCCAACAGAACCAGGTTGGGATGTTGCTGTTTGGCCAGCATCAGGGCCGTGCGGCCGTTCTTGGCATAGATCAGGTCATAGCTCGATTCGAGAATTTCCCGCAACAGCTTGAGATTGGAGGAGTCATCATCGACCAGCAATATCTTGTGACGCATCATCCCGCCTCCCCTTCCAGTTGGACACCGAGGGAATCGGCAATGGCGAACAGGGTTTTTTGCGCTTCGTGAAAGTCGAAATCATCCACCTGTTCGGCCAATGTTCGTAACGCCCCCCTGGAAACCAGCATGGCCATTTCGCTGCGCACCTTGTCAAAGTCACTTTCCGCTTTGGCCACATCCCCCTGATAGAGGGCGTTGGCCAGTTCCTGAAGCCGTTGCACGTGCTTCTCTTCCAGCTTGACCGGTTTGCTGGCGGGAGGCACCTCCCCCTGCTGCTCGCCGCCGACCGGCTTGCCATCCACCGATGGCACCCGGGGGGTATTCAAAGTCAAGGGTTCCACCTTGCCGGGGGCTTTGGCCCCCCGCTCGAACCAGGCGGTGAAACAGAAGGTGCTGCCCTTCTCCGGGACGCTCTCCACCCAGATCTCCCCCCCCATCATCTCCACCAGGCTTTTGCAGAGCGCCAGACCGATACCGGTGCCGCCGTGCCGGCGGGTGGAGGAGCCATCCCCCTGCACGAAGGATTCAAAAATATGCGGCATCTGCTCCCGGGTGATGCCGATACCGGTGTCGTGAACCTGAAAACGCAATTGCACCCGTTGTTCCTCCTGTTCGACCAGATAAGCCTGGACCCGAATCCCCCCCTTTTCGGTAAATTTTAAGGCGTTGTCAACCAGATGGGTCAATATGCGCCCCAACTTGTTGACATCGCCCACCAGATTTCGCGGCACCTCCCGGGGCAGGGTCATCACCATGCCGATACGTTTGTAACCCGCCGCCGATTTGGAAAAATCCAGCAGATGACGAAACACATCCGCCAGGTCGAACGAATGGGCCTCCAGTTTGGTGTGTCCACGGCCGGCCCGGGAAAAATTGAGGATATCATCGATGATTTTCATCAACGAACGGGAAGAGGCGTACACATGGGTCAAAAACTCCCGGGCCTTGGGCGGCAGGTCCTCCAGTTGCAGGGTCAACTCGGTCATGCCGCGAATGGCATTCATCGGCGTGCGCAGTTCATGGGTGACATTGGCCAAAAATTCACTCTTGGCCTTGTTGGCCAACTCCGCCGCCAAGCGCGCATCTTCCAGGTCCCGGGCCTTTTTCTCGATGGCGCTGTAGGACTCCTTGAGCTTTTTGTCGATCCGCTGCCGTTCGGCGATCTCCTCGCGCAAGGCCGACGTGCGCCTGGCCACCTCCTGGCGCAGATAAAGGGTGACCAGGAAGGAAACCACCACCACCGCCACCCCGAACATGCCCAACCAGATCAACCAGGCCGGGAATTCCCGGCGGCCACTGATACCGAACCATTTGTTCAAGGAGCGGAAATAGAAGGAACCCCGTTCCACCTTCATCTTGTCGAGATGGGTATCGATGGCCCGCAGGTGCCGGTCATAGCGGCCATTGGGGGCGGCGAAACGAATTTCCACCGGACAGCAGACGACGGTGCTGCGGCGGATGTCATAGGATTGATCGTTCTGCAAGCCGAAAATGCGCGAAACGATGCCGGCATCGGCCCGGCCCGAAGCCACCTGTTGCAACACCTTGGCGTATTCGGGCACGGTTTGAACCACCGCCTCGACGTCGAACCGGTCCAACAACGACTGCAAACCCGAGGTGTAGATGTCATCCTTCATGCCGACGATGCGGCGATCCTTCAGGTCGAGCAACGATTGAATTTTCGGGTCGCGCACATAAAGCTGGCCCCAGTTGGCCAAAATGGTCTCCCGGGAAAAATCAAATTTCTTTTCCCGGGCCTCGGTGAAGGCGATGGCCACCAGCAGGTCGATATGCCCCTGGTTGAGCTGGAGCATGTTTTCCGACCAGGTACCGGGTACATAGAGCGGTTTCCAGTTTTCCCGGCGGGCGATCTCCTCCAGGATATCGATGTAAAATCCCCGGGTGACCCCCTTTTCGTCGATAAACACCCCGGGGCGGTTTTGATAGACACCGACCCGGACCGTCTCCATTTCCTGCGCACCGGCGATCAACGGCAGAGACATCATCAGCGCCGCCCAAACCGCCACGACCGTTCTCCATCGACCCTTCATCCAGCCCCTCCGTTTCCCCTGATGCGTTCAACATATGCCGCCACTTCCCGTATCAACATCCCATCACTCCCGCAACCGATCAATGGCGATCTGCAATTTTTCGATTATGAAGGCGCGGTCCTCCGCCGGAACCACATCCGGATCCAGTGACAGGTTGAATCCCTGACAGGAGTCCACCATACGCCGATCGGTGCGGGCATGGGCATGAAATTCGGCCACCTGATAGACCGGCACCGGCCGATTGACCCCCTTGACCCGGATCGGCTCCTTGCGGATACACCGTACCTCCGACTGTACCAGGGAAAAGGTCTCCTGGGAGATCAATATTTGATCCGGCTCGGCATTGGTTTCCAGACGGCTGGCCAGGTTGACCTGTTCGCCGACCACGGTGTAATCCATGCGCCGGGCGCTGCCGAAATTGCCGACCGTACAATAACCGGTGGCGATGCCCATGCGCACCCGCAACGGATTGGCCACCCCGCGCAGGCTCCACTCCTTTTGCAGATCCTTGAGGGCGGTGCGCATCTCCATGGCCATGGAGACGCAGGCCAGGGCGTCCTCCTGAACCCCATTGCTGGCGGGATCGCCGAAAAAGGCCAGGATGGCATCGCCGATGAATTTGTCCAGGGTACCGCCATATTCGAGGACGATCTCCGCCATGCGGTTCAGGTAACCGTTCAGGACCACATTGAGGTCCTCCGGCTCCATGCTCTCGGTCATGCTGGTGAAACCGACGATATCGGAAAAAAAAATGGTCAGTTTCCGGCGCCGGGTGCCGATCAGGGCATCCTGCCTGCCCTCGAAGATGGATTGATAGATCTGTGGCGACAGGTAGCGCGACAACTGGATGGAGAGATTGGCCATCCGTTTTTTGGTGTCCTGGATGAACAGGTGGTTCCTGATCCGCGCCAGGACCACCGCCGGGACGATGGGCTTGGTGATATAGTCCACGGCCCCCAACTCCAGACCCCGGGTTTCATCGGCGGCCTGGGTCAGGGCGGTGACGAAGATCACCGGGATATCCCGGGTCTTTTCCTCGGCCTTGAGCCGCTGGCACACCTCGAATCCGTCCATCTCCGGCATGTTGATGTCCAGCAGGATCAGGTCGGGATTTTTCGCCGCGTGTTTGAGGGCGGTGGCGCCGTTTTTGGCGAAGATCAGCGCATACTCCGCCTCCAGAACCCCCTGCAACAGAAACAGGTTGGTGCTGTCATCATCAACGACCAAAATTTTATGCCGCGTTTTCATAATCCCTTCAAGATCCTTCCCAGGCCTGGGAATGGACGATCCGCTCCAGGACCACCCGGGCATCCTCGAAATCGAAACCCTCGACATGCCGGGTGAGAAGGGTCAGGTCGGCCTCCATCCCACCCGCCCGCAAACACCGCCGCAAGGTCGCCAGGCACCGTTTCGAAACGGTTGGATCACACGCCTCCAGGGCGGTTTCGAAGCGGGCCGCCAACGCCCGCCGGTCCAGGGATTCCAACGCATCGCCCGGCTCCTCCGGAGAGGGGGAGCCGATGACCGCCCCGCCGCCTGCCGCGGGCGCCTCCAGGGGAGCGAACGGATTCGTGGACGGCGCCGCCGCCCGCACCCTTTGCCCGCCCGGCTCCGCCATCGGACGTTGAAAGCGGCCACGCCCGGCCAGGACCTTGAACGGCAGATGGACATGGACCGTCGTCCCCCGCCGTTCCTCACTCTCCAAACGGATGTGACCGCCCATCCGCTCGACCATGCCCTTGGCGAGACTCAACCCCATGCCGGAGCCGAAATGACGCCGGTCGGCGGAACCATCCCCCTGGGTAAACTTTTCAAACACCGCCTCCCGTTTTTCCTCGGGGATGCCGATGCCGGTATCGGTCACCCGGAACCACCAGACCCCCTCCTCGCCGGCCACTCCCGTCACCCGCACCTCCACCGATCCCACCCTGGTGAAACGAAGGGCGTTGTCGATCAGCTCGGCCAGGACACGCCGCAACCGCCGATGATCCCCCTCCAGAATGTCGGGGACCGAATCGGCCACCGTCCAGGAGAGCGTCAACCCGTTGCGCCCGGCCACCCCCCCCGGCTCCCGGCAGACATCCGACACCACCTCCCGTATCTCGAATGGCACCGTTTCCAGATCGGCCCGTCCCGATTCGATGGCCGCCAGGTCCAACATCCCGGTCAACAGATCGTTGAGGGAACGGGCCGACTTGATCACCTCCCGCAACCGTTGCCGGTTCTCCGGAGTGGGATCGCTGTTCAAAACCAGTTCGGTAATGCCGAGAATGGCATTCATGGGCGTGCGCAACTCATGTCCCATGTTGGCGAGAAAGGCGCTCTTGGCCCGATTCGCCACCTCGGCCGCCTCCTTGGCCTCCTCCAGGTCCGCCGCGCGCCGCTCCAGTTGTTCATAGGAGCGTTGCAGTTTTTCATCGATGCGCATCCGTTCGCCGATCTCCTCGCGCAAGGCGGCGGTCCGCACCCGCACCTGCCGGCGCAACACCATGTTGCCGACCAGGAACAACACCAGCAGGCCGACGGCCACCGCCAGGGCCCAGAACACCCAGACCGGGAACACCTCGGTGCTGGAAAAGCCGAACCACCGGTCCAGGGAGCGGAAATAGAGGGAATCCCTGTCCTGCTTCAACAAACGCAACCGCCGGTCGATGGCTTCGAGGAGCGCCCCGTTGCGACCCTCGGGGGCCGCATATCGTATTTCCACCGGACAGCAGATGATGGTGCTGCGGTGCAATGGATAGTTATGGTCGTTTTTCATGCCGAAGGTCCTGGAGACCACCGCCGCATCGGCCTTTTTTTCCGCCACCCCGGCCAGGGCGGCGGCATATTCCGACACCTCCTCGAACCGATGGGCGATGCCGAATCGATCCAACAACGACTTCAACCCCTCGGTATAGATATCGCCCCGCAAACCGACCACCAGACGTCCCTCCAGATCGAGAATGGACTGGATGCCCCGATCACGCACATAGACCTGTCCCCAGTTGGCCAGGGCCGTCTCCCGGGTATAGTCATAAATCCGGTCCCGTTCCTCGGTGTAGGCGATGGCCACCAGCAGATCGATCGTTCCCGCCCGCAACCGTTCCAGACCCTGCTGCCAGGAACCGGGCACGAATTTCAACATCCAACCCTCCCGCTCGGCCACATGGGCCAGGATATCGACATAAAACCCCCGGGCCTCCCCCCGGTCATCGGTAAAAACCCCCGGACTGTTCTGGTAGACGCCAACCCGTACCGTCGAGTCGGCCAGGAGCCCCCCGACCGGCACCATCACCAGGCACCAGGCGAACAAAAAGGCCCTCAATCCCGGTGACATCAATCCACCTCCAGGGAAATGCCGAGAGAGACGGCCACTTTTTTCAGATGATCCAGGGCCTCCCCGAAATCGAAATCATCCACCAGTTCGATCAACCGCTCCAATTCCTCTTCGGCAACGATTCCACTGGCCTCCAGTTCTTTCAAGCAGGTTTCGGCCTGGGTGGCGCTGCCTTGATCCAGGGCCTCCGCCAACTGTTGCGCCAATTGATGATGAGCCGGGAGGATTTCCACGGTCTTCGATTCCCGGGCCGGGGCGATGGTCCGTTTTTCCGGTTCCAGCTCCCGGCAGGTGGCGACCAACTCGGTCAGGGCCCCTTCGACATCGCGCACCAGATGATCCAGATCGATGTTGCGCTGCGCCAGATTGATCCGCAGGGCATCGAGACCGACCGGATCCCCCTGCCGTTGCCGCAGGGCCGCATCCAGCTGACCGGCCGACTCCGCCAGGCGAAGGGCGGACAGATTGCCGGCCACCCCTTTCAAGGCATGGGCCACCGCCTTGGCCGCCGGCACGTCATCGCGCTCCAGGGCGGCGCGGATCTCCTCCATGTCATCGGTATGCTTGCGGCCAAAACCGGCCAGGGATTTTTGATAAGCCTCCGGATTGCCCCAGGCGAACAACCCCTTGCGCGCATCGATGCCGGCCAGATCGCGGTCGAAGGGAGGCGGCAGGACCGGTTTGGCGGATTCCACCGTCTCCGTTTCCGGCGCCTCGGCGACGGGAGAGGCCGGAGCGGCCCCGACCGTCCCCTCCTCCGTCGGCGGCCGCTCCTCGATGATCTCCCCCATCCCTTCGGGGACCAGCCGTTCCATCAATTCGAACAGATGTTCGAAGTCGATCGGTTTGGTGGCATATTCATCCATGCCCGCCTTCAGACACAGCTCCCGATCCTCCTGGCCGGCATCGGCGGTCAGGGCGATGATCAGGGTATGCACCCCGCCGCCGGCCTTGGCCTCGCGGCTGCGGATGGCGCGGGTGGCGGCGAAGCCCCCCATGTTGGGCATGTTCACATCCATCAGGATGACATCGAAACGCTCCTTGCCGCTGGCCGCCAACGCCTCCAGACCATCGGCGGCGGTGGTGACGCGATGGCCCCGCTGTTCCAGGCGGATCCGACCCAGGGTGACGTTCTCCTCGATGTCATCGGCCAACAGGATATTGAAACAACGCCGGTTTCCACCGACCTCGACCTTCCGTTCCTGATCCAACCGGCACTGTGGCACCCCTTCGGCCACCGGCAGGTGAACGATGAAAATGAAACGACTGCCTTCTCCCAGGACGCTCTCCACCCAGATGCGGCCCGACATCTGTTCGACGATCTGTTTGGCGATGGTGGTGCCCAAACCGGTGCCGCCGTGTTGGCGGGCCGTGGAGCCTTCGGCCTGGGTATAACTCTCGAAGATGGCGTCCAGGCGGTCCGGGGCGATGCCGATGCCGGTATCGATGACGGTGAATCGGAGCATCTGTTCCGTTTTCAGCCCCATTTTCTCCAGGGACTCGGCCGGCTCGGCGGTCACTTGCACCCGTACCCCGCCCGTTGTGGTGAACTTGATGGCATTGCCCACCAGATTGACCACCACCTGACGCAACCGGTTGGGATCACCGATGAAACAATCGGGCAGATCCGCCGCCACATCCATCTCCAGGGCCAACCCCTTGGTCCGGGCCGGCACCGTCAAGGTGTTCAGGGTCTCCTCCAGGCTCTGGCGCAGATCGAATACGATCTCCTCCATCACCATCTTGCCGCTCTCCATCTTGGAGTAGTCGAGGATATCGTTGATCAGGCGCAGCAACGATTTGGCCGAGGAGATGACCGTGGAGAGATGTTTGCGTTTGGTCGCCTCGGTCTCCATCTCCAGCACCAGCTCCGACATGCCGATGACGGCATTGATCGGGGTGCGGATTTCATGACTCATGTTGGCCAGCATTTCCGCCTTGATGCGCGCCTCGGCCTCGGCCATCCGTTTTTGCCGCCGCGCCTCGCTGCCGGTGTAGAGCTGCATCAACCAGAATCCCCCCACCGAGGCGATGCTGGGGGCCAGGAGCGGCAATAAAACACCCTGCTGTTTGTAGAGGATCAGGCCGGCCAGCCAATACCCCAACACCCCGACCAGTTCGATGATCAAACTCAAATAGAGATTGATCTCGAACCAGGCCAACAACAGTCCGAACACCGTCGCCCCCAGGACCAGGAGGTACCGTTGACGAGGGGTCAGATCGGGAAAATCACGCTGGTCCAGGAGTTGTGCCAGGCTATGGGCATGGACGACGATGCCCGGCATGCCCCGGGCCTTGCTCTCCTTGCGCCCGGTGAGCAGCATGGAAAAGGGGGTGCGGTGCCGGTCGGTCAGGCTCAGGTCGACACCGATCAAAATGATTTTGTCCCGCAGCCAGGCGGCGGGCAACAGCGGGATGACATGGGCCGGAAAGGTTTTGAAGGTGGGATCCTGGCCATTGGCGGGCGAACCGCGCCAGGCGATGCGAACCTGCTCCGAGCTGGTCCGCACCCCCAGCTTGGCCGCCAGCGCCCGGCTGACGCCCATGAGATAGCCCCCGTCCGGCAGGGTGGCGCCGGGATAGATGCGGCGCACGGTGCCATCCAGCTTGTCCTTGACCAGGTTGGCGAACCCACGCAGGTCCGGTGGCAGGAAATCGTTCAGGAAGGCGGTCTGTTTCCGGGTCAGCAGTTCACCGGTGTGATCGACGCCATAGCTGACCACCACTGGAATTTTCATCTCCCGCAGCCGTTTTTTCAGCAGGGCGTCTTTCGTCGCCTCGGTGGGTTGGTCGAGCAAAATATCCAGCATCACCCCCCGCACCCCTTTGGATTCCAGCGTACCGAGCAGGTCGGCCAAAAACCGGCGGTCGATGGGGGAACGATAGGGAAACCGTTCCAGGGTCTGCTCGTTGATGGAGACGATGACGATATCGGGATGCTGGGGTTCGGGCGGCGCCACGGAGGCCATGCGAAAGTCGGTGACCCAGTTTTCCATCACGCCGAGCATGGCGATGCGCTCGACGCCGACCACGGCCACCACCGTGGAGAGCAGGGCGATCAGTATCCAGACCAGGACATCCCGGGTACGGCGCCCGGCCGCGGAGACATTCATCGGCGGCCACCCGGTCCGAGGCGACTGGCGGGAAAATGGCCCATATCAATACCGTATCGGCCTGAAAAATCGCCAATATATCGGCGAATTCCAATAACGGAACAACCGGCCCCGGGAAACCGAAAGCGGAACCATGGTCAAGGACCTGAACCGGCAAACGAAACAGAACAAACTGATATCGAATACTTTTTTAGCAAGAGACCCTCACGAAAAACGGTTCGGCACGGGGATTGCTTGGTACTGGATTGCCAATTCAGGGAAAAACCGAGTCAAACGAACGGGTTACCCCCCGTTCAAAACCGCTCCCGGACCGACGATGAGGGACCGGACCGGGCGGCGACAACCATTCAAATCCCGTTTACGAGGAAACCGATCATGGCCGTGCCCGCCGTCAGCAATCTGCTGTCCAGTATCTCCAACATGAATGCCGTCCGCGCCCTGCAGTCCGGGGACAACCTGGCGATGAAAACCCAGCAACGATCCGGTCAAGCCCTTTCCAGCATCGCCGAAACCACCAAAGGGGCCGCATCGGGCACCACCGGTTCGTACAAGGTCAACATTTCCGGCATCGCCAAGGCCAAAAGCGTCATGATGGGCCAGTAATCCCCCTTCGCCTCACCGGAGGCCGTCTCCCGACAACCGGTTCGAACCCCATTCGCGCCGGTTGTCGCCGATTGCCACCCGCCCGCCACGGACCGGGGCCGATCCCGGTCAATAGCCGCAAAAACGGCGCTCCATGGCGATCAGGTTGTTCTCCATTTGCCGCAGTTTGAGTTCGTTCAGGGCCACCCGTTCCCGCAAGGCCGCCCGCTCACCGGCGGTCAAACCGCCCTTTTCAGCCGGCTGACGCTCCAACCGTTCCAGGCGTCGATACTGATCGCGAACGGTGTCCCGGAGCGTCTCCAGTTGTTGCTGGAGACGGTCCATCTCCCCATGTACCATCGCCCCCTGTTCCAGGGAGCCATCCTGATAGTGGCCGGCGCGGCGGTCCATGAAGGTTTGCCGGGCCGTTTGAAACCGTTGCCAGAGGGGATCGCCCGCTCGCCGTCCGGCATCGGCGTCGATCTCCCTCCAGGCGCGGCCCATCTCCCGGAAGGCCCGGGCCGTCTCCCGCCACGCTTCGGAGGATGCCAACCGTTCGGCGCGCTCCACCAGGGCCGATTTACGCTGGACCAACATCCATTCCAGTTCCTGAAGCCGTTTATCCATCACCATCCATCCACCGCCACGCCCCCGGTCAGCGTTGCAATATGCCGAAGATATGCGGCGTGAAATAAAAAATGACCGCAAAGGCCGCCGCCACCACCAGCCCCATGAACCCCATCCACATTTTGATCACCCACTCGGCCATGTCGACCTTGCCGCGCAGTTTGTCGGAAACGTTGACCATCTCCTGGCCGAGATAGATGTTTTCGGTCACCATCTCCAGATGGTTGGCCACCTTCTCCAAAATTTTCCGATCTTCATCGGTAAAGCCCATCTGTTTGTTCTTGCCTTTTTTGTTGATCACCTGCAGGGCGCCGGTCACCTGGCCGGTGGTCAGGCTTTTGATGGGTACGCACAACATGTTGTAGGTCTGATAGCCGACCTGCTCCTCGACCTTTTTGGCGAACGGCGACATCTGATCTTTTTTGACGATGGAGATGAATTTTCCCGAGGCGATGACCCGGCCGACATTGGAGCCGGTCTTGGGGACGATGATGCTGCGCTCTTCCAGACCGGTGCCACACTGCAACCACACCTGGTTGGCCACCGGATCATTGATGAAAAAGCTGCAACGGTCCGCATCCACCACCTTGGGCAGGATCTCCATGAAAAACTGTAACAACTCCTTGTTGCCAGAGGTATTCCAGGTACGGTTGACCATCTCCTGACGGGATTTCAGATTGCGCAGTTGCAGCGACAAATCATGTTTCACAGCCTCATTCCTCCTCGAACATTTCACCGAAAAAACGATTATCGACATAAAACGCTGAAATATCCAGCCAAAATGGCGGCCTGGGCCATCCTTTTCCCGCCATCCGGAGCGAAAGAAGGTCTTTCACCGGCCGAAAAGGCGGCTCGGGACAAAATGGTGTTCCATGATTTTTTGATCCGTGGTAAGGTTTTTGGCGGGGAAGGACCAAAAGTCACTGATCACCATGAGGAGCCGGTGTGTTTGACAGGCGGAAGAAGGGGAACGGACCGTTGGACGTTCAAACCCTCGGGGTGCGTTCACCGATCCACGGGGCCGGATACCGGTTTCATCTTCCGGTACCGGCGGCATCGGTGACCGGAGCGATCCCCCCATGGATTGCCATCGAGCCGATTCATGGACCAGCCATCGACGGTTCCGCCGCGAGTCATGAATCCCGTCTTTTCTCCCGCAACCCCCGGCATCGACGTACTCCCGACCGCCCCCCCTTCCGCCCGACGGGGAGGAGCCGGCCATGAAGATAAAAACAACGAACCCCCTGCCGGTGGTATTGGTGGACGATGAAGAGGAGATGCTGTTCAGTTCCGCCACCCTGTTGCGGACCGCCGACATCGCCCCGGTCAAAACCTTCACCGACGGACGGCAACTGATCCCGTTTCTCGAAAAACACAGCGCCGCCGTGATCATGCTCGACCTGTTCATGCCGGAAATTTCCGGGTCCGAACTGTTGGCCCGGGTGGTGCGCCGTTTCCCGGAAATCCCGGTGGCGATGATGACCGCCGCCCAGGGGGTGGAAACGGCGGTGGAATGCATGAAGGCCGGGGCCTGCGACTATCTGGTCAAACCGGTGGACAAAAACCTGTTCATCTCCTGCATCGAACGAGCCATGGAGGTACGCTCCCTGCGGCGGGAGTTGGGCACCCTGAAACATTACCTGCTCTCGGACCATCTGGAACATGGCGAAGCCTTCGAACCCATCCTCACCCAGAGCCGGAAGATGCGCGGTATCTTCCAGTACATGGAGGCCATCTCCCAATCCAGCGAACCGGTGTTGGTGCAAGGCGAAACCGGCGTCGGCAAGGAACTGTTGGCGAAAGCGGTGCATGAACTCAGCGGTCGCACCGGCGACCTGGTGGCCCTCAACGTCGCCGGACTCGACGACAACATGTTCTCCGACACCCTGTTCGGCCATCGCAAAGGGGCCTTCACCGGCGCCAACGATAACCGCGAGGGATTGATCGTCAAGGCCGCCGGCGGCTCCCTGTTCCTCGACGAGATCGGCGACCTCAACGAACTGTCCCAGGTCAAACTGTTGCGCCTGTTGCAGGAACGCAAATTTTATCCCCTGGGGGCCGACGGCTATCTGAAAACCGACGCCCGCATCATCTGCGCCACCAACCAGGACCTGAAAAAACAGATGTCCAAAGGGGCGTTCCGCTCCGATCTCTATTTCCGCCTCTCCGCCCACCAGATCCATGTCCCGCCCCTGCGCGAACGCAAGGAGGACATCCCCCTGTTGGCCGGACATTTCCTCCAGGAGTCGGCCACCGACATGAACAAACCGATCCCGGCGGTGCCACCGGAGATGTTTCAACTGCTGCACGCCTACGATTTCCCGGGAAATATCCGCGAACTGCGGGCGATGATCTTCGACGCCGTCGCCCAGCACAAATCGGGGGTCCTCTCCCTGGACCGTTTCCGGGAGACGGTCTACGATACCGACGATGACACCCTCGGCGGCGATGAGGACGCCAACCCCTTCAGCCGGATGCCGGGACGCCTGCCCACCTTCAAGGAGGTGGAAAATCTGCTCCTGGCCGCAGCGATGGACCGCGCCAAAGGCAACAAAAGCATCGCCGCCGCCCTGTTGGGCGTCTCCCGCCAAACCCTGAACTACCGCCTGAAACAACAAGCCAGCAAACAATCGACCTGACCGGAAAAGGCCCCCGGTACGCCGCAACCCGGTTGCGGGCCGTTATCCCTGGGAGCGAAGGGCGATCCGATTCCCGGCGCCATCGACGCGACCTCCGGCCCGACTTTGACACCTCCTGGTACATGATCCATGCCTGGTCAAGTTAGAACT
>CAYFNE010000065.1:0-30744 GCA_964344355.1 uncultured Magnetococcales bacterium
ATTCTGGAAGTTTTTCAGGTTGTTTTAGCCTGAGGCAACCGGATACCCATGTTCTGCAGATTACAGACACTCAACCTTACAATGGTTCACAGTTATTGTCAGGTGATAATAATCATTGTTTATCCAAACAAAAAACATGAAAAGTCGTTCCTGGCAGACCTTTAATGAAAGACAGGAGTATATTTTGGTTTTATTGACGACTGATCGCAACTGGCATCACCATCCCCCTGTAACTCTCACATCGGTATTCATTATAGCCACCCCGGGCAATTGTGACAAGCCGTCCATCCAAAATTTTACCATTTTTTTTATAAAAAAAATTGGCCGTTTTCACCGCCTTGGACCTGGCTCCTTGAATTGCGTCAGCACCGAGCAGGTATACACCATGGATACCTTGTAGCCATTTCGCCACATATCCCCCGATCAAGAACCTTCTGGTCCCCCATCCACCCCGGACCTCTTCCCGAAACAACTGGACAAGGTTGTTGGCAGGACTTACGATAACCCATGCGTCGTTTTTTTTTCATCATCACTGTTTCGCTATTGGCTCCGCTGCTGACCGCCTGCCTGCCCGAAGATGAAAAGGCCCGGCCACAGGCGGAGGAATCGTTGCGGCTGGGATTGGCCCTGCAGCCTTCCAGCGCCTTGTTCATGGTGGCCCTGGAACAGGGATTTTTCGCCAACGAAGGATTGATTGTCACCGTCAAGACCTATCCCAGTGGCAAACGGGCCCTGAAGGAGGGGCTGTTCCGGGGGGAAATCGATGCCGCCACCTCGGCGGACCTGCCGGTGGTGATGGCGGCCCTGGATCAACAACCGTTCCGCATCCTCGCCACCACCTTTCAGGCCGACAACATCAACCGCATCGTCGCCCGGCGCGATGCCGGCATCGAAAAACCCATCGATCTGGCCGGCAAACGGATCGCCACGCAAAAATCCTCGGCGGTGCATTTTTTCCTGCATCTGTTCATGTTGCACAACCGGCTGACCGAACGGGACGTCCGTTTGAGTTTCATGAAGGCGGAAAAACTGCCCACGGCCCTGGCGGTAAAAGACATCGACGCCTTCTCCATGCGGGAACCCTACGTCAGCCAGGCACGGACATCGCTCGGGGATGACGCCATCATTTTTTCCGCCCCGGGTGTCTACAACCAGGTGGAGGCCCTGGTGGTGGGACCGGAGGTTTATGAAAAACGGCCCCACCTGCACCAACGCATCCTCAACGCCCTGCGCCATGCCGAACGGTTTTGCCGGCAAAAACCCGACCGGGCCATCACCATCGTCTCGCAACGGCTGGCCCTGCCCCGGGAAAATATCCAAAAATTGTGGCCCACCTTCCGGTTTCAGGTCTCCCTGGACCATGCGACCCTGCTGTTGATGGAGAGTCAGGCGCGATGGGCCATGACCGAGGGGTTGACTCCCGTGAAAGCCCTGCCCGACCTGTTGGATTTTTTTCTCATTGAACCGTTGACACAACTTGACCGGACAGCCGTGACGGTCATTTGGTAATCCAAATGAAAATCGCCACCCGTCTGCGAATCTTGATGATGATGCCGTTGTTGTTGGGCGTCATCATCGCCATCTTTCAACTTTGGTCCAGCAGCGAACTGGAAAAGGTCCAGCGCGGTGAACGGATCGGACATGAACTGGAAGAGTTGGTCATCGATTTCGACCACCTGGTCAACGAATTTTTACGCCATCCCGACGAACAGCGGGCCAAACGGCAGATGAAAAACCGTTTCGACAGCATCGGCCAGCTGCTGCGCAACAACGACATCCAATCACCAATCCTCACATCCCTCATCGACCGCATCCTGAAAAACCATGAAAAACTGGGACGACAGTTCAAACAGTTGATGGCGGAGCTGGACACGTCGGAAGACGGGACGGACACCACCCACAAGGCCCGCCTCGACTGGATGATCGACCACATGCTGCTCACCATCCGCGCCATGGTCAATGAGGTTCACCATATCGAAAAAACCAGTCGTGACGAAGTGATGCGCCTGCACGACATAGCCGACCGCCTCATTCCCGGTTTGATCGCCGTGGTGGTGGTGCTGGCCATTTTCACCGGCCACCTGATGGGTAACCATGTCCTCAATGCCTTGACCCAACTCAAGGAGGGGGTCGCCTCCCTGGGGGAAGGGACCTACGATTTCCGTTTCGACAATACCGACAACAATGAAATCGGCGATATCGCCCGAACCTTCGATCAGATGACCGGGAGACTGCAAAAAGCTCACGAAGCCCTGACCCGGGAGGTGGAGGCCCTGAAACGGGCCGAAGAGATCATCGGCGCCAGCGAAAAACGGTTCCGGGCCATTTTTGAAAATTCCCCCCTGGGCATGATCATCACCCACGATGACGGCACCATCACCGAAACCAACTCCGCCATTCAACAGATGCTCGGCCGTGACCACCAGGCCTTTGTCCAACAAGGCTGGCGCGCCATCACCCACCCGGAAGAGATCGAACCCCATACCCGGGCAGCCGACCTGATCCACCAGGGCCGCAGCGACCAGCATCGGCGGGAACACCGTCTATTGCACCGGGATGGACGGATCGTCTGGGGTAGCCTGACCCTGTCGGCGATTCGCGATGAACGGGGCCGCTGCCTCCATCTGGTCGCCATCATCGCCGACATCACCCAGCGCAAAAAGAAGGAACTGGAACTAAACAAACTGCGCATGGTGGTGGAACAGAGCCCGATGGCGGTGGTCATCACCGACCGCGATGGATCGATCGAATATGTCAATTCATTCTTCAGTGACATCACCGGTTACAATCGGGATGAGGTGCTGGGAAAAAATCCCAGCATCTTAAAATCCGGATATCATGGAACCGACTTTTACCGGGCGATGTGGGAAACCTTGAAACAGGGACGGGCTTGGCACGGTGAACTCAACAATCGCCGCAAGGATGGCGGTACCTTTTGGGAAGAGGCCATCATATCCCCCCTGCGCGATGAAAAGGGCGAGACCGCCCACTATGTCGCCGTCAAACAGGACATCACCCGACGCCGGGAAATCGAGATCGAACAACGATTCGAAGAGGAGTTGACCGAATTTTTGTTGGCATTGAACAACATGCGCGATACCTCGGTACCGGCCCTGTCCCGGGAGATGGTCGATGGCGCCGTGCAGTTGAGCCGCAGCCGTTATGGGTATCTGGCCACCGTGGACGCGGCTCAGGAAAAAATGCACGTCAAGGCCTGGTCGAAGGATGTCTGGACCGATTGCGACATGAATGAGGACGATGTGGAGGTCCCGGTGCGACCAACCGGCCTGCTGACCGCCTCGGTGGTGCAACGGAAAGCGATGATCGTCAACGATTATGAGTCGGACGGCCACAGCAAACATGGCATTCCCAAAGGCCATGTGCATATCCAACGATTTCTCTCGGTACCCTTGATCCGACACGACCGGGTACTGGCGGTATTGGCGGTGGCGGAACGGGACGGCCAATACACCGAAGCCGACAGCAACCGTCTGATCCGTTTTCTCGATGGCGGCTGGCGGGTGATACAACATCGATTGGATGAAGAGGCGGTACACGCCGCCAAAGCCGAGGCGGAGCGGGCCAACAACGTCAAAAGTGAATTTTTGGCCAATATGAGCCATGAAATCCGCACGCCGATGAACACCATCGTCGGCCTGGGACATCTGCTCGCCCAGTCGGGGCTCGATGCCAACCAGAAAAACCAGATGCGTAAAATCCAGTTGGCGGCCCAATCCCTGCTCGGCATCATCGACGACATCCTCGATTTTTCCAAGATCGAAGCGGGACGCATGGAACTGGAATCGATCCCCTTCGATCTGGACGCAGTGATGGAACGGGTTTCCAGCCTGATCGGTTACAAGGCCGAAGAGAAAGGGTTGGAGATCCTGTTCGACATCCCCCCCGACCTGCCCCGCGCCCTGCTGGGCGATCCCCTGCGGCTGGAACAGATATTGACCAACCTGGGCTCCAACGCCGTCAAATTCACCGAGCGGGGTGAAGTGGTGGTGCGGGTGGAAAAGCTGGACGGTGACGACCACGCCACCCGGCTCCGTTTCAGCGTTCGTGACAGCGGCATCGGCATGACCGGGGAGCAGGTGGGAAAGCTGTTCCAGGCTTTCACACAAGCCGACACCTCCACCACCCGTCATTATGGTGGCACCGGCCTGGGCCTGGCCATCAGCCATCGACTGGTGGAAAAGATGGGGGGTTGTTTCGACGTGGAGAGCTGCGCCGGCGTCGGCAGCTGCTTTCATTTTACCGCCCGATTCGATCGGCAAACGGAGGAAAAACGCCTCTTGCCGCCCCGGCTGGAAACCTTGCCGGCCTTGCGCATCCTGGTGGTGGATGACAATCGCAGCGCCTGTGACATATTCCAGGCCATGATCCGGGACCTCTCCTTCCAGGGGGCCACGGCCGCTTCCGGCGTCGAAGCCCTGGCGGAACTGGAACGGGCCGTCCGCGAAAGGGAACACCCCTATGACGTGGTGCTGCTCGATTGGCAGATGCCGGGCATGGATGGTATCGAAACCGCCCGGCGCATCAAAGAACTCCCGGAAAAAACCACCCCCCCCCATCATCATCATGACCACCGCCTTCGGCCGGGAAAAGGTGGTCCAACGGGCCAGGGGGGTGGATATCGATGCCCTGTTGATCAAACCGGTAACCCACTCGTCCCTCCTGGACATGTTGATGGAACAGTTGCGCCAGGAAGGCAAGGCCCTCCCCGGGGGCGATCAAAAAACCACGGCGCCGGACCTCTCCCCGCTCCGGGGACGACGTATCCTGGTGGTGGAAGATCATGAAATCAACCGGGAGGTGACCGAAGGCATCCTGCGCAAGGCCGGCATCCACCCCGAACATGCCACCAATGGCCATCTGGCACTGACCATGGTCCGGGAAAGCCCGCAACCCTACGATGCGGTATTGATGGATCTGCAGATGCCGGTCATGGATGGTTATGAAACCACCCGGCGGCTCCGGAAACATCATGATGCCCGAACCCTGCCGATCATCGCCATGACCGCCCATGCCCTGACATCGGAAAAAGAGCGCTGTCTGGCATTGGGCATGAACCACTATTTGACCAAACCGGTGGATGTGCAGGCCCTCTATCGATGTTTGTTGGATTGGATCGGCAAACCGGATCCGGTTTCCGCCGATACGACGACCACCGTCGATGACGGTTCGCCGACCGAAGGGCGAATCCTGACGTTACCGGCGACGGTACCGGGCATCGACCTGACCCAGGCCTTGGAACGTCTGGTCGGGGACCGGGCGTTGTTGATCAAACTGGCCACCCTGTTCCAACGCAATCATGCCCACAAGGTCGATACCATCAAGACCCTGCTCGATCATGGTGAGTTCAAGGCGGCGGCCAGGTTGATCCATGGGCTCAAAGGGGTGGCGGGTAACATGGGGGCCATCGCCCTGCACCGGGCGGCGACGGAGCTGGAACATCGATTGAAGAAGGGTGACCGGCCGGACTGGAAACCGCTCTGGTCCCCCTTTCAACAACGGTTCGACACCCTTCTCGAAGGATGTGCCTTGTTGACGACAATCGATACGGGCACTATACCACGACCGCCCAACGACCGTGCCGAACCATTGGTAACAGGCGTCGATACGGTGATCGACCTTCTCCGGCAGGGAGATTTTCAGGCCCGTGAGCGGTTTCAGGCCCTGAAAAAAGGTCTGAATGAAGCCAACATCGACAGCGACCGGTTGCAGGGGGTGCAACAATTATTGGAAGAGTTGGATTTTGAAGGGGCCATCAATGGAATGGAGGCCATTCGTCAACAGTTGCCAGCCGATGAAAACGGGGTTTACGGATGATGCCGGAAATGAAGCAGCCGACGATTTTGATCGTCGATGATGAGACGGCCAACATCCAGGTATTGGCCAATGTGTTACGGCCGATCTATCGAATCCTCTTCACCACCCGGGGCAGCAAAGCGGTGGAGATGGCGGAAAACGCCCTCCCGGACCTGATCCTGTTGGATGTGGTCATGCCCGATGAGGATGGCTATGCCGTCTGCCGGCAACTGAAAGCCAGCTCGATCACCACCGACATCCCGGTGATTTTCGTGACCGGCATGACCGAAGAGCAGTCGGAGGCGGTCGGTTTCGAGATGGGCGGCGTGGACTACATCACCAAACCGATCAACCCATCGTTGTTGACGGCGCGGGTGCGCACCCATATCGAACTGAAACGTCGGGGTGATCATCTCAAACGGCTCACCACCCTGGACGGTCTCACCGGTATCGCCAACCGGCGGCGGATGGATGAATTTTTGCAAAGTGAGTGGTTGCGGGCGGTGCGCCGGGACAATTCGGAACTGTCCCTGGTGATGCTCGATGTGGACCATTTCAAAAACTACAACGATCACTATGGCCATCAACAGGGGGATGACTGTTTGAAACAGGTGGCAACGGTGATCGAATCTTCCCTGTTCCGGGCCACCGACCTGGCGGCCCGGTATGGCGGCGAGGAGTTCGCCTGCATCCTGCCGGAAACCCCCGCCGAAGGGGCGATGAAGCTGGGAGAAAAAATTCGCGGCGCCATCATGGGCCTCAACATCCCCCATGCCGCCTCGAAGGTATCCGATGTGGTCACGGTCAGCGTCGGCGCCGCCTCGATCATCCCGCGGCAAAAAACCAGACCCTCCCTCCTGGTGGAGACGGCCGACCAACAGCTCTATCGAGCCAAACAGGAAGGCCGCAACCGCGTCATGACCACCGTCGTCGGCGATGGATGACCGGGATGGATGTTCGATGGGAATGAGCGATCCCGTCAACCGGAATAATTTTTTCCGCGCAAGTAACGTTGGCCCGCCTCGCCCAGACAGAGCAATATGGTGGAAAAATATCCGGGCCAGGCTTGGCGAAAATATTTTCTGGCCAGATTGTCCAAACCCTGTTGGGCGTTATAGCCTCTGACCCGCTGCCGTTTTTTGTTTTTTTCCACATCCCGGATAATGCGCAGACGATTTTCCGTAAGCCGGTCACAGTTCAAATTCAACATATCAATGGTATGCTGAACCCGATCCGAGGTGGACTTCTTTTGAACTCCTGGAGGATCCAGCTTTACGGTCGCACAGACATCATGGTCCGGTTTCAGCTCTCCGGTGGACTTATCCAAACAAAACAGGGATGGCAATGCCGGCAGGTGCAAAGGATTGAGAATCAACCCTTCGCAGGCTTTCGGCAAGTTGCCGGTTTGAACCATGTGGTTTTTGTGGGCATCACAACTCAAATTGTCGATCATCGGCAATCGAAAAAATCCGGGGGCGCCGGCATGTGGATTATCCCCACCATTGCAGACCGCCAACATGTTGTTCCAGTCCAGCGCCCAGTTGTGTCCTGTCGAACGGTCGGATTTGGCGTGGAAATGTTCCACCCGACAGTACATGGGATTGTTGCTCCGGATGTCCATTTCACAAAAAGCACAGAGGCCTTTTTGATCGGCAATCGTATCCTGACGACAATCCTGATAAGCTTGCCGGCCATTGAATGGGCCATCGTTGCGCATCTGCTCCCAATCACTGGTCGGAACAGCCCTCCGATAGGCGGTCAAGGTGGCCGGTTCGCTCCCTTTCCCGACCCGCTTCACTCCTCCATCTCCCAACGGCGGTTTTCAATCCACAAATCCGCTTCCAACAGGGCCGGCTCCTCTCCCCGGTAGATGCCATCCAATGAGGAACGCAACGCCAGGGCCTCCGAACTATTCCACTGGTCGCGGTGAACCAGATCCAGATACCGTTTCAAATCCCGCGTGACCGGATTGTTTTCGGGGCGGACATCCACTCCCAGTACCCGTTTCAGCAAACGGGCCGATTCCGCTCCCTCCGTACCCGGCGGAGATGAATGGACCCGTCCATCGGCCAGTATGCGGATACAATCATCGGCAACGGTGGTCAGTACCTGGGGGCTATGGGTGGTAACGATAAATTGAACTTTTGCAAAGATGGTTTGTAATGTGTGGATAACCCTCTGCTGCCAATGTGGATGCAGATGCAGATCGACCTCATCGATAAAGACGATTCCTTCCGTGAGCCCGGGCGCCTCGGCAGCCAAATGTGGGTTGAGCTTGGCGCACCGCCAAGCGAGATCGGCGGTCAGGGAGACCATGGCTCGAACCCCATCGCTGAGCAGACTGACCGGCAACGTACCCAGTTCCTGGTGGAACATGGCCAACTCCTCATGGGACAGGCTGTAGTGAAAATGGCTCCAACCCTCATTGGCCAAAACCCGATCCACCGCTTGTTGAACACCCCACAGTTGGTGCGGCAAACGAGAGTGACCATATTCATCCGGCATTGTCGACTGCTGCAACACCGCCATCGTGGCCTTGGCCATCCAGTGTTGCACCTGTTTGAAACTGGATGCGGACGACAGACAATCCTCATAGCCCTGGGTGCGGCTCTCGCTGAGAACCGCCTTTTGTTCCTGGTTTCGATGGATATTCCAAAGCCGCCCGGAACCATAATAGGCGATGACCGGCAGGGAAACGTCTTCCAGTCTGCGTACCCGTTGCATCAGGTTTTGACCATGCCGGGTCAGCTCCTCCGCCTCCTTGATGGTGGTTCGGTTTTTTTTGCCCGTCAATCGACGGATCGCTGACATTTCCGGATCTTGAAAAAAAGCTTTGACAACAATCGGATACTGCTGCTCACTCTCGATACCGTCCAAAAGACGCCGATAGCGGGCATCCTTCTTGTCAAAATGTTTCGCCTTACCGAGGTCGAATGCTCCGACAAAGGTACCCAATGCCACACTGGCGGCATCGAGAACCGCGGACTTGCCCTGGCCGTTGCGGGCGACGATGACCGTTAATCGATCGTGAAAATCGATGGCCAAATGCTCCAAAAGGCGAAAACCGTGGATGGATAAACCGGCTAACCGCATGCCCTCACTCCCGACCGACCCGCTTTTTTCATGTCAACTGAAAAGTACACGCCACTTCTGAAATCATTGACAGGTTCCGGCTATGGACGATCTATTCCCGGGTCCGTTCGACGGTCCCCGGCGGCGTCCTTTCGCGATTTCCGAACACCCCCCCGAGCCAGCGGAAAAACCGTTTGATGGTTTGCCAGATCCGGGGCAGCAACCAAACCATGAAGAGGATGAACAGCACCATCAGCCCCAGGAAGATCCAGGGGTGGTTCAAGGCGGTCCAGAGGCCGCCGAGGACCGCCAGGTCCTCGGTGATGGAGGCGGCCCAGTTGGAGACCGGTTCCGGCGAGGTATTGATGATGGCGCGGCCACCGGCCTTGGTGGCGTGGCTGGCGGTGGCCAGGCCGCCGCCGAGGATGGCGGCGGCCAACTCCAGGGCCGGGACGGTTCCGCCAACGGCCCCCGCCGCCACCATCGCCCCGGCGGGGATGCGGATAAAGGTGTGAATGGTGTCCCAACCGGTATCGACACCGGGCACCTTGTCGGCAAAAAATTCGACGGTGTACATCACCAGCGCCGCACCGATGACCAGGGGATTTTGCAAAATCTGCAAATCGGGTGGAAGTTCCAGGGAACCGGTGGAACCGCTGAAACCGAGCACCGCCATCGTCGCATAGAGGTTGAGTCCACAGGCCCAGGAGGCCCCCATGGTCAGGGCCAGGATCGAGACGATGTGCTCATACTGCTCCATGCCCGGCACCGGCCTCAGCCGTCGACGCCCGATTTTTCAACGGCACGCCGGGCCGGGGCATCCGGCCCGCGATCGGTTTTGCGGCGGTCCTCGGCCCGACGGCTGTGAATACGCAGAAAGGCGGCCGCCACCGTGGGGTCAAAATGATTGCCGGCGCCTTCTTCAATGATTTTCAAGGCCTTTTCCACCGGCCAGCCCTTTTTGTAGGGCCGTTCGGAGACCAAGGCGTCGAATACGTCGACCACGGCGACGATGCGGGCCGGCAACGGAATCTCCTCCCCCTTCAAACCCTGGGGATAGCCGTGCCCATTCCATTTTTCATGGTGGCACAGGGCCACATCCCGGGCCAGTTTGAAATTTTCATCCTCCTGCTGGGTGCCACTGCCCTGCAGGATGCTGAAACCGAGGCCGGGATGCGATTTGATGACTTCGAACTCATCATCCGTCAATTTTCCCGGTTTCAACAACAGGGCGTCGGGAATGCCGATCTTGCCGATGTCGTGCATCATGCTGGCCCGGCCATATTTTTCAGCGGTCTCCTCGGACAGTCCCATCTCCAGGGAAACCTCGATGGTCTGCCGGGAGAGACGTTGCAGATGGTTGCCGGTATCGCTGTCCTTGAACTCGGCGGCGATGGCCAACATGTGCAGAGCGCTTTCGTTGGCCCGTTTCAGCTCCTGGCGCAGGTTCAAGCTCTCCAGGGCCGCCGCACACTGTTTGACCAACACGTGGACCAGGTGCCGACAATCCCGGCCCAGAACGCCATCATCCTCCAGGTAGACACAACCGAACGGTTGCCCATCGGTTTGCATGGCATAGAACGATCGGCCCCGGGTCATGATATCGGTCTCCTGGCCGCTCTGGATGAAATCGCTCAAGGAGGGTTTCAACCGTTCCCACCAGTCGGGATCATTGATCTCGCGGCTGCCGGCCCGCAGTACCGTTTCACCACCTTCCAGGACGGCGATGCAACCGCGACCGTTCCATCCTCCCCCTTCGGGACACCCCTCGCCGGAGAGCTGACACAGCGACAGGATGCGCTCGAACACATCCTGAAAAAATTGATCCATGGAGCCGGTCGGATACCGATACAGTTCGGGCATTTCCGACAGGATCATCTCCAGACCGGAACGGTTGGAGTCGATCACCTGCAGATCGCGAAAGGATTTCAAGGCTGAGCGGATGGTCGAACAGAGTTTGCGGCCGGTCAGTTCGAGTTTGTCCTTGTAATCGTCGATGTCATACTGTTCCAGGGTGATCCGTTCCGGGGCCTGGTCGGGTTCGGCGGTGCGCACCACCAGACGGATGCGTTGATCCCGGAGTTCATCACGGATATGTTCCACCATCCGCAGACCGGCGTCCGGGGTCTCCATGACCACATCGATGAGGGCGACGGCGAAGCCGCTCTCTTCCGCCAGCAGTTTACGGGCCTCCACCGCCGAGCGGGCGGGATAGAGCTTTACCTCGCGATGGGCGAAGACGAACCCCTTCAAGGAAAGACGGGTAATCAGTTGCACACCGGGATCGTCATCCACCACCAGGAGCTTCCAGGGTGGATATCGAACCTTTTTCGCTGCGGATCCGGCGCTCTGTGGCGCGATGGGTTTGACAGTCACATTTCACCCCTCCATGGGGAATCGGTTCCTTGCCGCACGATACCATTCGGGCGGGGCATCGACGACCGCGGCACACGTTACTCGTCCTGCTTTGTCAACCGCTCTTCACTTTGCAGATCATTCTTCACACCGCCGGCCCCGATCCTCCCTTTCGTTCCGATATTGGAAGGAGGGGCACCGACCCGGCTGGCCAGGAGTTCTTCGATGCCCGGCCAACAGGCGGGCTTTTTTGATCGGCTTGGTCATATGTCCATCACATCCAGCGACCCTGCTCCGATCCCGATCTTCCCGCATGGCGATGGCGAAGGCGGGGAAGGCGATAATGGGCGTGCGCGCCCCACCCCGTTGCCTTTCCAACTCCCGGATCCGCCGGATGGCGGTACAACCGTCCATGATCGGCATCTGCAAGTTCATGCGTATCAAATCATAACGCCCGGATTGAAACATTTCCAGCGCTCGCGCACCATTTCCGGCCATTTCCGGGCGACAAGACGAGTCCATGCCTGGAGTCGGAACGGTAATGGAGTGGCAGATCGGGCCGGTCGACGATCATTTTTTTTTCAACAGGAATTCGGTCAGGGATTGATCGTCGATCAACAGCAGCCGAATGGTTTCCTTGGCCTGTGATTCAAAAAATGTCATGATACCGTGTTCAACCCGTCTCTGTTCAGTCCGCCCGCTGGCCTCCGGACCAATCCGGATGACGCCCCGGTCGCCGCATCGTCCCGGCCACGGCCCGACAACATCGAAATGACAGTAAATGCATCTTAACCGAAGAGAATTGGGTATGGATACCCCACAACCCAAAATTTTGATCGTCGACGACCGCGCCGACAACCGCTACCCCCTGATGCGATTGCTCCGCAAAACGGGCGCGGAAATTTTTGAGGCCTCCTCCGGACCCGAGGCCCTGGAATTGTGCGCCGATCACGATTTCGCCGTCGCCCTGGTGGATGTGCAGATGCCGATCATGAACGGCTACGAACTGGCCGAACGGCTCCATGCCGAACCACGCACCCGGGATATCTCCATCCTGTTCGTTACCAGTTTCGACACCGATCATCAACGAATCCTGCAGGGCTATCGCGTCGGCGGTGTCGATTTTATCCAAAAACCGGTGGATATCCGCATCCTTCAGTCCAAGGTGAGCGTATTTTTGGAGCTGTTCCACAAACGCCATGAGATGGAACGGTATACGCGGCTCCTGGAAGAACGGCAACGGCTGCTCGAACAGGAGATCACCGAACGCAAACGGCTGGAAAATCAACTCAAATATCAGTCCGAATATGACAGCCTCACCGGATTGCCGAAACGGGGTCTGTTCCAGGACCGCCTGGGACAGTCGTTGATCATGGCCGGCCGCCGCCAGGAGTGCGTGGTGCTGATGCTCATCGATCTGGACCGGTTCAAGACCGTCAACGACACCCTGGGCCACCAGGCCGGCAACACCCTGCTGCGCGATGCCGCCAAACGGATCACCGATTGCGTCCGCCACACCGACACCGTCGCCCGCCTGGAAGGGGACGAGTTCACCGTCATCCTCTCCGCCATCACCCACGCCACCTATGTGGAGCTGGTGGCGCGGAAAATTCTCGAACAGCTCTCCGAACCCTTCTCCCTCGACGGGGAAGAGGTGGGGGTGTCGGGCAGCATCGGCATCGCCGTCTTCCCCGATGACGCCCCCGACCTGGAAACCCTGCTGAAAAATGCCGACAGCGCCATGTGCCGCGCCAAAGAGGCGGGACGCGGTACCTTCCGTTTTTTCACCCCGGAAACCGACGCCCTGGCCCAGGAGCGCGCCACCCTCGAAAAGGATCTGCGCCTGGCCCTGGAATACGAGGAATTTTCACTCCACTACCAACCGCTGCTGAACCTGGACGACAACCGCATCGTCGGCGCCGAGGCGCTGTTGCGCTGGAATCATCCGGAAAAAGGGATGGTCTCCCCCGACACCTTCATTCCCCTGGCCGAAGAGTCCGGCATGATCAATGACATCGGCAAATGGGTCCTGGGCGAGGCCAGCGCCCGGGCCGCCGAATGGAACCGTAAATTCCGCACGAAAATTCACATGGCGGTCAACTTTTCCCTGCATCAGTGCAGCGACTGCCTGGACATCATCGACACCACCATCGAACGGAGCGGTCTGGCGGCGGCCCATCTGGCGCTGAAGATCACCGAACGGGTGTTCATGCGCGATACCGACACCACCATCGACATCCTCTCCAAGCTACGCGCCAAAGGGGTAGGACTGTTTCTCGACGATTTCGGCACCGGTTACTCCTCGCTGAGCTTTTTGCAACGGCTGCCCCTGAACGTGGTCAAGATCGACCGTTCCTTCGTCCGGGAAATGGCCAGCGATCCCAACGCCCGCGCCATCACCGAGGCCGTCATCGCCATGGCCCACAGCCTGGGGTTGAAAGTGATCGCCGAAGGGGTCGAAACCGAAACCCAGCTCGACCTGTTGCGCAACCGCGGCTGCGACATGGCCCAGGGGTTCCTCTTCAGCAAACCGGTTCCGGCCATGGTCTTCGAACACCTGCTGAAAGCGCAGGACGACACCAACGGCAGCCATGACCATCCACTGCTCAAAACCGGCAGTTGAAAACGTCCCGTACGGCCCCGTTCCCGACCATGCCGGTGATCGAAACCCGTCGAGAGGAGCCGTGATCACGTTCATTCATTGTGCCGATATCCATCTGGACAGCCCCCTGCGCGGTCTGATACGGCATGCCGAGGCGCCGGTGGCGGAGATCCGCGCCGCCAGCCGCCGCGCCTTCGAAAACCTGATTGAACTCTGCATCCGCGAACGGGCCGATTTCTTGATCATCGCCGGCGATCTCTACGACGGCCCCATGCGTGGCGGCAGCGGGGATTTCAACAGCGTGCTCTATTTCGCCGGCCAGATGACCCGTCTGCAAAAGGCCGGCATTCCGGTCTTCCTGGTGCGCGGCAACCACGATCCCGCCGACTGGTCCGGCAAAGGGACCCCGTTGCCGGACTCCGTGCATGAATTTTCCGCCAACCGCCCCGAAACCGTCACCCTGGAAAACCTCGGTGTCGCCCTGCACGGTCAGTCCTACGGCAAAAAAGCGGTCACCGACAATCTGGCCGCCACCTACCCCGCCCCCCGGCCGGGCCTGTTCAACATCGGTATCCTGCATACCGCCCTCGACGGTCGCGAAGGCCATGACCGTTATGCCCCCTGTACCGAAGGGGAGTTGGCGGCCAAGGGGTATGACTATTGGGCCCTGGGTCATGTCCACCTGTGGGAACGGTTGACGGTGGAGCGGACCCCCATCCTGTTTCCCGGCACCGTTCAAGGCCGGCACATCCGCGAAACCGGCGCCAAAGGGTGCGCCCTGGTCCGCGTCGACGAGAGCGGCGCCGTCGATATCCGGCAAGTCCCCCTGGACGTGTTGCGCTGGGCCGACCTCACCATCGACGCCACCGATGCCATCGATGAGGAGCAGGTCCTCGACCGTCTGCAAACCGTCCTGGAGCGGGCATTGCCGGCGGCCGATGGCCGGCTGCTGGCGGTCCGGCTGACCTTCACCGGCCGTTGTCCGGCCCATGAGGCCCTGGTGCGCACCCCCGCCGCCTTTCGTCAGGCGGCGGAACTCCTGGCCTGGAATATCGGCGAGGGGACCATCTGGGTGGAAAGGGTGAATACCGATACCCGGACGGCAACCCCCCTGCCCCGGACCGGCGGCGAAAAAAACGACGCCTTGGCGATCCTGGCCGAAATCCGCGCCGAATGGAACGCGGACGAGAAGCGGTTGGACGATCTGTTGGAATCCTTCAAACCGTTGCGCAAATTTTTGCCGGCCACCCTTCAGGAGGGAACCGATGCCGTGGCCCCGGGCGACCGGCGGTGGTTGCGCCAGGCCCTGCAACGGGCCGAGGCCCTGGCCATGGCCCGTCTCCGCGATCCGGGGGATGGATGATGCGTTTTTTGGAGCTGCATCTGACCGCCTTCGGCCATTTCACCGATACCCGCCTGATCTTCCCGGAACCGGGAACCGCCGGCGGCGCCGGTTTCCATTTGATCCATGGCGCCAACGAGGCCGGCAAGAGCACCGCCCTGGCGGCCCTGTCCGACCTGCTGTTCGGCTTCGGCAAGAGTTCGGATTTCGCCTTCCGTCACGGTTATTCCACCCTCTCGCTGGCCACCCGGATCGACAACGGCGCCGGACAGCGGCTTTTTTTCACCCGCCGCAAACGGAGCCACCATCCCGTTCTGGACGAGTCGGGCCGGCCCCTGGACGACGCCGCCCTGAAACCGTTCCTCGGTTCCCTGGACCGGCGCCTGTTCGAAGGGTTGTTCGGGCTCGGGCATGAACGGTTGCGCGGCGGCAGTAAAGAGATGCTGGCCGGCGGCGGCGAGGTCGGCAGCAGCCTGTTCGACGCCGGCGCCGGCATCCAGGGGGTGCGGACCATTTTGGACGACCTGCACCGGGAGGCGGACGATCTCTATCGGCCCAAAGGCCAGAAAAAAGTCCTCAACCGGGCCAAATCCGACCTCACCACCGCCAAAAAACAGCTCCAGGAGGCCAAACTGTCGCAAAGCGCCTGGCACACCCTGGACAAGGAGCGCCGGGAAAGAGAAGCGGAATTGAGCACCCTGGCCGGGGAGTTGGCCGAGAACAACCGCCAGCGTACCCGTCTGGAACGGATTCGGCGCACCAAACCGCATCTCGGTCAACGCGCCCATCTGCAACGGCAACTGGCGACCCTGGCCTCCGTTCCGGAGTTGCCGGCCGAAGCCCCCCGGGAGCGGTTGGCCCTTGTCGAGGCGTTGCGCCTGGCCGACGCCGAGATCAAACGGACCCGGGAGGAGATCGCCACCCTGGAAGAGAGTGTGACCGCCCTGAATCCACCGGTGGACCTCCTCGCCCAGGAACGGTCGATCGAGGCCCTCAACCGCGAGTGTGGCGCCTTTCACAAAAGTTTGGCCGACCTGCCCAAGCGCCGGGGAGAGCTGGACGAAATCGCTTCCCGGCTGCGGGAACTCTGGCGCGAGGGCGGATTTCCCGGCACGCCACCGGCGGACAGCGGCGATCTTCCCCCGCGTCCGTTGCTGAAACGGCTGCACGCCCTGTTGAAAAGCCAACACGATCTCCATCTGCGCCGGCTACAGAGCCAAAAAAATGCGCGGGAACTGGCCGACGAGGAAAACCGCTGCCGCCTGGAACGGGAGGCCCTGGCCGATACGCCGGATCCGGAACCGTTGGCCGCCCGGCTGCGGGAAATCACCGAACGGGGCCCCCTGGAGAGACGGCTCGAAGAGACCGAAACCGCTTGTCATCGTCTGGAAGCGGAGATCGACCGGGAACGTCAAACCCTGCCCCTTTGGCGGGGAGACAGCGACACCCTGATCGATCTGCCGGTCCCCTCGGAAGAGCAGGTCGAACGGTTCGCCGATACCTGGAAACAGGTGGCGCAAGCCTTGAAAGCGGCCCGGGAAACGGTGTTGGAAATTCGGGAAACCCTGGATACGGTCAACGAAGACCTGACCGCCTTGACCGCCGCCGGGGAAGTTCCCACCGCCAAGGCGGTTCAGGCGGCCCGGGATCATCGCGATAACGGCTGGAGCTGGATTCGGCGGGTATACATCGACCGGGAAACCGGGGCGGCGGAAACCGCCGGCGCCTTCGATCGGCAACGGCCGTTGCCGGAGGCCTTTGCCGCCAGCATCGGAACCGCCGACCGTCTGGCCGATGACCGGTTGCGGGAGGCGCAACGGGTGGCCCGTTTCGAAACCCTGGAGAACGAACGGAAAAAACAGCAAAAACGGCTGGAGTCGGCCCTGGAACGACAAGCGGAACTGGATCGGCAACGGCATCAACTGGAAGAACGTTGGAACCGGGCCTGGAACGGCAGCGGCATCACGCCGCTGGAACCGGCCGCCATGCTGCGTTGGCCGCGCAAACGGTTGGAGATCGTGCATCGTTTGGCGGCTTTGAAGGATACCCGTCGGCAACGGGATGATCTGGCCGCCGAAATCGCGGTTCATCATCACACCCTGGCAACCCTGTTGACCGGCCCGGAAGAACCGCCAACGGACCGACCCCGAACGCTTGCCGCCCTGTTGCAACGGGGAGAAGCCCTGTTACAAAGCAATCGGCAGGCCCGCAGTCAGCGCATGGAGCTGACGCGCCGTCTCCGGGAGACGACGGCCAAACACAAAAACGCCCTCCACCAGGAGGAGATCCTCGCCCGGGAAAAAATCGCCTGGGGCTCGGAGTGGCGGCAGGCCCTGTCGGAGTTGGAACAGCCCGTGGAATCCTCGCCGGCGGCGGTGGAATCGATGTTGGAGCTGTTGGAGTCGGTGCGGGTCGAACTGCGCAGTCTCGGTGAAATGCGTCTGCGCATTCAGGGGATGGAGTCGGATTATGCCGATTTTTCCAACCGGGTGACGGCACTGTTGCAAACCCTGGATGGCGATATCGCGCCCGATCCGCCGCTGGCAGCGGTGGCGGCGTTGCACAGCCGTCTGCAAAGCGGCAAAACGGTTCGGCAAAAACGGGAAATCCTGACAAAAAACCTGGAGAAACAACAGGAAAAACTAAAAACCAAACACCATGAACAACACCGTCTGCAACAGCGCCTGGTACTCCTGGAAACCCTCTACGGTTGCCGGGATGCCGAAGCGATGGCCACCATCGAACGACAGTCGGCACAACGCGGCGATTATCGTCGGGAACTCGCGGAGGTGGAAAAAAAACTGGTCGAACAGGGCGATGGTCATGAAATAACCGATCTGGCCCGGGCGGCGGCGGCCGAGGATGATGACACCCTGCCGGGACGGATCGATGCCCTGGTGGCGGAAAACGAACGGTTGGCCGCCGAGCGGTCACGGGTGGCGGCGGCCCTGGAAAAAAGTCTGGGCGAGTTGGCGCGTCTGCAGGGGGGGGACGCCGCCGCCCGGGCCGCCGAGGACATGGAAGAGGCCATGACCCGTCTCCGTCACGGGGCGGAATCCCACATCGTTCTGCACCTGGCCGGGACCCTGCTCTCCCACACCATCGCCCGCCACCGGGAGCGCACCCAGGCCCCGGCCCTGGGACGGGCGGCCACCCTGTTCCAAACCTTGACCGATGGCGCCTTCCAGGGGATCGAAAGCGATGTGGATCACAAGGGGGGCACCATCCTGCTGGCCGTTCGCGACACCGGTGAACGGTTGCCGGTGGAGGCCTTGAGCGACGGCACCCGCGATCAACTGTTCCTGGCCCTGCGCCTGGCCCTGGTGGCGTTGCACCTGGCCCACAATGAACCGGTCCCCTTCGTCGCCGATGATTTGCTGGTCCATTTCGATGATCAACGGTCCCGGGCCGCCTTCCGGGTGTTGTCGGAGCTCAGCCAAAAAACCCAGGTGCTATTTTTCACCCACCACGCCCATTTGCGTGATCTGGCGGAAAACACCCTGGGGGCGGACCGCCTCTCCCTGCTGGAGCTGTGAGTCGCAGGAGAAATACGGAAAGAAAAAGAGTGATTTTTGGCCCCGGCCACCAATATTGAGACGATACCGTGTTAAAATCTGAATTGCTGGAAACCATCGCCAACGGCGAAAACTCGGGCATCGAATTCAAGCGGGATAATATCCGGCCCGAACAGTTGGCCAAGGAGATCGTCGCCCTGGCCAATGTGCAGGGGGGGCGCATCCTGCTCGGTGTGGAGGATGACGGACACATCACCGGACTGCAACGCGAAAATCCCCAGGAATGGGTATTGAACGTATTCCGGGACAAGGTTCATCCGCAAATCATCCCCTTTTATGAGGAGATCGCGGTCGAACCGGACCTGCGAGTGGGCATCATCACCCTTTCGGCCGGCATTTCCAAACCGTATGTCCGCCGGCACAACAATCGCGAAGAGACCTTCATCCGCCTGGGTGACCGTTCGGAACCGGCCACACGGGAGCAACAGGCCCGGCTTTTCCAATCCGGCGGTTTACTCCATGTGGAAACCATGCCAGTGGCGGGAACCACCTTCGCCGACCTGGATTTGGACCGGCTGAACACCTATCTGGACAAAATCCTCGCCGACCCCGATGTTCCAACCCGTGATGCCGACTGGATCGATCGCCTGCTGGCGCTGGGATTGATGACCGGGGACGGTCTCGGAAACCGGGTCTGTACCATCGCCGGTCTGCTGCTGTTCGGCATCAACCCCAGGCGATTCCTGCGCCAGGCCGGATTGCGGTTGATGGTCTTCGATGGTACCGACAAAAGCTACCGGGCACGACTCGATGTCCATCTCGATGGTCCCCTCGTCGCCCGATGGCGGCAGGACGGTTCGGGGAGAAAACAGTTGGTCGATGATGGTTTGATTGAACGATTCATCGTCACCGTCCTACCCTTCATCACCGAGGAAACCGATCGTATCGATGAAAATCTGCGCCGGGAAAAACAGTGGCACTATCCAAAAGAGGCCATCCGTGAAACGGTCGTCAACGCCCTCGCCCATCGGGATTGGACGCGATCGGTCGAGATCGAGGTCACCCTGTACAGCGATCGCCTGGAGGTGATCAGCCCGGGAAAACTGCCCAACTCGATGTCCATCACCAAGATGAAAGCGGGGCAGAGATCGCCGAGGAACCAGTTGATCATGGACACCCTCAAAGATTGTGGGTATGTCGAATCCCGGGGGATGGGGGTGCGCACCAAAATCATCCCGTTGATGCGGCGGCAAAACGGTCGGGAGCCGGTTTTCGAGGCAACCGAAGATTGTTTGAAGACCATCCTCCCCCGAAAACACCGATCTTCAAACGGTGGTGCAATGTGACAGGGTGGCGTTGCGGCGCCGCAGAAAACGCATGGTGGCATGGTAACCCAACCAGGCGCCGGCGATGGCCCAGGGCAGGGAACCGATCAACATCGGCCAACCGAAGGTTTCCGCCAGTCCCAGCACCTGCAACCAGAGCACCTCCAGCCAGTCCTGGCCATTATGGGTGGCGGACTCCAGCCGTTCCCGGAACAGGTCGAAACCGGGGGGCTGGGCATCCCGGCCCATCATCAAACGACCGGTGATGAAAAACAGATAATAGAGGGGCGGCAGGGTGGCGACGTTGGAGAGCAGGGTCCAGGCGCTGGCCACCACCGGATTGAAGTCCCAGCGCCGGAATCCGGCCTTGATGACGATCCACAGGGCCAGGACCAGGGGAATCTGAAAACCGACCGATGGGGTCAGGGAGACGAACAGGCCCACCGCCGTTCCCCGGGCGGTATACTCCGGGGTGTGACGGCCGAGCAGGATGGGACGGATCAAACGGCGTCTGGCCTGGAGGACCAGCCAGCGCCAGGTCCAGGTCGTGGTTATGACTTTCAAGAATGCCTCCCCCGAAGCATCCCGGTCCGGGATCGAACTCAATGCACCGTCCGTTTTCCGGGCGCCTCCAGCAGAAAAATGGGAATTTCCGCCCAAAAAAGATCGCCCGTGTCGCTGACGAACTGATAGCTGCCCTGCATTTGTCCGGTGGGGGTTTCCAGCATCACCCAACTGGTATAACGAAACTGGTGCCCAACGCCGAGATGGGGTTTTTCACCGACCACCCCCTCCCCCTGCACCTCCTGCACGCGACCGTTGTCACTGCTGATGATCCAGTGACGGTTCAACAACTTCGCCCCCCGGGGACCTTCATTGGTGATGGTCACCTGATAGGAGAAGGCATATCGACCCTCCGACGGCTCCGAACGATCCTCCAGAAAGTCGGGATTGACCTCGATACTGATTTTGGTGGGATTTTTTTGCATGTTCTTCAGTCGGACGAAAGGCCTTTCACTGTTTTGGCGTGGGTAGATCATCCGGTCCCGGCGGTGCCATCGGCACCGATTCGGCGTCGATGGCAAAATAGTGCCGCGCCTCCTCCATGGAGATGGCCCCCATGTCCACGGCCCGGATCACACCGGCCTGCAGGTCTTCCCTGGAGATGCGGTCATTGCCAAGCAATCCCTTGCTGACCTTGCCCAGGAACCGTTCCCGCGGCGCGCCGCTGTTGGCCTGGTTGACCATGGCGCCGACGATGGCCTGAAACACGGTTTTCGCTCCAAACTCCACATTCATCCCGTCACCCGTCCAACCCGTTGCCGGATCCTTTCATCCCATTGAAATTTCAAGATTATCTTTCATTTCCGATGACGAACCCGGGAAAAAGGGGGGAACGCCCCAGCCGGAACGTTCCCCCCGTCTACCGGCGAACCGCGGCTCAGCGGATCGGTTTCAACTCGACCCGCCGGTTCATGGCCCGTCCCATGTCCGTGTCATTGTCGGCGATGGGATGATGGAATCCATACCCCCGCGCCGACAACCGGTCGGCCGATACGCCATGACCGGTCAGATAGCCCATGACCGCCGTGGCGCGGTTTTCCGACAACATCTGGTTGTAGGCCTCCTTGCCCCGATTGTCGGTGTGCCCCTGAATTTCAACGCGCAAGCCGGGATTTTCCATCAACACCGCGACGATGGCGTTCAAAACGCCGTGGTACTGGGAGAGGATATCCCACTTGCCGGTCTCGAAACGCAGATTTTCCACCACCCAGCAGCCGACGGCATTCACCGCCGCCCCGCGAGGGGTGTCGGGACATTGATCCTGGTAATCCATCACCCCGTCCCCATCCCGATCCATGGGGCAACCCCGGTCATCGACCGGCACGCCGATCGGCGTTCCCGGACAACGGTCCAGATGGTCCGGTACCCCGTCCTGATCCGAGTCCAGGGGACACCCCACCGCATCCACCGCCACCCCGGGCGGGGTACCCGGGCATTGATCGCGGCTGTCCAGGACCCCGTCGCCATCACTGTCCCGATCGATCTGCCCTTCCTCGCAAAAATAGCACTGGGTGCCGGCCTTGCCGAGATGGTTGCCACCGAACTGGGGATGCCACTGTTCCCACCCTTTGTGCTTGTGTGTGGCTTCCGCCCAGGCGGCCCCGCCGGCGATCACCGAAAAAAACAGCGCGCCCAGTATGGTCAGGACCGATTTTTTCCAACACCCATGCCAAATTTCCATTTTCCAACTCCCAATTGTTCAATCAGCCGCCAAACGATGAAGCCAACCGATTGGTTTTTTCCCATCATCCGTCACAATCGTTCAATCTACAACAACGAACGAAACATTCAACCCTCTCTGATATAAATTTTTCAAGATTTTCATCCGTCGATCGGTGAACGGTGAAACGATCGACGGTCCATAGCGACCGCCCGCCCCCCGGACTCTTGCCCATCCCCCGCGATTATACCGACAATTCCCAGCTTCATACCGGAGCGCCGGTCTGATAGGATGTTGCCGGCAAGAGACGAAAACAACTCGGCGCTCCGTTTTTCAGCCCGAGCCAATGGGCGGTGGAAACCATGAATCGATCAACAAACCAAAGACTGATCGTTTGCGTCAACAGTCGAATGCCGGGAAAGCCGGCCTGCGCCAACCAGGGTTCGGAGGCACTGGCCGACCGCTTGGAACGGGAGATCGGCCAACGGCGGTTGCCGGTAACCGTGGAAAGGGTTTACTGCCTGGGACAGTGTACCAAGGGCCCCAACATGCGCATCGCCCCGACGGGGCGATTTTTTCACCATGTCAGCGCCGGCGACATCCCGGCAATCATCGATGAACTGGCGGGAAAAAAGGCTGATCCGCCACTCCCCGGCGATGGCGAGCCTCAACGGGTCGAGGCGGGGCGGGACTGAACCATCGAGGATTGAACCGCATCCATCCCGGGAATCGTCGTTTTCCGGTCGGACGGGATTACGCCCCCACCATCGAATCCTTGAGCCATCCGGTCGGGAAACAATCCCGCCCTGCCGTATCCGGCTCGCTTCGAAGCGATCGGATGTCGTCGTGGAAACTTCGAATCTCAAAATGGTTGCGGGTTATAACCGTACCGGAGAGGGGTCGGGGCGGGTGGTTCGCCCCACGGTTCCCCTCCGGCCGTGTCTGGACCGGCGGGAACCGTGGGATGGATCGAACTACAGCTTGAGGCGGCGGGAGAGCAGTTTGCTCAGGGTCAGGGTGTAGACGCCGTTGTCCACCGCCCGGACCACCACTTTGCCGGTCATGCCGGGATAGGAGAGGGCGCTGACGGCAATGGATTTTTGCCGGCCACATTTGCCGATGGCATTGCGGACGATGGGTCCGACCGGGCGCCGGTTGTCATCCATGTTGATGGCGGCGCCATGCACGCAACGCAGGTAACTTTGAAACTCGGAATACCGGGCCACCGGATGATCGGGGATGGCGCCCAGGGAGGCGGTATGGTGGACGACATCATGTGACCCGGCTGCTCCGGTGACGGAATGGGGCACGGTGTTGGAGCCGGTCCCGAAAAAATCGCTGAAGAAGGAGGAACCGCTGTTGGTCGAAGCCTTGGCGACCACGGCACGGGAGGGCCTGGCCAACGGTTTGGCGGTGGTGGCGGGAAGCGGCTTCCGCAGCGGTTGGCTGTCGGGCAGCAAAATTTTGGCCAGGATCGGCTGTTCCGGCTCCCGTACCTCCACCGGTTTTTGCGCCACCACCGGTTCGGGCGTGTTCACCACCGGTTCAACGGGGGCGGCTTTGGCGACAACCGCCGTTTCCATCACCGGCTCGACGCGCTTGGCGACCATCGGTGAGGTGCTGGGCAGCCGCGGAATGTTCCGGTAGGTGGTATGGACGCGCGGGGCCGGCGCCGGGGCCCGGGTATTGGGAAACGGAAAATGCTTGGGGATGGCCAGAAACAGGCAACCGCTGGAAAATCCCAGGATGCTCAACATCACAACCGTCAACGCATATCGTTTCAGCATGGTTAACTCTCTCTTCGTTTTCTAAGTAGATAGATACGGTCCTGACCTGCCGGAGAAGCAGTGGCCGATGGCCGCGACGGGCTTACCTATGCAAGTGAGGGGTATCTTTTTGGCAAATTATTCCGGTTAATGCAACTGTTTTTTCTATGACGGAAAAAGCTTGTTAATCGGGCGAACAGGCCGCTCGATAAGATAACCTTCTTTCATCGGTCCATCAATCGACAATAATGGCCATCATGCCCAACTATGACATGCCCCTCTACCGCCCCCCTTCCGAAGGGGACAACCTGATCATCCAGGCCACCCTCGGTTGCAGTTTCAACCGCTGTGGCTTTTGTTCGATGTATCGACAAAAAACCTTCAAAGTCAGACCACTGGAAATGGTTTTCGCCGATATCGACCGGGCGGCCGCCGCTTGGCCGCAGGCCCACCGGGTGTTTTTGGCCGACGGCGATGCACTGGTTTTGCCCAGCGATCATCTGCTGAAAATTTTGCATCATCTGGCCAAACGGCTGCCCGGCCTGACCCGGGTTTCCTGCTACGCCCTGCCGGCAAATCTCCTGAAAAAAAATGTCGATGAGCTTTCGGCCCTACGCCAAAACCGGCTCTCCCTGATCTATTATGGCATCGAAACCGGCTGTGCCGAGCTGCTCAAACGGATCACCAAGGGGGCCAGCGTCGATGGCATGATCGAGGGGCTGCTGAAGGCCCGGGAGGCCGACATCAAGGTTTCCGCCACCGTGGTGCTGGGCTTGGGCGGGAAACGGCTCTGGCGGTCGCACATCGACGGGACCGTGGAACTGCTCCACCGCGCCCCGGTCACCTATCTCTCCACCCTGCAACTTTATCTAGACCCGGCCCTGGCGACCGATTATGCCGCCGCCTTCGCCCCCCCCCTTCCAGCATCAGGACGATGCCGGCATGCTCGAAGAGCAACATCTGTTGATCGATCGATTGACCCACCCCCCACGCCGTATCATCTTCCGTTCCAACCACGCCTCCAACGCCCTGGCCCTGGCCGGCAACCTGCCCAGGGATCGAACGAAACTGTTGGCGCAAATCGAATCCGCCCAGCGGGGAGGGACCGCCCTGCGTCCTTTTTGGACGCGTGGATTGTGATCAGGATTCCATGGCCGCTATGGGGGGGGATTTCAGAGGGTCGGAGAGGAGCACGCCGTGACCCTTGAGCATGAAGGCCTGGTTGACCGCTTGCCCGAACACCTCCGGCCACTGCCGGTTGGCCGCCCGCATGTCGCCCATGGCCACCGGGCCGATGGTGGCGGCGATGTTCACGGTCAACGGCAGGCCCTGGCCGGCGAAATGATCATTCAAGCACGCCCGGATGTCGGCGCAGCGTTTATCGAAACCCACTGACAGTTCGACGGGGAACAGTCCCAGGGCCGCATCGCCGGCCCCTTTGATGAACACCCCGCCATGCCGGGCAAAAACGGCGTCACAAACGTCATAATATTGACGGGCGATGTCAAACAACTTTTCCGCTGACACCTGACCGCCAAAGGCGAGAAAACGGGCGATATCCGCCACCAGGACGATTTTTTCACGGGTCTTCACCTCGGACATCGATTTTCCTCCTTTATGCCGTCCACATGGCCAGAACCTTTTCCAGCCATTGATCCTTCAACCGTTGCAGCATGGGACTGGGATGGGCGTAGAAAACGGCCGTTCCATCCACCGGCACGCCGATGATCCGCCAGTCCGCCAACCGTTCCAGGCACCGCTCCGCCAAGGGTCGAAAGGCCGGGTGCCGGCCCCAACCGGCCAACACCGGCACCGCCGCCGTCGGTCCCAGCAGGGCGGTCAACTCCCGATCCCGGGAAGGGGAAAAAACGGTATGGAAATCGCCTCCCGGCGACGGCACCAACCGGCTGATCATCCGGGCGACCACCGGACTCTTCGGCTGGCGCAGGTCCGAAAGATTCAACACCCGGGCATGGCGAAATCCCCGCGCCACCATCAAGCGCATCACCTGATACTGGGTGGTATCGGGCCGGGTCGGCACCAACTCCCGGTCGTCGCCGATGGTATCGACGCCGCTCACCAGACGGGGCTGATAGCCGCCATCCAAGGGTCGGGAGGAACCGGGATTCATCATCACCACGATCAAGTCGGGATCGCGTTCCTGAATCCGGTCGATCCGGGCCGGGGTGTGATCATGATGGATCAACTCCAACAACGAACGGCAGGGGTGGACCTCGCCCTGGTGCCGAAAGTGGTAAAAATGGCCATACACCCCGTAGAGGGCTTTCAGCCGGGCGGCGGGCAGGGCATGGGCAGCGGCGGTCATGGGATCCGATCGGGACGGGGTTGGTAAAAGAGCAGACGACGGGTCAACGGCACGGCCTACCGGTAACGGGAGAGATCCCCCAGCATTTCATCCTGATATTTTTTGCACATCCACCACAACAACAACATTTTCATGAAGCCGGCCAGACGCCCCTCCGCCGGCAGGTCCCGAACCTGTTGAAAGATGGATTCCAGCTCCAGGGTCCGCTGTTCGGCGGCCAGACGCGAAACGCGCACGAAGGGACAGGAGTCGATCCCGCCCTTTTTGCGCAGGGAGATTTCATAGGGATTGAAAATGGTCGTCAAATCCTTTTTGACCCGATCGGTGATGGCGACATCGCCGCTGGTCTCCCCCAGCACCTGTTTGGAGTGGATGCCTTTCCAAAATTTTTTTTCCACCAGGGCATGGCCGAACAGCAACTCCAACGGCACGAAAAAGATCCGCGAAAAAGAGCTGCCGGCGGTGGAGGAGGTGAGCGCGTGGATCAGATCATCGAACGCATCCTCATGCCGTTCCACCCAGCGGCTGAACTGCTTTTCCAACCGCTGGTCGATGCGAACACCCAGGAAACTTTCCACCAGACGGCAAAAAAACTGCGTGTGGTCGATGGTGTCGATGGCCGACGGTGCATCCATGATTCAATCGTTTCCCCACAGTTCCCGCAACCGTTGATCACGGCCACAATTGTATTTGTAAAAACGATAGCGGATCGGATTGCGGTGATGATAATCCTGATGCCAGGCCTCGGCCGGATAGAAGACACCGGCGGCGGTGATCCCGGTGACGATCGGTTGCGGAAACGGTTTTTCCCGGCGCAACGCCTCCCGGGAGGCCTCGGCCAACCGTTTTTGGGTTTCATTCAGATAAAAAATGCCGGCACGATATTGACTGCCCCGGTCACAAAATTGCCGGTTGGCGGTGGTGGGATCGATATTGCGCCAAAATACCCGCAACAGATCGGCATAGCCGACCCGGCTGGCATCATAGCGAACCCGCACCGCCTCGGTGTGACCGGTACCACCGGCCGATACCCGTTCATAGCTCGGGTCCTTCACATGACCGCCGATATAGCCCGAGGTGGTGGCCAGGACCCCATCGACCTCATCGAAAAACTGCTCCACACACCAAAAACAGCCGCCGGCGAAAATGGCCGTTTGTGAATTTTCCGCCCGGGCCGATAAGGAAACCATCATCCCCAGGGCGACCATGAATAAAAAAAATTTTGGCACGTTTCTGGCGTTCATTTGCAATCATCTCCCCGCACGGGTAGAGTTCGGCGCTGTTGGTCGGCACCTGAAATCAAACCGGGATGCCCATCATGACACCCCAACCGGACGCCATGTGCAAGTGAAAGATCGTCGTTTCCGGCCAATCCCACCATGGGGGAGTGGAGCGGACGGCCCGGGGAAAACCACATTCCACTCAAGAAAAATCGTACTGTGACGATATGGTGTGAAATGTACTTGATTGTCCATGAAGCCTGTTGTAGATTGTAGGGCTTGATTGAAATTCCACGAGAACCGATCATCCAGCTAACTGCGGGCTGGGTCTTTCCATTCCATGAAAAAACAGGAAAGAGCAAGGAGACACCATATGAGATGCCGCGCCCGATCCGTTTTTTCCGTTTCCGTCCTGTCGGCCCTGCTCTTGCTCGGCAGCGCCCCGGCAAACGCCGACTCGGACCTGGAAGTATGGGAGTATGATGAAGCGAACAGTTGGCGCAACCTGGATCGCAGCCCCTGGTATTTTTCCGGTTCCATCACCGGCGTCGCCGGCACCTACAACGATTCGGTGCAACGGGAAAAATTTTGGTCCGGGGGCGTCACCCTCAGCGCCGACTATCTGGAGCGCCATGGCATCACCTTCGGCTACACCCGCTCCACCATCAAGTTCAAAGGCGCCGAGTCCACCCACCAGGATGCCTATTTTTTGAGCCTGCGGAAAAATTTCACCCCGGACGGCACCCCCGGCACCATCGGTCTGCGCCTGGACGGCCATCGCGTCAACAACAATGACAGCACCGGCGACACCGACGGCATCTGGGTGGTGGCGCCGATGATCTCCTTTCTGCCCTACACCAAATCCTATTATTTTGACCTGGGCTACGCCTACTCCGACTATCAAAACAATCTGGATGTCCACCAGTTGACGCCAACCTTCGGTTTCGCTTTCAACAACGCCTCGGACTGGGTGCAACTGCGCGGCTTTTTCATCGACACTTCCAACGCCGCCCGCGCCCAGGGCAAGGACAATACCGCCGCCGGGCAGCTCAAATGGACCCACTGGTTTTCGCCCAACTTTCTCGGCGTCGACAACGCCAGCCTGAGCGGTATGGGCGGCGAGCGGGTCTATGCGGTCGACCCGGACACCGCCTCGGTCTACAACCTAGCCGACATCCAGACCGGTTCCGCCGCCCTCGACCTGGTGTGGCGGGTCGGGGACGATGCCAATGTCCTGTTGCACGCCGGGCACGATCTCTACGAAAATATTCCCTTGTCCAATGATTATGGCAGTACCTCTGTCGTTCTTTCCCTCTCCAATGAGTGGTGATTCTTATGAAAATTCTCGGTCATGCCGTGCTGTTCGCCCTGTGTCTGTTGCTTGCTGCCCCGGCCGGCGCCGATGAAATCGGCGCCCCCAATTATGTGGGAAAAAAAAGCGCCACCAAAAAGAAGGCCCCCTTGCGGTCCCCATGGGCGCAATCCTACGCCCTGGAGGCCAAACGCAACTATGCCGAGGCGGCCCGGGTCATCGCCCCGTTCCGCACCCGGGGACCCGACATGGAGTTCGCCATTCTGCGTACCGCCTGGCTTGAATATCTCCGGGGTAACTACAACGCCGCCATCCGCGACTATTTCACCGCCATCGAGTTGAATCCCCACTCCATCGACGCCCGCCTCGGCATCACCCTGCCGTTGATGGCACAAAAACGGTGGCGGGAAACCCGGGACTATCTCAACGGCGTCCTGAAATACGCCCCCTGGAACTATACCGCCCATGTGCGCCTGTTGATCGCCAACGAGGCCCAGCGCAAATGGCAACGGATGACCAACCAGGCCCACGCCCTGACCCTGCGTTATCCCAATGACGCCACCGCCCTGGTCTACCTGGCCCGCGGTTATGCCTGGCTGGGTGAGAAACGCAAGGCCAAGACCGTCTATACCCGCATCCTGGCCCGGATTCCCGGTCATCTCGAAGCCACCCATTATCTCAAAAACAACTGAACCCCGTTTCTCCGGACGATGCCCCGGCTCCGTTACGACGCCAATGCGGAAATCCGGGGCGGTGCCGGAACAAGGGCGTCGCTTCCCGGACCAACCCGGTTTCCCAATCGAAAAAACCGCCCCGAGACGCCATCCATGGTCTTCGGGGGCACCGGCCGGTTCGAAGCGAATTTCGAACCAGGCTCCCGGAAAACGTCCCTTTTGGACAGTCCGTTCAAGCTCCGCACCAGACCGTTGAACCTCTGTTCGACACCCGCCGCTACCATTGCCGGCCCCGGGACCCGAACGGGAGCGCCCCCCCTCCCCGACCGGCGATCCGGACCGGTTGCGCCAGCCGACGAAACCGCCAATCCTCATCAAGGGATCCGCCGATCATGAACCTCGCCGACAACCGCAACATCAGCCATGAACAACGCATTCTCGCCGGTGTCGACCAGATGGCCGAGGAGGACCTGCTCGGTGAGGCGACCACCCGATTGATCGCCCGTTTTTCCAACCTGTCCGAAGAGGTCATCCTGCGCCATCTGCCGGACCGGGAGGCGATCCTCAACCGTTGGTGGGAAAATCGCGGCGAACGGTTGAAAAACATCCTCGGCAAGGCCATCCCCGGCCGACCGGGATTGATGTCCACCATCCGCGAACTGTTGTCGGCCCCGGAACTGCTCGGCATGCTCTTTTGCCACCCCGGGGAGTCGTTGCCCTTTCGGGAAGCCCTGGAAACCTTGCGCCAGGAGACCAAACGGCGGTTTTTGGAACATTTGCAGGAGATGCCCTCCCGACCCAAGGCCCAAACCCCGGTGGACCTGCTGGAAACCCTCTGGCAATGCCTCAATCACGCCTGGGACCGCCACCATCCGGAACATAAACGGCAACGTAAGATTCTCCTCGACCATCTGCCCTGGGAGGGCCGCGAGACCGGGGAAGGACCGGCGGACATCTTTCCCAAACCGGAAATTTTGCAACGGATCGCCCTCAACGACAGCGGTTTCGTCTTCGATCCGGTCAGCGGTCACAGTTTCACCACCAACGAAACCGGTTTGTCACTGTTGCGGCTGTTCACCAAACGGGCAACCCTGGAGGAGATGGTCGACAGTATTTGTGACAGCTACGACATCCAACCGCCGGAGGCGGAAAAGGAGATCCTGGATTTTGCCGGTCAACTGCGTGAGGCGTTGAAGT
>CAYFNE010000066.1:0-30667 GCA_964344355.1 uncultured Magnetococcales bacterium
TTGTGCGAAAATTCACGAAGTGTCGCGCCTTTTGAAAAACAAATTCACCGGTCTCCCGCCGCCATGGTCCCGAAGGGGATCCTCCGTGCCATGGTGAATCGATCGTGTCGGGATCACACCGGTTTCGGAGATAGAATCGGGCATGAAAACCGGAACCCTTCTCGCCTCACGATATACGATCCGAAAATCCCTCGGACAGGGGCTGTTCGGTAGTGCGTATCTGGCGCATGATGCCATTTCGGGCATGTTGGTCGCCGTCAAGACCATCCCGCCGAGCGTCAACCACAATGATTTGGAACTGGCTGACTTCAAACGAAACTTCACCTTGCTGCACAGCCTCGACCATCCCAGCATCGCCAAGATGCACGCCCTGGAGTTCGATCCGGCCATGGGCGGTCATTTTCTGGTGACCGAATATGTGGAGGGGGTCAACCTCCAGGAGCATCGCCTGGCCGCCCCCGGCGAACGGTTGGACCTGGCCGAAGCCATGGAGATATGCCGGCAGGTGGCCGAAGCCCTGGATCATGCCCAGCGCTCCATCCTGCACCGCGACCTGCGGCCCGAAAACATCATGATCACCCCGGGCGGTGAGATCAAACTGCTCAACTTCGCCCTGATCCCGGAGTCCCTGGCCAAATCGATCCGTAGCGAGATGGCCCAGAAAGATCCGCAAATCACCCCACAGATTCAGGGTTACATGGCCCCGGAACAGTTTTTCGGTCTGCCCCCCCCCGGTCCGGCGGCGGACCGGTACGCCCTGGGGGTGATTTTTTATGAAATGGTCTCCGGGGTCTTGCCGTTCGACATTCCCGATCCACACCGATTGATGCACGCGGTCTGCAACCTGACGCCCCTGCCGGTGGGCAAAATCGGCAAACGACAAAATCAGGCCCTGCAGGAGGTACTGGCCAAGGACCCGGGTGACCGCCCCCCCACCGCCATCGCCTTTTACAGCGCCCTGGAAAGCGCCACCTTTTCATGGCCATCCCTGAACGCCGGCACCCTCGGCGCCCTGGTCGGCATCCTGGCCCTGGGTGCGGCTTCGTGGCTCCATTTCAACCGGTCGGAACCGCCGCCAGCGGCCCCGGCGGCGCCAACCGTCACCCCGGTGATCCCGTCGCAACTGCCGCCAGAATCGTGGAAACCGCCCGCAACCCCGTCATCGCCCCGGGCCGCCGCCCCCATCCCGAAGGCACCACCGCCGGCAACGGCCCCTGACCACCCGCCCGTGGCCACCCCACAACCGGCCATGGAGAACGGATCGGACCCGGCCCCCGCTCAATCACCGCCGGAGCCCCAACCGCCGTCCCCCGCCAGCCCCCCCATCGAACCGACCGCCGGGAAGATCGAAACACCGAAGGCACCGGTGATCCGGGAAAAACGGTTGGTGTTGCGGGTGGAGAGCCGCCCCTCGGAGGCCACCCTGCTGTTGAACGGGGACGAACTGGGCGCCACCCCGTTCACCAAAGGTCAGGTTCAACCGGGCACCTACCTGTTGCGGTTGGAAAAAGAGGGCTACCAGGCGATGGAAATGGAGGTGGAGCTGACCCAGGACACCATCATCGATCTGAGCCTGGACCCGAAAAAACCGGCGACGACCGACCAGCCCGTCGCACCGAAACGGTTGGTATTGACCGAGGAATCCCGACCGATGCCGCTGGAAATGCGCGGCACCCCCCCGGCCCCCCCACCGGTCAAAAGAGGGACGGTTCCGGCCGGGAATGAACAGCGGGTGGTGGCGACCACCGCCACCCCGACGGCCCCGACCGTCGCCAGGACCGAACGGGAAACCACCCCTTCCGGGAGCGATCCGGCGGTGAAGAGAAAGATCTACCGATTGCTCCGGGCGGCCCAACGGGACCTGGCCGCGGCACGCCTGACCCTGCCACCGGGCCGCAACGCCCTGGAAAAATTCCGTGCCGTTCAGCGTCTGGAGCCGGGTCATCCCCAAGCGCGAAAGGGGTTGGTGCAAATCGCCGATCAGTTGGCGGCACTGGCCGACCGGGACCTGCAACGATGGCGGCTTTCCCGGCCCGCCGGCAGCAATGCCCTGGAAAAACTGCAAACCGCCCGTCTGCTGGATCCCCACAACCCGCAGGTACGAAAAGGGTTCGAAAACCTGGTCGGCCGTTATTTGACCCTGGCACGGAGACGGGGTCGCAACAGCGCCCAGATCGCCGGTTTCATCGATCAGGCGGCGAGCATTCTGCCGGAAGATCCCCGCATCAGCGCCGCCCGGGGCGAACTGTTGGCCGCCCGCTACACCCCGGAACCGCCGGCCCGACCGGTGGTCAAGCCGACGGTCCCGGCCAGCGAAACGGAACCGGTGCTGACGGAACCCGCCGAGGAGACGACAGCGGCCAGCGAATCGCCACCCGAACCGGCGGCGGTTTCGCAACCGGAAATCGAACCGGAACCGGTGGCCGAACCGGAACCGGAAACCGTCGATGAACCGGAAACCGAACCGGAAACCGTCGATGAACCGGAACCGGAAACCGAACCGGAAACCGTCGATGAACCGGAGCCGGTGGCCGAACCGGAAACCGTCGATGAACCGGAAACCGTCGATGAACCGGAGCCGGTGGCCGAACCGGAGCCGGGAACCATCGATGAACCGGAGCCGGTGGCCAAACCGGAAACCGTTACCGAACCGGCACCCCCCTCCGAACCGGAGCCGGAACCCGAGACTGAACCGGAGCCGGGAACGGCCGATGAACCGGCGGCGGCCGTTCCCGCCGAAACCGCGCCAACCCCACCGCCCGAAGAGGGGGTTTGGCGGGAACCGATCACCGGCATGGTCTTCGTCCACATCGAGGGCGGCTGTTTTCAGATGGGCAGCCTCAGCGGCGACGGCGATGAAGAGCCGGTCCACCGCGTCTGCCTGGATCCGTTCTGGATCGGCCGTTACGAAGTGACCCAGGGGGAGTGGTTGAAAATCATGGCCGGCAAGAAAAATCCCGCCAAATTTCCCAAAGGCGACCGCTATCCGGTGGAAACGGTCTCCTGGAACGATGCGCAAACCTTCATCCAGCGTCTCAACAACAGCGGCAAACACCGTTTCAGCCTGCCCACCGAGGCGCAATGGGAATACGCCTGCCGCGCCGGGGGGCGCACCCCGTTCCATTTCGGCCTCGGCATCAGCCCCGACCGGGCCAACTACAACGGCCGTCAGGCCTTCGATGACGGCCCCACCGGCCTCTACCGCCGCTCCACCACCCCGGTGGGATCCTTCGCGCCCAACGCCTTCGGATTGTACGATTTTCATGGAAATGTCTACGAATGGGTGGCGGATCGCTATGAGAAGGATTATTATGGAAGGGCGCCTGAGCGAAATCCGTTTGCCAATGATGCCAACGCCGCTCAACACGTCCTGCGCGGTGGCGCCTGGTACAGCAACCCCAGAAATCTGCGCTGTACCTACCGCTATCGTGGGCGGCCGGAATATCGCAACAAAGGGAACGGATTCCGTCTGCTGTGGTCTCCTCAAAAACAATGAAGGGACCGTTGCCCGAATCGATAACGACCATCCCCACTGCGGAGACGGCCATTGAACCGCATCAAAATTCTCACCATAGCCGCCGTGATCGCCTTTCTGATCAGCGGATTCCTGGGCGAAAGCAATTCGCCGGCCTCCATCCTGGATACCCTGTTCACCTTCGCCGTTCTCGGCTACATCTGGTATGCCATGCGTCGGACCATCGGCTCCCAGAAGGAAAAAAAACCGGAAAATCCGACCCAATCCCGATCGACCCCCGATCAACCCCGGGAACACCCCCGAACCGCACCCGAACCGCTCTGGGAAAAACGGCCCAAAGGCCCGACCGGGGTCATCCATCACAAATCCCCCTGGTCGGTGGTCGAAAAAGGCGATACGGTCGGCAATTTCCGCAACGCCCCGATTCCCGCCTGGATCCGCACCTCCGACAACCGGCGCGCCGATTATTCCGGCATCACCAACACCATACCGCCGGAAGAGTCGGTCTGTGTGGAGATTCCCGAGCGCAAGGAGCTCATACTACCGCCCGGTCTGATCTACGCCATCCGGTCATCCTGATCCCCCCGTGCCGATGAAGGCCGCCAAGACGACTGCCAGGAAGACCGCCAAACAGACCCCGATGATGGCCCAGTTCCTGGCCATCAAGGCGGCGTACCCCCATGCCCTGCTCTTTTATCGTATGGGCGACTTTTACGAGCTTTTCCATGATGATGCCAAGGTGGCGGCGCCGGTGTTGGATATCGTGCTCACCAACCGGGGCAAAAGTGACGGCAAGGCGATCCCCATGGCCGGGGTGCCGGTGCGCACGCTGCAACAATATCTGAAAAAAGCCCTGGATCACGGTTTCAAGGTGGCCATCTGTGAACAGATGGAGGCGCCCAACGGCAAAGGACCGGTGCGGCGGGAGGTGGTGCGGGTGGTGAGCAGCGGCACCGTCACCGAAGAGGACATGCTCACCCCCCGGGCCAACAATTTTCTGGTCGCCATCGCCCCACCGGGAAAAAACGGCGCCACGGGCGGCCGGGGGAAAAACAAGGCGCGCGGGCCGGCCCTGGCGGCCCTGGACCTGTCGACCGGACAGTTCCAGGTGGGATCGTGCGATTCCTGGGAACGGGCGGCGGCGGACCTGTCGGGATTGAAACCGGTGGAAATCCTGGTCCCCGAAGGGTGGTCCGCCCCAGCGGCGTTGAGGGAATGGCAGCCCCGGTTCACCCGCCGCGGCGATTGGGAGTTCGATCCCCGCCAAGGGGCCGATCTGCTGATGGAACAGTTCCAGGCCGCCACCCTGGCCGGCTTCGGCATCGCCGACTCCCCCCTCTGCCAGGCCGCCGCCGGCGCCATGCTCGCCTATTGCCAGGAAACACAGCGGGAGAGCCTGGGCCATGTCACCGGCATCACCCGCATCCAGCCGGATGACTATCTGATCCTCGATGACACCTGCCGCCGCAACCTGGAGATCAATCAGGGACTCGTGGACGGGGATCGCCGCAACTCCCTGCTCGGGGTCCTCGATATCACCATCACCGCCATGGGGGGACGCCTGCTGGCCCAGTGGATCAACCACCCCCTGAGCAAAATCCAGGAGATCCGGACCCGTCAGGAGTCCGTCGGTTGGTTGCTGGAACATCATCGGCAACGGCAAACCATCCGCGATACCCTCAAGGGGGTTCACGATCTGGAACGGCTGTTGGGACGCATCGCCCTGAACCGGGCCGGCCCCCGGGACCTGGCGGCATTGCGCAACACCCTGTCGCGGCTGCCGGAGCTGGAAGCGCAATTGATGGCGCAAGCGGCGGAAACGACGGATGACGGCGCGCCGGCCAACGATCCGGTCGATCCCACCCTGCCGGACACCGATCCCGCCTCGCCGCCGGTCCTCCCCTCGCTGTTGACGGTGCTCGGGGAGGCGCTGGGCGGCCACGAATCACTCCGTGACCGGTTGGCCGGCATGCTGGCCGATGACCCGCCGCAAACCCTCAGGGAGGGCGGGGTGATCCGGGAGGGGGTGGAGCCGGAGCTGGATCGGTTCCGGGAGCTGGCCCTGGATGGCAAAGGGTATCTGGCCACGCTGGAGAAAACCGAACGGGAGGAGACCGGCATCCCCAATTTGAAGATCAAGCACCACCGCTCCTTCGGTTACAGCATCGAGGTGACCAATAATCATCTGGACAAGGTGCCGTACAAATATCAGCAACGGCAAACCATGACCAACGCCATCCGCTATGTCACCCCGGAGTTGAAAGAGTACGAGGAGCAGATTTTTGACGCCGAGGAGCGGATGTTGAGCCTGGAGGCGCGGCTGTTCGACGCCCTGTCCCAGGAGGCGGCGGCCCGGACGGCGGCCCTGCAGCGCAGCGGCGCCGCCCTGGCGACCCTCGACGTGTTGGCCGCCTTCGCCGAAACCGCCGAAAAACGGGAGTATCGACGGCCACAGGTGGACAGCGGCTCGCAGCTCGACATCATTCAGGGCCGGCACCCGGTGGTGGAGGCGTTGTCGGGACGGGATTTCGTGCCCAACGACACCCACCTGAACATCCTCGACCAACGCATCGCCCTGATCACCGGTCCGAACATGTCGGGCAAATCCACCTACATGCGGCAGACGGCGTTGATCGCCCTCATGGCCCACACCGGCTCCTACGTGCCGGCGCAACGGGCCGAAATCGGTCTCATCGACCGTATTTTCACCCGGGTCGGGGCCGGGGACGACCTGGCCGGCGGCCAGTCCACCTTCATGGTGGAGATGACCGAAACGGCGCGCATCCTCCACAACGCCACCCCCCGTTCCCTGATCATTCTCGACGAAATCGGCCGCGGCACCGCCACCTTCGACGGTCTCTCCATCGCCTGGGCGGTGATCGAACACATCTACGCCAAATGTGGCGCCCGCACCCTGTTCGCCACCCACTACCACGAACTGACCGAACTGGAACAAATGAAACCGGGCGTGGTCAACTATTGTGTCGAGGTCAAGGAGACCCTCAACAAGATCCTGTTTTTGCACACCATCATCCGAGGCGCCGCCGACCGCTCCTACGGCATCCATGTCGCCGAGCTGGCCGGGCTGCCGCGGCCGGTGATCAAACGGGCGCGGGCGGTGCTGGCGCAACTGGAAGAGGCGGACCTGAAAAAACCGGCCTCCCCCATCAATGGTCCGGCCGACACCCAGGTCCAGCTCAATCTTTTCCAGGAACCACCCCTGGAACCGGCCCTGAGGGAACTCAAGGCCCTGGACCCCGACGATCTATCCCCGAAACAGGCCCTGGAAACCCTCTACCGGTTGAAAAACATGTTACGATGATCCGGCCCATTTTCGACGAAAGGATATCATCATGTATCAGACGATCGAGGCTGAGATCGGCAAGGATGGACGGGTGGTCCTGAAGGAGCCTGTCACCCTGTCCGAGCGGCGGCGGGCGGTGGTGACGATTTTGGAACCGTTGGCGGAAAACAAGGTTGAAAAAGGCAACAGCCAACAAATCCTCGAGCTGCTCAACTCTCCGGAATTTCAGGGTCCGCCCAGTCTCAGCCCGGAGGAGATGGAGACCATCATCCAGGAAAATCGCAACGCTTGGGAAGATTGACCATGCGAATCTACCTGGATTCCTGCATGGTCATTTATCTGGTGGAACGACATCCGCACCATGCGGCGATGATTCAACAAACCATCACCTTTCGAGGCACGGCCGAAATCTGTGTGTCACCGCTGGTCTCGTTGGAGGTGCTCGTCAGACCCTTGCGGGACCGGAATGAGGCACTGGCCGGTCGGTTCCGGCGCTATCTCGCTTATCAGTGCATGCTCCCCATGCCGGATCAACTCTATGAACGGGCTTTGCATCTACGGGTCGATCATAAACTGAAAACCCCGGACGCCCTGCACCTGGCCACCGCCTTGCACCATGACTGTGACGAGTTTTGGACCAACGATGACCGCTTGACCGCCGTGGCGCCGCAACGGGTGGTGAACATTTTGCGGCCCCCGACGGCTCCCTGACCGCCCCTCAAAAAAACCTTCCCCAGCCTGTTATATTTCCTCTTTGACCTGCCGTGCCCGATTGTATAGAATGAGATGATTGTAACAAAATGATACTTATACGGGTATCGATGGACCATTGTCCGGCATCTGCCTGACCAACATGGTTCCATAATTGCTTGCAACCGGGCATTCATCCGAATTCACACACCATTTTTTTCTTGTGTTGCCGTCATCCGCAGCCGATGACGCTTTGGTATGAAATCGAATCCAGGTTCCATCGTCGTTCAATCTTTCAGGTTTTCAACCCATGTCCTTTCCTTCATCGGTACGCGTACTCGGTGGTACCCTCGGCGCCCTGCTCCTGACCCTGCCCGTGAGTGGTTGGGCTCAGAACCATACGAGCGAAGAAGAAACCCGCGGCCAATCGGCCCAACGGATTCAACAACAAGCTCAGGAGTTGAAAGGGCGGCACACCACCGACCCGGACCAAGGGGAGATGCCCTCCCCGGAAGACCCGGCCCCGGCCGACATCCGCGCCATGCGCGCCATGGATGATCGGATCCTCAGCCGGCTCTCCAACCGGTCACGGCGCTATTATGAGCGCAAAATGCGTCAGGCGACGGTGTTGTTTTTTGACAACAATTACCAGTTGGCCCTGCCGCTGTTCAAACAGATCGCCGCCCGGGTCAAACCACAGAGCCTGTTGTACATGTACGGTCTGGCCGCCTATCGGACCAACCAGTCGGATCTGGCCATCAAAAATTTTCAGACCATGTTGAAACGGGATGCGCAGTTGCATCGGGTGCGGATGGACCTGGCCCTGGCCTATATTCAAAAAGGCGACAAGGAGAAGGCCAAGCTGGAGCTGGCCCGGGCCCTGGAGGCCGACATGCCGGCGGATATCCGGGATCGGGCCGATTCGCTGCTGGCGTTGCTGGAAGGCCGTTTCAAACGGAAAAAGTTTTCCATGGCCCTGCGTCTCAACACCGGTATTCAATATGATGACAACATCAATGCCCGCAGCGATGATCTGCCATCGACGATGGCCGGCACCATCAAATATTATGGCAGTGCCGTTCCCGTCAATGTCAGCGCCGACACGCTCTACTTCATGGGTGACAAGGATAAACTGAGCAACCTGGCCTGGCGCACCCAGTTGAGCGGCTATCACATCGACTATTTCGACACCAATGATTTCGATTTTTCCCAGGCGCAGTTTCTCAGTGGACCGGAGTATCACGGCGAAAAATTTCGCCTGCGCGTCCCGGCCAGCATCGCCCATCGTCAATATGGCCACAAAACGCTGTCCAATCTCTGGTCGGTCAATCCCGACATCACCTTTTCGCTGCTGGAAGGGGTGGATTTCAAGCTCGGTTACAAGCTGGATGATGAGACGTATGTCCAGTCGGACAGCCGAAATCAAACCCATACCACCCACAGCGTCAGCGGTGGTCCGAGTTGGCGTTTGAATTCCGATCGTCTGCAGGTGCTCTCCCTGAATGGCGGCTACAGCACGCGTGATGCGGAAACCGGGCAGTTTTCCTATGATGATTGGAGTATCGGCCCCTCCTATTTCACCCGTTTCGAGCCGGAAATCGACCTGTATCTCTCGGCCAAATATCTGGACCGCGAGTACGAAGGCAATACCAGCACTGGTTTGATCACCGTGCCCGCCATTCGGGAAGACGATCGCTACAGCGCCACGGCCATGTTGAGCAAAACCTTCAATGAACGGTATACCCTCTCGGCCACCTACAGCTATATCAACAATGATTCCAACACCTCGATCTACGACTATGACAAGCACGTGGTCGGGATGAATTTCGGTCTAACCTGGAACAAGTGACGGCGATCCCATGACCAATCGATTTTTTGCAAATGGATATACTCGTGGTGGCCGTCGCCTGACGGTGGCGGTTGCCCTGATCACCGGCACCCTGTTGGGTGGCGGCCTGGCGCCCGTGAAGGCCGAGGCGGCCTGGCCGGCGGCGCCGGAGTTGAGCCGGTTGCCCCTGGCCGGCAAATCCAGCCGGCGCAAGGTTGCCCGGTCGGTGGGCCGGGTGGCGGTGACGGTCGGAGATGTCCGGTTGGCCGGGGAAAATGCCGCTTCGGCCCTGCCGGTGCGGTTCGACGTGTCCATGGCCGCCGGTGACACCCTGATGACCGGCGCCGATGGACGGGGACGGGTGGAGTTGCCGGGTGGGGATTTTCTTCATATCGGTAACAACTCCCTGTTGCGATTGGAAGCCAACGACAATGGACCCGTCGTGCGGGTCTGGCGCGGTGAACTGACCGCCTACGGACTGCCCACCTGGCAGGGTGGCAAGAAGACCATCCACATCGTCACCCCCTCGGGCCGGGTCGATTTCCGGGTCGGCAAGCTGGGCATGGAGGTCGGCGGCAACACCAAGGTGATGGTGTACGACAATCTGGTGCGTTGGAGCGGTGGCAAGGGCGATACCCGTCATCTGGGCGCCGGCGAACGGTTGACCACCGGCTGGGGTGCCAGCGTCGGCCGCCTGGAGAAGGATTCCGAACAAAAGCTGACCACCAATACCAGCCCGGAGGTACCGCTTCTCAAAGAGGGGTTGGCCGCTTTCAGCAAAAAAGAATACAGCTCGGCCCGCTCCATCTTCCGGCAGGTGCAAAAGGCCTATCCGTTCAATGCCCAGGCCACTTATCATCTGGGATTGATCCATCTCAAGCGAAACAATCTGCACGGCGCCATCAGCCAGTGGGAACGGTACGCGCGCATCGATCCCAAGGGGGCCAAGGAGAAGGACATTCAAAAGAAACTGACCCTGTTGATCAGCAAACGGATGAAGGCGGAGGTAAAAAAGGCCCTTTCCAATGAAAAACAGTTGAGCAGTGAACCGCCGGTGCCCAATTCCATCGCCGTCGTTCCCTATGAGAACAAGGGGGCCAAGGACTATGCCGTTCTGGCCAAGGGCATCACCGCCATGATCGTCTCCGATCTGGCCAAGGTGCCGGGCGTCAAGGTGCTGGAACGGGCCAAGATTCAAAAACTGGTCGATGAGATCAAGCTCTCCCAGAGTGGACTGGTGGCCGAGGATACTTCGGTTCGGACCGGTAAAATTCTCAAGGCGGAAAAAATGGTTCTCGGCAACTATGCCATCACCAAACCCAAGGGCAGCCAATAATGAAAACCATGATTCAACGCAGCGCCCTGTTGGCGCTGATGATGACCATCCCAGGCGGCGCGCAGGCCCAGGAGGGGTTCACCCTGGACACCCTGACCATGGAGACCCGGTCCGGTTCCGAGCTCGGCAGTTCCAGTTCCAAGGGTAAGATGGCGGAATTTTTCAAGGCGCAAAAACAGGCCGTCTATCACATCCTCAGCCAGGTGGGTATCGCCGAGGAGGATCTCCCCCCCGGTGTCCGCCGTTCGATCAACCGGCCACAGACGACCAGTTTTCAAGCCCTGGTGGCCTTTTCCAGCGGTCTCGATGCCCTGGACAGCGAACAGTTCGACCAGGCCAAGGTATTTTTTGATCAGGCCACGCGGATGGATCCCGGTTTCGGGTTGGCGGAGACCCTGCGTGACGCCATGCCGGAGCCGGGCCAGCAAAACCTTCAGACCATGACCCGCACCTCCGTGAACAACGCCCAGGCCAAGGCCACCGTTGCCGTCAAGGGCGGCACCTCCGGCAAGGCCGGTTCCGGTGGTGGGGCGGCCGATGCCGCCCTGGCCACCGGCGGGGGCGAAGCCGGCGGCGGGGAGGTCGGCGGTGAAGCGATCGCGGCTCTGGAAGAGAGTGGTGCCATCGGTAGCGCCGTTGAAGCGATTGAAAAAGTCGAGCAGGTGGCCATCGATGCGAACAAGAAGGAGAACCTCATTGAAAATGTGGACTCCAATGAAACCGTCAATGAACTGACCTCCACCACGACCTTCGATTCACTCGGACTGTATGCCACCCATCTCCTCTATGCCCAGAGCGAAACCTGGGCTCAGGTACTCGGTCCTTACATAACCAAAACACCGATCAACCTGAATAGCACGGACAACATAACCATATCCGAAACCGGAAGCGGCTCGAATGCGTTGACCGTGTCGCCGTCGAGTACCTCCCCCAACGGCAACATGTCCAATTATGACCGTCATCTGAGCGGTGCCACCATCAATGGGGTGGCCCAATCGGGCCTGAACTCCCAATTCACCCGAACCACGAGCAACTGTTTCAACAGCGGCTCCTGTACGGTTTCGAGCAGCGGCACAACCGGTTCCGATACCTATCTTGAGATCGGTTATTATAACTTCACCGGCTGGTCGGCCACCTGCACCGAAGGAAGTGGGACCTGCAACTATCAGAGTGACCGCATCTATTTCGCTGAAGGTGTGGCCACCTCCACCGAGGAGTTGAGCACACTAGCCAGCCAAGAAAATTCTGTTTTCAATTATACCGGCCATGCCATCGGTGACATTACCTATCTGAACGGCAGCTCAAGCCAAACGCAAAACGGTACCGGAAATTTCAGCACGACCATCGACTTCAACAATGGACGGGTCAGTGACCTGAACCTCTCCTTACAGACCAGTAGTTATCAGTTCAATGTAGATGGTGGTTCCGGAACGATCCAGAACGGCCGGTTTACCTTGGACCACAATAATATGAACTTTGGCGGGGGTGCCACAGCGGCAACCAGTGGTTCGCTGGTCGGTCAGGTGGTTGGGAGCAATGGGATCGGGGTTGGTGGTGTCTTCGAGGGTCAGGGCGGCGACTATACCACCACTGGTGCTTTTGGTGGTAAAACGAGTTCGACCAGTTCCCCCACCAGCCCCCACTGACCGGGCAACTGAGAAAAAAAGGTGCCGATCCATAGCGAATAATCCGTTCGACCCCTGAAAAAATGGTAGCTTCCAGGGGGCGTTAACGGTTAGAGTAGGACCGCTTCAACCATTAATCGTTTTTTGGGTACCGTGATCCGAATTATGGCAGGGACGCGGCATCCATCACATCTCGCTTTTTTTCCAAACAAATCCGTTGGGGATCGGAACCATGTTTCAAGGTAAACTGAAAAAAGTCCGGCTGTTGGCTGGGGGGCTGGCCGTGCTGCTGCCCTTTCTCGTTCTGGGTTGCGGTAGTGGTTCCAGTGGCGGCAGCGACAGCAGCACCAGTTCCAGTGCCGTTTCCGGTACCGGCAATGATGGCCCCATCGCCATGGGCGACATCGTGTTCTACAACAACAATGGCACCCAGTGCGGCACCGGCAGCACCGGTGAAGATGCCCAATACAGCATCAGCATTCCTTCAACCTGCGCCTACCCGGTGCATCTGAAACTGACCGGCGGTTATGATCTGGCCACCGGTGACTACAAGTCGGACGGCACCGGCACGGCGGAGAAAAATCTGACGGAGATGCACTCCATCATTCAGGACTCCAGCTCCAGCACCGTCAATATCAGCCCGGTCACCACCCTGATTTATCATGCGGCGGTTGCCCGCTCCTTGCGTGGTACCTTTTCCTCGGTCTCCCATACCGACATCACCAGCGCCATCAGCAGCGTCCTGGGCAAATTCGGCTTCGGTATGGACACCGACTTCAACCCGCTGACCACGCCGATCGATGCCGACAATGTGGTGCTCTACACCAAGGCCAACGAAGGCATCATCGAGATGATCCGCCGTTCGGTGAAGGATGAAAACAGCGTCAGTTCAACGAAAATCGCCGCCCTGTTCCAAACCCTGGGTGCCGACATTTCCGACGGTGATATTGATGGTGCGGTGAGCGGTACCGACCTGGCCAGCTACAAGAGGGGTGATGTCGACCTCCCCAGCGCCTTTACCGATCTGGGCAACCCCACCTCCAAGGAGATCGTGGCCACTGCCGAGCTGCAATCGGCCATCGTCGCCGTGGAGGTGATCACCAACTCTCTAAAAATCACCAAACCCCAGGATGGTTCGACCATCGCCGCCAGTACCCTGTTGAGCAATCTGGGCAAGGCATCGGCCACCGTCACCAGCAAACATACCAAAAAGCTGGATGCCACCACCGCGGAAGGGGATTATGAAAAACTGAAAATTCCCAGCAATTTCGTCTCCCAGGCCAAGGCCTCCCTGGACATGGCCATCTCCCTGGCCGGTTCGTTGGGTATCGATGTCAGCAATTTCAACAGCCTGCGTACCACCCTGGACACCATTGGCACCGCCATCGCCGGCAGCAGTGGTGGATTGAGCCTGACGGAATTATTGGCCAACAACACCATCGACCTGAGTTCCGTCACATCCGTTTTGACCAACGCTGAAAGCAATATCAAAACCCTCGCCGGCAAGGTGAACACCGCCACCGACACCCAGCTGGCCAACGCCCTGGAAGAGGGTAAGGTCGACTCGACGACCACCGTTACCAACACCTTCCGCATCGCCAACGACAAGCTGATTTTCAACGGCGTCAACCGTTCCCTGGACTATTTCCAGACCCAGACCACCGGTCTCAGCAACCGATTTGACAGTGTGTCCTTCGGTGTGGAGTCGATCGGCACCCATACCACCAGCACGGTACCGGTGAAAATCGCCCTGGGCATCACCTCGACCACCACCAGCAGCAGCATGACGGCGGTGATCGATTCGGTCAATTTCGTCTTTGACGGCACCGATCTCTCCATCACCACGCCGGTCGATGCCAAGATGTATCTGGCCGGCACCAACGCTTCCGGGGCCAGCAGCACCGCGACCCTGACCAACACCAATCAACGGCTCTATGCCACCAGCGGCAGCACCTTCACCGTCAATCCGGCCAATATTCTCGCCGGGGCGCGGGGCCTTCTCGGCGGTGCCGGCTCGGTGTTCGACGTGCTCTCGGCCGGACAGGGCACCTTCCAGGTGAAGATGGCGGTCAGCGGCATCAACTTTCATGTCAGCAACGGCTCCGGCGGCACCACCTCGGCGTCGACGGTCACCGTCGGTTCCGGCTCCGACAGCCATTTCGTCCTCAGCGGTCCCGGTATCTCCGGCAATGTGAAACTGATCAACAAAACCCCGGCGGAGCTGGTATCGAGCAACATCAGCAGCGGCAAGTACGCCATCCGGCAGGAAAATCTTTCGATCACCGACATCCAGACCAAATTTTACAACGCCTACAAGTGGGCCGCCGCCGACAGCGTCACCACCAATGATCAGGATGTCTCCCGGTTTCTCTATGGTCTTTCCCGTCTGGCCACCGCCGGTACCGTCGCCTCCGACAACGCCAGCGGCTCCTTCACCACCATCGGCAGCGTTCTCAACGGTGCCGGCTGCACCATCAACGGCTCTTCGTTCGACCTGACCACGATCCTGTTGTCGAAATTCAACCTGATCACCTGTCCCAAGGATTCGAACCTGCCGGACAACACCCCCACCGGCAATGATCTGAAGGCGTTGATGAAAACGTCGGTATACGATGAGCTGTCCTCGGTGTTGGCGATCCTGAAGGAGGTCTCCAGCACTTTCATGACCACCTGGACCGAGGCCGATTTCGGTCCCGATTTCATCGAAGATGTGGATCATCCCAATGGCATCGAGGTGGATTATGGCGATGTGTTGACCCTGCGCGCCTGGGTTCAATTCCTCATGGGACAAATTTTGATCAATGCCGCCTATGATCAAAACGTCGATCTCGATGCGGTCCTCAAGGCCAACGGCACCACCACCGAGACCCATCTGAACAATTATCCCAACGCCATGAAGCTGGTCGACAGCAGCACGCTGACCACGGCCAAAACCCACTGGTACAACGCCGCGACCGATCTGAAGGCGGCCATCGACAGTATCGTCACCGAAACCGACGATCAGAACAACGATCTGTTCGAGGTGGATACCGCCAATCAGGAAGACACCAAGGCCAAGGCGCATCTGACCGATTTCCAAAGTTCCCTGGACACCGCGACGCCCTTCAGCGAAGCGGGCAAAACCCTGAACCTGGATCTCGGCCAGTTTTTCGCCGGACTGGATATTCGGGCCAAGGTTCCGGAGGTGACCGGCGATGACGTCACCGATCTGTTCCCGGACAGCCGGATGGGTGGTATTTTCCCCGATGACACGTTCAACTTCGCCGGAACCGGTCTGAATGACGATCCCAACGTCAACGGTATCCCGGACATCTTTGAGTCCAACGGTGGTTTCGATGAATTCGCGCGGATTCCCAGCACCCCCACAACCATGGATACGACCTTCGTCTCCGATGACGGCAGTACCTACTATATCGCCTTTTACGGTTCCGTCGGCGAACCCTCGACCCTTTACAGCATCGACCTGGCCAGTGAAACCGTTACCGGTTCGATATCGGTCGATGCCCGGATCAAAGGGATCGTCGGTCAGGACAACACCACCGGTAATCTGATCACCATTGGCGCCACCAGCACCGCCAGCGTCATCAACAGCATCAATCCCACCACCGGCGCGGTGGTCGAGCTCGGTTCTTCCTCCAGCATCCCCGGTCAATGGGTCAACGGTACCGCCATCAACAGCGCCAAGGATACCTTGTACGTGGTCACGGCGGAATATGGCAGCAGCAACTATACCTCTTATATCAACGTGTTCAGCCTCACCAACTCCAGCTTTTCCATCGGCGCCATCGTCACCGGCAATTTTGCGCCGGCCGGCGTGAACTCGTCCGGGTTGCTGGTCGGCACCATGGATGACAATTCCGGCGTCCAGGTGGTCACCGTCGACCCGACCGTCGGCGACGATACCGGAGCAACGGTGTTGGGTACCATTTCAACGCTGAACTACACCTACCACACAGCCATGAACCGTTCCGGAACCGCCGTGTATGGTGTCGGTTGGAGCGATACCGAGAACAGCTATGTCATCACGACCTTCAACCTGAACACCAATACCCATACCCTGACCGCCGATATCCCCATCAACTATCACATCGATACGATGGCCCCGAATGGCCAGTTCGTAGCGCATTATCGGGACCACACCGATTACAACGACATGCGGATCGGCTATGCCACGCCATGATGCCGGCAATTCGAAACGATGAAAAAAAGGCGGGGGTGACCCCGCCTTTTTTTTGCCCGGAAACCGGTTTTTCAGGTAAGGTGATTCATACAGGATGGACTTCAAGATCATCGGCATCATCAGAAGGGTTGAAACGATTGCCGTTGGCGGATCGATTCGTCTATTACCGCGTCTGCTAAAAATTTACGGCCAAGGCCGTTGGCGGAAACTGAAAGGAACGGCAACGGTCCAACTGAATGATGGTACGATCCATGATGTGGAAATTCACTGGTACGAGGCCCATGGAATTGGTCGAAAAGAACTCAAAATCAAGCGTTTTTTAATTGACGAGACAAATGAACCCTGACCATGAACACACACTATGCCATATGTGTCGATAATACGAACCATGAAGCCTCTTTGGAAAAATGGAAAATATATCGAACCCTGCCGGATCAAGGGGCCGCTCAACACCACCATCTGCGGGTGATCGATGAATCAGGCGAAGATTATCTGTTCCCGGAGCGTTGTTTCATCTTCATCGAATTGCCGGATGCCGTGCATGAGCGACTCAACCGGGAGATGTCACCGCTACCATGATCCATATTCCGGTGTTTCACATTGGCTGGAACACATTTCAACCAGCGCGGTTGAGCGATGAATAGATATGAAATTATCATCTATTGGAGCGATGAGGATGACGCTTTCATTGCCGAAGTTCCGGAACTGCCCGGGTGCATGGCGGATGGCGGCAGCCACCAGGAAGCCCTGGCCAATGTTGAAGTGATCATTCAGGAGTGGATCGAAACCGCCCAATCGCTGGGCCGTTCGATCCCGCAACCCAAAGGTCGATTGATGTTCGCTTGACATCGACCTTCAACCTTGACCGCCACCATCCACGACGGATACCGAAAACCACGATCCCCATTCCCGCACTGGCAAGCGGCCATTCCATGTGCCATGATCGCTGAACCCCGACGAGACCGGCCCAGGGTCCCAAAACCTGTTTTTACCATTTAACAGTTTGTTTTATAACAGGATTTATTCCGGATCGTCACCTTTGGTTCCCCAACACCGCCACCGGGAGCACCCGTGTCAGCGATCATCGAAGCGACGAATCTCAACAAAACCTATGATGACCGCACGGTGGTGGACGGTATCCATTTTCAGGTTCATCCCGGGATCTGTTTCGGCATCCTCGGTCCCAACGGCGCCGGCAAGAGCACCACCCTGCGCATGATCATCGGTTTGACGCCGGTGGGCGGCGGCGAGTTGCGGGTGTTCGGGGAGGGGATGCATCCCGAGGCGCGGTCGGTCTCCCGACGTCTGGGGGTGGTGCCGCAGGAGGATAATCTCGATGCCGACCTGACGGTGACGGAAAATCTCCAGGTCTACGGGGGTTATTTCGGTCTGTCAGCGGCGGAAATCGATCGAAAAACACCGGAACTGCTGGCATTCGCCCAATTGACCGACCGCCAGGACCAACCGGTACGCAGCCTGTCCGGCGGCATGATGCGGCGTCTGGTCATCGCCCGCGCCCTGGTGGCCTCCCCCGACCTGGTGGTGCTGGACGAACCCACCACCGGCCTCGACCCCCAGGCACGTCACCTGATCTGGCAACGTTTGCGGCAATTGAAGGATCGGGGCGTCACCCTGCTGCTCACCACCCATTACATGGAAGAAGCGGCGCAACTGTGCGACCATGTGTTGATTTTGAACCATGGTCGTATCCTCGATCAGGCCAGCCCGCGGGAGTTGATCCGCCGCCACGTGGAGCCGGAAGTGGTGGAAATTCGCGGCGTCGATGACGGACCACCGGACCCCGGCCGGTTCACCGACCTGCCCGGTCGCCTGGAAATGGTGGGGGACACCCTCTATTTCTATACCGGCGACACCTGCCCGGTGATGGAAAAATTGCGGGATCACGGTCACTATCAATTTTTGTCGCGTCCGGCCAACCTGGAAGACGTCTTCCTGAAATTGACCGGACGGGAGTTGCGCGATTGAACGGATTCCTTCCCGTCTGGCGCCGCCATTTCCGGGTCTGGCGCAAAACCTCCGCCGCCTCCCTGGCGGCCAACATGGGGGAACCGTTCCTCTACCTGCTGGGCATGGGCTACGGACTGGGACGGTTCGTCGGCGAAATCGACGGGGTGGACTATCTGGTCTACGTCACCGCCGGCATCCTCGCCGCCAACAGCATGAACACCGCCACCTTCGAATCGATCTATGGCGGATTTACCCGCATGACCCGGCAAAACACCTTCCAGGCCATGCTCGCCACCCCCCTGAGAGTGGTGGACGTGGTGGCGGGGGAGGTGGTCTGGGCGGCCACCAAGTCATTGATCGCCGGCACCCTGTTCCTGGCCGTCGGCACCCTGCTCGGCGCCTGCCCGGCACCAACGGCCCCCCTGACGCTGCCGGTGATCTTCCTCTCCGGCCTGCTGTTCGGATCCATGGCCATGGTGGTGGTGGCCACCTCCCCCTCCTACGATTTTTTCCTCTACTATTTCACCCTGTTCACCACCCCGATGTTCCTGTTTTGCGGCGTGTTCTATCCGGTTGAATCCCTTCCTGAAATCGTTCGTTCGATCACCGCCTTCCTGCCGTTGACCCACGTCATCGGCCTCATCCGCCCACTGGCCACCGGCCTGCCGCTCGAAAACGCCGCGCTGCACCTGTTCACCCTGACCGCCTACACCATCATCGCCTTCTCCTGGGCGGTACGGCGGGTCAGAAAACGGATCCTGGTCTGACCATCGCCACCGGCCCATTTTCCGTCAGCCATTGTCGCCGTTGACCGGATGGTTTATTTTACTCCTTTTTCGTGAAGGTGTGTTACTTCACGATAAAAAATATTTATGGAATGCCCTTTCGATAACGAAAGGTTCGCCCCAAACCGGATCCACCCCGGAGCCGGGAATCCGGTCGTGTCGTTCCCATGCGCCAATGAAGAACCATTGGCGATGAGATGACATGTCATTATAATGGTTGGCTCTTTTACGTTATTGATCGTCAGCCGCAGTCGGCTCGCGATCAGCCACGACAAAGAAAAGGAAAAGGAAATCAAAATGGCCGAACTTTTTTCCGCAGAGTGGATGAACCGTTTCCATGAGGAGTGGAACAAGGAACCCGAGCTGGGCGACGCCCTGGCCAAGATCAACTTCAACTCCACCATCGCCTATGGAATCGATGGCGAAGACGCCCCGCGCGGCGTGCTGGTGGTGGAAAACGGCAAGGCGACTTCCGGTGGCGCCTACAATGGCCAAGAGGTCAACTGGGACCTGCGCGCCAGCGAGGAAAACTGGCAAAAATGGATGGACAAGGGTATCGGCATGATGGGATTGGGCATGGCCTACACCTCCCGCAAGCTGAAATTCAACGTCGGTGACTACGGCGCCATGATCAAGGATCCGCGCATGGCCGGCCCCTTCATCAAGTCCTTCACCGTGATGGGGCGTGTCTAGGAAAAGAGGGAATCCGGTGAGGGTTTCGGCCCGGATCCCAACCTTCCGGGCCGAAACCGCTCCCAATCACCTTTTGAAAGGGCTTGGTTCCATGTTGAGCAAAAAAGTGAGATCCACCGCACTGCCCGCCGCCCTGGCAGCCCTGGCGCTGCTGGGAACCCATGCCATCCCCGAGACCGGAATCGCCAGTTCCATAATGGGCGGTTCCAATATCGTCACCGTGGAGACCAGTCGCATCGGCTCCAGCACCACCCTGGGCGGCACGGTGGTCCCCTTCAAGGAGGTCGCCTTCTCGGCGCAGATGCCGGGCCGGGTGGTCCACATCGCCGGTCGCGAAGGGGACTGGTTCAAAAAAGGCAAAGTGCTCGTCGCCCTGGATAACGACGATCTGCTGGCCATGCGGCGCTCGGCGCGCGCGGCGCTGGAGCAGGCCCGCGCCAACTACCGCAACGCCCACGTGCAATACACCCGTCAGGTGTTCGACCCCAACGGTCAGGCACGGGACATGGGCATGGGCATGCCCCGGGCGATGGAAGACATGATGCCCATGAACTGGATGACCAACAAGGGCAACGAGGGTCTCGGCTACCGCGCCCGCATCTATGAGCGCGGCACCCACATCGATCAGGCCCGGTTCGGCCTGGATCAGGCCCGGGCCAAATTGCAGGAACTCGACGCCAAGCTGCGGGATACCCGCTCCATCGCCCCCTTCTCCGGCGTCATCGTCGCCAAGCACATCGAAATCGGCGATACGGTGCAACCCGGCATGCCGCTGTTGAGTTTCGCCGACACCCGTCATCTGCAGATCAAGGTGGACATCCCGGCGCGATTGATGCCCGGCATCAAAAAAGGGATGATCATCCCGGCCAAGCTGGATGTCGGTGACGCCCGCGTCGATACCCGGGTGGCGCAGATCTATCCGATGGCCGATCCGCAACGCCACACCGTCACCGTCAAGCTGGACATCGCCAAGGACGCCCCCGGCGGTCCCGGCATGTATGCCGAAGTGATGGTTCCCGACATCACCACCCCGGTCAAGGATCTGCCCACCATCCCCCGGGATGCGGTCATCTGGCGCGGCAGCCTGCCGGCGGTGCTGGTGGCGGTCGAAAACGGCAAGGAGCCGGAGTTGCGCATGATCCGCCTCGGTGGCTTCGTCGATGACCGGCTGGTCAGCGTTCTCTCCGGGCTTCAGGCCGGCGAACGGATCCTGGCCACGCCGCCCCGGGGCATGGCCACGGGTTGGAAGGAAAACAACTCGATGGGCAACCGGTAGGCCATACCGTCCAACCGACGGAACGTCCCGCGGCGTTCGACGTATCGGCCGTGCCACTCCGGGGAGGGGTGGCACGGTCGGTATTTTCCGAGTTCACTATCAATCACTCCAAAGAAACCGGTCCTGGGTCCATGACGACACCTTCTCATCTTTCCGACAAGCCGACACACCAGCTCATGGACAAGCTCCCGACGGACAAGGAGCTGGGCGTGGCTGGCCGAATGGCCAAGGCATTCATCCACTCGCCTTTGTCCCCGCTGTTCCTGGTGGCCTGTCTGGCACTGGGACTGCTGGGACTGTTTTTCACGCCACGGCAGGAAGATCCGCAGATCTCGGTGCCGATGGTGGACATTTTCGTTCACTATCCCGGCGCCTCCTCCGAACAGGTGGCGACCCAGGTGGCCAAACCCCTGGAGCGGATCATGAGCGAGATCGCCGGGGTCAAACATGTCTACTCCGCTTCGCAACACGGGCAGGCGATGATCACCGTTCAGTTCATCGTCGGCGAGGACATGGAGGAGTCCCTGGTCAAGCTCTATGACAAGCTCAGTTCCAACATGGATCTGATCCCGCCCGGCGTCGCCGAACCGTTGGTCAAGCCCAAGGCGGTGGACGATGTGCCGGTGGTGACCCTGACCCTGTGGTCCCAGGATGTGGATGACAGCGCCCTGCGGGTGCTGGCCCTGGATGTCCTGCAACAGCTCAACGAGGTGAAAAACTCCAGCCAGGGGTTCGTCGTCGGCGGCCGGTCGGAACAGATCCGGGTGGAGGTCTATCCGGAACGGTTGTCCGGTTTCGGCATCAGCCTCGACCAGATCGCCCAGACCATCAAGACCGCCAACAGTGAAAAAGGGCTCGGTTCGGTCGAGGCCGGCGACACCGGCTACCGGGTTTACACCGGTTCCTTTTTGCGCAACGCCCAGGAGGTATCGCGGTTGATGGTCGGCACCCGCCATGGTTCGCCGATCTATGTTCGCGATGTGGCCGATGTTTTTTCCGGTCCGGAAGAGACCCAGAAGATGGTCACCTACACCACCGGTCCCGCCTATGCGGAGAACACCCCGCCCGCGGACGGGGCGCCGGCGGTCACCATCGCCGTGGCCAAGAAAAAGGGTTCCAACGGCGTCACCGTCGCCCAGGACATCCTGGACAAGGTCGAGGAGTTGAAGGGCCGCCTGATCCCCAACAATGTACAGGTGTCCGTCACCCGCAACTATGGACAGACCGCCAAGGAGAAGGTCAACAGTCTGCTGTTGAAGTTGGTGATCGCCACTCTGGCCGTGTTCCTCCTGGTCTTTTTCACCTTGGGATTCAAACCGGCGATGGTCACCCTGATCGTCATTCCGGTGGTGATCCTGATGACGGTTTTCTGTGCCTGGTTGATGGGTTACACCATCGACCGCGTGAGTTTGTTCGCGCTGATCTTTTCCATCGGTATCCTGGTGGACGATGCCATCGTCGTGGTGGAAAACATCTACCGGCGCTGGTTGATGGTGGACAAATGTTGCCACATGACCTCCATCGATGCCGTGCGCGAGGTGGGCAACCCGACCATCCTCGCCACCTTCACCGTCATCGCCGCCCTGCTGCCGATGGGATTCGTCAGCGGCATGATGGGACCCTACATGGAACCGATTCCGGCCTTGGGTTCGGTGGCCATGCTGCTGTCGCTGTTCGCCGCCTTCATTTTCACGCCCTGGTTGGCGCAATTGATCAAACCGAGCATGCGCTCCCTGCACATCCACTCGGAAAAGGAGCATCGTGACTCGCAACGGTTGGAGCGGATGTACCGGAGCCTCATCGACGGACTGCTGGACAGCCGGGCCAAGGGCTGGGGATTTCTCTTCGGACTGATCGGGCTCTTCTTCCTCTCCATGCTCTTTTTCTACAGCACGCAGGTGACGGTTAAAATCCTGCCGTTGGACAACAAGCCGGAATTCAATGTCGTCATCAACATGGATGAAGGGACGGCGTTGCCGAAGACCGCCAACCTGGCCAAACAGATGACCAACCTGCTGCGGGACAACATTCCCGAGATCACGGCCATGCAGACCTATGTCGGCACCGCCTCGCCGTTCAACTTCAACGGCCTGGTGCGTCACTATTATCTGCGCCGCAACTCCTGGGAGGCCGATATCCAGGTGCAGCTGAAGCACAAGAACGACCGCGACCGCACCAGTCATCAGTTGGCGGTGGCGGCCCGGGAGCTGTTGACGCCGGTGGCGGAAAAGGTCGGCGCCCGCATCCAGGTGGTGGAGATGCCGCCGGGGCCGCCGGTCCTGCAGTCGGTGGTGGCGGAGGTCACCGGTCCCGATACCGAAACCCGTCTGCAGGTGGCGGATGACCTGACGCGGCTGTTCGAGGAGTCCGATTTTCTGGTCGACGTGGACAACTACATCCAGAAACCGGTCGAGATCTGGCGTTTCGAGGTGGATACCGAAAAAGCGGTGCGCCGGGGGGTATCGGTGGATGCCATCAACCGCAATCTGGGCATGGCCATGGGTGGTGCCCGTCTTGGCGACGTCAAGCGCGGCAGTGTCCTGGAGCCCACCTTCATCGTCATCCAGGTGCCCATGGAGATCCGCTCCAAGATCACCAGTTTGACCGACCTGCCCATCTCCAACCCCATGGGCCAGAACGTGCCACTGGGAGAATTGGGCCGTTTCGTCAAGGACATGCAGGATCCGATCATCTATCACAAGGACCTGCGGCCGGTGGAATACGTCACCGCCGAGGTGACCGGACGCCTGGATGCACCCATTTACGGCATGTTGGACGTGGAAAAGGCCCTGGAAAAATATACCACACCGGATGGGGTGAAACTGGTGGGTGAATACATGGCGGCGCCGGAGACCTATTTCAAATCGGGTTTCGAATGGACCGGTGAATGGACGGTCACCTATGAAACCTTCCGCGACATGGGCATGGCCTTCGCGGCGGCGTTGATCCTGATCTACATGCTGGTGGTCTGGGAGTTCGGCAATTTCACCCTGCCGGCCGTCATCATGGCGCCGATTCCTTTGACCCTGCTGGGCATCATCCCCGGGCATTGGATCCTGGACGCCAAGTTCACCGCCACCTCCATGATCGGTTTCATCGCCCTGGCCGGCATCATCGTCCGCAACTCCATCCTGCTGGTGGACTTCACCCAACAGGAGATCACCAAGGGGGCATCGGTGCGGGACGCGGTGATTCAATCCTGTACCGCCCGTACCCGGCCGATCATGATCACCGCTTTCGCCCTGGTGGCCGGTTCCGGTGTCATCATCACCGATCCGATCTTCCGCGGCATGGCCATCTCCCTGCTGTTCGGGGTCATGGTTTCGACGGTTTTGACCCTGCTGGTGATCCCCCTGGGTTGTGTCAGCGCCCGCCGCGCCTTCACCTTTCCGGAACCGAGCCGCAGCGGACCGTTCACCAAGGCGATTCAGATTCCCCCGGCCAAGGCCCAACCGGAGGCCACCTCCCGTGAGGAGCGGATCACCACGGCCAAGGCCTTTTTGAACAAGTACAACACCGACGGCGCCGGGGAAGCGGCCAAGGCCGATGGCCGGGAATCGGCGGCTCCGGCAAAGAGCCCGTCCCAGGAGGGCGGAAAAAAAGCGGTGGCGGAAAAGGTGCCCACCAAAGCGCCAGCCGCTGCAAAGCCGGCCGCCGAGCCGGAGCGGGAACCGGCCGCCGAGCCGGAGAAAAAGGAGACCATCGAACCGGAAAAAAAGGAGGGAACCAAGACCCGGCGCGGCATTCGCCTCAAGCCCGGCTCCCGGACCGGTGAGGATGCCTGATAGATGGCGCCGCCCAGGCACATCGTCGCCCTCTCCACCCTGTTTTTGGTGACCACCACCCTGGTATCGGCCAGGGAGGCGGCTGCTTTCGAAAAGCAGCCCTGGTGGTCCCAGGACTGGGAGGCGAAGGGGGAGACGAACCGGGCCAACGGGCCGCCAATCATCGCCACCGAGATACCGGAAGAACGTTCCACCTGGAAGCCGAAGGCGGCTGCCGATGTCCCCCCACCCGCAACCGCGGCCCCCCCCACCGACCCGCCCCGGGATTTGCCCGACCGAATCCCTGCACGATCCCCATCCCCGCCCGGTAGCGACCGGGCCGAGCAAGCCGGGCGAACCGCCGCGGTCGGGGCGGATTTGCGGCAGGGCGTTGGTCATCCCGATCCGGCTGCCGAACCCACCCTGGCCCGGGAAAAAAACTCGCCCCCGTCACCTGACGTTGGAGAGAGTGGCTATGGCCGGCCGTTATACCGCAGCGAGGGTTCCCCGGCGACATCGAACCGGGAACGACCGGCTGCCGTACCCCAACACGGATCAGAGGGGTATGGCCGGCCGTTATACCGCAGCGAGGGTTCCCCGGCGACATCGAACCGGGAACGACCGGCTGCCGTACCCCAACACGGATCAGAGGGGTATGGCCGGCCTTTGCACCGGAACGAGGTCCCCCCGCCGTCAACCATGGGCCGGGCTCAGCGGCCCGAAGGTCCACAGGGCGGCGGTGAGGGATATGGCCGGGCCTTGCATGAAACGGTCGAACCGAACCCACTCCCGGGCGCGTATGGTCACTCCCGTTCGGCTGACCGTTGGCGTCCGCACCGTTTGGAACCGGTTCAACCCGGGTCCGGTTCCGGATATCCCCAACGCCGCGCCCGGTCGCCATTGGCAACCGACCGTTGGTGCTGCGAAGAGTTGGATCGGGGCGGCGGTATCACCGACTACCGGTACGACGGCTATCGCCACGACGGTTATCCGCGTGATGTCAATCGTCGTGACCGCTATGGAGACGGTGGCTACCGGTATGGGGAACCGCGTTGGGACGACCGGCGGATGGATGGGTATCGGCTCGATGGTTATCGGCGGGACCGCCGCTACCGGGACGGATATCCTCCGCCAACGGCCGGTCGCCCCGGCGATGATCGCTGGAACGGTTCCTATGGCGGCACATCCAGAGACCGGGATCCCGGGGGTCGTTATCCACCGGCCTCCGACCGTTATCGGCAAGAGCCGTTCGATCGATACGGGCGGCCTTCCCAGGGCATGGCCGCGGAATTCGGGGATTATCCCACCTACGACGATCGTTACCGGGAGGAGGGACCGCCTTCGCGCCGCGCCCCGGCTACCCGGCGGCAAGCGGATTTGCCCTATGATGAACGATTCGACTACGGTTCCGACGATCCGCCCGGCGCATCGGGCTCCTACTTCGGCCGGTCGAGGACCGATCCCGCCATCAACCCGGGAACCCCAGCAAATGATCAAGGATTCGGCCCGCCACGCCGATACGGAGAGGACCAACCGTGGCAATATTTCCGCTCCCGGCCCTGGCCATCCGGTACCGATGCGGATAAAAACAATACCTACACACCGCCCGTCGACCAACGGCGCGGTGTTTATGAAAATTCGTGGCAGTGACACGTATGCTCAGCCGTCACCAACAAATACGCCTCAGACGAAATCGTGCCCGCCCCCCGGCTCGACGCCTGGTGACGCCCTTTTACCTGGTCTTTTCCCTGGCCCTTTTGCTCTGTCCGGGTACGGCCGAGCCGCTGCTGGCGGCCGGGAAAAAAGATTGGGGACCCGGCTTTTTCCGGCTGAACCCCTCCCAGGACCGGCCTTTTTCCGGTTCGCCCTATCAAGACCGTCGGGATAACCGCAATCGGAACGACCGTGGCAATGATCGCTGGCCCCCGAGCCAGCAGGGGTATGATGACCGGTCGCGGGACGGGTATCAGGATCCTTTCGCCAGGAACCGCCGGGATCCCTATGCGGACTTTCCCACCGGTAAATCCAGGCCCTGGGGGGAGATCCCCCAGGAGTTGCTCAACGAGGAACGCCCCTCTTCCAGCTGGCCCGATGAAGAACCACCGGCCTGGCGGGACCGGGATCCGGGTTACCGCTCCGATTGGGACCGCTACGATCCGGATTACCGGGACCGTCCCCGGTACCGGGACTATCCCCCGGAGCGGGGCGATGCCTGGCGGGACCGGTATCCGGATCCCTACTATGATTATGGGGACTCCTACTGGTCCAGTCCCTACGAGGAACGCTATCGGCGTGACCGTTACCGGCGTGGCAATCCCTACTGGCGGTATGATGGTGTCGATCCCTGGTGGATTCCCGGCATGGATCGGTTAAACTATTGGGATGGCTGGGACCCCAGAGAGGCGTCGCCCCGTAGACCACGGAGTTGGTGAACCGTCATCGTTTCCGTCGGCGACCGGTCCGGCCCAACCTTTTCGTATTTTCCAGGCAATGCGTCAACCGATTCTTCCATCGTTCATCGTCCTGCTGCTGTTGGCGGTCCCTTTTGCCGACCGGGCCTTGGCCGGCTCCTGGTCGAACATCGCCTTTTCCGCCGATGTGATCCGCATCCAGACGGGAAAAACCGAACAGGTCACCCAAGGACGCATGTATGTCTCTCCGGAGGGTATCCGCACGGAGACGGTACAATTCCACCAACCGGTCTGGATGATTTTCAAGCCGGCGCAAAAGGTGGTCTGGACCCTGTTTCCCGATCAAAAAACCTATTATGAAACGGCCAACTACATCCTGAAACGCCCCCCGCTCCCTTCCGAGTCCGGTGGTCCCTGTCAATCGAAAGCCTTCATCTGCCGCAAGGTCGGCCCGGAACGGGTCCGGGAACGGATGACGACACACTGGAAAATTGGCCTGCGTGATGAAAAAGGGACCAAACCCCATGCCGATCTATGGGTGGACGCCCGGTTGAAACTGGCCATCATCGAAAAATATGCCGATGGTCTGACGGTGCGGATGGAGCGGATCCGGGAAGGCCGGCAACCGCCCTCCCTGTTCCGGATTCCCCCGGGATTTCACCGGATGGATCAACCGCCCCCGGAAAAAAATCAAAAAAATCGGTGAGCGTTCATTTTCACATCTGATTGATGGATAACCTTTTTTTGATAGACTTCCCACATTGACGCCTTTCATGAATTAACACAAGGTAAATTTTTTCTTTGCAATTTCATCCACCCCTCACTATATTAGAATTTAATTATATTCGAATATTGGTCGATGGTCGACCTCCCGTGAACCCCGAGCGTGAAAGGTTGGGAATGGCACCCGGAAACGGGTCATGCATATAATCCCTGTTTGAGGTGGGCATTTCCTGGTAGCATGGCCGGGCGCGTTGGCAAGTGGCAACGATTTTCTCGAAACGGGCCAAACCCTCTTGTAGACGGTGAATCGCGTGTTGAGGACACATATCAAGATGGGCTCCGCGGTTCCCGAACCAGGACGAACCGCCCCGGAGGGAAACGAAACCGTTACCAACGCAGCAACTGTCAGGGCAGGGGGATGGGCGCTGGTGACGGCACTGTTCATCGGCCTGGCGCCGCAGACGGCCTCAGCCGATGGAAGCCCGGTCGACCAGAACATCATGCAGATGGGCGGTCGGTTCGGGAAATTCATGGGCTCTTTCATGCGGGAGTTGCAGTCCGACCCGAAAAAGGTCCCGGAGACGGTGCAACCCTTTTTCCCAGCCCCCCGGGAACCGCCGCCGCCCGCAGCACGGGGCGAGGCTCCCGCCGTCAAGGAGGCGCGGCCGGAAAAGGACGAACGACGGCAGTATGTCTATGTCCCCTACCCCACGTATGATCCCTGGGGAGCGGACTTCTGGGGAAACCCGTCCTTGCAGGTCGATCCTTGGGGAATGAGCAGTTTCGCCGAGCGGGATTGGGCCCGGAACCGACACTTTTACGGACCGGGCGGCCCCCTGGGATACGGGGGATACCACCCCGACGGTTATGGCTGGGGCGGATACCCGGGACCGGACTGGCGTTATGGATCGGACCGCTATGGTTCCCGGTGGTACGGGTCCGACCGGCTCGATCATGAACGATACGAACCGGACCCCTATGGCCGCCATGAGCGGGACCGGTACGGTGCCGATGGATATGGGATTTACCGGTACGGTGCGGAATCCCGCCCCCACGCCGGCGAATCCTGGTCACAGCGGGACCGGAGGCATTATCGTGACCCCTATGAGTGGGATACCCCCCGGTGGTATGACGACAGGTACCGGGAGTGGCGGGAACGGCGTTTTGAAGAGGATCGATGGTGGCGGTAAACCATCGGCGCCGGAGTGAATGGGCAGTGGGGACGCTTTTTTGATGGGCAGTGGGAACGATGGGTAACGATGGCTTCGGATCATCGGCTCCCGTCACCAGGATGGCTTTTTCTTTATTGAAGGCCGGTTTTTTCTCTCTTCTCTGGAAAGGATGGATTGCATGAAGAAAATGTTTCGCGTTCTGGCCATTGCCGCACTGCTGGGCGCCTCATCGCTGGCCATCCCCGATCAGGCGCAGGCGTGGTGGGGCGGTCCCGGCGGTTGGGGCGGCGGTCCCTGGGGCAACAACGGCTGGGGCAACAACCACTGGGGCAACAACTGGGACAACAACGGCTACGGCCGTGGCCGCGGTCGGGGCTCCGGCAATTTCGGTTTCAACATGAACGCCGATGTCGATGGCTGGGCCGACAATGCCTGGGACAACCTCTGGAACAACAACAATCTCTGGAACAACGGCTGGAACAATGGCTGGAACCGGGGTCCCTGGGGCGGTGGTCCCTGGGGTCATCGTCCCTGGGGCGGTGGCGGCGGCCCCTGGAACTGGTGGTAGGCTTTACCGACGGTCGACACGGAAGCACGTTGGCCTTTTAACGGTCGACACAGAAACACGTTGACCTTTTTGAAGTTTTGTATTTCTACACCAATGGAGTGAAATCACATGAAAAAGACTTTGAGCATGTTGGCTGTCGCGGCGCTGGTTGGTGGTGGTGCCTTCTTCTCCGCTGACGAGGCCTCGGCCTGGTGGGGCGGACCCGGTTGGGGCAACAACGGCTGGGGCAACAACGGCTGGAACAACGGCTGGGGCAACAACGGTTACGGCACCGGTCGCGGTCGCGGCTCCGGCAACTTCGGCTTCAGCATGGGCGGCGACATCGATGGCAGCGCCGACGGTTATGGCAACAACTTCAACAACTGGAACAACCGTTGGAACAACGGTTACGGTTATGGTCCCGGTTGGGGCGGCTATCCCGGTGGTTGGGGCGGTTACGGTCCCGGTTGGGGCGGTCCCGGCTGGGGTGGTGGATACCCGGGCGCCTGGGGTGGTGCTCCGGCCTGGGGTGCTCCTCCCGTTCAGGCTCCGGCTCAGGCCCCTGCCGCTACGACCAGCAACTAGGTTCCTGCAGCGAACCGGAAATGAGGGGGCGGGTTTTATCCGCCCCCTTTTTTTTTGGCATCGCCGGACCGGTCGGGAGCGATCCCCCATGTTTACCACTCGTCCCGGTGTAAAGCCTCTTTCTGGTCGGACAACAACCAGGAACCATTGTTTGTCGGGGTATCCGGATTTTCCAGACGGGCCCAACAAAACACCGACCACGGGCAGGACGGGGCCACGTCCCCGCCGAATGGATCGGGTCAATGGCGGGAACGTTACGCCACGGACACAAAAGGTAACCCGGAGGATCCCCGGAGGGCGATCGA